>NZ_JAMXFC010000045.1 GCF_025370755.1 Laspinema sp. D2d | reverse complement strand
CCTAGTGCCGTGAAAGTGGCACGCTGGGTTCTGAATGGGAGGTGGGGAAAGTGATTTCCCCATCGACCCCTAATAATGGCGACAAGACCGCCTAGAAATCAAATGGCGGCAAGCAGAATGGGGGGAGGTCCAGTTTGGAGACTGCTTATCGGGAAATCTGGAAACTTGGCAAAAGTGCGTTTGTGAGGAGTTGACTCCGGCAATGCCAGCGGATGAGGAAGCAAAGGGAACCTGGCGGAGGGTCCGCAAAAGGCGATCGCAACGGTTCTATCAGGTTCAAGATGCCACGCTTGAACCCATCAACAGCGATCGCCCAGGTTCCTCGGGGTGTAGTTTAGAACTGACTCAACTGGCGATCGCCGATCAACCCTGGTGGAGTCTCGCCCTAGAAGCGTATGGCCCCCCAGACACCCTGATTCACACCCTCAAAGCAACCGCAACGGTCCTCAGCGCCTCTTATCCCCCGGAATTTCCCCTAACCCCTGCTGCATCCTTTGCCTATCCCCATTGGTTGCAACAAGTTGTTCAGGGAAAAGGGGAGAGTTGAAGCAGAAGAAACGACTTCAATCATGACTACAAACCCCTATCTCCCCATCCTCCCCATCTCCCCAATCCCCCCCATCTCCCAATCTCCCAAATCCCCCATCTCCCCCGTTTCGCGTAATATCGACCCAATTAATTCGGGAATCCCGATCTCTACTCTGGACAGGGCTTAATTAGAATAAAAAGGTGACAATAATAGGGAAAAATAGTATGCAACCCAATAATCCGAATCAGTTTACAGAAAAAGCGTGGGCGGCGATCGCCCAGACACCGGACCTTGCCAAACAAGCGCAACATCAGCAAATCGAAAGTGAACACCTGATGAAAGCGTTACTCGAACAAGAAGGACTCTCCAGCAGCATTCTGAATAAAGCGGGAGTCAACGTCCAACAAATGCGCGATCGCACGGAACAATTTATCAATCGGCAACCCAAAGTGAGTGGGAGTAGTTCCGTCTATCTTGGACGAACCGTGGATACCCTCCTTGATCGCGCTGATGCCTATCGGAAAGAGTATGCCGATGAATATATTTCCGTAGAACATTTATTACTCGGATTTGCCAAAGATGACCGCTTTGGTAAAGGGCTCTTCCAAGAATTAAAACTCACCGAACAAAAACTCAAAGAAACCATCTCCCAAGTTAGAGGCAGTCAAAAAGTGACCGATCAAAATCCCGAAGGCAAATATCAATCCCTAGAAAAATATGGACGCGATCTCACCCAAGCAGCGCGAGAAGGTAAACTTGACCCGGTAATCGGTCGAGATGACGAAATTCGGCGGACCATCCAGATTCTCTCTCGTCGCACAAAGAATAATCCGGTGTTGATTGGGGAACCGGGGGTGGGTAAAACTGCGATCGCCGAAGGACTCGCCCAACGCATTATCGCCGGAGATGTCCCCCAATCCTTGAAAGACCGCCAATTAATTACCCTCGATATGGGGTCATTAATTGCCGGTGCCAAATATCGCGGGGAATTTGAAGAACGCCTGAAAGCAGTCCTCAAAGAAGTCACCGAATCCGGTGGGAATATTATCCTATTTATCGATGAAATTCATACCGTCGTCGGGGCCGGTGCTACCCAAGGCGCAATGGATGCCGGAAACCTGCTCAAACCCATGTTAGCACGGGGAGAACTGCGTTGTATCGGTGCAACCACTTTGGATGAGTATCGCAAATATATCGAAAAAGATGCGGCATTAGAACGGCGATTCCAGCAAGTGTATATCGATCAACCCAGTGTGGCCGATAGTATCTCGATTTTGCGCGGACTCAAAGAACGGTATGAAGTGCATCACGGAGTAAAAATCTCCGATAGTGCATTAGTTGCGGCAGCGACTTTATCCAACCGTTATATCAGCGATCGCTTCCTCCCGGATAAGGCGATCGACCTCGTAGATGAAGCAGCAGCAAAACTGAAAATGGAGATTACCTCCAAACCCGAAGAACTAGACGAAATTGACCGCAAAATTCTCCAGTTAGAAATGGAACGGTTGTCCCTCAAAAATGAAAGTGACATCGCTTCTCAGGACCGACTGGAACGGCTAGAGAAAGAACTCAGCAACCTCAAAGAACAACAACATACCCTGAATGCTCAATGGCAGTCTGAAAAAGACGTAATTGCTCAAATTCAGAGTATTAAAGAAGAAATCGATCGCGTCAACATTGAAATTCAACAAGCGGAACGCAACTATGACCTCAACCGCGCCGCTGAATTGAAATATGGCAACCTCACGAATTTGCAAAAGCAACTGGAACAGGCAGAATCCAATTTAGCCGCAAATCAAACTAGCGGTCAAACCTTACTCCGGGAAGAAGTAACCGAAGCGGATATTGCCGAAATCATCTCCAAATGGACCGGAATTCCCATTAGTAAATTAGTGGAATCCGAGATGCAAAAATTGCTGCAACTCGAAGACGAACTGCACAAGCGGGTCATCGGACAAGAGGAAGCAGTCACCGCCGTTGCCGATGCCATTCAGCGATCGCGCGCCGGATTATCTGACCCAAATCGCCCGGTTGCCAGCTTTATCTTCCTCGGACCCACAGGGGTAGGTAAAACTGAACTTGCCAAAGCACTCGCCTCCTATCTGTTCGACACCGAAGAATCAATGGTGCGAATTGATATGTCAGAATACATGGAGAAACACGCCGTTTCCCGGTTAGTCGGTGCACCTCCAGGATATGTCGGATATGAAGAAGGGGGACAACTTTCCGAAGCAATTCGCCGTCGTCCTTACTCGGTAATTCTATTCGATGAAATCGAGAAAGCGCACCCGGATGTGTTCAATATCATGCTCCAAATTCTTGATGATGGTCGAGTGACCGATGCACAAGGACATACCGTAGACTTTAAAAATTCCGTCATCATTATGACCAGTAATGTCGGGTCACAATTTATCTTAGATGTCTCCGGGGAAGACGAACAGTACGAAGAAATGCGGGGTCGGGTGATGGATGCGATGCGGAGTAATTTCCGTCCGGAATTCCTGAACCGAATTGATGAGATGATTATCTTCCATTCCTTGAAGAAAGAGCAATTGCGGCAGATTGTACAGTTGCAAGTGGAACGAGTCATCGAACGCCTGCGCGATCGCAAGATGTCATTGAAATTGTCCGATAGTGCAGTGAATTTCTTAGCGGAAGTGGGATATGACCCCGTTTATGGCGCACGTCCACTAAAACGTTCCATCCAGCGTGAGTTAGAAACGCAAATTGCTAAATCTATCTTACGCGGTGATTTTACCAATGGGGATACGATTTTCGTGGATGTGGAAAATGAGCGATTAGCGTTTAAGCGGTTAGCATCTGATTTGTTAGTTCAATCGGATTTGTAAAGTCTTGCGGGGGTTTTAAACCTCCGCCTGTAGGGGCGATGCGCAAATCGTCCCTACAGGCGGGGAATTTTAGGGAATGAGTTAGGAGGAATATCTTAAATGAGTGTTAAATTAGTTTCGCATAAATTTACCGTTGATGATTATAGTAAAATGGCAGAAATGGGGGTTTTGAAAGAGGGCGATCACGTTGAATTAATTCGAGGAGAAATCATTGAAATGTCACCCATTGGAACTCGTCACGCCGCTTGTGTCAGACGCTTACAGTTATTATTATCCGAAAAATTAAGGAAACGAGCATTGTGCGACACCCAAAACCCCATCCAACTCGGCAACAACTCCCAACCCCAACCCGATGTAACCTTGCTGCAACCCCGGGATGATTTCTATGCCACCCAACATCCACACCCGGCGGATATTTTTCTATTAGTCGAAGTTGCCGATACCACCTTAGAAGGCGATCGCAGCATAAAAATCCCCCTCTATGCCGAACATCACATCCCCGAAGTGTGGTTAGTCAACCTCCCCGAAAACTGCCTAGAAGTCTACCGCCAACCCACTGCCACCGGGTATCAAATTATCAATCAATTCTATCCCGGAGACACTCTATCCTTACAAACCTTTCCAGACATTAATATCAAAGTTAATGAAATTTTAGGGTAGTCCGGGGCGAGTCAGGTGGTGGATTTTAGGGGATAATTATCGTCCCAGAGAGAGGATTTAGCCGTAAAAAGCCCGGGTTCTGAACTTGATAAACCCCGGCAAACCCTGAGAGATCGGGTTGTTACCATAACACCACGCATCTTTACAAAAATTGAGTTAAGAAACGCGCTTTTTGAGGTAAAATAGCCACTGATACCAAATCAGGCTATCAAAGATGTATTTTATTGAGCAGCCTGCGTAGGCAGGCTTTGTCCGTATAGCCCCACCCTAAAGGGTGCGGGTTTTTGCTCAAAATTTTGCCGTTCCTAGATTGAAGGAGAACAGCACATGGTTTCATCTAAATTATTAGAAATTGTTCGCGATATCCGCAACTTATCTCTTTCCGAACAACAGTGGCTTTTGGAGAACTTGGTCAACCAAATTAAAAGTAAAGCACAACAGCCTAGCAAATTTAATGATAGCGCCTTTTTAAAATCTCAACTGCAAGAAATGGCCCAAGACCCAGAAGTTCAAGCAGAAATTGCCGCTATCGATGAAGAGTTTGCCATTGCCGAACTTGATGGGTTATAAACTTGATGGCAATTCAAAGAGGAGAAATTTATTTTGTCAATCTCAACCCGATTCAGGGGAAAGAACAGGCGGGAAAACGACCCGTCTTAGTTTTATCCATCAATGCGGTGAATGAACTGCCCCTAGTGGTTACAGTAGTTGTGGGGACAAAAGGCGAAAATATTCGCCGAGATTTCCCAACCAATGTCAGAGTCTTACCCGAAGACAGTGGACTTCCCTTAGAAACCGTATTTCTATGTTTTCAAATTCGTTCTCTTGACCAAACTCGATTTCCAGACCAAGCAGCAGGACGATTATCTTCTGAGAAAATGTTAGAAATTGAAGAAGCAGTGCGCTATTGTTTGGGGTTATAATAGCGAAATCATAGAATTCCAGTTTACCATCGGTTCCTGAGACAAACGGGATTATAATAACCACCATCCCCCTACTGTATCCCCGGCCATGAACAAACAAGGCATCCAAACCTATCTCAATCGGATTCAACAATTCCTCACCTGTCCCAGCGGCGAGGAAACCTAAATCCTCAACCAGTCTATCAATTATAGAAGTTATTCATAATGGAAAGTATTGACATTAACCAAGCCTTGACTAAACTCCCTGAACTCTTGGAAAAGGCTTTTGCCGGAGAAGAGATTCTGATTACTAAAAACAATCAGCAACAGATTAAAATTTCCCCCTGCCCCCTTCCTAGCCAACGTCCCCCTTTATTTGGCTGCGATCGAGGCAAAATTGCCCTATCGGATGACTTCGATGAACCCTTAGATGATTTTCAGGAGTATATGTAATGCGTTTACTCCTGGATACTCATACTTTGCTGTGGTTTTTCATGGGAGACCCTAAATTGAGCGATAAAGCTCGCCTGTTGATAGAAGACAATCAAAATCAAAATTGATTAGTGTAGCCAGCGTGTGGGAAATGGCGATTAAACAAAGTCAAAATAAATTAACCCTAGAAAATCTCGCCGCTGATTATATTGCGGATAAAATTCAATGGGCTGATTTTGACCTGTTGTCGATTAATCTGAGGCATTTGAGGTTACTCTCTAATCTCCCCTTTCATCATCGAGATCCATTTGATAGACTATTAATTGCCCAAGCCATCCAAGAAAATATCCCTATCTTGAGTAAAGATATAGCTTTCGATGCCTATCCAGTTCAACGAATTTGGAATTAAAGCACTACCCAAAGAAACCGGGTTTCTACACAAATTTTTGCCTCCTATCCCAGGGTTAATTTAGAAACCCGATTTCTCCCCATAATTGGTGGCTAATTCGCCCAACTTTTTAAAATAAGTCCGGGTTTTAACCCAGACTGGACCACAGCCCTAATCGCAGTTTTTTGGGGATTTTGAGCAACAGTCATTTTAATAGCAAAGAGTCATGATAACGGTTAGACCGGCAGCATAGCTGCATTGGCATCTGGAGATACTGGCTCAAAATGTAACACCATAATTTGCTCCCGACGTAAACCAACAGATTCATAAGTTTGACCTGTGCGAGAGTCGGTAAATTCCACTTCAAACGCGGCACCATCTGCCAAAATTTCTACCACAGTTCCAACTTGCCCTTGCCATAAATTGTATTGAGGAATGTCAACAGTAAGAGCGACTATATCTAATAACTTAATTTGGTTGAGTTTCATCAATTTTACCTCTAATTAGGATAATGGGTAACAGGTCGTTAACTTAGGGATATTGGAACCAGCCTCTATAATTCAACCACTGCGAAGGGTGGCCTTTTTGTCCTACCATTCCATTGTAAAATCAAGAGTGTAACGTTGACCAAAGTCATCGAGTCTGCCGAGTTGTGCTTCTTGAGTGTTAACAACCTCTAGCAAAATTTGGCGTAAGGCTTCTGCATCATCGGCACTCATCCCCAGAATAGACAAAAACAGCCGCGCCTTGTGCTTGCCATCATTATGTTCTAGGTTAAGGCAGTAGTCCCGGAGTTTACGAATATCGACCACTGCGTTCTCAGAGTAGGGAATGAGCATTAGGTGAAAAGGTTCAACCAGTACCCCTGAAGTTTATCTCAAAATCCAGTCAGTTAGGTTGGGTTACAATAACAACCATCTCCCTACTGTATCCCGGGTCATGAACGAACAGCGCCTCCAAGCCTATCACAACCTGATTCAACAACTCCTCGCCTGTCCAGATGGCGAGAAACCGCAAATCCTCAACCAGGCGATCAAATTAGTAGATGAGGGATTTGTGCAGGTATGCGAACAGGTGGCGCAACAGTTGCGGCAGGCAGGGGAAGAGAATCAAGATCAGTTTCTGCGGAGTCTGGCGCAACAGTTAGGGGAATCTCTCAACCGGCAACCCTCTGGAGGTGGGGGTGAATCCAAGGAAACCCCAGATCATGCTACAGCGGAAGACTATCTCACGTTTTTAATACAGGTATTGAAAGCGACTGAAGATAGTCAAGGCAATCCCTCATTAGTGTATCCCCTGCTGCAACAGAACCTAGATAAATTGGATTTGAACTTGGCCCAGATCTTGCAAACATGGAATAATCATAGACTAGCTAATATAGATCCTAAAAAAGCACATGATGCTGCCGTAAATATTGGAATATTTAGTACATTAATGACCCAATTTCCGGAGGGCAATACGGCGATGAATATAGAAATTGCTATTGTTGGACACCAAGTTGCCCTGAGTGTATTTAGCAATACTCTGCGTAATCCATATAATTGGGCTCTTACCCAAATATCGTTGGCTAATGCCTACCAAACTCGTATTAAAGAAGAGCAAGCCGAGAACTTGGAGCAAGCGATCGCCTGTTATGAACAAGCATTACAAATTTATACCTATGAGACGTTTCCTGAAAAGTGGGCAGATACGCAAAACAATTTAGGGGGGGCTTATCGTTCTAGAATACGAGGAAATAGAGAAGATAACATTGAATGCGCTATTAAGTATTTTAAAGCAGCCTTAAAAGTTCGTAAGCGATCTAAAAATCCATATAACTGGGCAATGACTCAGCATAACATTGGAGAAACTTACCGAAATCACACAAAAGGCGGTTTAAAGAAAAATATTGAGCGTGCAATTCATCATCTAAAGTTATCGTTGACAGTGAGAATTTTAACAAAATATCCGCAAGAATGGGCTATGACAAAAAATAGTTTAGGAGAAGCCTACCGAAATAGAGTTTGTGGAAATCATGTAGATAATTTAAAGCGGGCGATAGCCTGCTTTGACGATTCTTTAAAAGTTTATAAACAAGATAAATTTCCTGACTTTTGGGCGACAGCTCTCAACAACATGGGCTGTACAATTTGCGCTTCAGATTTGAACCATGATAATAATGAGAAAATTAGTGAAGGAATTAGATGTTTTGAGTTGGCCTTGAAAGTTAGAACTCGTACTTCATTACCTCACGATCATACCCAGACCTTATTTAATTTAGGACTTGCCTATCGCAACAGTTACCAATTAGAAAATGCCTACAAGACCTTTGCGTCGGCGATTGATACCGTAGAAGAGATTCGCAGTGGCATCATGATTGGGGGTGAGGCAGACAAACAGAAATTAGCGGAAGAATGGCAGGAACTCTATCAAGTCATGGTCGAAGTTTGTCTAGAATTAGAGAATTCCTCGGCGGCTTTGGAATATGCGGAACGCAGCAAAGCCAGAAACTTAGTGGAATTGATGGCAGCTACCCGCCTCAAACCGCCAGGGGTTTCCGCAGAAGTGTGGGAACGTTACGATGCTTTATCCCAACAGTGTTGGAATCTCCAGCAGCAGCGGGATAGCAGCACATTTTCCCCACTCTCAAAGACTGAAATAACTCAACAACTCATCAAATTACGCCAAGACATTGATACGTTAGTCGAAGAGGAAATCACCGCGCATGACCCGAAATTCCGATTCGGGCAACAAGTACAATCTATCCCCTACCGGGAAATTCAAGCCCTCGTGGATGATAACACTGTTATGGTGGAGTGGTATTCTACAAGGAAAGGCATCCATGCCTTTATCGTCACTCGTCAGGGTGAGCCTATTTTTGTCTCTACCGATAAAGATGCCTGGAATAGGTTGGGACAGTTGACAAATGAGTATTTAAAAGCTTATTACACAAATAATAAGCAGTGGCAGAAGCAGTTACCCTTCTACTTACAGCGGTTGGCAGCGATTTTGGAACTGGATCAACTGCTTTCTCGTATTCCTTCCCACTGTCAGGAGTTAATCTTAGTTCCCTATCGCTTTCTGCATTTATTTCCTCTCCATGCTTTACCCGTTTCTGAGACTGAATATCTCAGCGATAAATTTCCCCAAGGGATTCGCTATGCCCCCAGTAGTCAGATTTTGCAGTTATCTTTATCACAAGATAGTACCCCTCTAGGAAAAGAGGGAGAAGAGAAATCTTTGTTTGCGATCCAAAACCCGACGGGAGATTTATACTATACCAATATCGAAGTCGAAGCAATTCAAACTCAATTTAATCCCTTGACTGTCTTAAAAGGAGATGCTGCCAGCAAAACTGGGTTTAACCAAGCGGCAACCCAATTAAAAGATGCCGCTTTCGTCCACTTCTCCTGTCACGGGTCTTTTGACTTTGCCAATCCACGCAATTCGGGACTGATTTTTGCCGATGCCAAACTGCCGGAAACTGCGGCTACGGAAACAGCGACTCCCCGGATTCGTTCTCAAGGCGGTGAGTTTGACGCTATCGAATGCCTGACTCTGCCAGAAATCTTTAACCTGCGCTTCCGGCAATGTCGTCTCGTCACCCTCTCTGCTTGCGAAACAGGTATTACGGATATTCGCACCAGTAGCGATGAATATATCAGCATTCTTGCCGGATTTTTCTTTGCCGGTTCGCGGAATGTTCTCGGGACATTATGGGCGGTGAATGATTTATCCACGGCGATTTTTATGATTCGCTTTTACGAAACTCTCCTGGGGGAAAATCAGCCTCCGGTGGCGTTGGCAGTGAAGCAAACTCAGGAGTGGATGCGGCAAGTCACGGTAGACAAGTTGTTGGAGTGGATTGCGGGTTGTCCGTTGATTGGGGAGGAACGGCGTCAGGAAATGGATGATGAGTTGACGGGATGGTACAGTCTCACGGAAATTCCCTTCCAGTCTCCCTATTATTGGTCGGCATTTTGCTCGGTTGGACAGTAGAAAAACTGGGTTAGCACAAGTCAGGAGGCAGCTATAATTTAGGTGGAAAAAGTCTGGAAGTCACCGTTATGTCATCAGCATCCGTCAAAGATTTAGTGCAGATAGTAGCCGCTTTGCCCAGGGAATTACAAGAACAAGTGCTGGAGTATTTGCGAGAATATGTTGCCGATTTACAGGATGAACAGCAGTGGGAGGCGTCCTTTCATCAAACCCAATCCGCATTAGTAGCAGCAGCGCGACGGGCTAAACAGGACCGGGCGATGGGAAAGTCTAAGCCGATGGATTTTGAGCGATTTTTTTGCTAAAATAGATAAATTTATAGCTATTCGTGGAGGAAACGAAAACCATGACGAATCCCGAAGAAACCTTAACTGCATTTCTGAAGGTTTTGGAAACGAAACCCGATTTATTTCAAACATCCGATGTTCAGATAGCTTTAGACCAGCTCAACCAATCCCTTACCCAATCCCCTGATGCACCAATTTCAAACATTTCTAACTGGATTAAAGACTGGTGCAAGCAATATCCGACTATCCGAGATGAAGTCCGCGCTGCTACTCGAAAAGTTAAAGCACAAAATAATATACCTACCCAGGAAAATCGCCAAATTCTGACTAACTTACCCGTTCACCCGATCGCAGATACCTTGCAAGACCGACTGCCCAAAATCGGCCACTCTAATCAATCAGAAGCGGTAGGCAAGGACAAAAGTTAAATTCATGGAAAGTTTACCCGATAGTTGGCCGGAAATCCAGAAGGAATAAAAACTATGGTTACCTTAAAAAATCATCCAGGTTGGCAGGATTTATCTGAAATTTTTACCCATTTTGATGCCCAGTCTTTGGTTCTTGAGCATCTGGAATTGTCCGATTATAAAATAGCGGGGTATTGGGATGAATCGGACCAATTTTATGAAACAATCACCTTGCCTCGTCCTCTTTCCCCTGAATTAGTCACCCGCGCGATCGCCTTTCACGGGGACAAACGCCGGATCCAACTAAAATTTGTTCTCAATTTAGCTGAAATCTCCCCAGAAACCATCTCCCCTAACCCGCGTATCGGTGAACTGATGCTAATTTATGATGAAAATCTGGAATTTATCGATGAAAATTGGCAGATTGATATTCACTCTCCATTCATCAATGCCAACCCCTCTGTTTAACCTTTGACTGAAGCACAAAGGCACTCACCCCTCCCAGCAATTCCCATGAATCCCCAACCCACTCCAGCAAGCGATCGCATTTTTGCCCCCAATGTCTATCTCTGCGCCTACTCCCTCCGCGATGAACGCATCCAGGGGGACAATTATCCACTGTGGCACTATTGTGATGTGATTTTAAATCAGTTTACCCCAGAAAAACTGACCCCCCATCTGGATTTTAGCCAGACGGACAATGGCCCTTCTCGCCAGATTCTCTTGCCGAATCAGTCTGATATCCCCTTCACCCTCACCGACTCCCCAGAGATTGAAGGATATGTCCAACCGTGGCAAATCCATGATAGCTATGCTGTGTTGTTGAATGTCGGTTATGACGATGAAAATCCATCCCTCCCCGAGGTGGCAGTCAATCACCTGAAAACCTTTACCCCGCACATTCCCTTACTCCTGCCAAAGTATCCTCAATTTCTCGGGCAAACTCTCATCCTGACTGCCTATTTAACGCCTGAACTGAAACAACAATATCGGCAATCTTTAGACCATTTAGTGCATTGCTGTTACCAAAGTTTAATCAGTCCAAATTCCCCGCCTATCTCCCGCCAAGGGGAGTTATTCGGTAGCCCAATTTTTGAATATGGAAAAATCAGCGACCCCGATGAGTCTCCCCATGTGCTTATCTGGCTATTTCGCGATAAAGAAACCGATCGCCTCCTGCAAACTTGCTTTTATTCTATCTTTGACTTGTTGTTCTACCGCAGCAAAATTATTCGCGCCTTTCATGACAGTCGCCACACTTACGGGGAATTGACTACCTATTATCGCGAATTGGATCCGTTCCTTGATAGGCTGCAAGATAAGCTGGATACTGCTAACCCTGATGCCAAGGATGACGCTTATTTAGATGATTTTAAAGCCCAGTTAAAGCACTTATCCAGTGATACTCTACAATACAGCCGCCTACTGGGAAAGATGAAAGATTTTACCAATACAATTGAGATAAATCTTTACAACTATAAGGAGAGAATTGAGGAGATTTGTGCTAAACTAGGAATCGACAAGGAAGAACTATCATTTTTGAAGCACTTCGGTGAAGAAACGGCCCCGCATTTGCGGACGCAAATTAAGGCAGATTTAGGCTATTTTGAACAGGGGACGAAGTTGATGGACCAGGCGATCGCCTCCATTCGAGGGATTGTAGAAATCGACCAAGCGAAGCGCGATCGCCTGCGGTTAGAACAGGAAAAACAGCGCGATCGCAACCTAGAAACCCTGATTTATGTCATCAGCGCCGGATTAGCCGGTGCCGGGATTGCCGCATCCAGTTCCGGCTATCTCACTGCTGGAAGTGAGACAGGGGAGATGACCATTCAATGGATGCCCGATTTTAATCAACCCCTCCATCCCTTTACCAAAGTTTTGGGGATTAGCATTGCGATCGGGTTTTTACTGGGATTCGTTGTTTGGTTGATTAGACAAGGAATACAATTAGTTGTAGAAAAAGGTAAGGGTTGCCATCAATCCCAGAATAAAAGATGACAGAGGAGGAGGCAGAACCCGAGAACCAGGATAACTCTCCTCACCCTTGATTTGCGACCCCCAAGAATGGTAAAAATAACCTCGCCCTGCCTTAAGCAAGTATCGTGAATCAGTTTCTCAAAGGATGCAATCTCTATCTCGTCGGGATGATGGGGTCTGGAAAAACCACCGTTGCCCAAATTCTGGCCCCTCAACTGGAGTATCGTTATTTTGATACCGATCGCCTGATTGAACAGGTGGCGGGTCAGTCTATCCCGGAAATTTTTGCCGAAAGTGGCGAGGCGGCGTTTCGGGAACTGGAAACCAAGGTGTTGAGCGAATTGTGCGCCTATACCCGTCTGGTTGTCGCTACGGGGGGAGGGATTATCCTGAATCGGCAAAACTGGAGTTATTTGCAACATGGGGTGGTGGTGTGGTTGGATGTTCCTGTGGAGCAACTTTATCAGCGCTTGGAAGGGGATACCACCCGGCCATTGTTAAGAGACCCTGACCCAATGGCTAAACTGCGATCGCTCCTTGACCAACGCCAATCTCTCTACTCCCAAGCCGATGTGCGCGTGATTGTCGGTCCGGAAGATACCCCGGAACAAATCGCTACAGGAGTTTTAGGGGAAATTGCCAAAATCCTCAAACACCGAGTTAATCAAAACTAAATCCCCCCCTTCCTGAAGCAACTCGCTGGATTACCCCCACCCAAATTTTTTGGATGATTCTCAGGGTTGAAAAATTGCCATAAGCTAGGAGTGTCCTATTTTCAGGGAATACCTATGCTGACCGAGAAAGAACTCAGCCAACAAGAAACTGAAGCAATGCGGGTGAAGGTGCTTAGTGAAGCCCTCCCCTATATCCAGCAATTTGCTGGACGCACCATTGTAGTTAAATATGGGGGTGCAGCGATGAAAGATAGTACCCTCAAAGACCAAGTAATGAGGGATTTGGTGTTTTTGGCCTGTGTGGGGGTCCGGCCTGTGTTGGTCCACGGAGGCGGTCCGGAAATTAATAGCTGGTTGGACAAACTCGGCATCGAACCTCAATTTAAAAATGGTCTGCGGGTCACTGATGCGCCGACAATGGATGTGGTCGAGATGGTGTTAGTAGGCCGGGTGAATAAGGAAATTGTCGCCCTGATTAATCAAGCGGGGGGTTCTGCTGTCGGGTTGTGCGGGAAGGATGGGAATTTAATCACCGCACGTCCTCAAGGGGATGAAGGAATTGGGTTTGTCGGGGAAGTGAGTTCGGTGAATACCAAAATTTTAGAAGCCTTAGTCAAATCCGGGTATATTCCCGTAGTCTCCAGTGTGGCGGCGGATGAGGCGGGTCAATCGTATAATATTAATGCGGATACGATCGCTGGAGAACTGGCTGCGGCTTTGGGTGCGGAAAAATTAATCTTAATGACGGACACTGCTGGAATTTTACAAGACCCTAAAGACCCTTCTACCCTGCTGGCGCAACTGGATATTCAACAAGCGCGGGAACTGATGAAAACCGGGGTAGTTTCCGGGGGGATGATTCCCAAGGTGACCTGTTGTGTGAGGAGTTTGGCCCAAGGCGTAAAAGCGGCTCACATTATTGATGGTCGGATTCCTCACTCTTTATTGCTGGAAATTTTGACCGATACGGGAATTGGTTCAATGATTGTGGCTTCGGGATATCAGCGGTAAAGTTCAGAAGCGATTTTTCATTATATCAGGATTGCCGAGTCAGAAGGATGAAATAGCTATATATCCTTGATCCTTCTGACTGTACCGGGTGTTTAAATGTTGAATTACTGTGGTTCGATCGCCGACTTTGTTTGCAATGCCAAAAGCCGTGAAGATGCGCTGCCTCTGCTGAATGAACACTGTCGATCGCGCTTTTTTCTCCATCCTCGCCGGACTAAAAAAGTGTTGCTGTTCTTTCATGGATTTACCGCTGCACCCTGGCAGTTTGTGCCAATGGGAGAGGCATTTTTTAAGGCGGGTTACAATGTTTTAGTCCCCTTAATGCCCGGTCATGGTCAGGGGGGGAATTGGAGTCGCCAGAATCCTGCGCCATTACCGACTACGGCAGCAGCGTATCAAGATTTTGCCCAGGAATGGCTCGATCGCGCTCAAGAGTTGGGGGAAGAGGTCTACATCGGTGGGTTATCCGGCGGGGGGACGGTAGGGGCATGGTTGGCGTTGGAACGCTGTAACGATATTGCCGGTTGTTTGTTATTTGCGCCCTATTTAAGCAGTAGTAGTCGGGTATTGGATTTGTTTGTGCGAAAGCTGACCCCGGACTATTGTGATTGGGGTGCACCAAGACCCGGACAGGCACGGTATGGGTACGATGGTTTTGACGTGGAAGCCCTAAAAACGGTGTTGTTGATGGGGGGAGATGTGCTGAATCGGGCGAAACGAGAAGCCTCGGCACCGATGTTTATTATTTCGAGTGAGAGCGATCGCGCCGTAGGTCATCGGGAACATCGCACGTTGTTTGAGTCGGTTTCCCGCTTCGCACCTCGGAGTTGGTATCATATTTTTGACCGGGTTTTGGATATTCCTCACACGATGATGACCCAAGGGGAGGGAAATCCTCACGAATCAATGTTGATTGCAATGGCAAAAGCTTATATTGACAGTCATTTAACTTGGGATGAAGTCGGGGATATTGCCGAACGGATGACCCGAGGCGAGACGTTTGATGTGGCAGTTCGGACCCTGAATTTAGGCGATCGCACTGCGGCAGAAATGCCCATTTTTATGACCTTACTGGATAAGCGTTCTTTAGTGATGCAACGCCATACCGGGTTGCGGCGAGCTTAAGTTTCTCTTCTTTCATAATGGCTCTATCTTCAGTCAACCACTTTGCAGGGGTAACGATTGAAGTTTTACTGGCCTAAAAAATCCGGCAGATAACTCTGCCGGATTTAATCTTTAAAAACTCAAGAAATTTATAACGAACCGGGAAGCACGCCTCGCACCCGATTAGTCCGAGGTTGAACTAGCAGTCGGTTGCGATTTTGGGAATCAATAATTACCGGATTAATCAGGGTAGAATTTTCGATGCGAGAATCAATTACCGTGGGATTAATTAAGGTAGAATTCCGAATCGTCGGCTGTCCCGTTTGGGGATAATATTGGGGATAATAATTGGGAGGATAATAGGGATTATATTGTCCTGGATAGACCCCGGGATACCCATAATGGACGGTTCTGGGTTGTCCTACCTGAATGGAAATCCCCCGGTCAATCACGATGGATAGATTAGCATGAGCGGCTGGGGTGTTAAACTGAAAGACTCCAGCAGCGATCGCCATCGGTGCTAAGGCGATCGCGACGGGATGAGATGCTCTAAACGAACGAATTTTATCAAACATTGTGTTGCCTCAAAATGGGGATAAACCAAATCAATCAAATCCAGTACCAGGTTCGGTGACGCACAGGAACGCTAAAATGATTCAGTAGATTGGCTATTTCAGCAATCAACAGCGACATTTTATAGAAAAATCGTGAGTAGAGAACCCTTAGAGCAATTTAAACTTGAGTACCAGACTGGCAAAGACGCATTTGAGCGAGGTCAGTATCGAGAAGCGGTGCAATTCTTAGCAAAAGCGAGTCAATTGGTTGATCGCAATTCCCGATTAGGGGGAGAAACCCTGATGTGGTTGGTCACCGCTTACCAGGCAGCAGGACAATCCTCTGAGGCGATCGCCTTATGCCGAACACTACTGCGTCATCCTAGCATCGAAACCCGCAAACAAGCCAAACGCTTAATCTATATTTTAGAAGCACCCGAACTCAGATCCCGTCCAGAATGGCTCGTTTCCATTCCTGATATGAGTACCCTGGATGAGGGGAACTCAAAAATTGCACAAGTCAGCATGACGGCAACGGCAAAAAAGCCAAAACCCAAGTCTTCGGAATCGGAACTGCCGTTTGAGGACCTCTCCCAAATCAATACCCAAGATAATGGATTTGTTTGGGTGGCGATGGTGGCAGTCGGGTTACTGGTGGCGGGATTACTCTGGTTTAGCTAGGCAACTTTCGGGTTCTCCACCCCCTTCAAACCCTCCCAAAATACGCTAAAATCAAGACAAGTGCGTTCTATTCTTCAGTTAACGGCATACCCGAGTTCCACATAACCCCCCCCAACCCATCAGCAGAGATGCCAAATTCTCAATCTTGAATCAAGCTAGATCCGGGGAACCCCAGTATGGCGATCGCGGTTTCTCCCAATTCCCGCTCATTTCAACCGCTTTCGCCATTGGAACCCGGTCCGAATGTGGCTACTCTGTCCAGGATCCGAGGTTTCCCTAACGGCATTACCTCTTCTCTTACCTGGTGCTGGCGATCGGCCAGGAGGAACCCCAATGCTGGCTCTTTCATCCCCTTTATCCACTCATGAGCGCTGCCGTCAAGGATTTATGCTATGACTCAAGAATTTAGACATAAACGCTTCGATAAAGGTCACATTATTCCCGAATCTTTCTTAGAAGAATTTCGCACTAAAACTCCAAGTACCCGCCGCTATTTATTAAATTCTTTAACTTTATTTGCCTGCATTTCTCCGGAACAACAACATCAGGCATTAAATGATTTAATTCAGTCTGAATTAGTCAGTTTAGCTGAAAAAACTCAAAATTATCTCCAGGACCGGATTCATACCGTTTTCAAGTATTTTGGCGTTGATGAAACTGGAGAATCCAAACGAATTGCTGAATATTATTATCGGTATTATTTACTAACTGGAACCGTTCCCGAAAATTTAACAACTGATTACTTAACTCATCTGTTAAATTTTATTATTGGGATAGAAGTTATTAAAATTATTTTTAGAATGAGCTTTATTGAACAACAGCGCTTTTTTGAAATTCAAGGGCGCTACGCCATTCAGGTAATGATATTTTATCGCTATATTAAACCCATTCGAGAAAAATTAATTCATGAAAAGCTCATTGCCAGAGATGTCAGTGGTAGCTTCTATTATACTAAAATTGACCTAAGTGAGGATAAAATTTTAGATTATATCTTTGAAGTCTTTAAACTGGAAAAAATAGAAACCCTAGGGGAGTTAGCAAAAAATTTACAGTTTGACCGAGAGTATATCTATAAACCCCCTCACGCCGACGATCGCGATGTGCCGGTTTTCTAACTTCCAGACCCTAAATAGGGGAAACTGAAAGAACCCTAAATGGTGACCCCTCCCCATGCACGGATGCCTCACCTTAACCCCTCTAGTCCAGGACAAAGCTGGCGGATCCCGGGAGTCTCTAATTTGGACCTCCTTTCTTCCCCGAGTGGCGACAAAATTTGTCTCGTTATAGTCCCCACTTTGGATAGATCCAATTCATCCCCCTTTATGCAGGCTAACCCCAAACCCGTAGAGATCTTGATCAAAATGAGAAACCCATAACCTGAAACCACCAAGTGTAAAAAAATTTTCTACAATATTGAGTAAATACATCAAAAAATTGACCGGCCTACCCGATATCTACACCGGCCAACGGTATTTTTACGCATTTTTAGAAAAAATCAGGGGCGATCGCCAATCCTAGGAGAAAAAAAATGACGATGACAAATAGCTCTATAAAACGCCAGAAATCCAGCGGACCGCCCAGAGTGCTGCCACCCCCACCGCCGCCTCCCTCCGGTATCGCCAATCGAAACGCCGCGCAACCGGCAGCAACTCCCACTAATTATATCAAAGCCCTGGTCGAACAAGCCCATAGTTGCAAAGCCTCAGATATTCACATTCGCGTTGGCGAAATCCCCCGATTCAGAATCCGGGGACAAATGCGCGAAGCCCCGGAACAACCCCGCCTAACCCCAGAAAAGTTTAACGCTTATCTCAACGAAATTCTCACCCCGGCGCAGCGGTCCCAATTTGCTAAAACCAAAGAACTGGATACCGCCATTTTCTACCCTGGTTTTATTCGCTGTCGGGTGAATTGCTTTGAAACCCTGATGGGTGGGGCGATGGTCCTGCGTTTGATTGACCTCCATGTTCCCTCCATCGATGAACTGCGCTTACCGGAAGTCCTCAAAAAAGTAATTTCCCATTCCCAGGGGTTGGTGTTGGTGACGGGTCCCACGGGTTCGGGTAAATCGACGACAATGGCGGCGATGATTCGCTGTTTAAACGAAAGCAGCTTTAAGCACGTCATTTCCATTGAGGACCCGATTGAATATGTCCATGCGTCGAAAAGTTGCCTGATCTCGCAACGGGAAGTGGGACTGCATACGGATGATTTCCACTCCAGCTTGCGATCGGCTTTGCGGGAGGACCCGGATGTGATTCTGATTGGGGAAATGCGCGATCGCCTGACGATCAATATCGCCCTCCAAGCGGCACAAACCGGCCACTTGGTCCTGGGAACCCTCCATACCCGGACGGCCATCAGCGCGATCAACCGTCTCTTAAATATGTTCAATCCAGAAGAACAAGTCGCCCTGCGAATTCAGATTGTAGAAACATTGTATGCGGTGGTTGCTCAACTGTTGCTTCCCACCACTGATGGAGGACGGACGACGATTAATGATGTGTTAATCAATACCACCACCATGCAGGATTACTTGTATAAGGGAGATGATGAAGGGGCTTTTGCCTTAATGCATTCGGATACTTATGAAGGAATGCAGGTGATGAATCAGGACCTGTATCGCAAAGTCATGGAGGGTCGTGTGGCGATCGAAGTAGCTGAGATGCACTCTCCCGACCCCAATGAATTGGATCGCTTGATTCGCACAGGCGGATTTGATGCCTCGCGATCGCCTCGGGATTTTGCTTAATTCTCTCGTTCCTACGAACCCAGAGAACCACTGAAGTTATTATTACATCCAATAAAATAGCCCGCCTACGCGGGCTATTTTTGTATAGCGGCAGGCTTGAGCCTGTCCGCCACTCTACTCTCACATTAATTTAGCGTTTTGCTAACTTCTTAATCGACATCTTCCGCAAGCGAATCGATATCGGGGTGACTTCTAACAACTCTTCGGGACCGATGTATTCCAGCGCCCGTTCTAAACTCATTTCCACCGGCGCTTGCAACTGCACCAATTCATCTCCAGTGGAAGACCGCACGTTGCTCAACTGCTTTGTTTTCGCGACGTTCAAATCTAAGTCTTGAGGACGGTTATGTTCCCCGACAATCATGCCTTTATATACTTTAGTACCGGGAGTAATAAAGAACACCCCTCGGTCCTCAGCATTTTTCAACGAATAGAACGTTGCCGTTCCTTCCTCAAAGGCAATAATCACACCATTCCGACGGGCTTCAATATCTCCAGCAAGTGGGCGATAATCTAGGAAACTATGGTTCATAATTCCCGCCCCGCGAGTCAGACGCATAAACTCACCTCGGAACCCGATTAAACCGCGTGCAGGAATAGCAAATTCCAATTGCGTGCGTCCCGTGGCATTGACGTGCATATCTTGCATTTCCCCGCGTCGTTCTCCGAGGCGCTGCATACAACCGCCGACCCCTTCTTCGGGAACATCCAGAACCAGACATTCAAACGGTTCACAGGGTTGACCGTTGATTTCACGATAGATCACCTGGGGTTGGGAAACTTGGAATTCGTAGCCTTCCCGACGCATGGTTTCGATCAGGATACCCAGGTGCAATTCACCCCGTCCTGAAACGAGGAATTTATCCGGGGAGTCGGTTTCTTCGACGCGGAGGGCAACGTTGGTTTCGAGTTCTCGGAGGAGGCGATCGCGCAATTGGCGAGAGGTGACGAAGGAGCCTTCTTGTCCAGCAAAGGGCGAATCATTCACCCAGAAGGTCATCTGTAACGTCGGTTCATCCACCTTAATTAAAGGTAACGCTTGGGGATCATTGGGACAAGTAATGGTTTCCCCAATATTCGCATCCGCAAACCCCGCAACGGCAACAATATAACCAGCGGAAGCTTCCGGCATATCCACCCGATTGAGACCTTCAAATCCCATTAATTTGGTGATTTTAGCCTTAACAATTTCGCCCCCTTCCTTGACTAAAGCCGCCTGTTGACCGGCTTTAATGACCCCATTATGAATCCGACCGATGACAATTCGGCCTACATATTCGGAATAATCTAGGGTCGTGACTTGTAATTGAAGGGGTTTGGTGGGGTCTCCGACCGGAGGCGGAACGCGATCGAGAATCAGGTCAAACAGGGGCTGCATATCTACCCCTTCTTCTTCCATATTCGTTTTGGCATATCCCGACAAACCCGAAGCAAACAGGTAGGGGAACTCGCACTGGTCATCATCGGCCCCAAGTTCGATGAATAAATCCAAGACTTTATCTACTGCCGCGTGGGGGTCTGCGCGGGGGCGGTCAATTTTATTGATCACCACAATCGGGCGGAGTCCTTTTTCTAAGGCTTTTTTCAAGACAAAGCGAGTTTGAGGCATGGGGCCTTCATTGGCATCTACAATCAGCAGACAGCCATCCACCATGCCCAGAACCCGTTCCACTTCGCCGCCAAAGTCGGCGTGACCGGGGGTATCGACAATATTGATTAACGTGTCTTTGAAGCGAACGGCAGTATTTTTGGAGAGAATGGTAATGCCGCGCTCCCGTTCTAAGTCATTGGAGTCCATGACGCAATCAGGAACCTCTTCCCCTTCGCGGAAGATGCCAGATTGTTTGAGGAGGGCGTCAACGAGGGTGGTTTTACCGTGATCGACGTGAGCGATGATTGCGAGGTTGCGAATGGGAAGACTCATAAATTGCGTCAGGGATGCGAAATTGCAGAAAAAAGTAAAGCGGATAGCATTTATATTTCTTTACAATTCTAGCGCATCTTAATAGAGATTGCAGATGCGATATCTAAATTTTTGTCTTTCCGGATTTGGAGGGGCAATTAAGGAATTGCCCCGACTCTGGAAACTATCTGCGCCCGCCATCGGGCGGGGTGAGACTGAGTTGCGCCTCGTTGAGATTAGTATTCATTAATTGAGCATTTTCCAAATTAGCCTCTCCCAGACGCGCCCGGGCTAAATTCGCCCCATATAAATTGGCATTTTGGAGGGTCGCTCGTTCTAAACTGGCCCCGGTTAAATTCGCCCCGCGCAAATCGGCCCCCAGTAAATTGGCCCGGTCTAGGTAAGTCGGGGACACCTTACAGGTAGCCCCAGGACATTGGGGACCCGTGGGTTCGATCGCCGATAAATTGGCCCCGCGCAAACTCGCTTGCTGGAGATTGGCATCCATCAGATAGGCCCCGCTGAGTTCCGTAAAACTCAAGTCTGCAAAACTCAGGTCCGTACCATTGAGCTTGCTGGTGAGTAAGCGCGCCCCTCGGAGATTCGCCCCGGAGAGGTTGGCGGCGCGAACATTGGCAGTGGATAAGTCTGCTTGGGTGAGGTTGGCATTTCTCAAGTCTGCACGGACGAGATTGGCCCCGCTTAAATTAGCTTTATGAAGATTGGTCCCGTTCATAATAGCGTCGCGCAGGTCCGCCGCCGTGAGTTGGGAGATGACTAACGGGGGGTTAACTGAAGTAATGCGATCGCGACGAATCGTCGTGGGTAGGGGTCGAACAAACCGCGCTTCACTGAGATTCGCCCCGGAAAAATCAGCCCAGCGTAGAATGGCCCCGCGTAAATCTGCCCCGGTGAGATTGGACTCGGTAAGATTCGCCCCGCGCAAATCTGCTCCCAGTAAATTGGCCCCAGGGAGATTGGCCCCGCGCAAGTCTGCCCCAATCAAGTCGCATCCCATACATTCATTGGTGCGTAATAACTGAAGGACATGATCGGGATTAACCCCGAAGGCGGTTCGGGGAAAGGCGAAGGGAAGTAATACGGCAGCAGCGGCGGATAACAGCCTTGCTGCGACCTGTTTGGGTGCGATCGTCCGTTTCATTGTGTTCCTGTCTCCTGAGTCAGTTTGAAACCCGGTATTTAAACGCTATAAAAACTCGCCCCCTGAAGGGTTCAAGGGATGAGTATCAGATTTCGGATAACTTGAGGGTAGCATTGCCCCAGGCGATCGCCTTTGGCTGCTCCGCCCTACGTGGGAAAATCCTATACTAGAAGAAGATCGGGAACTTCAATGAGGGCAGGATATGGCTCTAAATCCCACAGTAATGCAGGCAGTCGAGAAGCTGAATTATCGCGTTACCGTCGGTGACGTGGCAACTAGCGCCGGACTGCAAGTGAATCTCGCCGAGCGAGAATTATTAGCTTTAGCATCTGAAGCTGGAGGACATTTACAGGTTGCGGACACGGGAGATATTGTCTATCAGTTCCCCAAACAATTTCGCTCCATTCTGCGGAATAAATATTTCCGCATTCAGTTACAGGAATGGTGGGAAAAGGTGTGGCGGGTTCTGTTCTACCTGATCCGGATTTCATTTGGGATTATTTTAATCCTGTCGATTTTTATTATTTTTGCCAGCATTTTTATTCTCCTGACTATGGCGAATAAAGATAGCAACAGCAATCGGGGTGGCCGGTCCCGAGGCGGGGGGATGATATTTTATCCCCGGATGTTTTGGGGACCGGATATTTTCTGGTTTTTCGATCCCAACTATGGTCGGTATCAGCGGGAAAGGAGACAAAAAGCGGCGGCGTCATCATCGGAAAACTCGATGAATTTTTTAGAGGCGGTGTTTTCATTTTTATTTGGAGATGGGAACCCAAATGCTAATTTAGAGGAACGACGCTGGCAGGCGATCGCTGCTACGATTCGGAATCATCAAGGCGCTGTTGTCGCCGAACAAATTGCCCCCTATTTGGATGATTTAGGAACCGGATATGACAAGGAATATGAAGAGTATATGTTGCCGGTCCTGACTCGATTTAATGGTCGTCCTGAAGTCAGTCCGGACGGGCAGATTGTCTATCATTTTCCTGAATTACAGACGACGGCCCAAGACCGAAATACTCTGTCGGTTCCAGCCTATTTACGGGAATTGACCTGGAAATTTAGCGAAGCTTCTACCAGTCAATTAAACCTAGCCGCTGGATTGGGGGTTCTGAATATTGGGGGAGGAATTTTCCTCGGGTATTTATTGCAAGATGGGGCGATCGCTGCCCAGATTGGGGGATTAGTAGCCTTTGCTGCCTCAATTTACTGGCTGTTGATTGGGTATGGAATTGCCTTTTTGTCGGTTCCCTTAATTCGGTATTTGTGGCTAAAAGGACGGAACCGCAAAGTCGAAGCCCGAAACGAAACCAGACAACAACAGGCGATCGCCTTAAATCAACCCTCGGATGAGTTACGCCAAAAACTCACCTATGCCCAACAATTTGCCGCTCAAAACATTATCGGAAGCGGAGATATTGCCTACACCACCGAAACCGATTTAATTGAGCAAGAAAGCCAAAATTCGGCCAAATTAGATGCTGAATGGCTCAAGCGTTTGGAAGGATGAACTTAAAAGGATGAAGGATGACAGAGGGATTCCCTCTTTCACCTTCCCCTTTCCCCCTTCATTCTTCCTTTCCTTAATCCGGCTTCAGCCGTTTGAAGGTCAAAAACCCATAACCATAGGCCGGGGTAAAATTAAAGTTGACCATTTCCCAACCCTGTTCTCCCATCTGATTGGAATACTCATAAAGCGGTTGCTTTTTGTGTTGGTCTCGGAGTTCTTGTCCATTTGCACTATGCACGCAAAGGTCACCGGCAAAGTAGTCAAATCGAACGAAAAGGTATTCCCACTTTGGCACAGTGATCCTCCTGTTTATAGATGGGTTGACAAACAATCTCTCCTCACTCCCTTACCGTAGGAGATCTTAATAGAGACTGGAAAACAGACGGTTGCAGTTGAGCGGCTCACTGAGGCGAGCCCACTCACCCTACAACCAATCCCCAACTGCTTACTCTACACGGATTTTTGCCAAAGTAGCATTTTGGTAATAGTGGAGGACGATTTGTTGGTAATTTACACCCTGAGAAGCCAGATTGTAAGCCCCCCACTGGCTTAATCCGATGCCGTGACCAAATCCCCGACCCTGAAGGGTAAATCCCGTGGGAATATTGGATAGCGTATTTTTACTCGCCGATGGACCCTGTTGAGGCACTACGGTAAACCGGGCGCTTCTGAGGTTGAGGGCCTGCCGTAATTCTTCTCCATCGAGGGTCCGCTGACCCGCATCGCCCACAATCAGCATGGACTGAATTCGCCCGTGGGGGCTAGTGCGTTGAGGGCGCATAGACAAGACATTTCCAACTCCGGAGATCCGGCTGCTGAGTTGACTGCTAGTGAAGGTTTCGGTCCATTCGTAGACGGGGGAACCGGCATCATGGTCCGGGACTCCGCGCAGATAGGGCCTCGGTTCCATCCAGACATCTTCCACATTTTCTGTATGTCCCCCCGAGGAGGAGTGGAACACGGCTTCTATTGGTTGACCATTGTAAACCAGGACTTGTCCGGCAGTTGCTTGCACCGCAGCATGGGTGGTATTGGCTTCTTTTTCGACACCTTGATAAACTTGCCAGTAGGTGTCACTCCCCAGGTCATAAAGGGAAGTCCCGCGTGTTTGGCGCTGATAGAGGGCATAAGTCCGGGCCGCTACCGCTTGCGCTTTGAGGGCTTCCTGGGGCCAACTGGGACTCATTTCCGCCCCTAAGACGCTGTAGAGATATTCTTCGAGGTCCACCTCGTTAATCGCCGTGAGTCCGCCGGAGGTGGGAACCAGGACCGTATTGCCGCGATACCAGCGATCGCCAATATAGACAAACCCATCCCCACTCGGTTCAATCACGATTTGGTTGCCTTGCCAACCGGCGATCGCCACACCAGATCCCGTACTCCGGGCTAAGGTTGCCTCCATGCTATTCAATTGACCCAAGGACCGCCCTGCACTATCTAGGACAGTAGCTGGGGTAGAACTGCCAATAGTCACTTCACTGACATCTTGTTTAATGGCGACTCGCAATAATAAACTGGCTTGAGCTGGGGCAACCATCATCAGCCACATCAAAGCAATCAGCCACCACTGATGTCGGCTTTCCCACAAAGGCTTGAGCGGAGATAACAGTTGGGTTGGGGTGGGTGCTAGTTTCATGGTTGGCAAGCTCCTCAAACAGGAAATCCTCTTAAGATAAATTGCAAAAGATCAGGGTTAATCGGGTTCAGGGAAAGTCTTCGGTTGTGAAGACTGCCCCCTGTCTGGTCATAACCCCCTATCATACAAGCAATATGAGGACAACAAAGGGCAGATGTACTCATTCTTTAGACTGAAATTTTTTAATTTGCCCGGGTTTGCTCAGGGGTGATACTCCATCCGGTACTCATGAGGGGTAGAGGAACTCTAAAACATCTCTAAAATATAAAATATTTGGATGATTGCTCCTCCAAGGAAGACCAGGGGTTGAGAGAGAATGGGTAAGTCTGGAAAACTATGATAGGATAGCGAGTTATCGTTTAAAGGCTCTGCTCATTTGTTCCCCCTGAGTAGAATTGAGTGCGTTGTATTCAGCCTGGAACACAGGATTTTTGATTTAACCCCGTTGAACCCAGTATGCAGGAAGTCCGAAGGGTGGAATTTACCGCCAATAAGTTGTGTTAACGGTTAAAAGAGCGCCTTAAGATGCAGATTACGTTTTTAGGAACCAGTTCCGGTGTACCGACGCGATCGCGGAACGTATCCAGTGTGGCGGTCCGTCTGCCTCAGCGATCGGAGGTGTGGCTGTTTGACTGCGGCGAAGGCACCCAACATCAAATTCTCAGTAGTGAAATCAAAATTAGTCAAATTAGTCGCATCTTTATCACCCATCTCCACGGAGACCATATCTTTGGATTAATGGGGTTGTTAGCCAGTTGCGGTTTAGCCGGGAATGCCAGCCGGATTGATATTTACGGTCCTCCCGGGTTAAATGACTATCTGCAAGCCTGTAGTCGCTACTCCCAAACTCATTTCTCCTATCCCATTAAAGTCCATCAGAGTCGCCCTGGGGTCGTCTATGAGGATGATGAGTTTATTGTCAAATGCGGACGCCTAGAACATCGGGTCACGGCTTTTGGCTATCGTGTCGAGGAAAAAGACCGTCCGGGACGGTTTAATGTGGAAAAAGCAGCAGCCTTGGGGATTCCTTCCGGTCCTCTGTATGGTCAACTCAAACGCGGGGAAACGGTAACCTTAAGCGACGGTCGGCAGATTTCCGGTCAGGAGTTATGTGGACCAACGGAACCGGGGCGGAAAATGGCTTATTGTACGGATACAATTTTTTGTGAGGGGGCGGTGCAACTGGCGCAAGATGTGGATGTGTTGATTCACGAAGCGACGTTTTCTCATCAAGATGCCCAGTTGGCAATCGATCGCCTGCATTCGACCAGTACGATGGCGGCGCAAGTGGCTTTAGCTGCCGGGGTCAAACAATTGATTATGACCCATTTCAGCCCCCGATATGCCCCAGGAAATGATATCCAGTTGGAGGATTTGCGCCAGGAAGCCCGGGCAATTTTTCCGAAGACGGAGATGGCTTACGATTTCTGGACCTATGAGGTGGAACGCCATCGTCCCACGGAGTTAGAGTCAGTAGGGAATTAAGGCGATCGCCCGGAATTCACCAAGTGCGATCGCCACTGACCCTAAAACAGCTTTTATTCTAATCCCGTTTCGGAAATCGCTGGACATTGGCATCGAGGAAGGTCTTCTAATAAAGGAACCAAATTCGGATCCGCAACCAAGATAGAGCTGCCGTTGTCTTCCTTGTACTTCTGGTTACGGAGGCGATCGCGAATTCCTCCCAGGCGATGATTAGAGTCTACAGGCGATCGCGGTTGGGGAACCCCCAAATTAGGCCAGGACGGTAAATCCACACAAGGACAATTTTCTGGAGGAGTTCCCCGAATTTTGGCGGGAACCGGCATAGTACATCGCGCACAGAGCATCAATTCCCACTTCGGCGTGAGCAATTCGGCGATCGTTTCATGGGTTCCTTCCACATAACAACTGCCATTTTTGGGGTCAGTCAGAATTTGCCAACACCTCTCAAATTCTGCACTGTAGTCATTGTCCTGGTAAATCGGGTCCGGTAACACTTTCTCAGTCCCATTATTCACGATGACTTTTTTGCCTAATTGGAACCAGTAGGCAAGATATTTTTTGACCTGTTCTTCCGTTGCCATAAATTTTCCTAAAATCTTTTGACGCTGTTCACAAATTAACCCCATTGGGCTGATTCGCAACATTTTGAATAACCCTAACCAATCGACCCAGAGGCGGTTGCTGGAGAGTTTTTAACGGATTTAGGCAGGGCAATTCTGGAGGATTTAGGGGTAAGCTACCAACCCTTTATGCCTACTGATACCCGACCCTGACTACCATCCCTGGCAATTATCTCCTTAATCCTAGGAAACTTTCGCCTAACTCTATTTTAGCGGGTGTCAAACCCAGATGGGGTAGAAGAATCCACCACTGAAATTGGAGAAATTCTCTTGCAAAGGAGGGTGATCCGGAGGCGAAATTGAGCCGTTTTCGCCCTAGTCCTCTAGGGGTTTAGGAGGGGGGAGAACCGAACCGATCGCACTCAAGTTAATGGCATGACCTCCCGTTACCAGATACACGGGATCCGCGATCGCCCCCAAACGACGCACCACATCCCCCAGGCGATCGCGAAAGGTCCGACCCATTGGGTAGGCAGGAACTACCCCCCATCCTGTTTCCTCCCCGACAAAAATTACAATTCCTTGCTTCAAATGGTTCAGACTCTCCATTAACTCCTCTAAAATTGCCCCCCAAGTGGAGTCTTCTTCTGGTAACAGATTCGCCACCCAAGTGCCTAAAGAATCCACCAACAAACAACAAGGATTCTCGGAGGTTGTCTCTTGGAGAATCGCGGCAGTGAGTGCTACAGGCACCTCTTGGGTCGTCCAGCTTACTAATCGCCTTTGGCGGTGGCGATCGATTCGTCCTTGCCACTCCCAGTCATCCGGATCCAAACGAGAGGTCGCCAGATAAATCACGGGTTTGCCCGATTGTTCTGCCAACTGTTCGGCCCATTCACTCTTCCCCGATCGCGCCGGTCCCGTCACCAAAATGATCCGTTTCACCACCCTCTTTATCCCTGATTTCTGTTATGGGCTCAGTCCCGTCTCCAGATTTCCCCGACACATTACCTGACCTTAGACCCTTGTTGCCTTTCACTCCGTCTGCTGTATCAGTTGTTTTGCTAAAGCGGTAAGTTATACTGCTCCAAGGAGAGTCACTCCATTCCAGATCGTTTCACCCAGGGTCAAGGAGGTTGAAATCCATTAAACCAGGAATGAAAGAGTCCCAACTGCTCGGGTATCCCGAATTTTTATCGTAAATTATACCGCCGGTTTAACCCCTCAAATCCAAATAAAATCTTAAGACCCAGACTACCTGAACAGGGGGTCGGTTTAGCAAAAAGCCGCATGATAACCCAGCGGCGTGATCAGAAGTCCAGGTAAGCCGACTGGATTCCCACCGGGATGATCTAAAACTCAGCACAGGAGCTAGACTCAATCGGAGTAACCTAATTTATGCCTCAGCCCGATATCTCTGCAATTATTTGTACCCACAATCGAGACGCCTATTTGGGCGATGCGATTGATAGCTTGCTTCAGCAAGACTTTACCAATTTTGAAATCCTAGTGGTGGATAACGGATCGAGCGATCGCACTAAAGAGGTGGTCGCCCAACGGCAGTCGGATCCGCGCGTTAAGTACATTTATGAACCCACCCTCGGACTGAATGTAGCTCGCAATACGGGGGTTAGGGAAACCACCTCCGCAATTGTGGCTTATCTAGATGACGATGCGATCGCCACCCCCACTTGGTTGAGTGTCATCCATCGGGCCTTTCAATCCAACCCCCAAATCGGGGTAGCTGGGGGCAAAATTGACCTAATCTGGCCCGCTGGGGTTACCCCTCCCCCGTGGCTATCACCGGGATTAGCAGAAAATTTGGGAGCTTATGACCTGGGGGATGAGGTACTCTACATTGACCGTCCCGGACTCACCCCAAGAGGCTTAAATTATGCTATTCGTAGAACCGTTTATGAAGAAGTGGGCGGATTTGATATTAAACTCGACCGTGCCGGGAAAAACCTGCTTTCAAATGGAGACCTTTACATGACCGAACTCGTCCTGAATAAAGGGTGGCAGGTGGCTTATTTACCCGAGGCGATCGTCGCGCATCAAGTGTTTGCAGAACGAGTTCAAAGAAGCTGGTTTTTGAATCGAGGCTGGTGGCAGGGGATTAGCGAGTGCTATCGGGAACGACTCACCGGACGTGCCGGAATCGGACAGCTTGGCAATGGGGGTGAAAAATTGGTGCGGGGGCTTTATAAATCTTTAAAATATTTTCGAGATCCAGCCTTAAGCTTTGATAACTTAGTGTACGCTTACGGTCAGATTGGGTATTTAAGTACAGCCTTACGCGGAATGCTGTTCGGTTCTCCACTTGCCGGATCGACATCTACACCCGTTGGGAAAACTCAAAAGAGCGATCGGACTGAAACAGGTTAAAAATAAACAAAGGAAATTGGAGGTGGGGAGGTGCTTAGGATGGAGAGAAGGATCAACGAGATGGAAACAACTTGTCAAAGGATTAAATCGCACGGAGTTGGGCAGTCGCAATTTGGGCTAATGCTTAACCCTTACCCTATACTCTGCACCTAAGTTTTAGAATCCCCTCTTAACCCATTCGGGTTCAAAGCCAACCTGTTGTGAACACTCTAAGCTGGCGTTAAGTTAATCGAGATTATCATGGACTTGAACCCATCAAAAATTCCAATTTCTGTTTTGATTCCCGCTAAAAATGAAGAAGTTAATCTCCCGGCTTGCCTAGCGAGTCTCGAACCCGCCGATGAAGTCTTTTTAGTGGACTCCCAAAGTAGCGATCGCAGCATTGAAATCGCCGAAAATTGGGGTGCAAAAGTCGTCCAATTTCATTTTAACGGCGGCTGGCCCAAAAAGAAAAATTGGTCCTTAGAAAACCTCCCCTTTCGCAACGAATGGGTTCTGATCGTCGATTGTGACGAACGCATCCCCCTAGAACTTTGGGAAGAAATGGCTCAAGCCATCCAAAATCCTAACTCCGATGGGTATTATCTCAATCGTAAAGTCTTCTTTCTGGGTAAATGGATTCGCTACGGAGGCAAATATCCCGACTGGAACCTTCGTTTATTCCGGCATCAAAAAGGCCGATATGAAAACTTAAATACCGAAGACGTTCCCAACACCGGCGATAACGAAGTTCACGAGCACGTCATCTTAGATCGTCCCGCTGCCTACTTGAAAGCAGACATGATTCATGAAGACTTCCGAGACATTTATCAATGGTTAGAACGCCATAATCGCTACTCCAACTGGGAAGCCCGAGTTTACTATAACCTCCTCAGTGGAACAGACGACAGCGGCACCATTGGAGCCAACTTTTTTGGCGATGCCGTCCAGCGCAAACGCTTTCTAAAAACCGTCTGGGTGCGCCTCCCCTTCAAACCCCTCTTAAGATTTATTTGGTTCTACATTATCAAACTAGGCTTTCTCGATGGAAAAGCCGGGTACATTTATGGACGCCTGCTAAGTCAATATGAATATCAAATCGGAGTCAAACTCTATGAATTACGCAAATTTGGGGGACAGTTGAACCAAACCTCAGTCCAACCCACTACCGAATCCCCAACCCTTCCAGAAATCAAAGAATCAGCCTAAACCTAACCACAGATTACACAGAAAAACATCCGTGAAAATCTGTGTAATCTGTGGTTCCTTTTCTTTATCTCTCAAGTTACTGGCCTAAACTAAGATTTTGTAATTGCTATTTGTTGGGATTCCCTATCCCAACCGAGTTCATATTCATCAACTAAGGCACAAGCGAGTGCAAAGGCTTCATCATCAACCTCTTCCGGTTCCTTGTATTTCTGGAAATTTCAAGGAGTTGCCCAGGTTGGATCACCTATTTGCCGTTGCATCTGCGTGGCAAATTGCACCAAAAGTTCTGCCATTGCCCCAGAGTGGGTTACCGGATTTTTAACTGTTGCAACATCAAAGGTTCCCACGGGATTAGAAACTAGGTTTGCTTGAGAGACTTGTGATTCCCTAAGAAATAATTCTCGAAGTTCCTCCGTTTCAATTTTATCCAGTTCAGGTTTAATCCCCTGAAAGACTCGATTTAATGAGGGATTCTCCTGGATGAGACGGATTAAATCTCGCTGAAGGGACTCCCAAGCCTCCCGATGCTGCTGTAGTTGCTGACTAATGTGTTCTAATGCCAATTCTTCACCCGCATTCAGGCGCACTTCTATCCTTTGCAAACTCAGCCAGCAAGCCAGTACAGTTTTAGCCATTTCATCCATGCCAACTGTCCTATTTTAGGTTAAGTATCTCTTGATTTTAGCAGATTTATGGCAGGGTTCGTTTGAAAATTTACCCTGCATCCATACCCTTCATTTCTTTGTTTTCTATCCCAGTCCCTCCAGGCTGTAGCCATGTGATTGATTGGACTACGTTGTTCGGCTTGGACGAGATTATAGCCGTTCCCCGCCTACTTTATTCACCTCGCCAGATTTTGATAGTTTTGTCGCGACTGCCACTGACAAGGGTTTGTCCATCCGGGCTAATGGCTACAGACAAAACATTGTCAGAATGACCCGCTAGGGTGCGGATTAAATTCCCGGTGGCCAGATTCCAGATTTTGATAGTCTCGTCCTCACTACCACTGACCAGGGTCTGCCCATCCGGGCTAATGGCTACAGACCTAACCAAGCCAGAATGACCCGCTAGGGTGCGGATTAAATTCCCGTTGGCCAGATTCCAGATTTTGATAGTATTGTCTGCACTGCCACTGACAAGGGTCTGCCCATCTGGGCTAATGGCTACAGACCAAACCCAGCCAGAATCTAGGGTGCGGATTAAATTCCCGTTGGCCAGATTCCAGATGTTGATAGTCTTGTCTACACTGCCACTGACAAGGGTCTGCCCATCCGGGCTAATGGCTACAGACATAACCATCTGAGAATGACCCGCTAAGGTGCGGATTAAATTCCCGTTGGCCAGATTCCAGATGTTGATAGTCTTGTCCCAACTGCCACTGACAAGGGTCTGCCCATCTGGGCTAATGCCTACAGACGTAACCAAGCTAGAATGACCCGTTAAGGTACGCATTAAATTCCCGTTGGCTAGATTCCAGATTTTGATAGTATGGTCAAAACTGCCACTGACAAGGGTCTGTCCATCCGGGCTAATGGCTACAGACGTAACCGAGTTAGAATGACCCGCTAGGGTGCGGATTAAATACCCGTTGGCCAGATTCCAGATTTTGATAGTATTGTCTCTACTGCCACTGACAAGAGTCTGCCCATCCGGGCTAATGGCTACAGACAAAACCAAGCCAGAATGACTCGTTAGGGTGTTCACTAAGGTGTTAACACAATAAGTCGCTTTCTTGATAACACAAGGATTCGCTTGCAGATAATTGTACCCGCTTACTCCACCTAACCCCACCAGTATCAACAAACCCGTTGCTACCGCAAAGGGTCGAGTCATTCTGGGTTTTGTTCGGGGCGGCTTAGTCGGTTTTATTAATTTTTTTTCCAGTTCCTCAATGCGATGCAATAACGCCAGAGCATTCATCGGGCGCTTACTGGGAATTCGCTCCATTAAATTATCGAGAAAATTTAATAACAGAGGCGAGATTCCCGACACATGACCGCGCCAGTTAAACACATCATTATGAGCATCCTCAAACTTCCAGGGATGTTGCCCGGTTAATAAATGAACAATGGTCCGCCCCAAGGCAAAAAAATCCGATTGCGGTACCGCTTGACCATTTTTCTGTTCCGGTGACGTATATCCAACAGAGATTACTGCAGTAATGCCGCCAACTGCGGCCACTTTCTTTAAATAAGTATAAGTTTCCTGCCGTGCTGTGCCGAAGTCAATCAATACTAATCGCCCATTGGGACGAATCATAATATTTTGGGGCTTAATATCTCGATGAAAAAACTGCTTTTCATGGACAATCTGTAAAATTTGGGCAATTTCTTTCAACCATTTAATCGCTTGTTCCTGGGTAATCCCTTGATTATTCTGCTGCCCTAACCATTGTTCTAAATCCAACCCCTCAATTTTTTCCATGACAATGCAGTGCAGCCCAAAACCCGCTTGGGTTTGATACTGGAAGTAACCCTCCACTTGGGGAATGCCGGGGTGAGGGAGTTGACGTAGAACTTCTGCTTCTCGCTGAAATAACTCAACGGCTTTCGCCTCGCTATTCCACTCTGACTTGAGAACTTTCAGGATTTTTGGGGTCCCCTGCTCAAACACTTCGTAAATATTGCCAAAACCGCTGCGATCGCTCAATAGTCGCATGACGCGATAACGCCCATTCAGAAGTAAGTCAGAACCGCAACTTTGACAGTAACGGTTATTGCTATTATCTAGGTGATCGGGTTTGGGACAGTGGGGGTTGAGGCAGAGGCTCATACAGTCTCAGGGGAGGCTAAGAGGACAATCTAGCGTTAAATTCCACAGATGACACAAAAAAATCCGTGAAAATCCGTGAAATCTGTGGTTCCCTTACTTTATCTAAACATTAAACCACAGATGACACAAATGACACAGAAAAAAATCCGTGAAAATCTGTGAAATCGGTGGTTCCCTTTTTTTCATTAAAAGAGGGAGGTAGCACTTGCTACCTCCCTCTTCTCACTCAACCGCTCAACGCAGTGAATTTATACCAAGTGTAGGTTTGGATAGTAGGTCAACATATCATCGGTGGTCAAAGTATCTCCTTTCGCTTGCGGCGTCCAGAGGACCTCGAAGGCTAACAACTGTTCGCTACCAATGCCGCCAATTTGACTTAAGGCTTGCCGCATTTGGTCAGAACCATTAATCGTGGGGAGTTGGAGATTACCTAATGTTCCAACCACTAGGGTAACCACGATATATTCACTGGGTGCTGCGGTTTCAGTTTTCACCAGTTCGCCGTTTTCATCCGTGGGCAATGACTTGGTTGCATTGCCGTCGCGTAACTGGTTATTGACGTTGGAAAGGGTTTCCTCTTGGACTTTGCACCGTTCCGCGAGGGCGAGTTGGTTAAATTTGGCTTCGGCAACCGCTAACCGGGTTTTTTCCGATTGGGTGGCACCGTAAACCCAGTATTCGGGATGGCGCAATAAAGCGAGGCTAACTTCTTGCAGGACTTGGGCACGCCCTTCGGCAGACCCCGTATTGGCAGTTAGGGCGAGTTTATCTAGTTCCTCTTGTAGTTCCCGCGCTTCGGCTAAGAGTCCGACTTGGACTTGCCCGATCGCCACTGTCGGATTGTTGGTATATTCTGCCGTTTCTTCACTACCAGCACGGCGGAACGCTTGCATCAAGAAGTTGGCAAGAGCGATCACAATGAAGATACTGAACAATCCACCAAAACCGCCGCCAAAGCCGAAGAACGGCAGCAGGAAGGGGAATCCAAATCCACCCCCACCGGGATAATAGCCACCACCCCCGGGTTGATAGGTGCGGGTTGGTGACGAGTATGGACGAGAGGGTGCACGGAAGGAACCGCCCCCAATGCGTCCTCCAGAACGAGCGGCAAAGGCGGCATCGGCATTTCCGAGGACCAAAACGACGACCAAGGCGATCGCCAGGAGGGGTTTGAAAAAGGGTTTAATTGCTGAAAGCAGTTTTCTATACATAAGGCAGCTAGGAAGTCCGATTCTCATCAACAGGGTTCCGACTCAGAAGGTATCTGCTATATCAGTACCATTCTGGCATTTGGGAGTCGGCAGGCAGATGTAACTTTCTGCCTCCCTTCTAATGTATCGTTTTCCTCTGCCAACCGGACTCGAAATCCCAACGGATTTGGGGGAGGATAGCCGAACCTTGGGGATTTCTCCGATGTCATTACTCAGACATTATCGAGGTGGGTTGGCCTAAATTTTCCCCGGTTGCGGGGATTTCCCTAGGACCCTTAGCCGCCGCCAACAATGGTAACAATTTCCAGGCGATCGCCTTAGAATGCTCCGCAGCATAGCGGACATAAGCTAGACCCGCTGGAGTTTTGCCCGGTTTTGTCGCCGTTTCCTACACCGGACCCACCCCAATATAGTCCGCCCCTTACTGCGATCGCCCGTTGCATTTCTTCCGGGTTCGTGGTAAAACAACCGATTAAACGTTGAGGACCCCGCAACTGACGAGCAAAGGCAGTCGGCATATCCTGTTGGCCCAGATGAACCCCATCGGCGTCTACAGCCAAACCCAAAGAAGAGCAGCAGGAAGGGGAATCCAAATCCACCCCCACCGGGATAATAAGCACCCCCGGGTTCATAGGTGCGAGTTGGGGAAGAATCGGAGCCAGAGGGTGCAGGGAAGGAAGCACCCCCAATGCGTCCCCCAGAAAGAGCGGCAAAGGCGGCATCGGCGCTACCAAGGACTAATTTGCGCGATCGCAAAGTCATCAAAGTGGCGATCAATCCCCGATAAAGAAAGTGTGAAGATAGAAGTGAAACCTGGTAAATTAATAGTTTCCCGCTTTCTTGACGCTCCTGTTTTCCACCGGCAAATTCCCCTGTTTAATTTCTGGCACTTTCTACTCATATCAATTTCATGCTATTCAAAAAAACCTCCTATCGTAACCCTTGGACTTTCGTTCCGACCCTTTATTTTGCTGAAGGCGTCCCTTACTTCATTATTAATACCGTTTCGCTTCTGATTTATAAAGACCTGAAGATCAGCAATGCCGAAATTACTTTTTGGACAAGCCTTCTTTACCTGCCTTGGGTCATAAAAATGTTTTGGGGGCCTTTTATTGATATTTACTCCACCAAACGAAATTGGATACTCTATACAAATCTAGCCATGATGGGCTGCTTAAGTTTAATAGCGCTCTCTATGCAACTGTCCAATTTCTTTTTCATCTCTCTATGCGCCTTTACAATCGCTGCTTTTATTTCCGCCACCCATGACATTGCGGCGGACGGATTTTATATGCTGGCATTAAGTCCAGAACAACAAGCTTTCTATGTGGGTATTCGCAATATTTTTTACCGAATAGCCCGGATGTTCACTGAGGGAGTTTTAATCGTATTTGCGGGTAGACTGGCAACATCCCTCGGCAATATTCCTTTAAGCTGGAGTCTGGCCCTAGGTTTAACAGCTTTAATGTTTGGGGTACTTTTCCTTTACCACCGATTTATTTTACCTTTTCCTAAAAGTGATTCGCAACTTTCTCCCAAGGAAATTAAAGAAACTGTTCCTTTTGTAGAAGTTATTAGTTCTTACTTTCGGCAGAATAAAATTGCTGCTACATTAGCATTTATCTTACTCTATCGATTCGGAGAAGCACTCCTTGGAAAAATGGCTACGCTATTTTTTAAAGATAGCTTAGCAGTAGGAGGCTTAGGATTATCAACAGAAGATGTAGGTTGGATAAACCTAACCGTAGGCGTAATCTCCTTACTGATGGGAGGTATATTAGGCGGGGTTGTTATTGCAAAATATGGATTAAAGAAAAGTATTTGGCCGATGGCGTTAGCCTTGAATTTACCGAATATTTTTTACGTTTATATGGCTTATACTCAACCTGCCAAACTATTGGTTTATCCCCTCGTTGCCCTGGATCAATTTTGTTCGGGATTAGGCTATACTGCTTTCGCAGTTTATTTAATGTATATTTGTAAGGGAAAGTACAAAACTTCTCATTTTGCGATCTCTACGGGGATTATGGCACTTGGCATGATGGTGCCGGGATTGATTAGCGGTTCCATTCAGGAAAAACTTGGCTATCCCGGATTTTTTATCCTCGTATGTTTACTCGCGATTCCTGGAATGCTCACTATATTGTTTCTTCCTTTAGATGAGATAGAAAATTCTCAAGCTAGTTAACAGATTGGGGAAAAAGTGAGCGGTAATTAAGCTAAAAGAAACCGGGTTTTAACCCGGTTTCTTTTAGTTTTGATATTTAATTTTACTGGCCTACTTATTAAGAAAGGATTTGGCATCAAATTTGCCCTGTAGCGGGGACTTCATTGAGACCCTTAGCCGCCACCAACAATGGTGACAATTTCCAGCCGATCGCCCTGCTGCATCTGAGTTCCCTCCCAAAATTGGCGATGAAGGATTTCCCCGTTGTACTCCACCGCCACCAACCGAGGATTTAACCCCAACTGTTCTAGGAATTGCGGGAGATTCAGTCCCGGGGGACAAGACTGGGTTTCACCATTTACTTGTAAGGCTATTTCAGACATTAGACTGGACATTCCGTTGTTCAACAGCTTTCAGAGTTTGAATCCGATTCATTTGAGACAGAAAATATTGGGTAACTAAAGTCGGCTGTTCCACCTCCATGATGCCACGCACCACCGCCACCCGTTCGGCACCACAATCGAGCACATCGGTGAGGTTGTGCATATCAATGCCCCCGATCGCAAACCAAGGGACCGAAGAATGCTCAGAAGCATAGCGGACGTATGCTAGACCCGCTGGAGTTTTACCCGGTTTTGTCGGCGTTTCATACACCGGACCGACCCCAATATAATCCGCCCCTTCTGCGATCGCCCGTTGCATTTCTTCCGGGTTCGTGGTAGAACGACCGATTAAACGTTGAGGGCCAAGCAACTGACGAGCAAAGGCGATCGGTATATCCTGTTGTCCCAGATGAACCCCATCCGCATCTACCGCTAAAGCCAAGTCCACCCGGTCATTCATAATAAATAACGCCCCGTAGTGGTGACAAATTTGGCGAAGTCGTTCCGCATTCCGGAGACGCTCCCCATCATCTGTATTTTTGTCACGGTACTGCACCAAGGTTAAGCCCCCTTCTAGGGCCGCTTCTACCACGGCGAACAACCTATCATTCTGGGACGTAACCAAATATAAAGGAGATTGATCCAGGAGTTGACGACGCCGGTAAGCGAGTAAACTACTTTCCAGGGTATAAACGCGGTAACGCATCTGCTTAAACACAGCACCCATATCCGGATGATACAGCTTGCCATATTCCTCCAGGACCCGCAGGGCTTCTTCCACCCGACAGCAGTTCGCCTGCAACAGGGACTCAATGCCTGAGCGTTCTTCTTCTTGGGGGTGGCTGAGGTCTGTACCGGGGTCCCCAGGGGTATTGCGGGCCGCCCGGAGTTCTGGTGCGTGCCAACTTGCCAGTTCCTGGCGCATGGACTTACACTCATTGGCTAAAGGTGAACTTTGCAGGCCAAAGCGACACCATTCTTCAATAATCCGCAAGCCTTCGCGCGCCCGGTCTAAATTGGCATCTAAAATGCGACAGAGCGCCGGTTGCAACTGGAGGGGACCTAAATCCGACACCCTTGCTAAACCGCTGTTTTTTTCAGCCATCGAAACCCCCTTTCATTGCTCGATCCGAACAGTCTGTTTTAACGTTTCCCATGAGGCGTGAACATTGAGGAACTCTATGATGCAAACTTATAATATCCTGTCCGCTTTTTTAATTTTTTTTAAGCGGTGAAAGTTATTGTGGCACAAAAAATTAGACAACCGTTAATTTCATTGGATAATCAGGAGGGAGGAAATTGACACTCGGGCATTTTATCGGCATCTACATCGGATGAACTGCAACTGAAGAAGGTGATTCGTTTAGGAGAAGATAGGAGGAGAGTTGTGAGTTTTAGAAGCCCCCATCAATCGCATTCATATCAATATCGTATCGTGGCCCCGTTGGGAATTGCCACGACAGCGTTGTTCTGGTTCTATGGGCCAACAGCGATCGCCCAAAGCATTCCCGAATTCCAAACCGCCCAGAATTCGGGATCCGAAGTGGCCTTACAAACCCAGCTATTTGTCAATCCCACTCAGGGGAATGACTCCAGCGGCAACGGGAGCGAATCCGCACCCTTTAAAACCATTACTCAAGCCTTGCGGCAAGCCAAGCCCAACACAACGATTCGCCTAAGTCCTGGCACTTATAGCGCTGAAAGTGGGGAGAGTTTTCCCCTAATGCTCAAACCTCAAGTGGCCCTGGAAGGAGATACCAGCACCCGAGGACGCGGAATCCTTATCCAAGGCGGGGGTCTGTATCTGAGTCGAACTTCTGCAAGACAAAATGTAGGTCTCGTCGCCGCCGATGGAGCCAAGGTCTCGGGGATCACCCTGACTAATAACAATACCAGTGGTTATGCCTTGTGGGTTGAATCCGCCTCAATGGAGGTCACGGATAACACCTTCACCGGCAGCGGACATGATGGAATTTCCGTGGTGGGAAATGGTGCACCGACAATCCGGGGGAATCATTTTGTAGAAAATGGGGCCAACGGTATCACCATTTATGGAACCTCCCGACCCCAGCTTGTGGAGAATATCTTTGAGCGCACTGGATTCGGAATCAATATCGGCCAGAAAGCGGAACCCATTTTGACCGGGAATCAGGTGAGACAGAATCGAGATGGGGTGGTGATTCATGGATCGGCCCGTCCCGTATTGCGGAATAATCAGATTGAAATCAATGAGGAAAATGGAGTAGTTGCCGTTGGCAATTCTCGTCCGGATATGGGGACTTCTGGAGATCCGGGCGGGAATGTGGTCCGCAATAACGGCCAGATGGATATTAATGGAAGTGCGACGAAAGAGATTATTCCAGCATTTGGGAATCAAGTCGCCAGCGATCGCACCAGTGGAAGATTGGACCTCAACGGGACCCTCGCCCCGGTAGCCAGCGCCCCGGTTGTCAGTACACCCCCGCGCCCTTTACCTTTACCGTTACCCCGTCCGGCAGCGACTCCAGCCCCCACACCCCCAGCAACCCCAGCCTCTTTTCCGAGCCCAACTGCGACAACGCCTCAGCCGCCTTTATCGGCGAGCGTGAGTCTGCCTGTTCCCGCACCTGGCGAAGGCATCTCCATTCCGGTGCCGCCTCCCCAAACTGGGACCGCACGGACACCAGCCCCCGCACCGCGAACCCCTGCACCAGCAACGGCGATCGGGAATCGCCCCGGGGACACTCTACCGAACCTCTTACCCGTTCCTGATGCCACTCCCCCGATCGGAAATGGGGGCGCTGGAGTCCCTGTAGTGGGTGCGCCCAGTGGGGGTGCAGGTAATGGACCCCCGTCACCTCCGAGCCGTGCTGCCGCCCTGGGATTGCGCTATCGGGTGATTGTCAATGCCACCAGCAGCAGCGACCAAGCTCGGGTCCGGCGCATCGTTTCCGATGCCTTCCGGACTCAAATTAATGGTCGAATGGTGATGCAGGTTGGAGCGTTTGCAACCCAGGACAAAGTAGATGAAATGATGCAATTGCTTCAGCGTAATGGGCTAACTGGGGTAGTTTTAGATATCGAATAATCCTCCCCTCAACCCAGAAAAAAATTCTCTTTCAGGAGTCTTGATTTACCGCAATTCAGAGGAACGAATTGTGAATAATTAGACTCCTGATTTTTTTGCAAAAAGAGATATTTTTAACTCTCAGACTGGATTTTTTGCACAATCCATTCAAAGGTTTCCAGAACCTGTTGCAGGGCGCTTTCATCTTGTAAGGTTGACAAGGGAAAGGTCGGTAATCGGGTTTCACTGGAATCAGCGGGAAGGGACAAACCAATCGAACTGAAACGAGAGCGCAATTCTTGCCAGTTTTCGGGGGAATCAAACGGGGGCTGAGTCGCATAACTGCTACTAGAAATCACAAAATCCCCGGAAATATCCACGGTAAAGAGTGCAATAGATTTGCGGCCTTTTTGCTTTAATTTAGCGAGAAACCCGCCATAGAGTTCTCCCGTTCCCCAGACCACTTCCACAGCGGGTTCGTGACGCCGGACCCATTGTTGAATTTCGCGGGCCATTTGCGCTTCTTCATACCCTTGGCGCGTTTCAAATTCATGAAAGAAAGAGGCTTCATCCCAGCGACGTCTCTCCCGAGTTGCACTGGCTTTTTTCTGTTGCGCTTCAGCGGTTTGACCGATGATTCGGGGAACCAATGTTTTGAGTCCATCCTGGCTGACATATTGTTTGATTTCCAGGGCTAAAACCTCGGTCGGGTCTAATTGTTCATTGAGAAATTCGACCACTCGTCTAAGTTCAGGAGAAATTTCATCGGAGACAAAGACTAATCGAAGTTTGCCTGCTTGGAGGTTGGTTTTGACTTTATCCCAGAAACGGTCCTCATGAGCATCAGTCCCGAGAAATTCTTCAAAAACTTGTTCGGGGTCGCGACCGACATCGCGGCAATTGGATTCAAATTGGGTAATGATGGACTCAATGGGCCAATAGATTAAAACATTGGCGGCATAGTCTAACATTTGACCGACAATTTCTCGTCGAATTCGAGTATCTTGAGTATGTTTGACAGCTACTAGAGTGGGAATGGCATTTTGGTCGAGAAATAGGTGTTCAAAAGACCATTGACCATTAACTTCATCCTCTGCCGGAAGGGGCATTTCCCGGGAAATTAATAACCATTGCCGAGGGGTCGCCCGGTCAATTTGGTCTCCGGCGATCAGGGTGGGATATTTTTCGAGTAATTCTTGCAGTCGATCTTCGTTGTCGTAGGCTTGTTCTATCATTTCTACAAGCCGATCTTCATCTTGTATGAGGTAAATGCCTCCACCCATCTCTGTTCTCCGTATTGTGATTTAGTGTTGCGATCTGGATGTAGGCGCGGATCTAGATCCGGCCTGAAAATACCCGTTCGGCAGGACCTGTCATATAAAGTCGGCCATCGGATTCAGACCATTCAATGTGCAGAGGGCCGCCGGGGAGTTCGATGGTGGCTTGGCGATCGCATCGACCCGTGAGGACCCCGGCCACTAAGGTAGCACAGGCCCCGGTCCCACAAGCGAGGGTAGCACCGGCCCCCCGTTCCCAAACTCTCATTTTCAGATGCGATCGCCCCATGACTTGAATAAATTCCGTATTGGTCCGCTTCGGAAAGGCCGGGTGATTCTCAAACTGAGGACCAATCCCCGCCAGATCCACGGCATCCACATCCTCTACAAAGGTAATGCAGTGGGGATTTCCCATGCTGACGCAGGTCACATCCCAGGTCTTTCCGGCTACGGATAAGGGGACATTGACCGCCTTTTCCTCGGGAGCACAAAGGGTTGTAGGAATTTCTGCCCCGAGCAACCGAGGCAAGCCCATATCTACCGTAACTTGACCATCGGATTTCAGGGTTAGGGTCATCACCCCTGCTAGGGTCTGAATCCGATATTCTCCGGTTCCCGTGGCTGAACTCCGAGGCGGGACTCCCAGATCCATCAGAAACCGCGCTAAACAGCGGATGCCATTGCCACACATTTCCGGTTCCGAGGCATCAGAGTTATAAATCCTCATGGTGTAGTCGGTGTCCGGTTCCGTAGGCGGAAGGGCAAAAATTACCCCATCAGCACCGATGCCAAAGTTGCGATCGCATAACTGTTCGGCTTGGGAGGGCGTTATCATAGGTTCTGGGTTCTGACGGTTGTCAATCAGAATGAAATCATTTCCCAAACCTTGATATTTGGTAAACTCTAAAGTCATGGCTTGTACTCGCGAAAAGTTCGGGTTCTTGTCCTGGTTTTATTTGATAATACCCGATGTTAAAGTTCCCTCTTTTGAGACCGGAATCTTTATCGGTGGCTAAAAGCGCGATCGCCCTCTTGCGCCCTCACATTCTCCAGGTTATTCCCGGTGGGAACCCTAACCGGGCCTGAGTTGATTCCATGACAGGTTAACATGACTCATAGAGCCGGTTAATCCTTTAACATCGAGGCCAAATAACCGGCCTGCCGGAATTTTGTCCGTTTTGCTTCGATTTTGATGCCAAATTTTCTCTCGTTGAGACCCAATCATGCCTGAATTCGATACTAACTTACCTAGCATTCGCCAAGTTCAAAATTTTATTAAAGACAAACACGAGATAGAACTCAAACTGGTCACCGGAGATTTGTTAGCTGGGAAAATTTTTTGGCAGGATAAAGAGTGCATTTCTATCCTGGATCACTACGATAAACAAACCATCGTCTGGCGTCATTCCATTGTTTATCTGAAGCCGAAATCTTGACTCTTGTCCGGTTTGGCCTCATTTAGCCCAGACCGGACCCTTTTAACCCCGATCGCTGGGTAGCCCTTCTTTCAGCGGTTCACTTTGGTGAGCTTTGCTCAGGGAAACTGTGATGGGAAGCGATTGACCCGGATGAGGAGCCAACCACATTTGGATCCGTTTCAGGGAGAGGAGACTGCCGCACAGCAGGAGGCGATCGCCCGCTTGCACTTGAGTCCCTCCATGAGGAAACCGAATAAACTGCCCTTCCCGGCGAATCGCTTGCACCTGCACCTCATACTCCGCCCTTAAGTCCAGTTGACCCAAAGTTTTATCCGTAATGGGACTCAGTTCGGGGACCATCAGCCATTGACAGGAGCGATTTTCTTGGGGAATCGCCACCTCTCCTCGGGCTAATTGTTCAAAGGTGGTCAGTTCTTCCGCTTGTCCCACCACCAAGAGTTTATCCCCCATCACCAAGGCTGTATCCGCCGTGGGATAGTCAATTTCTTCCCCATTGGCGCGACGAATCGCCATTAAACTCACCCCACTGAGTCGGCGCATATCGGTTTGTTCTAGGGTCATTCCGACCAGAGGAGACCCCTCCGGTAAGGGATACCATTTGCTGTTCATGTCCAATGCCGCCACCTGTAACTCCCGGGAGACTTCCGAGGGCGATCGCGCTGGACGCAATTCTAAATAGTGGTGACTGCGAATTTGTTCAATTTCTCGCCGAATCCCCGGCAAAGGCAATCCCACCCCCAGTAACAAATGAGTCGCCAGTTCTAAACTCACCTCAAATTCTGATTGCACCACTTCCGAGGCCCCCAATTGATAGAGGAGTTCAATCTCCTTTTCTTGGTTTGCTTGGACCACCACATCTAATTCTGGGGATAATTCCAGCGATCGCTTCAGACACAAACGCGTACTCATCGGGTCTGGTAGGGCCACCGCCACCGCCTTCGCCTGGTCCACTCCCGCTGCTTCCAAAACGTGCAACGATGCCGCATTGCCATAAATATAGGGAATTCCAGCCGCCCGCAGTTGCCCGATCGCCCGTTCGGAACTATCAATCACCACCAAGGGATAGTTATGCGCTTGCAGCAGTTGGACGACTTTTTTACCCACCCGTCCATATCCACAAACCACCACGCGATCGGGTAACCGCACCTCGTCGGAAGTGGCCCTCGGTCCACTGGTATCCTCAAAAAATCGATTCAACCAGACCTGATTCTCTGCCCAATCCAGCAATTTTGGCACCAGTCGCAGTACAAATGGCGTCACCACCAGCGTGACCGCAGTCGTGCCTAAAATCAACAAATAAACCGGACGGGAAACCAACCCCGTCGCCAGCCCCTGGGCCGTCAACACAAAGGAAAATTCCCCAATTTGGGCCAATCCTAGCCCCACAATCAACGCCGTTCGCAGGGGATAGCCAAAGCTGGTCACAATCGGGGTGATAATTAAAAATTTCCCCACAAACACCAAACAGACTAACCCCAGAATCAGTTCCAGATTCTGCCAGAGAAACACCGGGTCAATCAACATTCCCACGGACACAAAAAACAGGGCGGCCAAAATATCTCGCAGGGGTTCGACGTATGTCAGGGTTTGGTCCGCATATTCCACCTCAGAAATCATCAACCCGGCGACAAAGGCCCCCATTTCAATGGAAAACCCCAGATAGTAGGTGACTAAGGCAATTCCCAAACATAGGGCAATCACCCCGAGTAAAAACAGTTCTTGACTTTCAGTTTTCGCCAGAAACCTCAGCAACTGCGGAACGATGAATAACCCCACCGCGATCGCTGCCACCGCAAATAGAGCAATTCGCACCACCGCAGAAATCACCGCCATCCCGATCGCCTCCGGGGGTTCGTTCAGGGCCGGTAACACCGCTAACATGAATCCCAAGGCCAAATCTTGCACCACCAAAATCCCCAACATTACCTGACCATGCAGGGTAGGGAGTTCATTGCGTTCCATCAAACATTTCAGGACTACCGCAGTGGAGGAAAGGGAAAGAATCGCCCCCAAAAAGACGCCCTGAGACCAAGACGTACACCAGCCCATCACCAGAGAAACAAAGGTTGTCACGGCAATGGTGAGGACAATCTGGAGAGTGCCACCGCCGAGACTAATCCCTTTGACTTTTTTAAGTTCTGCAAAGGAAAACTCAACTCCCAGGGCAAATAACAGGAGGGCCACGCCAAATTGAGCCAGGGTTTCCACTTGAATCAGTTCTTTGATCCATCCCAAACCGGCAGGACCCACGATAATTCCCCCCAGTAAATAGCCCAGAATCGCCGGTTGACCCAGGAGGGACGCGAATAAACCACCACTAGCCGCCGCCGCCAGCATCGTTACTAAGTCAAGGATGAGTCTAAAGTCTTCTTGCACGGGTGTCTGTCAAAAATGAGAGAAATGTTAAGCGTTATAACAATTCAGCATAACGATTTTTGGGGAGAAGATGGGAGAGGTGGGGGAGATGGGGGAGATGGGGGAGATGGGGGAGATGGGGGAGATGGGGGAGATGGGGGGAAACGACTGAAGTCGTTATTAAGAACGCGGGATAACGCCTGAAAAGGTTACTACGAAATTAACAGAACGACTGAAGTCGTTACTACAAACTTTTCCCCATCTTCCCCATCCTCCCCCGCCTCCCC
>NZ_JAMXFC010000044.1 GCF_025370755.1 Laspinema sp. D2d | reverse complement strand
GGGGGCGGTTGGGGAAGAACCGCCCCTATCTCCCCTATCTCCCCTATCTCCCCTATCTCCCCTATCTCCCCTATCTCCCCTATCTCCCCCATCTCCCCCATCTCCCCTATCTCCCCTATCTCCCCTATCTCCCCTATCTCCCCCATCTCCCCCATCTCCCTACAAGACCGTTTTCCCTCCGAGATAGGGTTGCAGCACTTCGGGAATCCGAACTGTACCATCTGGATCCTGATAGTTTTCTAAAATTGCTGCCATTGTTCGTCCCACAGCCAAACCGGATCCATTCAAGGTATGGACAAATTGAGTGCCCTTTTTCCCTGCTTCTTTGAAGCGAATAGAGGCGCGTCTAGCTTGGAAATCTCCACAGTTAGAACAACTAGAAATCTCCCGATATTTGCCCGAAGAGGGTAACCAGACTTCTAAGTCGTAGCACTTTTGCGCCCCAAAGCCGATATCTCCGGTGCAGAGTTCCAATACCCGATACGGCAGTTGCAATGCTTGTAGAATGGCTTCGGCATCCTTTACCAGGGCTTGATGTTCCTCTTCAGAGGTCTCTGGAGCCACGATTTTGACCAGTTCCACTTTATTAAATTGATGGAGTCGAATCAATCCTCGGGTATCTTTGCCATAGGCCCCCGCTTCCCGGCGAAAACAAGGGGTATAGGCACAGTGATTAATCGGTAAATTCTCCGGTGCGAGAATATCATCACGATAGAGATTGGTGACGGGGACTTCGGCGGTGGGGGCCAGCCAGAGGTCATCCTCACTACATTGAAAGCTTTCTTCTGAAAATTTCGGAAGTTGGCCGGTCCCACGCAGGGAGGTGCTATTAATGAGAACCGGCGGCATGACTTCTATATAACCGTGGCGGATGTGGCGATCGAGCATAAAGCTAATTAAAGCTCGTTCTAAGGCGGCACCGGCCCCAATTAGGCTGATAAATCGACTTTGGGCAATTTTTACTCCCCGTTCAAAGTCGATAATCCCCATTTGTTCGCCAATTTCCCAGTGGGGGCGAATTTGGTCATGTTTCGGCAGATATTCGTCACCCCAGCGACGCACTTCGACGTTTTCGGTTTCGCTTTTCCCCACAGGAGTGGATTCGCTGGGGAGGTTGGGGAGGTTTAAGAGGAGGTTGTCGAGTTCGGCTTTGAGTTCTCTTTCTCGGGGTTCGAGGTCGCTGCTCCGTACAGTTTTCCACAGGTCGCCTTCTTCTTTTAAGGTTTGAATGGCGGGGTCATCCGGTTTGCTGCCGGATTTCATCTGTTGTCCGATCAGTCTGCCAATTTCGTTACTGCGGGCTTGAAGTTGCGATCTCTGGGTCTCTAATTCTCGCACTTTGCGATCTAACTCTAATATGGGCTGTAAATCATAGCCTTCACCTCGCCGGTTCAGGCGTTCCTGTATGGTTTGTGGATTTTCCCGGATTTGCTTGATATCGAGCACGAATGTTCCTCTGTTTTGGCGCGTCAGTTTTGGTTCTTATCGTTTGGCATGGCTTCGGGCCAGGAGGGTATTGCTCCGGGTCCCAAATGCCACTTTGAATGCCGACCTTGAACCGTTAGGTGCAGACATTTTCTAATAAGTTTTATATCTTATCATTGCTGATTCAAGGATTAAAATGATTTAAACTTGAGGACAATGGACTGATTCTGTGGGCTGAGGTTTAAAACAGTTCAAAACCCTTTATTGTATCATAGATTGTCGTGACTTTAAACCCCTATTCTTTGAAAATTTGAACGGGTAAGCAGCAGTCGCTATTTTAGCACTTAGGAGTCTGGCGATCGGGTCTTCTCAGTGGCTGGCTCAAATAGGGGCGGTTCGCCATAGGGTTGAAAAGGAGGAATCTCAATCATAAATTCGGTGCCATGTCCGGGGGTTGAATGGCAATGCAATTGTCCTTTATGTTTTTCCACCACAATTTGATAACTAATGGATAATCCTAACCCGGTGGCACTACCAACAGGTTTGGTGGTAAAAAAGGGTTCAAATAAGCGACGACGCACGGTTTCGGTCATGCCTGGACCATTATCTGCAATGGAGATACTAATGCGATCGCGCTCGTCAACTTGGGTCCGAATTCGGATGGTGGGGGAGGTGGCGGGAACGGAGGATAAAGGCGATCGCAACGACGTTTTACCATTTGATCGCTCGTTGAGGCTATGTCCCATATCCAGAGCATCGATCGCGTTGGTGATAATGTTCATAAATACTTGGTTGAGTGGACCAACATAACAATCCACTTTAGGCAAATTTCCGTACTCTTTTAGGATGATAATTTCTCGCCGTGTCGGATGGCCTTTGAGTCGATGTTGTAAAATCAACAGGGTACTATCCAGTCCTTCATGAATATCGACCCGCTTTCTATCCGCTTCATCGAGACGAGAAAAGTTGCGTAAGGATAAAACAATTGACCGGATGCGATCGGCTCCAATCTGCATGGAAGCAATCATTTTGGGCAGGTCACTCACTAAAAAATCTAAATCAATATCTTCGATTTTATTTTCAATTTCAGGAACGGTTTGATTGAAATGAATTTGATACAAATTAATCAATTCCAAGAGGTCTTGAATGTACTGTGTGGCATGGGAGAGATTGCCATAAATAAAGTTAACGGGGTTGTTAATTTCATGGGCAACCCCAGCGACTAATTGTCCCAGGCTGGACATTTTTTCGGCTTGGATGAGTTGGAATTGGGTTTGTTGGAGCGATCGCATAGCGGCTTCTAATTCGTGGGCTTGCTGCCGCAACTGGGCTTCCGACTCGCGCAGGGCGGCTTCAACTCGCTGGCGATCGCGAATATCTTGTTCCAGTTTGGCATTAGTGGCGCGAAGTTCTGCGGTGCGTTCTTCTACCAATTTTTGTAAATTATCATGGGCGGTTTGCAGGGCAATTTCGGCCCGTTTTCGCTCCTCTATTTCTCGTTGTAATTGCTCGTTGGCTTCTTTTAATTCTTTGGTTCTATTTTCGACCACTTCCTGTAACGTTTCAATTGCCCCATACATTTCAGTAGGATGTAAGGCTTGCAATAAACTGGTTTGGGAAACCAGTCCCAAGAGATATCCTTCCGCACTAGAAACTACTAACCGGCGCACTCGTCGGCGCTGCATTTCTTCATGGGCAAACCACACAGAATCCTGGGGACTGAGGGAAAATAAAGGGGAACTCATGACATCTTTGGCCTGCATTTTTCCTAAATCCAGTTGCAGGGCTTGAAATTGGACTAAATCGCGCTCTGTGACAATTCCTACGGGAATTTTAGCTCGGGAATAGGTTATTTCAGTCTCGGAAGCATCCTGACAAATGACGACACAACTTACCCGGCGATCGGCCATTAATTTAGCTAATTCCAGCACCGAAGCATTTATGGGGGCTTGAATTACATTCGGACTCATAATGTCTTTAACTTCTCGTAATTGAGTTAAAAGACGGACCGGCTGTAAAGCTTGTCGAATCGTTTCTGGGGTGAGAATTCCTAAGATATAGCCCTGGTTATCAATTAGGGGAAGGTGGCGAATTTGATGCTGTCTAAAAACAGACAAAATGGTAAAAATATCATGGGATTGGGATTCGGTGAGGGTCACCACCGGGAAGGTCATGACAGTGGAGATTTTGACCGTTTTTAAATTAACTCCAGCGGCGGTCATTTTGACGATATCTCGTTCGGTAAAAATTCCCACTTTACTAGCCAGAATTCGGTTTTGGCGATCGGGGAGTTTTCCAGTATCTCGAATCGCATTCAGTTGTTCAGAAACCGTCGGTGCACCTTCTAGGACTAAGACACAACTTGCCCTCACGGAATGCAAGATATTGGGTTGAAGGGAGTCCGTGGGGGAAGGCAAGGGACAGCTACTTCTAACATGACTCATTAAGGCAAGGACTTCTTCCAAGGATGTTTCCGGGGAAACGATGGGTGGGTTGGGGTCAATTGCCCGTTCCAGGGCAGCGGAATACATCAGGGAATGATTGATGGACATGGAAGGGTTAGCAGGGTGATAGGGTTCAGGCATTGTTAAGGGTTAGGGCCAGCTTCAATCGTTTTTTTAAAGTTAAGATCACGGATTAGAGGGGATGAGTCTGAGGCAGTTGCTATCAGTTTTACAGAAAAACTGGGGATGATCTGCTGAAAGGTTAGAGGTTGTCAGCAATGAGCAACTGGAAAAAAAAATGTTAAATTGGATTGTTTTATTCTAGGCGCTTATGCAGCGATCGCGGGTGGATTTCCGTATGGGGGATGCGATCGCGCTTTGGACTGTTTCGGGTCCCGTTCAAGACGCGGACCTGTGAGGCAGGCTCAAATAAACCCGCCCAAAACCCAGATTTTGGCGCTAATTTGGTCCTAATTAGTCAATATTTTGTGAAATATCCAGGTCTTACCGGATCCTGTACGGATGCTCTAGGCGGCCCTGAAGAACACATGATCCCCAGTTCGATAGGGGAGTCATCCGTACTCAAAAAAAGACCCGTTCGGTTTTCAGATTCGCTAAAATAACAGGAAAAAGAGTTTTGAGAATTCTCTGATCTGATTCCTCCTATAGAAACTAACTGCGATGCCTGAATCTTATACCCCAGAAGCCGTTCAGCAAATCCTTCACCTGGCGATCACCCGCCAAACCGAATCCGAAGAGTTTTCCCGAGTTCAACTCGTAGAAATCGCCAAAGAACTTGGCATTCCACCGGAAAATATTGCCCATGCTGAACAAGAATGGTTGGTTAACCAAGGTCAACTGAAAGAACGGCGCGGTTTTGACCTTTATCGCCAGACTAAGTTCAAAAATAATCTCGTTCGTTATGGAATTGCCAACTCATTTTTAGTGGTCTTGAATCTCCTGACGGCTCATACCCTGACCTGGAGTTTGCCGATTCTATTTCTGTGGGGATTGTTCCTTGCCCTGAAAGGATGGAAAACCTACCAATTGAATGGAGAAGAGTATGATAAGGCATTTGCCGCTTGGCGATTGAAGCAGCAAATAGGGCACACCATCCATACCACCTTAAATAAATGGCTCAAACCCCAAGAAGGACTCTTATAGATGCTTCCAAAAGTTGCTCAAAGTAGAGTTTTATCGGGTGGGTAATTCCCACCCAATTTTCTTTTATCGAAAAATTATACAGAGTTGGTGAGGAGAACAGTCTTTGAAGTCGTAAATTAAGCGGTGCTTTCCTGTTTTTACTCTTTTTGACGACAATATTTTACCACAGATACACAAAATTTCCACAATTGTTTTTCCTCAAAATCCCGCTTCGCATAATTCGCCATCACTGAAACAAACTGAACATTTCCCAACCGATATCCCTGGGTTGAATCAATTCGGTCTAAACTTGCCCTTCGGGGATGGCGATCGCACCGTAACCTCCCATTCGTACTCGGGGGATTCTCTAATTCCCATCCCGTATAAACACATCGTCCCCCCTGCCTTTCCCACAGTTGCTTTAAATCTTCCAAAGTCAGACTGCACTCCCGTCCCTTCATCCGAGCGTGCATTCGAGCTAAATTCAAATGCTGCCGAAACGGAGAATAACTGTCAATTCGCTTACTACCCCGGGGAGATTCAAATATAAGAGGATTCGATTGAGGGAGAAATTCTAATTCCCTATCTTGTCCCCCGGGAATGTTTTCGATAGTCCCCCCTTGACTGTGATAAGTTTGATAAACGGCCTGACAAAACTCTAAAAGCTCAGTTTCGGTAAAGAGATTTTTAGCAAAATTAGCCATAACAGCCACAAATTGAATATTATCCAAACTGTACCCTTTCGAGGAATCAATCCGATCTACACTCGCTCGATTTGTTGTTAAAGGACGGGAGTGGTAATCTGTTGTGCAAGGGAACAGCACCAAATCCCATCCCGTATAAGGGCAAATTCCGCCTTGTTGGTCCCAAATCAGTTTGAGGTCTTCTAAGGTTATTGAAGACTCTATCTTGCGCTGCTTAACCGATTTCCTAATAATTTTCAGAGGATGGCGAAAGGGAGATAAATCATCTTGCTCGCTTCCTGTCTTTAATCCATCATAATTCGTATTTATTTTATCTTTAAAATTTTTAATTCCTTTAAACTTGGCATAGCATTTGAGCGAACAAAAGTGCTGTCGCCCCAGCCTTTCACTGCGTTTAAACTCTGCTAAAGGCTTGGTAAATTCCTGACTACATCTAGGGTTTTCACAGATAACCATCGCTATTTTAGAGTTCATAAAAAATCAACCCATCCTTTACATGATTGTATCAGATGGGTTGATTTTTTTGATGATTATGGAGCCTACGGGGATCGAACCCGTGTCTTCAATAGTTATTAACTTACCGCTCATTCACAGGCATAGCCCATTTAACCCTCTGGGCGGGGACCATCCATTATCCCGGATGACAGGATACTCAGGTTAAGTCTTAACTAGCAAGTAACCAGAGAAACCTTACTAGAGCATCCGTTGAGGGTTTGTCCGCAGCCTTTAACGGAGTCAAGCTACAGACCGCTCAAACCTGCTAGAGGTTGTTAGGCAGCAACAGTGGCCGCTTTACGAGCGAAAGGAACGATGTTGTTCGCATTTACTTTTTTTTTGAGTTGGGGATTGACGAGAGACAACTCACTCTCGGCCTGAATCACGGAGCAGCGTTCACTACCGAATCGAATCCAGTAAGGCCCCGTGTACTGTTCTTCTATTATAATCAAAATTTTGGGGATGACAACAGGTTTAACAAATTAATTTGTCACTTTGACCCAAGGGCGGGTTGGGAGAGCAATCAATGGAGGAAGTGAGATTTGAAAATACTCTGTCTGAGTAATGGTCATGGAGAAGATGCGATCGCCCTGCGGGTATTGCGCCAACTCCAGCAGCATCCGCATTCTCCAGATTTAGCGGCACTCCCCCTCGTCGGGGACGGACGTGCCTACCTACAACTGCCGGAGGTTGAAATTGTCGGTCCCGTTAAACCCATGCCATCCGGGGGATTTGTCTACATGGATGGACGCCAGTTGTTAGGTGATATCTCCCACGGATTACTCGGGTTAACTTGGAAACAATATCAAGCGATTCGACAATGGGCGAAACAAGGGGATGCCGTTTTAGCGGTTGGGGATATTGTCCCCTTGCTATTTGCGCGATTGAGTGGGCTTCCCTACGCCTTTATCGGCACTGCCAAGTCTGAATATTATCTCCGGGATGAGGCGGGCGTGTTACCTCGTCGCACCTGGTTTGAACGGTTGGAAAGTTGGTCCGGTTCGGTCTATTTACCCTGGGAACGCGCTTTGATGCGGAATAAACGCTGTCGGGCGGTTTTTCCTCGGGATGCCCTGACTACAGAAACCTTACAGCAATTTTCGATTCCCGCTTATGACTTAGGGAATCCAATGATGGATGATTTGGAGGTGGATGCTACCGCCCCAATTTTTTATGACCCGGATGCGGAACTGAAGGAAACCCAGAGATCGCTCGTAGTCACCCTATTACCCGGATCCAGAGCACCGGAAGCTTATGGGAATTGGCAGCAAATCCTTTGGGGACTGGCATCGGTGGTGGAAACGTTCAACAAGCGCCATCCGGTGATTCTGGCAGCGATCGCCCCCGGATTAAATATCGAACATTTCTCCCAGGAGTTGGAAAATTACGGATGGCATCGCCACTCCTCTCTCCTGGATGGGATTGGAGATAATCCAGGACCATCAGAAATTGATCAGGCGATCGCCTCCTTACAAGCATCCGGTGCCCTCACCTTTACCCAGAAAACCGCCCGATTGTTGCTGACTCAGACTGGATTTGTGGAATGCTTGCGTTACGGCGATGTAGCGATCGCAATGGCAGGAACGGCAACCGAGCAATTTGTGGGATTAGGCAAACCGGCGATCGCCCTCCCCGGAAAAGGTCCCCAGTTCACCCCCGCCTTTGCGGAAGCGCAAAGCCGCCTCCTGGGACCCTCTGTAACCCTCGTCAAGCGCCCGGATCAAGTCGCCGAAGTCATCCAGCAACTCTTACGGGACCCGGACTTGCTGCAACTCATCGGTGAAAATGGTCAGCGTCGCATGGGAGAACCCGGTGCTTCCCAACGGATTGCTACTCATTTAATGGAGGGTTTTAATCAACATCCCGCTGGCTAAATATCCACTCAGCTATGTCTACCCCGACTCATTGTTAGAATGGTTTAGGTGCGCGATATACCCTTTAAAAATCTTAGTTATTGTTCTAAACTTCGCAGACGCGCTTCAAGTTCAGCAATTCGGGCTTCTGCTGCTTGTCGCGCCTGCGCTTCTTCCCGATGACTTAGGAGGAGTTCCTCAGTTGCGGGATTATAAAACCGCAGTTCGCCTCCAGGCAACAATCGCAATTCTAATTCTAACACTTCACTCCCTATCGTGTGAGTTCCATCAGCTAAGGTAGTTACTTCTAAGGGAAAGTAATTACCGTCTTTTAATCTTAATCCCTGGAGTCGAGGACGCAGATAATCCCCGGTTGGATCGTATTGGAAATACTCAGAGACTCCCAAAAAAGCATAAATCCCTTTTTTGGCTCCTTGGTCTTGACTGCGCGTGCTTCTGGACGTAATCTCTAAGACAAAACTCGGTGTTTTATCATTTTCTTCCCACGTTTTATAAGAGCGCCGTTTGCGTTTTTCTACGCCAAAGACGACAAAGGCATCGGGAGAAACGACACATTCTGGTTTTCCCTCTTCATAGTAGATCAACAGATTTCCCGAAACGTAGATATCCTGACGCTTTTGAAAATGGATGTCCAGTGTTTCAACCGTATAAATCAGATAATCGCGTGCTGGATCGCTTTCGGCCATTGGTTTACCATCTTCATCAGGATATTCTATTTGGGGTGAGACTTGACTGTGCGAAATTATCATCGTCGGCTCCCTCAACTCCATTTCTATCCCTCATTTTAACTCAAGTTATCGGGTTGGCATGGCGGGTCGGATTGGATTTGCTAAAATTATTGATAAATTAAGCAATTTTAAAATTTCTATGAACCGCGCTGAATTTTGTTTTCATGGGGAACTGAACGACTTTCTACCCAGGGACAGCAAAAATGTGACCCTGACGCATGAATTTAAAAACCATCCCTCGATTAAAGATTCTATTGAATCGTTTGGGATTCCCCATCCGGAAGTTGAGACGATCGCCGTTAATGGCAAGTCGGTCGATTTTTCTTATCAGATGCAAGATGGCGATCGCTGCGATATCTATCCAATTTCTCAATCGGTTGAACTTTCGCCTCGGGTGAGGTTGCGTCCCGAACCTGAACCGCGTTTTGTGTTGGATATTCACTTAGGAAAATTGGCGGGATTTTTGCGAATGTTGGGGTTTGATACTCTTTATCGCAATGACTATCCCGATGAAGAGTTAGCGCGGGTTTCCAGTACAGAAAATCGCATTTTGCTGACGCGGGATATCGGGTTGCTCAAGCGCGGGATTGTTACTCACGGGTATTGGGTGCGATCGACTAATCCTCATGAGCGTCTGGAAGAAGTTTTGCGCCGGTTTGAGTTGTTGGATGCTATTATGCCGTTTAGTCGTTGCATTCACTGCAATGGGTTACTGGAAACCGTTACTAAACAAAGTATTTTAGAGCGTTTGGAACCGAAAACCCGAGAACATTATGATGAATTTCGGCGCTGTTGTTCTTGTGATAAAATTTATTGGAAAGGGTCTCATTATGAAAAGATGCAGGAATTTATTGATAGCGTAAAAGGGAAGATTTAGCTGAAATGAATAAACATAAAAAAAGCAAGGTTGGCATTGCCAACCCTACCCATTAATATCTTGAAAATGAACAGTTTATTTAACCAAAACCCCCGGTTCTTTTTGTCGGGGAACTATCTCTAAAATATCGGTTTGGGAACAGTATTTTAGATCTTCATGACAGTTGAGACGGAGCAGGCGTTGGCCGTGACTGGCGTGATGCATTAACCCTAATAAATCGTCTTGCCAGTGACGATAGAGGGCTAAGGCAGCGATCGCCTCGTCATTTCCAGCAAGTTCCTTGGGGGAGAAGTTGCCCTTTGTAAGTAACCCATCGGCGATCGCCCCGGCACAGACGGTATCTTCTAGGGAATAGCTACCTTCCCAACCGGAACTGACAATCCAAACGGTTTCTGGATTGGTTTCTAGCAGATAGTTAACCACCGCTTGGCGATTAATTAACGCTGCGGCGAGTACCGATGGGGCCGCTTCAATCCGTTGCAGCGCCCTTGTGCCGTTGGTGGTACTGATGAACAAACGACAGTCTTTGACTCGTTCAGGGGTGCAATCTAAGGGAGAGTTTCCCAAATCGCACCCTTCAACTTTGGCCCCCCCGCGTTCCCCAGCACGCAGGCGTTTTTCAGCGGGCCAATCTTCGCTCAGTTGCATGAGCTGATCCATATCACTAAACACTTGCACGGCTTCAGCACCGGCATGGAGTACCGTGGCGATCGTGCTGGTGGCGCGTAAAACGTCAACCGCGATCGCGCAATCGGGCACGCTATCGGTGGGGGTCAGTTCAGGAGTGTGGTAGACAAAGAGCTTCACTGCTTGAAAACACCTGCTTGGTAAACTGCCGAGTTCTTATTTTATGGGTTTGGGGGCTATTCTTGATAAATATTCTTAGAAATTGAGGTGAAGGGGGACTTCACCCCTGTGGGTATCCCTGATCTATCTCCCCCCTGGGGAGTGGGGCAGTTGCCCCACTCCTTCCCATCCTGAGTCTACTGACTCTGGGCGATGCAGATGTCCCCTCAAAACACCATCATTGATAAATGCTCAGGATTTTCAATCATTTCTTGCGCCAATAAAAAGGCAGAGATCGTCCAAGTTTGATATTTTCTAGCTTCTTTCCCGATGAGTCTGCCCGTGGTCCCATCATAATATTCCGGCCACTCATCTTTGTGTAAGCGTTTTGAAGCAATTTGAATGGCTTTGCGGGCAATCTCTGGTTTCCCGGTATGCAGGGCTGCTGCGGTTAACATCCACAGCAAGACGGGCCAACTTCCCCCATTATGATAGGACCAAGCCCGATTTTTGGGGTCACATCCGGTCATCATTTCCCAGTCCCGCCCTTCCAAAGCGGGAAAACAAATTTTCATGGGCATTTGTCCCACTAGATTTTCCCAGCGCTTTTCAATCAGAGTCATGACTTCTAGGGATTGTTCTGGGGTGGTTAAGCCGGATAAAATTGCCATTAAGTTACCTAGGGCAAAAAATCGGCAATCGAGTTGAGAAGGTCCCAGGTTTCCGGCGAGATAGCCTCCGCCTTCGGGCAACCACCGACTCAGGCGATCGTAGGGAATGGAGTCGGAATAAATATTAAATTGATTGAGGGCGGTTTCCCCGTACTCTTCCCCTTTGTAGCGGTAAATCGCATTAACGCGATCGAGGTCTAGCCAATAATGTTGGCGCAAATGAATTTTGAGCGACTCTAATCGTTTCTCGACGGCTTGATTAATGTAGGAGTTTTCTACATTGTTCAGCAGGAGTTCTTTGGCCGATCGCAAGGCATAGTAAAATAAAGATTGAATTTCCAACGGATGTCCATCAATGCCCATCCGTCGATCAATCATGCAAGCGCCATCAGGAACTAAGAGGGTGGGGTACATATCGAAGCGAGCCACCAAACATAACTCCATAATTAACCGGATACCTTTTTGAAAATCCGGTTGATGGGCGATCGACAATTCGCCGGTGGTATTAATATAATTGCGCAAGACAAAAATCCACCACAAACAAGAATCTACCGGCGTAACTCGCCCGATCGCATGGTTGCCAAAGTCGGCGAGTAAATATTCTTCATGTTTGCCGTGGACTACTTTGAAACTAGCAGGCATTAATCCTCGACCCGCTTCCAAAAAATCCAGTTGTCTTTCTTTAATTTGTAATTTTAAGGTTTGGACCAGAAAATTGCGAACAATTTCGGTTTCGCCTTTGATTAAAAACACCAGTGCACAGGAGACAAAATCCCGGATAAAACACTGATCGTAATTGAGTGCTTCAGCGCTGGGATCTGAAGCAGCAACGGTTCCGACGGGATGACCGTTATAATAAATAATCGATTTTTCAAGAACTTGCCATGCTTCATCGAGGATAGTGCTGTCTGTACCCATTAATTCCCTGAGTGTCCTGCATTAATAAACATTTTATTATAGCATCCATGCTCCGCACTCCTCTGATTCCAGAAACCGAGTTTTTGCCCAGTTTCTGGAAATTCTGGGTCATCCTTCAAAAAACTGGGTTTCTAGTTGGGACCAATCGCACAACTTCAATCTACCAATCATCCCCGGCACCCCCACCACCACTTTCTCCTCCGCCAAAGTCACTACTGCTGTAGCTGCTATCACTACTGCTGTAACTGCTGGAGTTATCTGCACTGGTGGTACTGCTGCTATCAGAAGTACAAACTGGAGGCGGGGGAGGCAAGGCGGGAAGGAGAATGTATTGGATACTTTCGTTACCGCAACAGTGGCAGCGATCGCGAATCTCTTGACTGCCTGTATTACAAATTGTCGGTTGCTCAATCACTTGTTCCGTGCGAGTAACCGTTAATTCTTGACACAGGGCACATTCCAAAATAGCCGAGTTTTGAATATAACCGCGAATGTGAACCAGGGGATTGCAGGATTGGGGGTAACAATTCGGACATTGCCACCCGATAAAGTAAACACTACCCAGGGTTTGAGCTGTGGTTTCCGCTGTTGTGAGGAAGCATTGCAATGGGTAACCCTGGATTTTGTTGAGAGGATAGCGGCAAACCTGACAATGAGCAGGGCGATCGCCCTCCCGAGGTCCTGTAAAGCACGGTTGGTCCTGAACTCGCGATCGCCCGGTAGGTGGCAGGAATACAGCATTGCAAGGGGGTTCCAGGCGGGGAATCTCTTCGAGGAGTTCTTCGTGGCGATCGCAACAGTGGCAATCTGTCATGATCCATTGTTTCCCAGTTTTATTCCAGGTGGGTTGTTCCACAGTTTTTGTCACTTGGCGGGTGACGGTTAATTCTTGACAAGTGGGACAATGGATAACATTAGATAACTGAGTCTCATAACTGAGAATCTGAACGCCACCTATGGGGTAACTGGGATAGCAGGTTGCACAGAATACTCCCTTAAATTGAACACTTCCTAATTGTTGGGCAACCCGTTCCGGACCCGTTAAATGGGAGTCAATTTCCGGTTTTTCTAGGGGTTTTAGAGCGTGTTTGCACTGCTTACAATAAAGGCGTTGCGGGTTTTCAAAAAGTTTTTTTGAGCGTGATCGCCCGGTAGGGTCTATCAAAATTCGCCGCCTTTTCCAATAGGCGGTCCCTCCAGCGATCGCCGCTAATCCGCCCCCTCCCCCTAATAGAAAGGGTGTCCAATCCCTTGGAAAAGTTTCGGTTTCAATTCCACTGATTACAGGTGGCGATTGTGCAGAGATGATAGCGATTAATGCCTGGGTTCCCGCTAGAATTCCCCCCTCAAAATCTCCCGATCGGAATCGAGGAGTCACTTGAGTTTTAAGAATATTCCCAACTTGCTCATCTGGCAGCATACCCTCAAGTCCATATCCAGTTTCCACTTCCACCCGTCGCTCACCTATAGTTGTTAAAAATAGCACTCCATTATCTGCGTCTGCTTTGCCAATTCCCCAGTGATTAAATAGGTCCGTTGTAAATACCTTCGGACTAGAGGCGGGAGCCGTTGTTGGCACTGTCACTACCGCCATTTCTGCTCTGGTAGTTGCCTCTAATTGCGATATCATCTGATTGAGTTGATTTTCCGTCTCATTGCTGAGAATATTTGCCATATCCGTCACCCATCCGCCATATTCTTGCCGGGGATTTGCAACATCTTGAACCGTTAGGGCATGACTGATGAGGGGTAATAGAATAAAGAAAAATCCGAGTAATATTCCCCAAAGCATTCGCTTCATCCCAGTATTTCGAGTAACCATCGGTTAATTTTACTCCAGTTTTCAGGTTTAAATTTAGGGTAATTTGGTTCTAAAAAGGGGGCAAACATTAAGAGAAAGGGTGACTAGGCTACCCGTTAAAAATTTCCCCCCGCACCACCACCGCCACTGCTGCCACCGCCAAACCCACCACCGCCACCACCGCCACCACCGCCACCAAAACTGCCACCCCCACCGCCATAACTCCCCCCATAACCACTGCTACTGTGTCTTGTTAAGCGGGGAGTTTTTTGCTCGTTATCCTCACGATAATTGCAAGATTGACATTCATAAATAATCTGGAGAATTCCCCCTTGTTGATAAGTAGCTTGTTGCAAGGTATTTTGTTCAACAACAATCATCGTAAATTCTTGACAATGGGGACATTCACTAAAGCGATGCTGATTAAGTAGATAGCGTCTGAGATGAAAGCTGGATGAATCATTAGGATAACAGTGGGAACAATGCCACCCTTCAAATCGGGTACTGCCTAATCGTTGGGCGACTTGTTGCGGGGGAGTGAAGCGATCGCAGAGAATATCTCGCTTTAGTTTAGTTAAGGGAATTTCACATTTCTGGCATTTTACCGGCAGTTTGACTCGTAAGAGGGCGATAATCCCCCGAGAAACAATATAGCTCACTACCATAGAAACTAGCACCCAGAGAAATAGGAATAATCCGCTCAATTCTGGGAAACCAGATAAAGGCATGGAAATAGCCTGACTAATTCCATAAATTGTAGTTATCCCGATGGGAATAATTAATACAAGCGCGACATCAAATAACACAAAAGTTAGGAAACCAGCGATGATTTTTGAATTGAAAAATTGCGTATTGACTAGAACATTAGTTGTGACGTAGTGATACATCACCCGCCATAGATCCACTATCAACAATAAAGAACCAACTCCCACGGAAACGATCGCCAATCTTTGCCACAGCATCCCTGAAGGATCACCGATGAGGATAAGCAAAATTAGACCGAAAGAGAGACTAAAGACAGCCGCATAAATCCACGCCGAAACTCCTGTTGGGAGGCGGTTATCGAACTTACCAATGACCAGCGATCGCCCTTTGGGTTCTAGGGATAGCGGTTGTTCTATCATGGATTGGACTTTTTTATAGCCACCGAAAGAGAAGATAAAAGCTACCAAAGAAGTAATCCCCAGCAATGGCGTTGGAGAAGAGGGTTCTGAAAACTCTTTGACTGGGGGATTTCCAGATAACTCGGTGACTAAGGCTAGGGTTCCCGCTAATATGCCTCCATCCCAATCTCCTTCGCGCAGTTTTGGCGTGATTTGAGTCGTAATAATATTACCTACTTTGGCATCCGGCAAGAGTCCCTCGACACCATATCCCGTTTCAATTTCAATTCTTCTATCTCCGACGGAAGTTAAAAATAGAACGCCATTATCTACGCCTTCTTTCCCAATTTTCCATTCATTAAATAGTGCTGTAGTAAAGTCTTTTGGAGTGGGAAAGGGGGCGGTTTCAGGGACCGTCACCACGGCAATTTCTGCCCCCGTGGTTGCCTCTAATTCCGATATCATCTGATTCAGTTGAGTTTCGGTACTCTCGCTGAGGATATTCGCCATATCCGTCACCCATCCCCCCGATTGTTGCCGGGGATTTGGCACATCTTGTACTGAAAAAGCGTGAGTGAGCAAGGGAAATAAAATTAGGGATAATCCAAATAATATTCCCCAGATCTTTGTTTTGTTACGAGAAAAATGAGTTAACATGGCTTGATTTTTACGATTTAAATAGGTTGATTGATTAGAAAGATTTGCACCCGAGTGGAAAATCAGAAGAAACGGAGTTGCGGTCATTGCTATTAAAAAAATCCACCAGCCCCGCCACCGCCACTACTACCCCCACCAAATATGTCATTTAAAAATTCTACAAAACCTCCTCCAAAACCTCCTCCAAAACTTCCTCCATCGCGACTACTAGCCCTCCTTTCAGGAACTTTTGGGTAGGTATTCTCGCGCTTATGACAGAATTGACATTCATAAGTAATCTGGCAAAGTCTAAAATTTACCCAAAGGTTTTTTTCTTGTAGAACTGTCATGGTGAATTCTTGACAATCAGGACATTCATGAAAGCAATCCTCATCAAGACAATAGCGCTTGAGATGAAATTGGGATAAATCATGGGGATAACATTTAGAACAATGCCATCCTTCAAATTTGGTACTGCCTAGCCATTTAGCAATCTGTTGGGTTGGTGTTAAGCGTGCATTCAAAATGCTCTGATTGTTAAATTTTCTTAAAGGGGTTTTACACTGCTTACAGTTGGCGAAAAACTTAGACCGAAATCTAGCTTTTAGCCCGGGTACAGTCATATAGCTAAACAAACCAGAAATTACTAGAGATATAAGGATAAATAATCCCATATTTTCCGTTAAATAGGTCGGAAACATAGGAATTATATCAATAATGATTTTTATTGTAGCAAACCCTAAAATTATCGGTAACAGACCAATAATCGGAAAGACAATTATCGAGAGAAAAGCCGCGATGATTTTTACCGTTATTATAGGGAAAAAAGTAACAAATTTAAGAAAAATTTTTCTATATATAAAAACCCATAAATTTGCCATTCCCACCAGGAAACTGCTTCCTAAAGTGGTGATTCCAAAACCTTGCCATAGAATACCGGATGAGTCCCCCATGAGAGTTACAAAAATTAGGAAAAAGCCAAAACTAAATAAGGTGAGATAACTCCAGATAGAAAATCCTTGATTGAAGGGGTCATTTAATTTACCTCTGACTTTCGATCGCCCTTGGGGATTCACCGCAAGGGGTCGGCGTGCGATCGGTTTAGCTTTCCCGTAACTGAATAAAGAAAGTCCCAAAGCAACAATAGAAGCTACCCCAAACGGTATGATGGGAACTGAAGGGTTAAATCGACTGTTTGCTTCAAGATTTTCCTGCCAGATATTGAGTGGGTTTTTGATACTGTCTCTGAGGATATTCGTCTTATCAGTTAGCCTACTCCCATTTTGATGTTGCGGGGTCGGACTCTTTTGCAGGGTGACAGCGTGACTGATGAGGGGAAAGCCAATTAAGGATAAGCAGAGTAAAATAGTCCAAAATATTCTTCCTTGAATGAGTCTAATTCTGAAATTTTTCAAGATAATTCTGAGAAATTGCATCATAATTTCAATCCTCAAATTTTTATTAACTGCTTGAAATATCGGGAAATTACAAGAGGTCAATTTATAATTTATAAAAATGGGGGAGACTACTTGACTTGGGACCCAAGAACCCAGTCATCCCATGAGGCGGGAATTATAAGAAATAGTGGGACTTGGCCCTTCTTTCACTCAATCAGACTTGTTGCATCACTCCTGGACTTATAAGGAAGAGTTACATGACCTCGCTACATCCTGGCATTGATTGAGATAAATTAGAAGAGAATTTAACATTTTGTTATGAATTGGGTAGAGGGGGAACGATGAAGGATTCTAATTCTCAAATTCCTGAAGATATGGCTGAGGAAGTGCTAGAACTGGCTTCTCGGTACTATTCTAGCTCTCAAAATAGCTATTCTCAGGAGCAATTGCAAGCGGCGGGGGCCGATGTACAAATTCCGCCAGAGTTTATCAATAAAGCGATTCAAGAGGTGCGGGAAAAACGCCGAATTGAGGCGCAACAGGCACAGCAAGTAGAGAAAAACCAAAAAACCCTGACAAAGGTGGCGGCAGGGGTGGCAGTCGCGATCGCCCTTTGGGGAATTTTTACCTATAATTCTCTGTCAAGCAGTGCCTCTGATGTGGAGGCAAGTTGGGCGCAGGTTGAAAATCAGTTTCAGCGTAGGGCGGATTTAATTCCTAATTTGGTGAGTTTGGCGCGAGTCCAAACGGAGGCGGAACAAGAAACGATCGCCCTGTTGATGCGATCGCGAGAAAGTTATCTGCAAGCACAAAATTTACCGGCAAAACAGGCGGCGATCGCTGAAATTAATGTGGCGATTAATCGCTTTAATCAATCTCTTGGAACTAATCCTCAATTGCAATCCTCTCAGGCATACCAGAATCTTAGTTATGAACTTGCTGGCACAGAAAATCGGATTGCTGTGGAACGAATGCGTTACAATGAAGCCGTGCAAGTCTATAATCAAAAGGTGCGGGCTTTCCCCAATTCTTTGATTGCAGGCTTGACAGGGTTTAGCCAAAAACCCTTTTTTGCTGCAGAAAGTCGCGATGTTCCTAAAATTGATTAATTGATGAAAAAAACTGACCTGATTAAACTCGGTACTTGCTCGTTGGGGATTATTTTAGCTTGTACTTTATCAGTCCAAGGGGTGGAAATCACCCCTGGAATCCCTGAACTTAATAGTCTTTTTTCTCGACTATTACCCCCGGAACAGGTGCTGCCTGAATTAGGTAAAGCCCATGTGGTTTATTTAGGGGAAACTCACGATAGTGAAGCGGATCATCAAGCACAGTTGGAGATTATCCGCGCCTTACATCGGAAGAATCCCAATATGGCGATCGCGATGGAAATGTTCCAGCGTCCCTATCAAGGGGCAATCAACCGTTATTTACAGGGAGAAATCACAGAAATTGAACTGATTGCAGAAACAGAATACGAGAAACGCTGGGGATTTCCTTGGGAGTATTATGCCGAGATTGTGCGATTTGCTAAAGAACATAACTTGCCACTTTTAGCGTTAAATGCACCGATGGAAGTTACCCGAACAGTAGCGGGGAATGGGTTAGAAGGGTTAAGCATACAAGACCGGGAATATATTCCCCCCTTTACCGAAATTAAGACCGATAACCTGAACTATCAGCAGATGATACGTGAAGTGTTTGAACAACATCAAGCAGCGGCACAGGGGTCAAGTTTGAAGTTTGAGAATTTCTTTTTAGCGCAAGTTTTGTGGGATGAAACAATGGCTGAAACCATTACGGAATTTGTAACAGGAAATCCTCAGACTCAGGTGGTTGTTTTAGCGGGACAAGGGCATATTGTGTATGGATATGGGATTCCCAGTCGGGTGGAGAGACGAGTGGGCGATCGCCTAGGAAAGGAACCTTTTGTCCAGCGATCGGTGTTATTTAATATTCCTGAAGAACTCCCCTCAGCAGGCGATCGGCCCATTGCGGACTATTTTTGGGAACACTGAGGATGAGGGGAGATGGGGCAGATGGGGAGGATGGGGCAGATGGGGAGGATGGGGGAGATAGGGGAGATAGGGGAGATAGGGGAGATAGGGGAGATGGGGAGGATAGTAGGAGATGGCTCATGACTTAGCTTAAGCGAGTCAAGCAATCTGGAGGCAAAGCCTCCAGTCTGGAAGCAGGCAGGCGTCAGAGTCTCCAGATTGCGTGTCAGGGTAGAACTATGACACCAGAGTTCCTCCCTATCTCCCCCATCCTCCCCATCTCCCCTATCTCCCCCATCCTCCCTATCTCCCCTATCTCCCCTATCTCCCCCATCTCCCCCATCCTCCCCATCTCCCCCATCTCCCCCATCTCCCCCATCTCCCCCACCCTCCCCATCTCCCCTACCCCAAAGATTTAACAAAGGGTTCAAAAACAGGCAGGAGATCCCGTTGTGCGGTGACGAGAGTGGGGAAGGAGCGATCTCCGTAATTGGTGCCGGGGGTTAGGGGAAAAATGGGTTCGGTTTCTAGGGGATGCCAGAGGGCACCGGCAGCTTGGACGATCGGCCAAACTCCGGCAATATCCCAAATTTTGGGGGTTGCTTCTACTCCGCCGAGGGTAATCCCGGCAGCGACGGTGAGGAAATTGTAGCTGGCAACGCCTAACATTCTAATTTTGCAGGGGAAATCAGGTTGATAGTTGCCAATACTGCGGGAACAGAAGCTAAAAAATTGGTTAGCATCCAGTGGATCGGAACTGCTGTGAATTCGGCGGCGATCAACAAAGGCTCCTTGGGGTAATTTCAGTCCCGTTGTGCCGGACCAGAACCCGTGGAATGATTGATGGAGGGGGGGTAAATGGACATACCCAAAGACGGGGGTCCCGCGATAAAGCAGGCCGAGAGAAACCCCCCAGATGGGGATACGGCGGGCAAAATTGGTGGTGCCGTCTAGGGGGTCGATAATCCAACACCATTCGGTATCGGGAAAGATATGTGCGGATTCTTCGCTGAGGACCCCATGATCCGGGAAGCGATTGGCGATCGCATCGCATAGTTCCCGATCGGCCCATTTGTCCGATTGCGTGACTAAGCTGCCATCGGCTTTTTCTACTGCCTGCACTTGGCCGAAATCAGCCATTAGCTCTTTACCGACCTTATTCGCGGTCGTCTCCGCAAAGTGTAGAACTTGATCCCAAAAATCAGTCATTGGTTTTTGATAAATTGCGAATTTTCAGTTGCTAATAGCCGATTGAATCCAGGGAAATGAGCGATAGGCGCTTGAATTCCCCGGTGCTTCAGTCTAATTCACCGGCCATCACTGCCGCGATCGCATCTTTAGCATTCTCGCGGAACTCGTGAATATTGACTCGTCGCAGGAGGACAACTGCTAGAATCATCCCTACAGCTTGGGTGGCAAACACCAGACCATAGGACAAAACGGGTACACCAAAGAGCAAGCGCCCCACATCCAAAACCGCACCACCCGCAAGGGTAGACAGTCCTCGGGCGATCGCCTGCGCTAATCCCCAGGCCCCGATAAAGGTTCCGGCAGTTTCTGCGGCAGTTAGATCCAGCATCAAACTAATGGCACCCGTGGTAATAATACCTGATGCTAAACCGTATAAGAGAAGGGACCCCATTAACATTTCTGGTTTTTCCGTAAATCCAGCCATGATAATCAGTCCCAAACAGACGGCAGCACAAATACAGCCTAATTTGGTGGTATTTTGCTTACCCAGGCGCGGAACGACTAAAAAACCTGTGGATGCAATCCCAATCAGAGTCCCCATTCCGAAGAAGGCATTCAGTTGGGTGGTTTCTGCGATCGGCATTCCAAAGACTTCCCCACCGTAGGGTTCCATGACAGCATCTTGCATGAACAAACTGATGCTCATCACCAGCAAAAAGGTGAAAAATATCCCCGTTTGGCGACTGGCGGTCAAAACGCGCAGGGCCTCACCCAAGCCAATTTGGTCGTCTCGGTCTCCCTTATTTGACCGCGTACCAAAGCGGGAATATTTTTTCTCCACTCCCACAGTGGCAATCCCCGTGAGGACGAGCACAATTGCTGGAACAATCAGAAACAAACGGTTGACCGATGCCTGTAGCTGTTCGATGGGGGTATCTAGGGTGATTTGTTTGAGTAAACCACTACTGACGATCGCCCCAACGATAATGCCGACCATCAGCATCGACCAGACGATACTCACCAATTTAGGCCGATTATCCTCATCAGAGACATCCACCAGGAGGGCCGCAAAGGGCGTCGAACTGGCACTCAGGGCCAGACCGTAAATCCCGAAGGCTAGGGCCAGAACTCCCGCCCAGAGGTAGGTTGTCGGACTCCAGCCGGTGGCCTCTAAACTGCTGCCGAGTTGCCACACAATTTGCACGGCAATAAAGGAAATGGCGGTAAAGAGGGCTGCACCAATCCAAACGTAGCCGCTGCGATGATGACCCCATAAGGGTTTAGAGTCCGACATCTGACCAAACCAGATGCGAGTTGGACTAACAAACTGGTGCATGGCGATCGCCCCGGCGGCAATTAAGGCTGGGACTCTGAGCTCTTCAATCATTACCCGGTTAATTACCCCTAGGGTTAATAGGGACATGATGCCTAGACCCATTTGAAATAAACCCAGGCGAAACATGGTTGCTAGGTCAATTCTGGGCTTGAGGGTTTCCGGATATGGGGCGGATGGGGAATCGGGGATATTGCCAGTTGCCATAACGAATTGCGATTTATCTAACAACAGCTTACGCTTTCATCATGTTAGGATAATCCCTGCCAAAGAGATAGAGGGCGAATTCTGCCCTAAAATTAGGTTAAGATTTAATGTGCAATGGCTTGACTTTTAGCCGAGTTTTAGATAATTATTGGCCTGCTTCCAGAGTGGGAGAGAAAGCGATCGCCACCCTCTCCCATTCCCTGAATTGACTCAACCGACTAAATACTCAGAGGACCCGATATCAATTAGAGCATTCACGATGCGATAAAACTGCCGAAAATCCCACGGGGCAAGGCATTCCCACTGGTATCCGTGACTTGATTGAGTTGTAACAGTACAATATAAGTGCCATTGTCTGCGGTATCCCAACTGCCTCCTGGTCCCCGTTAAAACCTACACAAACGTAAACTCGCCAACCCCAGGGATATAAGCACCCAAATTAGCGATATCGAACGCACCACCCCCGGTACTATTCACATCGGGATCGTAACCTAAGACCCGCTGACCCGAGCCATTGGTATAGACAAAGAAAACTGCGCCACCGGCACCCCCTGCACCGGCACTTTCTGTCCCGGTTTGATTAGATAAAGCAGTATTGGCTAAATCTTTCGTTGTCACCCCAGGAGTATTGATAATAATTAACTCGTGAGTTGCGATCGCATCTGCTGCGGAACTTACTGTAATTGCTGATAAACTAGAGGCATTGAGATTCCCAAAACTAGCAGCAGTAAACTGGAATTTGTCACCGCTATTAAAATCGGTAATAGTATCCACCCCCTCACCGGGACTGCTATACATAAACGTATCATTGTTACCATTTCCTGTCAAAGTATCATTTCCTAAACCCCCGAAAAAAATTTCGGCAGATGGAAAGAAAAACGGGCTGCCGCTACTCTGACCTGTCCGAGTATCATTTCCAGAAGTTCCCAAACGCAGGTTTAAATTTCTTTCAAACGCACCAATATCCGGTACTCCACTACGCGAAATTCCGCGCTGATCTGGGCCCGTTGTATTGGGATCCCCAGCATTTAGCGCTGGACTGCCCGCGAGAACTTCGTGAGTAAAAGTCGGGCCGCCATTATCTTGGAGAGAGCCAAGCATTGGATTGATCGCCGTAGAAGACTCGGTAGCCCCTGAGTTGGGTGTGGTAGTATTATTAGGGTCGCCATAGCGATCGCCTGTGGTATTGCTGGAAAAGTTATTACCGCCGACACTACCAATCAAATTGTAGCCTTGGGAAATAAAATTCCCCTCACCAAACTCAACATCACGCTCTCCATTAGAAGCGCTATTCTCTGCTATCAGTGTATTTTTAACTGTTACTGTTCCATCCAAGATAATTCCTCCTCCTGCCAAGCTCCCGATTCCACTTGAGAAGTTCCTAATAATACTACTGTTAGTAACATTTAAGGTGCTGTTAAGAAAAATGAATATGCCCCCCCCATATCCAGTGGTTGTATTGTTAGAAAAAGTGGTATTTTTAATGAAACCAGTACCGATTAAAAAAAGACCTCCACCCCCCGGAGGAAAACCCGCTCCATTCGTCGAATTCCCTGAAACTGTACTGTTGATAATATTGACCACACTGCTGCTAAAAATCCCCCCGCCAACCGAGCCAGTGGTATTGCTTGAGATTGTGCTATTTATAATATTTAGTGTCCCTGAAGAGCTACTAATTCCACCCCCATTATCTGTGCTAAAATTTGCCGCAATTGTACTATTGATAACATTTACGGTGTTATTTCCAATTTGATAGAGGCCACCACCCTGGTCAGATCTGCCGTTAACGATCTTAATACCCTTGAAGTTTACGGTAACGCCATCGCTGTTGACAGTAAAAACGCGGTAAGCATTATTCCCACTAATCGTCAGCAGATGTGCGCCAGGGCCGCTAATCGTCAGGGGATCGGTGATATTAGGTAGAGCCGCAGAAGTAATCGTTATGGTTTGGGGAGTCGTGTTGTTGAAAGTAACAGTATTGGGTCCCGGCGTTGCATTCGCGACCAGCATTGCTTGTCGTAACGATCCCGCACCGCTGTCATTGGTATTCGTAACTTCTACGGTATCATCATTTTCAATAGTTCCTATGGCAGTGTTTTCGCTGCCAATGGTGTAAGCGGAATTGGTATTTAGGGTTAGATTAATAGTTTCATCCGCTTCAATCTTTAGATCGGATGTTGGTGTAACACTCACTGTCACAGTCGGAGAATTTGGAGCAAACGTAACAGTGACACTGGGTGGGGTAAAATCACTATCGGCAGTCGTTGCTGTTCCGCCAATCGTATAATTAACCGTCAACGGACTGGAAAGCGGCGTGTTAATACTTTCAGTGCGTGTCAAGGTGTAAACTAATGCCGTAGCGCTATCTTCTAGGGTGGTTCCTTGACTTGCTGCCACTGTCACCACAGGTACAATCGGCGGTGCATTGACGGTAAAACTCCCCAGATTAATCGCTGCTGCCGCATTGCCGGTATTATCTAATACTTGAGTCGCCGCCAAATTGACGGCATAACTGCCATTATCTGCCGCATCCCAACTGCCTCCCGGCGCAGCAATTTGATAAGTCGCCGTGCGTGGTGTACCGTTGCCCGTAGGGGTGACGCTGACAAAAGTTACGGGAATTGTAACCCCATTGGGATCGGTGACGACAACATCGGAACTATCTAAACTACTGATATCCACTGCCACATCATCAGCATAGTCTACTGTAAAATTATAGGTTGCACCGCCCCCTACCGTAAGGATGGGTGCAACTAAGTTGGCAGCGGTGGGGAGATTACTATCGTCATTAACAAGGGTATAAATCGCTGTTTGTTGCGTTCCCAGAGTTGCGCCGCCAGAGGCATCGAGCAACTTGAGATTAATGGTTTCATTGAACTCATCGATCCCATCTTCAACAATGGGGAGGGTCACTTCTTTTTCAGCCGTATCCCCATCCGCCCAATTGAGGGTAATGGGCAGATTATTAGTATAATCATCCGGTGCAGTTGCCGTCCCCGATGGATTGTCTAACACCACCTGCACGGTGACTGCGCCATCACTGCCACCCGATCGCTTGACTGTGGCAACCCCTTTGTTGAGCGGACTGCCACTATTGCCTTCTGTACCGCTAAAGGTAGCACTGGCGAATTCTATTATCCCCGCTTCATCGTCAGCTATCTCTAAGGTTGCGGTTGCCTGTGTTCCCAATTGTGCGCTACCTGTAGGATTTGACAGGGTTAACTGTACCGTCTCCGTCTGTTCCACTACTGTATCATCGAGAATGGGGACAGTAATGGTTTTGGTTGTTTCTCCGGAATTAAAAGTGAGAGTGCCACTGGTGGCGCTATAATCAGATCCCGCAGTAGCAGCAATTCCAGTTGTAGGCTGGCTGGTGGCATAGTCAATGCTAACGATACCATTGCCATTGCTGCGGGTCACCGTAATGGTGGCAGTTCCCCCATTTTCGCTCACGAGATAAGTAGAATTGCTAAATTGAACCGCTGCTGCTTGTTCGTTATCGTTAAGGGTTAAAGTTGCCGTATTTTGACTGCCCAATATTGCGCCGCCAGTGGGACTAAATAAACTTAAATTAACCGTTTCGTCTCCTTCCACTAAGATATCATCGACCAGGGCGATCGGGACAGTTTTTGGTGTATTGTCACCATCAGCAAAGTTAACGGTAACCGGAGCATTACTATAATCATCAGGAGCGATCGCTGTACCATCAACGGGGATAATTTGAGCGCTAACTGCTCCTTTGCTGCCACCGCCGCGAGTCACTGTCACTGCCACTACGGGGGTGCCATCCTCATTGACTGAAAAATCGACAGCACTAAATTGCAGGATACCAGGAGAAGGCAATTCATTATCCCAAATCTCTAGGGTCGCGGTACTTTGCGCGCCAATACTGGCTCCACCCGTAGGACTAGCCAAGGTTAAATTAACCGTTTCTGTACCTTCTATCAAAGCGTCGTCAACGATGGGAATCGTTATAATTTTGGAAGTCGTATCACCATCACCAAAGTTAACTGTTAAGGGAGCATTATTATAGTCACCCGGAGCAGTTGCTGTACCATTAATCAATGTAACCCTAGCACCAACTGACCCCGTATTGCCTCCCGTGCGCTGTACCGTGACGCTAACCACGGCGCTGCCATCTTCATTGACAGAAAAGTTGGTGACACTAAATTCCAGAGTACCCGCAGTAGATTCAGCAGGTGGTGTATTAGTATCTGGTGGCGTATTAGTATCTGGTGGCGTATTAGTATCTGGTGGCGTATTAGTATCTGGTGGTGTATTAATATCTGGTGGTGTATTAGTATCTGGTGGTGTATTAGTATCTGGTGGCGTATTAGTATCTGGTGGCGTATTAGTATCTGGTGGCGTATTAGTATCTGGTGGCGTATTTCCTGGCGGTGTAGTGTTCCCCGGGGGTGTAGTGTTTCCCGGTGTGGTACTTCCCGATGGTTTAATGAGTGCCGGACTGGCAAAGATGATGTAGGGTTGTTCGCTGAGGGTTTCTGGTGCTGGCGCTTCTGCTTCTGCTTCTGCTACTGGCGGGGTTTCTGGGATAAAGTTGTCAACAAAACTGGGAGTTGGGACATTCAGCAAAATTGCCAAGTAGCGGCCATTGCTGCGGTCTTGAATAATGGTATCGTTGCTATAGGTTCCCGTGCCTTGAAAAACATTTAATCCTTCAAAGGTGAGTCCACCCATTAGGTCGAGTGAGTCTTCCAGGGTGCTAAAGTCATTGATAATGGCTGCTTCTGCCAAAGTTGGACCCCCGAGGGTGGGTGAGAGGATGAAGATATCGCCATCTTTCCCTCCGGTGACGGTATCAGCACCGAATTCGAGGATAAATCGGTCAATTCCAGCATCTCCAAACAGGCGATCGCCTCCCAATCCTCCAATTACAATATCATCCCCCTCTCCACCATAGAGGATGTCGTTACCTTCCCCACCATCTAAGACATCATTGCCTTGACCCCCTGCGAGTAAGTCATTGCCATTCCCCCCCGTGAGACTATCATTTCCTTCATCCCCGTAAAGGATATCGTCTCCTTCTGCACCATCAAGAACATCATTGCTTTGCCACCCATAGATAAAATCATCGCCCTGGGTTCCGAGTAAGCTATCATCGAACGCTGTACCTTGAATGACTGTCATAGTGTTTGAGTTGCCCTTCCTGACTCGAAAAAGTGTGCTTTAGTCAATAAGTTGCCGATCGCCCGGATCTGGTTCCATCCCTGAAAGAATGAAAATCTAACCCTGACTCGTACTTTCTCAGTTATGCGCGATCGCCTCCTCCCATGTCATCCGTATTGTTATCTATTTAGATTCTGGATTGAGGGGGAGTGCCTCAGACTGGCGATGGTCCCCTGTCTGGTTTTCTCGGTTAAGTGAGACTAACTAGAAGCGTCCCGGAATGGTGCTTGAGTTACAAAAATGCGATCGCCTCGGTGATAAATATAGAGGGCGATCGCAGTTTTATTGTAGGATAGGTGAGTTAGGGATAGAGAACTTGGGGAGGCGATCAGAGATAACGCCTCTAGATCACATTGACATTAAAGCTTGTAGCCCCCAACACCCCACCGATGCCATCGGATACCGTAAACATCAAGCTATCATTCAATGATGTACCAGCCATAAGAGAGAAGAAAATCTCGTGGCGTTGCACATCTATGGTATGATTCCATTGGACAGGGTTCAATTCCTTCAATTGGGGAGGGGTATAGTCCTATGTTTCAGGTAGTACAGAAGCAATCTGATAGAAATCGTTAACATTTCTACAGATTTTGAATAACATAAAGTTTTTCTCGTATTTACGGGCTAGATAATGTCTTAATCACGTGTTTTCTCCTTCTACCCGAGTCATGGAGGGCTTGCTAACTATATGGTCAAGTTCATCAATAAATTGAGGATAAACTGCATAGCCATCCGTTACATAGAAGAAACACCCCCAACCTCCAATAATTTTCCATAACGGTTTAAATGTTTCTTTGGATCTATCCCCGACCACAAAAGCTAAAATACCGGGAAACCTTTTTTCTACAGCGGTCCAGACCCAGACTTTATGTTTTTTTTACCCACATAAGTCTGTAATTCATCAACTTGGGAAACTTCAGGTATTTCTTCATAATCTGGGTCTTGTGGTAAACTCTTAGCCGCAGCTTTAACCCAATTGATAACCGTGTTATGACAAACTCCAGTTAGTCTTTCTATCCGTCGAAACCCATTCCCTTCAACATAGAGATGTAAACAGTGTCGTTTAACTTCTTCGGGATACCCTGTTGGAGAATAGACATCGATAAATTGACGACCACAATCCTTACATATATGGTTCTGTTTTCCTCTCTTCACGCCATTTTTACTGATATTGCTGGACTGACACTTAGGACAAATCATATTTTCTAGAGGTAGAGGCTACCTCCTCATCATACCATAGATGTGCAATGCCAATCTCGTCATCTGTGCCATCAGAACCTGTCCAAACCAGGTGAGACCCAGATATTTGGGGCTGGGAGTCATCAATGCTATTATTGGTCAGTTGGCTCGTGGTGGCGTTATTTCTATCGTAAAAGTAGATCTCATAGTCTGTATCATCAGACCTCTGCCAAACCACATTAGACTCTGATATTTGGGGATTAATGTCATCAGTGCTATTATTGGTCAGTTGGGTGGTGCTATTTCCATCGTAAAAGTAGATTTCTGTTTCTGTGCCATCAACGCCCTGCCAAACCACGTTAGACCCGGATATTTGGGGAAAGCGGTCCTGAGTGCTATTATTGGTCAGTTGGGTGGTACTATTTCCATCGTAAAAGTAGATTTCAAAGTCTGTGCCATCAAACCCTTGCCAAACTATGTTAGACCCGGATATTTCCGGAAAGTTGTCCTGAGTGCTATTATTGGTCAGTTGAGTGACGCTATTTCTATCGTAAAAGTATATTTTGTAGTGTGTGTCATCATAGCTTTGCCAAACCACATTAGCCCCCGATATTTGGGGAGAGTAGTCAGAAATACTATTATTTATCAGTTGAATTAAGCCGTGAGTATAGCTGACTCGGGTGCTATCAATGTCAGCTTGGGTAAAAGTATCATTGACAAATAGGGGGATACTATCAAGCTTAAGCTGTCCAGTGGTCGGTGCAGTAACTAGAGTATAAGTGAGTTGATCTGGAGTATTATCTTGGTCAGTGACTTGGAGTAAACTATTCGTAATCGAAGTTATCCCCCGTTGAGTCACACTCAGAGGTGAGTTCATGACCAATACTGGCGGATCATTGACATTATTTAGCGTAATGACAAAGTTTTTATCAATACTTAGACCCCCCGCATCGGTACTGCGCAGGATAATCGGATGACTGGTTGCTGTTTCATAGTCTAATAATGTACCATTGGCAATGGTTAGCTGATTCCCTGAAAGTGCAAACCGTCCTCCGGCATTATCCACCAGTGAATAAGTGTAAGTGTCTGCGGTATCCGGGTCGGTGGTGGTAAGATTCGCGATCGCTGTCCCATTGCTACTATTCTCATTCACCACCGTATTCGACACCGCCATATCCGTTGGCGTTTCATTCAAATTCGGCACCGATAAGGTAAAGGTTTTATCAAAAGTTAAACCTCCTGCATCCGTAGTCCGAACCGTGATAGGGTGACTGGTTCCCGTTTCATAATCTAATAATGTACTATCCGCTACAGTGATTTGCGTTCCCGAAATCGCAAACCCTCCTCCGGCATTATCTACTAACGAGTAGCTGTGGATATCCCCTGGATCCGGGTCAACCGTTGCTAAATCTCCCAATACCGTACCGTTGGCAGTATTTTCAGCAATTGTAATATTGCTGAGGGAAATATCGGTAGGTGCATTGTTCGGAATGGTTTCGTTAACATCGCTAACGGTGACGGAGAACGTTTTATCGAAATTATTTCCCCCTGCGTCAGTAGTCCGAAGGGTGATGTTATGGATAGTTGCGGTTTCGTAGTCGAGTAAACTACCATCAGCAACAGTTAACTGATTTGCGGATATAGCAAAACGACCTCCGGCATTATCCAGTAAGGTGTAAGTAGGGTATCAGTGGTATCGGGGTCAGTGGGAGTGATGGTACCAATTAAATTCCCGTTGGCACTATTTTCGGCAACGATTAAATTAGAAACTGCCAAATCTGTTGGAGTTTCATTGACATTATTGACCGTGACAGCTAAGGTTTTGCTAAAGGTTTGACCCGCAGCATCAGTCGTTTGCACCACAATATTATAAGTGTCCGCTGTCTCAAAATCCAATAACGCACCATTGGCGACGGTGAGTTGATTTCCGGCGATCGCAAATCTGCCGCCTGCATTATCTACTAAGGAGTAACTGTGGGTATCCCCGACATCGGGGTCAGTAGTGCTGAGGATGCCAATAACAGTACCATTAGCACTATTTTCATCCATGACACTATTTGATAAGGCGATATCTGTCGGCGCATTATTGGGAATTTCCTCGTTAACGTCGGTAACCTGAATGGTAAAGGGTTTGTCAAAGGTATTCCCTTCCGAATCGGTGGTTTGTAGAATAATATTGTGTGCCTGGGTGGTCTCAAAATCGAGTAAGGCACTATTGGTAACAATCAGTTGACTGCCATTAATGTTAAAGCGTCCACCGGCATTATCTAATAAGCTGTAGCTGTGAGTATCCTCGGCATCGGCATCGGTGGTTGAGAAGGTGGCAATAATTGCGCCGTCGGCACTGTTTTCGGCAATGCTGGTATTGGAGAGGATAATGTTAGTGGGGGCCTGATTTCCTGGGAGGGTATCGTCAGGTTGATTTCCCGGTAGGGTATCGTCAGGTTGATTTCCTGGTAGGGTATCATCAGGTTGATTTCCCGGTAGGGTATCGTCAGGTTGATTTCCCGGTAGGGTATCGTCAGGTTGATTTCCTGGTAGGGTATCGTCGGGTTGATTGCCGGGTGGTTTTACTGGGGGATTTCCTGGTGGCGTAGTCGTTAAGGGTCCCGGTGAAGGACTAGCAAAGGTGATCAAGGGGAGTTCGCTTGCTGCTTCTGCCGGTTCGGTTGGGGTCTGTGTGACGTCCTGTTGAATTAAGCTAGGCGTTGCCACATTCAGCAAAATGGCTAAATATCGCCCGGTATTCCGGTCCTGGATAATCGTATCCTTGGCATAAAATCCCGTTCCTTGAAAGATATTCAACCCTTCAAAGGTGAGTCCCTCAGTAAGTTCCAGTTCATCTTCTAAGGGATTAAAATCCGTAATAATCGCCGCTTCTGGTAAAGTATTACCGCCTAGGGTGGGAAACAGAGTAAAGCTATCTTTATCCTTGCCTCCAGTGACGGTATCTGCGCCCCATTCGAGATAAAAGAGGTCGAATCCTGCATCTCCAAACAGGCGATCGCCTCCCAATCCTCCCATTAAAACATCATCAGACTGTCCACCATAGAGGATATCATTGCCATCCCCGCCATCTAAGACATCATTACCTTGACTCCCAGCGAGTAAGTCATTACTGTTCCCTCCCGTCAGACTATCATTTCCGTCATCCCCGTAGAGGATATCCTCCCCATCTGCGCCCGTGAGTACATCATTGCCTTGCCATCCATAAATAAAATTATTACTGGCGCTTCCGAGTAAAGTATCATCGAACGGTGTACCCTGAATGACTGGCATAATTGGTTAAGTCTCCTAGTTATAAGAAAGGGCTTTAAAGATAGTTTTTGGGTGGGTATCTGGGTCCTAACCTAAGCGAGTCACGAAGGGATTCCCCATGAGAGAGAAGTACCTACAAGACGATTCTACATTCACCCTTTTTTGATTATGCCCTCTGCCACGGATAAATATTACCCATTGTTCATAAATCCCAAAAATAGAAGTAAGAAAAGCAATATTATGACTTTCTTTCTTTTCCAAAAGTTTCCATTCTACAGATCAAATAGATTGAACTTCAAAGGGATTGGGGGGCATCCAATTTTCTGGAATCAGAAAATCATAGAAAAACTAGAGTTTAACTACTTTATTTAGAGCATAAAAAATAAAACAATTTTGATAAATCTAGGCCAGAAATAATACATCGGCTTTAGAACTTTTAGTTTTTACGATGAAGTTGCCAGCTTTGATAAAATGTGATCAGGCTAAAGGCAGCTATGGAAGTTATAATCTAGTCATCGAAAATCTGTGTTAGTGGACCCAGACTGTGCCAATATTGTTCTAGGGATAGGTAGAGATGCTCTTTCGGTCCCTACAGAAAACTCAGGGTGTCAGCGGCTACAGTGTTAGTTAAAAAGCGATCGCAAATTTTATAGGGAATGGCGGCAATGGATCGGAAAACAGTGACCCACCCCAAATCAGGGAAATCATACCCAAAAACACTCTCCCTCGGGCTTTCGATGCTACCGTTGGCAGTGTTGTTCTCGGCTTTGAGTGCCCAATCTCAGCCCATCGTCCCGGCAACGGATGGGACAGGGACCCTGGTTACCCCCGAGGGAACCCGGTATGATATCACTGGGGGTCAGCGGTCCTCTGATGGCCGAAATTTGTTCCATAGTTTTAGTGAGTTTGGGCTGAATTCTGCTGACATTGCTAATTTTATTTCTAATCCCGCAGTTGTCAATATTTTAGGCCGAATTAATGGCGGCAATGCTTCTTATATTAATGGACTGATTCAGGTTACTGGCGGTGCGTCGCATCTCTATTTAATGAACCCTGCTGGGATAGTATTTGGCCCAAATTCCAGTCTGAATGTCCCCGGTTCATTTCTTGCCACGACGGCAACGGGGATAGGGTTTGATGACGGTTGGTTTAATGCGGTGGGGGGGGATTTTTATGGAGAGTTAGTGGGAACTCCTAATGCCTTTGTTTTTGAGACGTTGCAGCCCGGGGCTATTCTTAATTCAGGGAATTTAACTGTGGCATCGGGGCAAAATTTAACCCTGATTGGGGGAACAATTTTGAATCAGGGGACAGTCGCCTCACCCCAGGGAAGCATGACAATGGCGACAGTTCCTGGTTCGAGTTGGGTGCGTTTGTCTCAACCGAATCATCTCCTGAGTTTGGATATTGCTACGCCTTTTCCGATCGCACCGATGGCGTTACCCGCCTTACTCACCGGGGGCAATTCTTCTCATGTGACCGATGTTCTTATCAACCCTGATGGAACAGTAGAATTAATCGGTTCCGGGTTGGGAATTGCATCGGGAGATGTGGTAATGAAACAATCTCACGTATCCGGAGAAACGGTCTCTTTATCAGCTCACCAAAATCTCACTCTAGTGGAAACCACCTTACAAACCACCGGGGATATGCAGTTGAGGGCTGGGGATACGGTGTGGGTGCGAGATAGCCTGGACCGGCCTTTTTTAGCCCAAACAGGGGGCAATTTGACCTTGATAGGCGATCGCGCCGTTGATATCTTAGCCTTGGATTCTATCCTCTCAGTGGATCAGGTGAAGTTTCAATTTGAACCCTTTCGCGCTGGGGGTGATATAACTTTAGTGAGTGATGGGCTGATTTCCGGAGATTCTCACTTTGCAGCCGGGGGAAATTTTGCAATTCGCACCCGTTCCGGAGAACCTGGAACCCTGATCAGTCTATTTGACCCGATTGTGACATCAAATGGGGATGTGAGCTTTGGAGACTATACCGGCGCTTCCCTGAAAGTGGAGGCGGGGGGGAGTATTATCGGGGTTAGTATTAATATCACCCAACCGGATACCACCCTGACGGGTTCTGATCCGGATCTCCCCATTCTCACGAGCAGTCCCTCGGTAATTCTGCGCGCTGGGGAAGCCAGTCTGTCTAATGTGGCTAATGTTCCCCCGGATCAGACAATATCCGATACGGTATTTTCTTCTAGTGAAAGTTTTAGTCGAGGAAGCATTACTGTTAACAATATTACCACCGATGGAGGTCCGGCCATTCTCTCAGCGACTAGCGATATTATTACGGGAAATCTCACTACCAATGGGGGGGATATTTCAGTGCTGAGTCGCACTGGAAATATTATTACTGCCGGGGAAGTCATATCATTAGGAACGACGGTTAATGGCAATATTAGCCTTGATGCAGGCAATACCGTCATGGTGGGAATTGTCAACAGTGGCAGTGGCAATATGACCCTGACGGGCAATGAAATTGATTTGAATGGTACAATTACTAGCACTGGAATTCTCACCCTACAACCCAGAAATCCTAATCAAACTATTGTTTTATCCGGTGAAAGTGATACGGGAAATACGGTTTTGGATCTGACGGTGGCGGATTTAGCGGCCCTAGAGGATGGATTTAGTGCGATTATTATGGGGTCCGAAAATAGCACCGGACTGATTAGTATTGCTGGGGTGGTGGACTTCAGCGATCCGGTTACTTTGCGATCGCCTCAAGGACAAGGTGCGACAGATATCGCCGGAAATCTCACCCTCTCGGATAATGCCATTCTGACGATTGATACCGCAGGCGCAACCTTAGTGAGTGCCGATGTGCTAACGGAAGGAGAACTCAGCTTTGGCAATATCTTTTTGAATGCCGATGTCACCTTTGCGGGGAGTAATATCACCTTTAATGGGACCATCAATGGGGAACGGCAGCTTACTGTCAATTCGCCCTTAGGAACTGTGGCAGTGAACCAACCGATTGGCAGTCAAGTTCCCCTCCGCAGTTTAGATATTGTGGCGGATGTATTAACTCTATCCAGTGATATTGTAGCCCAAAGAAATATTATTCTGAATAGTGCAGTGATTTTGGGGAATGATATTCGCTTAAGCACCCTGACTCCCGGCAGTTTGATTACCTTTAATAATACTCTGAATAGTCAGGAAAATGCAGGGCAGTCTCTCACGCTGAATACCCCAGGCAGTATTATCTTTGCGCGGGAAGTGGGGGGTGCGGAAGGGGGTGCATTAGGGCCGATCGCCATTGAGGAAACCACTGAAGTTACGGCATCTGAGGGGATGACAGTGGATCGTCTGACGGTGAACAGTTCCGGGACGATCGCCCTCCAAGATGTCACTCTAGTAGCGGAAAACGTTAATCTGACAACCCCGATTTTAGCACTGAATGCGACGGAGCAAATTTCTGTAGGAAATGTCACCGCTAATCCCGGGAAAATGAGTCTCAATAGTAGCAATAATTTTGTCACCACGGGGGATGTGACTTCACCAGGGGGAACCCTGGAAGTTACGACAGAACGAGAAATTACCACCGGCATCCTGAATACCTCGACCCCTACAGGAACTGGGGGCGAAATTACCCTCACCAGTAACCGCGATCGCATTCTCACTGAAGAGATTAATACCTCGGGATTATTTGGCGGTGGCAATCTCACAATTGCTGCTTGTCAGTCTTGTCAAGGGATTGATGGACAACCCTTGGCACCAGGAATACAAACGGGTACAATTGCGACCAATGCCACAGAACAAGCCGCAGGGGATATCATTTTAAAGGCCCCCGGGGATATACAAGTCCAGTCTATTAGCGCTCAGGGGAGAACTGGGGGAACTGCTGAAATTACCAGCGGGCGCTTTTTTCGGGCAACGGATACTTTACTGGAGGAAAATTCCCCCGATGCCAGCATTTCCAATGCCGGTTTAAGTGAGGAGGGAAAGATAAAAATTAGTCATGGGAGTGCGATCGCCCAAGCGCCGTTTATTATCGGTGATGCTCAACTCAATGGCACTCTGGCGGCGATTATGACTGCTGGAAATAATATCATTGCTCCGGTGCAGTCCTTTCCCTTTTCCTTTACTCAAGGGAATATTTCCTTGGTTTCTGCTGCCAGAGAACCCTCAGTCATCCGTCCCCCGGCACCGATTCCTGAGTCTTCCCCTCCCCAAGAGTTACCGGAAACTTTATTACAAACTCAGCTAGAAAGACCCCCAGCAGCACAACCGCTGATTCAGCTTGAAAGTCGCCAACTGGATAGTAAAATTCTCCCCGATGATCGCGTCGCAACGAACCGATTAAATCTGGATAATTTTCTTAACCAAACTAACCCTAATTTAGGGGCAACTATCGAACAAATAGAAGGACTCCGCCAATCGGAATTTGAAACTTATTTTGAAGAAGATTTGGGGGCGGAATTACTCTCTTTTGAAGAAATTGTCCAAAAATTGCGCCAAGTGGCCCAAGAAACCGGCACCAATCCGGCAATTGTTTATGTTTTGTCCCGGGGCGATCGCTTAGATTTGTTCCTCATCACACCCAAGGGGAACCCGATTCACCGGGTTATTCAAGAAGCAAACCAAGAAAATTTATTATCGACGGCCCGCAATTTATTGACCCAAATTACGGACCTTAAACGCTTAAATACTCAAACTTATTTACCTCCGGCACGACAACTGTATCAATGGATAATCGCCCCCCTTGCCTCAGAATTAGAAGCGGAAGAAATTGATACGATCGCTTTTTCAATGGATGCGGGATTACGAACTCTTCCGATTGCTGCCTTGCACGATGGAGAGCAATTTTTAGTCGAAAAATATCGTCTTGGCTTAATTCCCAGTGTGAACTTAACCGATACTCGCTATCAGGATATCCGGACTTTTCCGGCTTTAGCAATGGGAGCCTCAACTTTTAGTACCTTACCCAATTTGCCAGCGGTTCCCCTAGAATTAGAAACGATTATTCAGACATTAGGGAACGGACGCGAATTTTTAAACGAAGAATTTACTTTGGAAAACCTCAAATTTCAGCGGGCATCTCAACCCTTTCGGTTAGTTCATCTAGCTACTCATGGGCAATTTAATCCCGGTGACCCCAGCGAATCTTATATTCAGCTTTGGGACGGACCCTTAAACTTACAAGAAATGCGGGATTTAGAATGGAACAATCCGCCGGTGGATTTGTTGGTTTTAAGTGCCTGTCGCACGGCGATCGGCAGTTTAGAGGCGGAGTTAGGGTTTGCCGGATTAGCGGTGCGAATTGGGGCAAAAACCGCGATCGCCAGTTTGACTTACGTGAGCGATGAAGGAACCCTGGCCCTGATGACAGAGTTCTACCAGAATCTAAAAACTGCGCCAATTAAAGCCGAAGCATTGCGACAGGCACAGATTGCGATGTTGGAGGGAAGAGTGCGCTTTGAAGGCGATCGCCTCTACTCGGAATCGGGAAATTTTTCTCTGCGTTCTGAGGGAATCAACGAAACTCAAACCCGGGATTTCAAACATCCCTATTTTTGGGCGGTGTTTACCCTGATTGGCAGCCCTTGGTAATTCTGGATTACAATACCATTGCAATCAAAATTCAGGGTTTTAAAACGATGGAATTCATCCAATTAGGAAACAATGGGCCAACCGTACCCACCCTCGGTATTGGTGCGTGGTCCTGGGGAGATACCTTATTTTGGAACTATGGCAAAGATTACGGGGCCACTCAGGTTCAGGAAGCATTTCATGCCGCTGTCGACGCAGGAATCACCTTTTTTGATACCGCCGAAGTGTATGGATTAGGTAAATCTGAACAGCTTTTGGGTCAATTTATTCGGCAAACGGAAACCCCGATTCAAGTTGCTACAAAATACGGTCCTTTACCCTGGCGGTTTACGGCTGAGTCCGTTGCGGAAGCGCTCACCGCTAGTCTCGATCGCCTGCAATTAACTCAAGTCACCCTCTATCAAGTTCATTGGCCTTTTACCTTTTTAATGAGCCAAGAAACCTTAATGAATGCTTTAGCTGATCAAGTCGAAAAAGGCCGAATCCAAACTATTGGCGTCAGCAATTATTCTGCCGCCCAAATGCGAGAAGCTCATGCTGTTTTATCCAAGCGTGGAATTCCTTTAGCGGTCAATCAGGTGCGTTATTCTTTATTATCTCGGGAGGTAGAAACGCAGGGAATTATCAAAACGGCACGGGAATTAGGAATCACTATTTTGGCCTATAGTCCCCTCCAACAAGGATTACTCACGGGAAAATATACCCCCGAAGGTCCCCAACCCAGCGGACCTCGCCAGTGGGATTCCCGCTTCAAACCCGAGGGATTGCGGAAAATTTCTCCGGTTTTAGATTTATTGCATCAATTCGGTCAAAACTATGGCAAAACTCCCGCTCAAGTTGCCTTAAATTGGTTAATTGCTCAAGGGGGTATTATTCCGATTCCTGGGGCAAAAAATGCGGAACAAGCCCGACAAAATGCGGGGGCTGTGGGATGGCAATTAACGGCAGATGAAGTGGCGCAATTGGAACAAGTGACTCGTCCTTGGTTATAACAAAAAGGGTCGTCTGTTGCCCCCTTTAACCCAGATTAAAAGGCTTTTTCGGTCAGGTTATCCGGTGATACCGGCGGGGTTTCACCCTCGCCGGTTTGGGGGATGAAACTGTTGTCCTAAATTTGATTGGGAGACTCAGAATTAGACTCGGAAGGGACTAAATTCACCCGAGGTAAAAGAGTAGATTCAAAAAAGTACACGCGATCACAATAGCGAGTTTGACTCGAACAAACGGTTTCAATGGCAACATGACTGACATTAGTCAGATTCAGAGATAAAGAAACTTGCTCTCCGGGAGTCAAGGTATAGGATTCCTGCCGCACCCCATCTAAATAAATATTGACCGCATTCGGCGGACTTCCTCGGTCATTATCGCGCATTCCAAATTCTAATAACAGGGATTCAAATTGACCCGATTCTTCTCCAATTCGACAAGTAACGGAGACTTCTCGACTCCCTGGACCTAAAAAGAAATAAGACCGATAGACTTTTCTCCCGATGGATATATCTAAGGTTTCTTGTTGCGATCGCCCTGGTCCATTGGTGACACATTGCGTATCCAATAAAAATAATGGAACGGGTTCGCGGGCATTGACAAGGGGCTGGATCCAAGGCGCGATCGCCACAGATAGGATTCCCGCTGTCATCACTTGATTGATGAAAGATCTATTTTGCATTGAGGGACAAACCACTAAGGGGTTTTGTATCTTATCATAACCAATTTTGCCCCCGAATGTGGTACCGAGTCCCGGGATTTTTTTCCTTTGTTTTCAACGCAACTCCATCGGGATTTGCTGCCCTCTCCCTTACCGATGCACCTGTTTTAATTCGGGTTAACGGGAGTAGAACGGCGATCGCACCGCTACTCCCGAGAGGCTTTTTGCCGGTTCAGGGATTTACCGCTTGGTCGTCCAGACTGTGGTAAACATCATCAGCATCCCCCCGACAAAAATTCCTACGGCCAGCAGTCCGGCCACTACATTAAAAATTCCTTCTGCATTTTCCATTGGGTGCGCTATCCTTTACAAGAATTTACAAGGTTCTTATTTTTACCATACCTCAATTTTTGATAAAATTTATCTATCATTCGTCCCATTTTCAAATCAATATGCTACAGTAAACCCAGGGATTTTAAAAAAATTCCACTTAGCACAAACTCTTTTGATACGTTGATAATGTTTGATCTGATTTGCGAATTTTCTCGAACCCACTGTATTGCAATTTGCGCATTTTTAGTTCCGGCCAACTTACTAGCAACCTTACAAACTTTGATTTTTATGGGACTGGGAACCCAAAAACTACAGATTCGCGTGATGGCAGCGATCGCTAGTTTTTATGCCGTCGTCATGGTCTTGCACGTTCTCAGTTGGTTCCTGATTGGGGTAGTCATGGCTCCTACCTATATCTTGCTCGCTCTAGCCAGTCTGTGTCTGAGCATCAATGTCTGGGCGATCGCCCATTCTCCGAGGGTCGTTCCGTTACTGCGACGCATCTAAGGGAGGGATTCGCGACTGATTCCCCGGACTTACCCCACTCGTGATACCCTAGCGGTGATATCTTACCATTCACCGAAGTGCGATCGCCGCAATGGGGTTAATTGTTTTAAAGGATTAGGACTACCAAGCGCCCATGAAAGAAAAACTTTTAAATTGGCTGAACCTGTTTTTAGTCGCCGATGTATTTTTTGTATTGCTCAGCTTTGTTTGGTTTGCGATCGCCGTCGTGGGACGATCCACCGGCGTCAATCTGGGCCTCGACATTTGGCACCAACTCTGGCAACCTGTTTTTAACCCCGCAATTGGCATTTTAATGGCCGGTGCGCTGTTGAGTGGATTGACCAGTTGGATTTCTAAGCGCTTCAATAAAGCCCATTAATCCGCCCGCGATCGCCCTTAAAAATTTCCTCATTCTCCCCTGCTGCGAGTGTTCACTCAACAAACTCCAGCAAGGGCGATCGCCCCGGAAATCCCCGACTTTCTTGAACCCTCCTTCCCGAAACTGAGTCCGAGAGTTAATCTTTTTCAGTCTTTTTACGCAAATGGTATTTTTTTGAAAAATCTGTTATAGTATTTCTAAGTAAATTCCCCGAGAGTTTTAACACCCTCTGAACTCTCCGCCGCCTCGGAATTACGGGTTCCTCCTGGCCTGCTTCTGCACCTTGAAAATTCATCTTGAAACAGCAAATTTACCCATGACCCATGCTCCTGATTAAACAGGAAGACTGGCTCAGAGGTTAGCCGATTTCAAGACCCATAAAGATAGCCCAACCCAAAACCGGGCCAAAACTTAGGCCGAGTTGAAATTCCTCCACTCATTCAACATAGGGCACCCTGGGAAAAAATCAAAAGCAGGCTAGGTGGTTCCCAACAAATCAAAATTTAGCAAGCTTTGAGATGCGGTTGAAAGCGCGTTTGAGGTCGTAAATCTGAGCGATTTGCCGGGGCTTCAGAAGACTTCCGTTTTTGCTGTTGCATCGGAATATCAATGATAAATTCCGTTCCTTCGTCAGGCGTAGAAATACATTGTAATTGACCGCCATGTTTTTCAACCACAATGTGATAAGAAATTGACAACCCTAACCCCGTGCCTTTACCCACCGGTTTTGTGGTAAAAAATGGATCAAACAATCGTTGCCTCACTTCCTCGCTCATCCCGGGCCCGTTATCGGAAATTTTAATAAGCAGACGGGTTTCATCGCGATCGCCACTCCCCGCAGTCTTTTCAACCAATTCAGTCGCAATCCTAATTTTAGGTGAGATTTTACTGCTCGCCGATGATCCTTCTCCCTTGGAGTCGGACAATTCCGAATGCAGCACTAAAAACTTAGAACTTTCTTCAATCGCATCAATGGAATTGCTGATAATATTCATAAAGACTTGATTGAGTTGTCCGGCATAGCATTCAATCTGCTCTAAATTGCCGTACTCTTTAATCAATTCAATTCCCGGAAAACCCGATCGCGCTTTTAGACGATTTTGCAGAATTAGCAGGGTACTATCAATCCCTTCATGAATATTCACTCGCTTCATTTGCGCCTCATCCAACCGCGAGAAATTCCGCAAGCTCATCACAATTTCGCGAATGCGATCGGTTCCCAACTTCATCGAAGAGAGGAGTTTGGGGAGATCCTGACTCAAAAATTCGAGATCAATTTCCTGAGCATACTGAGTAATCTCTTCCGCTGGATTGGGGTAGTTTTGTTCATACAGTGCCATCAACCCCATTAAATCTTGGATATAGCAACTGGCGTGATCGATATTTCCATAGATAAAGTTAACCGGGTTGTTAATTTCATGAGCCACCCCAGCTACCATTTGACCCAAACTTGACATTTTTTCCGTTTGAATCAGTTGAGATTGAGTCTGCTTGAGTTGCTGCAGGGTCCGCTCCAGTTGTTGAGTTTGTTCCCTAAGCTGCGCCTCAGATTTTTGCAATGCTTCCAGTGCTCGCACCCGGGAAGTAATATCCCGAAGGGACGCCATGAGCGCTTTTTCTCCTTCCCATTCGGTTTCCACAATTCGCATTTCTGCGATCGCATCTTCTTCGCCTTTGCGCAAAATTTCCACTTGCGTTTGCACAACTCTGGTGCTATCGCGATCGCTATCTCCAACCCGCTGAATAATTTCTGTCCCGATTTGACCCCCCTGGATTTCAAACACCCGGGTGCCAAACACTTCTTTTCCAAGCAAAGCATCCGCTTGACATTTCAGCAAACATTCGGCAGCACGGTTAATAAAGCGGACCAGTCCCTTGCTATCAACGATGATAATCCCATCCGCCAATTTATCGATAACATTCCGAAACCGGATTTCCCTTGCTGCGAGTTGTTGCTGGAGTGCCTGTATCTCGGCTTGTTCTTTATACTCAGATTGAAGTGTGGTTAACATAACGAATAACATCCTTTGCTTAATATTTTCGCACAATTCTAGTATTATGTTGCCCCGGGCTTGACTTTAAACAATTTCTCTAATTAGCTCGGCCAAATTCTAGCTAGGGAATCGGTGAAGCATTTAATCCTTCCGGGTCCGGCGGTGCTAACTGAGGGACTTCCCCTAGGGCGATCGTAAAATTCTTTGACACGGGGTTGCTGAAAACTCGGTTTTCCCAATATTTCGGTTGATTCGTGAGTTCTCCTTCGGGACTCTCCTGGGTATCAGTCGAGTGACAACCTTTTCATTTCTTCATCTCCTCAGCATCCCTTTAACAACTTGAGATCTGTGATTCGTGAATTTTGAGAAAGTTTTGACTTCGCCTACCTCTTGGACAACCCGACTTAAGATGTCTTCCTCCTTTGTAACTGATCCTTGACTCCTATTTTGTTTTATAGATCACTTTCTGGACTTTTTAAGTATCTCTTAATACTTTTTTTAAGAACGGCTCCTATTTCATCCAATCTCAACCCTGGCGATCATAAAACTTAATACAAAAGTTACATTTTTTCATAGTTCTTACAGGGCTGATCCTTTAGGTTGTAGGGGCTTGTAAACCGAACGACCATTCTGCTCTAAAGACCCTGGGTAAGGGGAGATGAAGTCTAAGAAGGGCCATATTTTTTTCAGCCAAACTGCTGACTCTGCTCTCGGAACTCAGCCAGCAACCCAGGGGTACTCTGATTTAATCGAGTATTATTCCTTCATGACTGAATAAAACTTCAGGCTGAAACCTGAGAATTGAGGCCAAAGCCTGGGGTTAAATTTTGACAATTTACTGCCATTCAGTCAGCAAATCTTCTAATTCATCAGGCTGAACTCCCCAGAAAAATTAGGATAATCAGCCCTGTCGAAAATTAGGAAACTCCGGCTCAATCCTTCAAGTATATCCGGGGCAAAACCGATGAGGTTAAGGAGAGAGGAGAGGCTTAAAAGTTCCCCAAGAAAGCCGATAAATAAAGTGAGAAGTCTGAAGAGACGGTCCTCGAAAGACTACCCGGTTTAGGATAGTCTTCGTCGGAGTCAAGGGGAACGATCAGGACCGAGTTTAGGAATGGGATTCCCCGATGGATGTAGAGGATGGGTTCCGGATGCATTGACTCGAAGTGATCCCCATAGACTCCCCTTAAAAAGGCTACTGTTCTGCATCAAAGGTTCCCTAACCGTAGAAAATTGGGACAGTTGCCTTGGGGTGGGGAATGAGGCTGGAAATCTGAGAAAGAACGGCTGATTCATCTGCCCCAGTCCGGTGAAATCCGGGAAATAATGCCAGAACAATCGTTCATGATTCCTTTACAGACAGTGCTTTTTTCTTTATCATTTCTTTGCATTCAGATCCGGTCGGTTCAGAATATCTCTGAATCGGTTAAAAATTTGGGGGAACCCTCAAAAACAACGGTGCAAGAGTGTAGATTGTACCCATTCAAAGCAGGAGAGAAGCCTGTTCCACAGCGATACCTAGGTCTAAAAAGAGGCTTTTAGGTTGCCCTAACGGAGTGACCCAAGCCAGGGGCGATCGCCTGAGATTGGGGTCCCGCTTTATTCGTTAGGATTCCTTGACATCAAGGCTTTTTTTTTGATATCATTAGGTATTTTAAACTTGGCTTTTCTTCGATAAAAAATTAACGTGCCTCGGGAAGGCAGGAGTTGTCCTATCCCTTGAACCTTGACCCAGCCCGAGTCAGTTTTACAAAAAGTTAATTTTTATTAAATCCTTTAAAAAATATCACCCAGAAAGACATACTAGATGATAGGAGAGGATGAAAGAGGGAATAAAACCGTTGGATATAAATGACTATAAATATGGCGCTGGGGAAAATACCTTAGCTAAAATTGGCAAGGATTGCTGCATCTGCGCTGTTTAAAAGTTAATCCTTAAATCCGCAATTTTCCCATATCGAGTGGGGGTAATTTCCCGTAAAATTAACTCAGTGCCGAGCAATCCAATCCAGGATAAAAAGCGATAGTCCAGTCAGAAAGACTGGCGGTTTCTAATTTGGGGAGAGGTACCTTCAAATGAAAGGTCCAGTGCCAAGTCAAAAACAAATCAAACATAACGGGAGGGATCAAGTCTCAATCGGCTTTTCCAGGATCTTTGCCTGGACGGAGCTCGAACGAGGGGTGACTCAAACTCACTACAGCCCTTGGGCCGTCCGTTGTTTGGTGCAGGTTGATCAACCGGCATGGAGGGCGATGCTGGGGTGTCCATCCTCCGGGCTCCCCTGGGGGCTAAAACCGTCGAGGATAGGCCAATCAGGTAAGCAAAAACCCCCAATTTGGATTGATGCTAGGGTTGCACTCAAAAGTATCCGGGAGTTGATGGAGAGTCACCGGGGTCAAACTTTAGAGGAATACCCTTTAGAAGGAGTCTTCGATAGAAACGGTTCTCAGGTGAAGCAAACCTTACACTCTGAGGTCAGTTTTCTCCATTCCCAGGACTGTATCCGAGTTGATCCGGGAATTACAGATGCTGCTTTTAGGGTGTGGCGAGGGTTTTCCTTGGACTGGGGAAGAATAATAGAGGAAGGCAGCGGACAACGGGTGTGTCGAAAGCGTCGATCCGCTCAATTGCGATCGCCGGTGCAGAGTTTGGGGACCTCGGGTATAACTCCCGTACATCAATGGAATTGTCATGGATAAAACGAGTAACATCCAGTCCTGTGATCTTCAACCCCTAGCAGATGCCCCGATTATCAGGACCTGTTGCGATACCTGCGCGATCGCCTTGGGGGAAGATTTAAAAAATGTCGGTTATTTTCGACTAGATCGCGAGTGGAATTTTACCGAAATCAACCCCCAGGGTGAAGAAATTTTAGGAAAACCCAGGCATCTTTTAATGGGTAGAAATATTTGGCAAGAATTAAGCCAATGGAATCAGTCTAAATTGATAGAGGAATACCGACGCGCCCTAGGTGAGGCACGGACGGTCACCGCTGAGGCATTTTATCTGGGACGGTGTTTAAAAATGCAAGCCTACCCAAACTCCGAAGGTTTATCCGTGTATTTCCAAAATGTGACCCCCCCAAACCAACTCGAAGAAACTCCCCTGAATAGCAGTCGCCTCTATGAGTTCAGCGCTCAAATCGGGCGACTCCTCGCCAAAGGAGGACCTTTAGAAACCCTGTTCCCGCCGATCATGAGGGCGATCGTGGAGTATTTAGAAGCCAGCTCTGCCGGAGTTTGGACCTTGAATCCCGCGCTTAAAGAACTTGAAATGCGGTCCACTGCTGGGATTCTGTTAGACCAGGAACTGTTCCCCGATCGCATTCCTCTAGGACAAACCCAAATCGGCACCGTCGCGCAAACCCGTAAAACTTATACCGGCTGCTTGGTTCGCCAAAGAGAACGGGGCAAAAACGACACTTTAGAAAATTGTGAACTCCACCCGGATTGTTTACTGCAACCCCTAGTAATTGATGACCAGATTTGTGGCGTAATGGCAGTCGTCATCGAGAATGGGGTGAGCGAGTCCGTCCAAAACCTCCTAATCTGGGTATCGAGCACTTTAGCCCTCGCCATCGATCGCGATCGCGCCCGGGAAGCCCTCCTCTCTCGTCGTGAAGGCTTGCTGTTCCGCCTTGCCAGTCAGATTCGCAACTCCCTTGACCTCGACACCATCCTCGAAACCGCCGTCACCGAAATTCACTCCCTGTTACAAATTGACCGCTGTCATTTTTTGTGGTATCTGCCTCATCCGCTTCAGCCGAGTCTCACCGTGACCCATGAATCGCGATCGCTCAACAAAAAAAATCTCCTGTGCGAATACCCCGCCTCCCTCAGCGGCCCCCTCACCCAGAAAATTAGGGACCTAGAATCCTTACGCAGCGATCGTCTCGATACCAGCGCCGACTTAGACGACAAAACCCGCACCCTCTTCTCAGAAATGGGGATTGTCTCCGTCCTCCTCCTCCCCTTAGAAACCCGTTCCGGTCAACTCGGGGCCGTCGTCTGTAGCCATAGCCAACCCCGCCCCTGGACCGATAGTGAAATCGAACTCCTCCAAGGCGTCGTCGATCAACTCGCCCTGGCGATCGACCAAGCCGAACTCTACGCCCAAACCCACGCCGCCGCCCTCGCCGCCCAAACCCAAGCGCAACAACTCAGCGTCGCCCTGCAAAACCTCAAACAAACCCAAGCCCAGTTAATCCAAACCGAGAAAATGTCCAGCCTCGGACAAATGGTCGCAGGCATCGCCCACGAAATCAACAACCCCGTTAACTTCATCACCGGCAACCTCGTCCATGCCAACAACTACACCCAAGACCTGCTCCACCTGATCGAAGTCTATCAAACCCTTTACCCTAATCCCGCCCCCGAAGTTCTGGAAGTCTCCGAAGATATTGACCTCGACTTTCTCCTCGAAGATCTGCCTAAAATCCTCGCCTCCATGCAGATGGGGGCCGATCGCATTCGTCAAATCGTCGTCTCCTTGCGCAACTTCTCTCGTCTCGATGAAGCCGAAATGAAGCCCGTAGACATTCACGAAGGCATTGATAACACCCTGCTCATTTTGCACAACCGCTGGAAACCCAAAGGTAAAGATCCCGGGGTCGAACTCGTCAAAGAATACGGGAAACTCCCCAAAGTGGAATGTTACGCCGGACAACTCAATCAAGTCTTCATGAACATTCTCACCAACGCAATGGACGCCCTGGAAAATCAAGGCGCACCCCATATTATTAAAATCAGCACCGACATTGCCAAAACCGATGCCCTCGGCAACCCCACCGAAGTCTCCATCCGCATTCGCGATAACGGACCCGGAATGACCGAAGAAGTTAAAAAACGCCTATTTGACCCCTTCTTTACCACCAAACCCGTAGGCAAAGGGACCGGACTCGGCCTCTCCATTAGTTATAAAATTGTTGTCGATAAACATGGTGGCGTCCTCAAATGTGACTCCGAACCCGGCCAAGGGACTGAGTTTTTAATACAAATTCCCGCTAAACAACCTTGCGTTAAAAGTCGCTGCGCTTGAGGGGCGGGGGGTTTTGGGGAGGATGGGGGAGATAGGGGAGATAGGGGAGATAGGGAGGATGGGGGAGATGGGGAGGATGGGGAGGATAGGGGAGATGGGGGAGAGACGGGAGAGGGTGTGTAAACGACTGAAGTCGTTACTAAAAAATTCTTAATCCTCAAAATTCTTAATCTTCCCCATCCTCCCCATCCTCCCCATCCTCCCCATCCTCCCCATCCTCCCCATCTCC
>NZ_JAMXFC010000043.1 GCF_025370755.1 Laspinema sp. D2d | reverse complement strand
TTCACGCCATTTTTACTGATATTGCTGGACTGACACTTAGGACAAATCATATTTTCTAGAGGTAGAGGCTACCTCCTTATCATACCATAGATGTGCAACGCCTCTTTTATCCAACAACAACAATCGCTGTTTTCCCTTCCTCCGGTACTGCGGCAATATGGGAAAACTCTATGAGATTTACAATTTAAACTGACTGACTATTAAACACCCTTTACTCTCGTAGACGTTCAGAAATTTGAATCAATAACCGCAAGGCTTCATTCACCGATTCCTGGGTTGGGAACGCACGGGCTACATCTGGATCTAGCAGGACCAAATTCGTTCCTTGTTGATAACGCTCGACATATTTTCCCCGGACCCCTCCGCTTAATTGGGAAAAGTCATATTCATCCAACAATTCATCGTTAGGCATTATGATCAATCAATCAGTTGATAATCAAAAATAAATAATTTTACCCGTTGTTCCCCCCATAAATGGCCTGTTTTTGTGCGGCGACTAATTCCTGAATTCCGGATTCAGCCATATCTAAAATGCGGTTGAGTTCGGTGCGATTAAAACTGCCTGCTTCGGCAGTTCCTTGTAATTCCAGAATATCCAACCCATCGCTCATCACCACATTAAAATCAATATCTGCTGCCACATCTTCCGGGTAGTTGAGGTCCAGATAGGGTTCACCCTCAAATAACCCCACGGAAACAGCGGCGACTTGGCGACAAATGGGCGATTGTTCTAACTCTCCGGTTTGCACCAGTTTCTCGATCGCCAAGGCTAGGGCCACAAATCCCCCGGTAATCGATGTGGTTCGGGTTCCGGCATCGGCTTGGAGGACATCGGCATCAATCAGAATTGTCCGTTCTCCCAGTGCTTTTAAATCCAGTGCCGCGCGTAAACTGCGCCCGATGAGGCGTTGAATCTCTTGGGTGCGTCCCGACAGTTTCATGAATTCTCGGGATTGCCGTTGGGGGGTGGCACCGGGAAGCATTCGATATTCTGCGGTTAACCAGCCACTGCCTTGATTAGCAAGGAATCGAGGGACTCCGGGTTCGATGGTGACGGTACAGAGGACCTGGGTATCGCCACAACGGGTCAGGACGGAACTGTTCGCAAAGCGGGTAAAGTCTTTTTCAAACCGAATCGGACGCAGTTGTGCCGGTTCTCGGCCATCGGGACGCTGCCAAATCATGATTAGGATTGCGTTTTGTTAGGGTTGACCGTTTTCCAGATTTCTTTATGGATTTCTGTCGAGGGCCGATCGCCATCGAGGGTGAGGAGGCGATCGCCATAGTTGTAGTAGTCCAAGATGGGAGTCGTGCGTTCTTGGAATAACTGGATCCGACGACGCAGAAATTCCGGTTCGTCATCGGGACGCCCTCTTTCCGGTTTCGCCTGCGATCGCTCTAGGGACCGGCGCATTAACTCCGCATCGGATACGTTCAGCCAAATCGCCCAATCTAGGGTCTGCTGCAAGGATTCCAGTAAAAAATCCAGTTCTTCCGCTTGGAATGAGGTGCGGGGATAACCATCGAGTAACCACCCGTTTTGTGTATAGGGTTGGGTTAACTGTTCGCGAATAAATTCAATCATGATGGGGTCCGGGACCAGTTCCCCACGTTCTGCATAAGGTTGCGCCTGCCTGCCTAATTCAGTTTGGGCGGCGATCGCCTTAAACAGGATTTCCCCGGTTGAAATGCAAGGAATATTCAGGCGACTGCATAGCTGACTCGCCTGGGTCCCCTTTCCTGCTCCTGGCCCTCCCAGAATTACCAATCTCACGACAAAAACTCCTCATGTTGGCCCAAAATAGACTCTACCACTGTTACCCTTCTCAGGGAATAAATCTTAATTTCTCCCTAACTTTGTCCCAAGTTCCCACGCCTCGGGCATTTCGCGGGATTTTGTACATTTAGTGTTTTTTCGTGGCATAATCGGGTTACCAAACACTACATATTGACTTGATGGGATTGCCCGAATTCACTTCCTGGCAGTCTATCGGTCTATCTTTTCGGTTTCGTCACCCATCGGAAATATTGCCACAATGATTGCACAGCTAGAAAGTCCCACTCTCGATACGCCTTGTCGTCTACCCTACGCCGTGGAGGGGTTGCTACAAGTTTTTACCAGCAGCCATCGCAACTTTTTTACCAGTGTTATGGCCCAGGCCCTAAGAATTTCGGGTCAGGGGACCCCGGTCCTGGTCGTCCAGTTTCTCAAGGGAGGAATCGGTCAGGGTCCAGAGGCCCCGGTTCAACTCGGCCAAAACCTGGATTGGGTTCGTTGTGACTTACCTCGCTGCATTGATACGCCGGAGTTAGATGAAATTGAGGCCGGTTCTCTGCGAAAATTATGGGACTATACCCAACAAGTGGTTTTTGAAGGAAAATATTCTCTCGTCGTTCTGGATGAGTTGAGTGTAGCCATTAGTTTTGGCTTGATCCCCGAAGCGGAAGTTTTAAAATTTTTAGAAAAACGCCCGAGTCACGTTGATATTATTTTAACGGGACCGAATATGCCCCAACCAATTTTAGAATTAGCGGACCAAATCACTGAAATTCGCCGCAGTCATCGTCCGTAGGACAGGCAAGAATTAAGAATTAATGGGGGGCTAACTCTTAATTCTTAATTCTTTTAGATGAGGGATTGGTTGGCTACAGAGGTTGGGTTGATCAGAAAGGTGGCAGCTTTTTGGGCGATCGCCTCAGAAATATGAATTTGTTTGAGGGTAACTAACCCATCCTGAATAAACGAATCTCGCACTAACAGGCTGTTTCCACTGTTAAATCCGGTCTCGAAAAACACTTCATGAATTCCGGCAGAAATAATTAATTTTAAGCAAGATAAACAAGGTTCCAGAGTGACATAAATGCTGGATCCTTCAGTGGAAATTCCATGTTTAGCCGCTTGGGCGATCGCATTCGCTTCCGCATGAACCGCCCGAGAAGGCAAAGACTTACTTTCTGCACAGCTACTCAATCCGGGATAACAGTATCCCTGCGCCGTACAATGGGCCGTACCCGACGGGGAACCATTATAACCCGTTGCTACAACCTGCTTATTTTTAACAATCACTGCACCCACAGGAAAAGCAAGGCAAGTTGATCGCATCGCCGCCAATTTTGCCAACATGATAAAATATTCATCCCATGTTGGTCTCAGTTCTTCCAGTTCCATTAATTTTGAGCTATCCAATCGTTTCTATTCATAGTAACAGTTTGAGGCAGAAAATACTAATAAATCCAGGTTAAAATCATCGGTTTATAAGGCTTTAGATGCTGCTGAAGATGAAGCAATAAAGGGTTTATCATCAGGATGAGCTTGAAACCATAAGGCATCAGCACAAAAGTTAATTTCTCCCGGCCACTCAATAAAGCGACCGTCTTTTGAACATTTGATTTGTGAAAAGAAGGCCGTATCGGATAATCTGTAAACCACTCCACCACGCTCAATAAATGGGGAAAAGTCAATCCCAATAACCGTTCCATTACTGTAGAGGATGTGGAGGTGATAATTGGCTTCTGGGGTGACAATTTGAATGAAATAAGGCATCATAGTTTAATTGTACTGAGTTAAAAAGTCACTGAAACCGCCCAAGATGAAACTAAAAATTTATCCCTTGCATCCGGATGCCATTATTCCAACTTATGCCCATGACAACGATTCCGCAATGGATTTATCGGCGAATGAAGAGGTGACGCTACATCCGGGGGAACGGAAGTTAGTTGGAACCGGAATTGCGATTGAGTTACCGCCTTTGACGGAAGCACAAATTAGGCCGAGAAGTGGGTTAGCTTATAAACAGGGGATTACAGTTTTGAATACGCCGGGAACCATTGATGAAGGATATCGGGGGGAAATTAAGGTGATTTTAATCAATCATGGACAAGAAGTTTTTCAAGTCCTCAAAGGGATGAGAATTGCTCAAATGGCAATTACTCCAGTTTTAAGGCCAGAAATTGAGGTAGCAACCACGGAAATTATGGCAACTACAAGAGGTGCAAATGGTTTTGGATCGACGGGGGTATAGAGAGAGGGTTGGTCTCTCTATACCCTTCGGAAGTTAGGGAGATAAACGACCTTTTTTGAGACGATGTTTCTCATACCATTCTGCTATAGCGGGGACCCATTCTTGAAAATGCGGCCAAATCAAATCGCAGAGTTTTTGGCATTCGAGTTGGGCGTCGGGTTTGGCGCGCAGATCGAGTAAATGCATAAGACTTCGCGCATTGAAGGAAACCACCCAGTGTTGACGGACATCAAAGGGAATAATGCCTCGGGCGTGTTCTTCTGATGTCCCTTCTTCAATCAAAACCTGATAGCGTTTGGCGGCATCTAAACACCAAGCTAAATCGCGATCGCGTTGTTGTTGGGTATATTCATAGCGTTTTCCCTGGCGATCGGTATAGTAGCCAACGGGACGTAAATAAAACACATCTTCAATGTCGCGAATTCCTTTTGCCGCATCAACAATACGGTTACCCGTGTAACGATTAGAATTATGAACAACTACGCCATTCGCTACGAAATTATGCCAAGGACCTTCTACTTCGAGATCGTAGGTCGTTTGGTAACCTAAAAAATCAACACTAACCACATTAACTGGGTGCGCTCTTAATTTATTGCCCGGGGGTTTAGGTTTACCTTTCCAGTTTTTTGGTTCAAGAATCGGCTGATAGTTTTTAGCAAACTCAGCTTCTTGATTTTTACTATGAATCTCCTCGTGACAAGCTTTACACACAGTCACCAGATTATCAAAATCATAAGCGAGAGATTCATCCGCATATACAGGTACTAAATGATGCGCGTGCAACACCCCTCCTGTTTGTCCACAAGACTGACAAATGTAACAGAACTTTTTATGAACTTGGGGCGCTATTTGCCTTGTCCATGCTCCAATCAGTTCGCGCTCATTGGAGGTTCCCCCTTTCCAAAAATGAGAATCTTCTCCCCTCTTCGTGTAAAGTTTTGCGTTTTCTCGTCTTTTTTCAAAACTTTCTACAGAAAGGTTCAAACGGTATCCTTTCTTACCTTTATTCCAAGGATTTTTAGTTCCTTTAGGACGTTTATTTACCGATAACCCATGAAAATATACCCATTTTTTAACTGATTCTATTGAACAGCCTGCCATTTGAGCTATTTCATTAACATACAGCCCTTCACTTAATCGATGTTGGAGCCAACTTTTATCTCTGTAGAGACCTTCGCCTACTACAGTCCCATTACACATCAAACTGCAGTCTTTAGTGAATCGGAGAACTTTGCCATCTTTATCGGTTACTAAACCAACAGCTTCTCCCATTGTTCGCCAACCTTCCGATGTAAATAGACGGTGTTTGGTCGTACAATCCAATGTTTTTCCATCTTTTAGAGTTACTCGATAAACAGGCTGGACACCCTTAATAATAACGTTATTAATGTGTCCAATTTCAAAAAATCCTGTGGTTTCATTTAAAACCCTCAACCGAATTTTTTTGAGTCGCGTTTTGCAATCCCGGCGGTATTCTCCTGGTGGTTCTCCGTTTCTACCTCGTTTTAATCGCTGGCGGATAGCTTTTTCTCCGTTAGCCCACAAATCGTAAAGTTCAGCAATTTTTATTTTGCGTAAACTTCCACCAGCGTGTAAAAAAGTAACCTCGGTGTCTCCAGCCAGACATTGCACATCGAATGAAATTCCAACTCTGTGAGTCCTAATTTGCTGCATGACACTATGGGGAAAAAAGCCGCAATTGAACACAATTCCCACGTGTTCAATCGGTCCATAATGACCCCGTTCCCCGGCTAACAGACGCTTGACAATGAGTTCGCCACATTTGGATTCTGACGGCCAAGTATCTTGGTCATCATAGACAAAATCCTCGCTATAATCTTGGTGCATTGCTGCATAAATGACTTGCTGAGGATTGGGGGTTTTGGTAATTACTTCTACTCGAAATCGATCCATGATTTATTCCTAACTTCTAAATGGTTTCCCCTGGGGGAATCTCCCGATCGCGGATTGGTTCTGGGTTGCACTTACCGGGTTCTTAGATTTGCCAAATTTTTCATCCTATCATGACTTGCTGTCATCGGACACTTACAAATTGGCGATCGCCTCCGCAAATTTCTGGAAATTCTCCGGTTCTTGTTGGGATGCCAGGACGAGATAGTGCAAGGAGACGATCGCCAAGTCGGCGGATAAGCTACATTTGCGCGAATCGCTGACTCTCCAATCGTTGTTGACAAAGATATCCTCTAGTTTTTTATAAGCATCTCGAATCGCCTCAAAACAGCCTTGATAGCTAGATATCTGCTGCCATTGTTCGGATGATTCATACCTTTGAATCAGTAATTTAGAAGTCGGGTCGAATCCTTCGTTATGCCAGTAGGTTTGTAAGTCTTCAGCTATGGAATAGGGTTGAATAAATTCTTGAAACATTTCAGGATAATGTTCCGCCAGATAGGTTAAATATTTGGTGGAATAGACGGCTAAATCGGCAAAGGTATCCAGTACCGATTCGTCCGCAGTGGGTTTGACATTTTCAGTGAACATGGTTTCGAGGCGGTCGTATTTGCGGGAAATTCCAGCAAATACGCCGAGGGCTTCTCCATGTTTTTTCCAGCTATTTTTATAAACTAGAGTTTTCTTGTAATGGAGGGTGCTTAATAACTCGAATATACTTAAAAAAGAATAGGCGTGAGTTGGTTCTCTTCGTTGCCAGAGATAATCGAAGTAGTCTTTTTCCTGGGGGTCTAGGCGGATGATTTCGTAGTCGTTCCAGAGTCGGGAAAAATATTCGATTACGGCAATTTTGAAATCATTTTGAGGTAATTTGGCGATGAATTGGGCGATTTTTTCCGGTTTGTCTCCCTGGAGGTGTCGATTGTAAATGTACAGTAATTCCAAGCTATTTTTAACTAACTCATCGGGGATATCCTGGAGTTCATCCCAGACTGTCAATGACCCTTGCCGCATTTGATGTTCTAACTCAAACCAGCGTGATAGGGTACTATCAATTTCGCGAAATGGGGTGGTAAATTGAGGGGGTGTAAATCCGAATTCATATAAGGTTTTGGGAGTGTGGGAGTCTAGGACTTTTTGCGCCTGGGTAGCGTGGCGATCGCCGAGATGCAATTCGCTGATGAAGCAGCAATATTCCCCCACTTGGGTTCCCGTCCAATAGGCAACAGCTTCCTGAAAAATGCTCAATCCAAACGGATTAATTCCCGAAGTCCCGGACAACAGATCATGGGACTGAATACAAACATTCAAATGCAGTTTACCATTTCTGATTAAAAATTGCATCCAATTCTGGGCAATATTTCCGGGCTTTCCTAAGTCTGTTAGTTGAGGTTGTGATAAATTAATCACTGCATCTCGGCTACTGGAATCGGTGTTCAAAATGCAGACAATTTTTTGAATTTCTTTGCTGAGATGCCAGGATTTTAAACTGGGATTTTCATGGCTGTTCTGGGATGGGTCTTCTTCAAAAAAGTCGAGGGCTTGGGGTAAATAGTGATATAAGAATCTTAAGTCTTTACGACCGGCCATTTCCCAAAAGGTGGCGGCAATTTGAGCAAAGAGGTTAGAGTTGAGATGAGGAATGATATCAACTCGTTCGCGGGGAGAGGTAATTTTCATGAGGCGCGATCGCCCTGCTTTGAGTTCAATCCCACCCCACAAAACCGTTTCATTAGAGTCTAACAGTGCTTTCAGTTCGGAGTAGAATGCCTGAGTGGTATTTCTAAACATTTTTATAAACCTTTTTTCTTGGATGGCTTGCGATAATTAGGGTTCAATCGGATATTAGAATAATCGAGATAATTCCCGACTCTAACTTTAAAGTTAACTTAGAAAGCCATAAAATTTTGCAATTTTAGGTTAGAATAATTCCTTGTATTTCCCTTAAAAATTAACCCGATAATCGGAGAGTGAAGGCCGGTTATTATCCTGCCTTCCAATGAAAAACAGGGCCAAAACTATTTGGACCAATCGCGATGTTCAATATATCATGAAATTGACACAATAGAAAGAGGGATTGAGGGGGAACCCGCCGGATGCCAGGGGACCCAATGACTTACAGCTAATTTCCGTTAGGGTTTCAAGAGGCGATCGCACCGCCATCCCTTATGTTGGCTTGGGGGGTTCATGTTCAACTACAAACACATTGGCGTAAAGATTAGCAATAATTTGTTTTCCCTGTTGAGTCAACTCCAGACAAGTCAACCCATTTTTAATATATTGATGAACCACTCCCCAATAAAATTTAGGATAATTTTTTCTGAGATCTCCGGGATTTCGATAGCCAACTTTTTGATTAAACCCCGTTTCCTCAAACTCATAAAATAGCCCAGAAATCTTCTTAAGATAGCGGGGATCACTCAATTGACCGATGAGGTCAGCAGCCCGAACTAAACCGGGATAATTAACCGTATCTTGATGATCTGCCTCTGCCGGAACCGGAAAACGAGTGAGTTCGATGTTGAGTTTAATTTCTTCAGAATTGATTAACTTATGGCCGCCAAACCGTTCTTCAATAAACAGTTTACCGCGATCGACATGATAGGGAGTCAAACTGGCATCCGTGCAGCCCGGATCAAGAGAAACCATTATACCATTGATTCCGGTGGCATACAATCCTTCACTATCTTCTCGACAAACCCCCTTGACATAGCCAATATCATGGCATAACAAAGAAATGGTGAAATGCAGCCAATCTTCACAAGAAACCCCGCCTTCACGGATGTGTTTCCCTCGGAGAATTTCCTGACCAACAAGGGTAACTAAAATGGTATGCTCGACATTATGGTAAAGGGCGTCACTGTTGGCAATATTCTCTAAGGCCATGCCTCCGGCCCAAGCAATAATATCGGCATAGTCCGGCTTCAGTCCGCCATACATCCGGTAATAGCCTTCGCGGAGTTTTTCAACAAAGTCGGAAATTAATATCTGTGTGATGCTGTACATATCGGGTGGTTTCGCTATCAAGGCAGGCTATAGGGTAGGAATGGGAAAAGTTTCGCCCTGGTTCCCTTGGTTCGATCTCCCTTGGTGTTCTATGGACCTTCTAGGTTGCTGTTAGAGTTGACCCCACTCTGTAGGATCTGCGACAGTTGGGACGACCACCCAACCCGTGACTCTACTGGACTGTTAATTGCCCTTGTCTTTACCCCTAATATTAATCATAACTGTCCCCCTGGGCCAGTTGAATTTTTGAGATGGAATTCGCCTTTCCCCGGATTAGGGGGACTTTAAAACATCAAATTTTCTAGCAGAGATCCCCCCAACCCCACCAGCAGCAGGGAAATAATTTTTTGAAACCGCTTGGGCACTCCCTGGGATGGGTTGGTTTATGGGAATCTCCCCTCCCGATTTGCAACGGGGTGGGAAACCGCTGTGGATGTTGGGGTTGTGGAGAGGACGAGGGGAGATTATCCCGGTGATTTTGCACTGAGGCTCCCTTGTTCCGGAGAGGAAGGCCAGCCTTTTTAAGTTTTAGGGTGAAAAAATCAAATGGGGAAACCGGGATGCTGAGACCGGATTAGGAGCGTTCTACAGGTTTGGAGCGGGAGGCTTGGGCCTCGGCGATCGCCTCGTCAGAAAATCCCAGTTGATGCAACAAATGCTGCGCTTGTAGTGGAGTCAGGGGGGAGATTTCCTGGAACTGGGCAAGGGCAGTAAGCCATTGTTGAAACTCCATCAGACTGACGGGTTTGGAGGCGATCGCCTGGGGTCTTCCAGAAGCCGGGGTCAAATCGGCGGGTTGGGTTTTTAACAGGGTGATCAACTCCCGGACCTGTACCAGTTGTTCCGGGGTTAACCCCTCTAACTCCAGGCGGTCCCCTTCACTGGCCGACAATTCTTGATTTCCGCTTCCCGAGAGGCTTTTCCCTTTGGGGTGGCGGGTAGCAATTCCCGCCAGAAATGCCCCCAAAATCGTCCCCGTCCACAATCCAGCGGTGCCACCTTTGAACATTGCGGGACTATGCTGCACTCGGCACAAGGTATTTAACCACACATAATCGCTCGTGTTGCACTGTTGAGCATGGGCCAACCACCGCATTTGTCCGCCCCAAAATGAACCCAAGGCACCGGATAAGAGAGCCACTCCCGTGCAGATCAACATCCGTTTTTTTGATTTGTTCATAATCCTATCCTTATCCTGAATCAGGGTGGCTGGAGGGTGAACGCTCAACCGGACATTCCCTGTGTTAACTCAGAACTGAGGGAAACTGGATTCAGTTTCTGGTTGATGGGTGGGTTGCGATCGCCCTCCCCTGGGCGTGATTCACCCACAGAATCAACTGATAAGGGAGGGGATTGAAGGACCCCACCCTATACCCTCCCCTTGGCAAGGGGAGGGGACCGGAGATTGTTTCCACTGGAATCAGTTTAGCGAATCCCTGAAGGCATCAGCCGGTATTTCTCATCCCCGCAGCGATCCCGTTAATGGTTAACAAGGCACCCCGTAGCAATTCGCCCTTGCTGTAACGGGAGTGAATCACTCCCGTTACGGACTGACTTTGATGTTCGCGCAGGCGTTTGAGTAGGGACACTTGTAATAAACCCAGGGGAACGATAGTGGCATTTCGCAATTGAACCGATCGCTGTAAATCTGGGTCTCCATCTAACAGCCGTTGATGTTCAGTGATAGCGAGCACTAAATCGCGGGTGAGGTTAAATTCCGTCGCAATTTGAGTGAACAGGGCTTCAAAGCGATCGCGATTTTCCGGTTGAGTCAGTTCCCGAACATAGTGATGGGCAATTTCTAAATCCACCTTGGAGAGGGTCATTTCTACTTTAGAAATCACCATCTTAAAGAACGGCCATTTTAGATAGAAATAGCGCAAGAGTTTCAGATGTTCTTCCGGTTCCTGTTCTAGGAAATTATTCAGGGCAGTTCCGACGCCGTACCAAGCAGGGAGGAGGAACCGAGTTTGAGTCCAGCTAAAGACCCAAGGAATGGCCCGCAGAGAACCTAAATCCCGTTTGCCGCTACTGCGTCTTGCAGGGCGCGAGGAGATTTGTAACTTGCTGATTTCATCAATGGGGGTGACTTCATGGAAGAAATCAATAAAATCAGGTTGTTCATAAATCAAGGCGCGGTAATGTTGGCGAGAGCGATCGGCCAACTCTTCCATGATTTGATTCCAGGCTTCAATATCATCAAAGCCGGACCCGAGTAAGCTACTTTGAACTACCGCACTGGCGATAGTTTCTAAGTTATAAAGGGCTAACTCGGGTAAGGTGTATTTACTGGCTAAAACTTCCCCTTGTTCGGTAATTTTAATCCGCCCGTTAATACTGCGGCCCGGTTGAGCTAAAATCGCCTCATAAGCTGGACCGCCCCCGCGACCAACAGACCCGCCGCGACCGTGAAAGATGCGGAGGACCACACTGAAGCGATCGCCAATGAGTTGGAGCGCTTTTTGGGCTTTATGAATTTCCCAGTTACTGCTTAAAAATCCCGAATCTTTATTACTATCGGAATATCCCAGCATCACCTCTTGTAATTTAGGAACCTGAATGTGAGAAGATTTCAGGTTAGAAATGTTGGGGACATCCGTCTGAGTGACACTGGCCGGGAGAGCTTTTTGGTATCCGCCGGAGAGTAAAGCATGATAAAGTGGCAGTTCAAACAGATTCTGAATGACCGTCGGTGCGCGTTTTAAGTCCTCTACGGTTTCAAATAAAGGAACGACTTGAATGGTTCCCATGCCGGTAGCGGGGTCATAAAGACCGGCTTCTTTGGCAAGCAGGAGGACTTCTAACAAATCACTAACATCACGGCTCATGCTAATGATGTAGGTTTGACAGATTTCCAAGCCAAACTCTTCTTGAAGGGCCCGCAGCATTCTAAAGGTAGAAATAATCTCGCTGGTTTGCTCCGAAAAGGGCAGTTCTGCGGGGATTAAAGGCCGCCTGGTTTTCAGTTCTAGGGTCAACCATTCGGTTTTTTCGGCTTCCGATAGGTCATCGTAAGGGCGGGGTAAGATTTGCAGATATTCTGCTATTTCTGTAATCGCTGTACTGTGGCGGGAGGATTCTTGCCGAATATCTAAGTGGGCTAAAATAAAGCCATAGATTTCTACTTGGCAAATGAGTTGTTCTAAGTCTCGACAGCTTAAGCCCGTTGCGGCTAAATTGCGTTGAATCAGGCGTAATTCATCGAGAAATTCTGCACCGGAGTGATACATCGGAGCATTTTTGATATCACTCAAATGGCGATTCCAGTCGGATTCGGTATAAAGACGCTGATTGCGATCGCGGGTATTTTCCAGGCGATGCCAGATATAGGCGAGTTTTAACCGATAGGGTTCTTGTCGATAGCGAATTGCCAGTTTTTCATAAATGTCTGGCATTTGTAGTCGGTCTTGTTCCAGGGATTCCAGGAGTTCTGGTAAGACGTCACTCCAGTGCAGAGACAAGGACAAAAGTTGGGTCAAGCGATCGAGAGAACCCATGTATTTATCTAGGATTAACTGCCGCTGATAGCAGGCAGTTTTCCAGGTAATCGAAGGAGTACAATAGGGATTGCCATCGCGATCGGACCCGACCCATGAGCCAAATTTGCAGAAATTGTAACGGGGGGGTTGCAGATAGGGAAATGACGCTTGCAACGAGCGTTTTAGGCGGTGGTGGAGTTGAGGGACGGCATCAAATAGAACCTCTTTGAAATAGTGGAGGGTATAATCTACTTCATCGAGGACAGATGGTTTAAACTGATGTAATTCGTCTGTTCGCCACCACAGGCGAATTTCTTCAGTGAGTGCCTCTAGGAGGTCTTTCGTTTCGCAGGATGTTGTTTGGCTATCCGGTTGCCGACCTTCTTCTAGGGTGTCGAGTTCTTGTAAAATTTGAGCCAACCGCCGCTGTTTGGTCCGCAAGGTATGACGAACAATTTCCGTCGGGTGAGCGGTAAAGACTAAGCGAATATCCAGACTTTCCATAATTTTCTGGATTTGCTGGGGCGGGACATTCAACTGCTTTAATTTAGGAAACAAAGCAGAGAAATTGGCTAATTCTCGACGGCGCGTAACAGTTTGACTCGCAAAATAAGGGCTTTCTTTGGGAACCTCAAATTGCTCAGTTTCGGGGACAACGGGGTTAGTTGTTCCCGCAAATCGCAGGCGATCGCGCTGCTCGTAATGTTGCTCAACAATGTTAATCAGTTGAAAATACAATGCAAAGGCACGAGCGGCTCGAATTGCATCATTAAGGTCCAACTGTTCTACTAATTTCAGAACACTGGATTCTGAAAAATTGTAGGCTTGTCCCTCGGCGGAATACATCGATCGCAATTGCGCCAGTAGAACCACTAATTCCTGACCGCATTCAGTCCGTAGGACGGACTCCCATAAGTCCTCGACGACTTTGAGACGATGGCGTAAAAATAAGTCGGACGAACTAACTGTCATAACAGAATTTGAGGGTTCGAGTCGTAAAGTCATCAGAACCTCCTGAACGATTGGAAAACACCCGGTCTACACTGGGTAAAAACGACTCAAGGGACTGTGATCCCGGTGAGGGAATAAATGGTATTTGTGCGCTGATCCGGGGGAAGTTGGTGAACCTCAATAAACCCAACCTGTAGTTATTCAGACCAAAGAAAGGCTGTTATCCCGCCGCTAAAGCTGGATAACCTAGTTTTTCTGTCCCCAATTCTATTTTTACCTTGATTCGGTTCACTTCCCTTCAATCCAATTCATCAAAGCGCGGGTCGATGTGAACGGGTTAAACTAATACGTTGGTTGTCAGAATACGATTACGGTCCTGCCTTGATCCCGAGTTCCTATAATTTAATCGTGATTAAGGCGCGGCCCGAATCCTATGACCGACTTAAGCACCTGTGCCAGGACAGGCTCCCAACTCGTTGACCCCCCTCGCTCCGAGCGAGGGACTTGCAAGGCTTAGACGGGTAGGGTGACTCAACAAACTTTAGTCGGTTAAAACGAAAGGTGAGTCGGCGCTATTCTGCGGAATCGAGGGATACCCCCGGGTTGTTCAGAATGGGATACTGGACCTTCCCAGCCTGCTGAGGTCAGATATTAGCTAATTTTACGGTCGATCCGGGGATTTTTAGCAGGCTTCGTGCCAGGAGGCGATCGCAGTCTGGACGGACTCAGTTTACCCCCTAACTGCTCCTAAATCTCGCTTTCTTCTCGATCCACTCTTGTCAAACTCCTGAGGATTAGCGCCTTGAATCAACTAGATTTCCTGACAATTGCAGTCGGTGGCCCTGGAAAATCCTCCAGATGGCCCCCTCGGTTTGACCGTGAATTTACATAACCCTTAAAATAGAGACAACACCCGGGGATTTTACCCGGGTCCTGTCTCGGGGTTGAAGAACATCCAGGGAACTGCCAAAGCTGAACTCCCAGGGTGGAATTCCTCCCCTGGCGATCGCCGGGGATCTGGCTCTAGCAAACCCTGGATTGAGATTCAGTCCTCCTCAGCATGGGGAAAATTGAGGACCGGGAGGCGATCGCCTCGAAACACTTCTTCACTCGCTTGACCCATCGATTGCAGCATTTCACTCACGGCTTTTCCCCCCAGCAAAGCCCCTAAGAAAGGCGGGGTGAGTAACGTAATCAGCCATTCTGAGGAAATTTTGACAAAGGGTTCTTGGGTATCAGGATTCAAGGAGGTAGGTTCGCCATTCGGTGAGTTGGATGAGTTCATAGGGACCTCTTTTCTAGCTTGACAACATTATTAAAATGAGAATCGGAGAATGACCCGGTTAGGTCATCTCAACTATGACAAAATTTACGAGTTATGCTATTTGGAGCAAACCCAGTCCGCACCCCTCCCCCGTGGAAGGGACTTCGGGCAACCCTCGGGACTTCTATGCTGAGATTGCCCAAGGGTTACTGGGTCAAGGGTCCAACGATCTCCCGAGGTCAGATTATCTGCTGTTTAAGCAGTTACCAGACTGGTCTTGAGCCGCCATAAGGCGGACATCTGGCTCGGGTTTAACCCATTAGCACAGAGGGTTTCGGAGAGTTCCCGGGATGATATTCCCGAAAAAAACTTTCCACTTAATCGCCGTAAATGACGGGGTTTCAAACCCGTTTTGAACAGATGAGGAGCGGGGAGAGGAATCATTAAGATGGTAAACACACAGGAGCTGGTCCAAACTAATACAGGGACAACCCTAACCCAATGGGCAGCCCAAGCCCTAGGGGTAACGGAGGACAATATTCATCTGCGTTTCCGTGGGAACACGCTGCACATTCTCTGGGAAAGCGAAAGCTGTCCATCGATGGCGATCGCCGTGGCAACGCTGACGGATGCGCTCAAAAAACAGGGCATCGACAGCCTGCTACCCCCGGATCATCCCCCCATTGATGAAATCTTCCTCTACGGTCGCACCCTGGGGACGAAGCGTCCAGATTGGAGTGTCAGAATTGAATCCAGTCAGCCGCATTTCCCGACATCGGAGGACTCGCTGTTATCCGAAAATGAACCCTCCTGTGCCGAACTCAAACCCACTGAGACTCTCCCCACGCCACCGCCTTCTCCCACTCCCCCGACAGAAAATCTCCCCTTCTCCATTACCGATGCGCGGATGATGCTTAAGGTGCAGAGTCGGGCTTCCCTGGGAAATCCCGAAGCTGAAGCGCTGCTGGCAAAAGGGATAGGGCGGTATCTCACGGAAACCCTCAGCCTTTATTCTATCTCCGTCAAAGTCCTGATCCGACCCCTGAAACGAGCCGATCGCACCTGGGGCGATCGCCCCTATCCCCCGCGTCGTCTCTGGATCTTCTGTCAGTCCCCGGATTCCCCAGATGCCAACGCCCTCACCTTGCCGATCGCCGAACGGTTGCGAGAACTCCAGTTAACCGGATGCACCGATGCGGCGCTTCTCGGACGCACCACCCCCGAGGGCAAACCCGAATTACTCCGACGCGTGGACCTCACTCCCACCGGAGAACGCCTTAAAAACTGGGCCAAATGGGGGGATCTCCCGGCCATCACGCGGCTGTTAAATCAGGCCCTCGCGCCTCGGGGTCTGGAAGTCGGCGCAGTCCAAAAAGATGCGACGCTGCATCTATTCTGCGGCAACTCCGCCCCGGACTCAGACCTAGCCGCTGCAGATAAGTCCCTCTGCATTGATGCGATCGCCCCCATTCTCAAATCCCTCTCTCCCCAAGGACTCCACGCCGTTACCCTCTATGGCTGTCGTTACGGTCGCCACCTGGACACCCCCTCTAACGCCCCACCGCTTTGGGTCGATTGGCTCGACTTACCCGCCGCCCGGGACCCCCTCCTAGCCCTCTCCCCCCGGGAACTCGCCACCCAAGGCAACCTGGACGCCCTCCAGTTCTTGCTCGATCGCCTCGTCAATCCCGATCTCGATGCCAAACTCAACGGCAGTGGTCTTTCCATCTTCCTGCGTCAAGACCCCGACCTCCTGCATCTCATGGTCGAAGGCTCCACCTGTCCCGACCAAGACACCCTCGCTCCCCTCGTCCTGGAATTCCTCCAGGAATTGAACCTCAATGGGGTTGAAGAGCTTCGTCTCTATGGTCGTCGAGGGGGAGATAAGCATCCCTCTTGGCGCTACCATACCTCCATTTTTGCCCCCTCTAGCCTGGTCCCCCTAGAGCCGGAACCCACTTTAGCCCCCTCCGAAGACCCAACTCCAGAACTACCCGAAGCCCCCGAACCTGAGTTAGTCGAGGAAACTCCCGAACCTGTCATCGCCTTTACCCACGGGGAACCCGATGCCACGGAGGACCTTCCGGAAGCGGTAGAGTCCATGTTTGCCTCGGACCCACCGGAGGAATTACAATCCTGTCTGACCAAACAGGTGATCCCCCCTGCGCCTCGGGAGCGTCCCTCCCCGGGTTGGGTCACCCGACTGCTGTTGCTCACAGGTTTGTTTATTCCCGCTAAAACCTTCCGTCGGGGTCCGGCAAGCAGCAGTAAAGTCGCCTTTATTTGGGGCTTCCTCGGTTTATTAGGTCTATTCCATGCTGATTGGCTCCTGGGTCGGGCTGCCTTGTTCCCTGTCTCCCCCTCGTTAGAAACCGCCACGGTAACCGAACCCTCCCAGGCCGACCCCAATCCCCTATCGGATGACAGTCCCCAGGCTGAATTGAGCTTCGGTGAACTCTCCCGGAATCCATCGGCGGACGACGAGGATGACCCCATTTTTAATGGTTCTAGCTTTACGGAGTTTCAGGAGGACCCGGCGATCGCTGCTAATCCTGAGACTGTGCCCACCTTTGAATATCCAACCTTTAACTCTCAGCAGTTAGATGAACAACTGCGGTTGTATTTGCAATATTTAGCCACTTCGGGTCCCCCGGATGTGTTGATTATTGGCAGTTCCCGTGCCTTACGGGGAGTGGCTCCCATGACGATTCAGGAGTCTCTCGCCGCCCGTTATCCGGGACTGAAGGTGTTTAATTTCGGGATTAATGGGGCCACCGCTCAAGTGGCTGACTTTGTGGTTCGTGAACTGATTCCTCAAGAGCAATTACCGAAACTGATTCTCTGGGCTGATGGAGCCAGGGCCTTGAATAGTGGTCGGAGCGATCGCACCTTTGAGGCGATTACCCGGTCCCCAGGATATCGCCATCTCCTCCTCGGCAATCGACCTCAGATCCCGGAAATGGCGAAGGATGATGAGGACAGTCAGTCCCTTTCATCCCTGAGTGAAACCCTGGTCCAACGCGCTCGAACTGGGTTAAATGTCAAGGAAAGTTATGAAAAACTTGACCTTTGGATTAATGAGCAACTGGCATCCTTGTCCGCCAATTATGAAAACCGCGATCGCCTCCAAGGGTTTCTGAGGAGTCAACTCCTCTTACCCCTAGCGGACATCGCGAACAATTTCATTCCCGAACCCAGTCGTCCCTCGGAAGAGGCGGAGGAAGAAGCGATCGCAGAAACCACCACCGACCCCACCTTGGATTCGGTGGAACAAAGCATCATCGCCTTGAGTGAAGAATCCGCCGCGTTATCCAGTCCCGAAACTCTCGAAGCTGGCACCCTTTCTAATGGATTCTTACCCTTGTCTGTGCGGTTTAATCCCATGACCTATTATGAAAAACACGCTCGGGTTTCAGGGGACTATGATGCGGATTACGAGTCGTTCCAATTAGCGGGAATTCAAACCGCTGCGGTTACTAACCTACTAGAATTTACCCGCCAGCATCAGATTCCCCTGGTGTTTATTAATATGCCTCTAACTCAGGAGTATTTGGACCCAGTACGCCTAGAATATGAGCGGGAGTTCCAAAAATATATGCTGAGTTTATCCTTAGAAAAAGAAGGACTCAGTTTCCGCGATCTCAGTCAACTTTGGCCTACCGAAATTGATCGCTTTTCCGACCCCAGTCACCTCAACCGCTATGGTGCATACGAGGTTTCTAACCGTTTATCCCAAGACCCCATGATTCCTTGGCCCCAAACTCAGTGAGGATGAATAGGCAATACAAACCTCAACTCTTCTCCCCTGTTTTTGATGATATTCAGTCGTCATGGGGATGGGGTATTTCGGTGTGGATTAGTCCCGACGCATCCAGCTTAATAGCCAAGAAAATAAGGCAAAAACAATAGTACCCACGGCAATACTAATGAGGATTACCAGGATAAATAATGCGACGGAGGGGAACCGATCGGGGGAATTGAGGGCGGTGACGGGTTGATCGAAACTGAGGTAAATGGAACTGGCAGCGACAACAGCAGCCGTTCCAACTCCAACGGCGATCGCTTCGAGTTTAGTTTCCAGATGTCGTTCGTGATCAATGCGTTCGATTTCGACAATCCCCCGAATTGTGGCGATCGCCCGATCAACCAGTCCCTTTCCATGCACAAAATAATCTAAATCCGCTTTAATTCGTTCTTGAAAATAAGGCACTTCTTGTCGGGTAAAATTTTCTACAAAACTTAAATCAATCGGTTTTAAATAAAACACATCTAAATTTTGCTTGCGCTGAATTTCATCAAGGGCGGCATCATATTTTTTAGCATCAATGGCAATCGTATTTCGATTCCGTTCTAAAACCTGCTGCAATCGGGAATATTCCAACGCCAGTCCTGGCATGATTTTGAGTTTATGCTTCAGGCTTTCTAAATATTTATATCCTAGCCTTTTATTCGGAACTAAGTTAGAAATTTGGTGATTTACCTCTGAAATAATTCTTTCAATTTCCTCATATTTCCGATAAGTTTCTTGATATCCACTTCGCGTAAAATCAAAACTGGTTAATATTTTATTCCGATAATAAAACAATTCAATTAAATCCCAATAGGCGGATTCAAACTTACGTTTGAGGGTATCATCTCGAAAGAACAAAACTAAAACATGACGATAATCAGATTGAGTTTCTAAGGTTTCAATATCTCCAAATTCAAAAATGGGACTCCCAAATAACCGACCTTTGTTGCTGTAAGCAGGCCGTTTTTTGGGGTCCTCAATCAATTCATCTACACATTGGCAAGCCAAGTTTTTTAACCCTTCGGGAGAAAACTGTTTTTGTTCTTCTGTTAAATCCGCAGTGAGGAGGAGTGTTTGGCCTAAAGAACTTTGAATAAAGTCGGGGAGTAACAGATTGGCCTGGGTATTAAATTCCCCATAAATTGAAATAGGAATTGCATCGGTTCGACGCTCATTTTCTTTTTCGGGCCGACGAATATTCAAGGCTAAGGCATAACTATCATAAACCCGCCGGGGACAAGCAATCCCGGTGAAATTGACGGGATATTCATCGAGTTCTAAAGTGCCTTTAAAGTCAATCAAGCCATTTTTGTGGAGATTGATGATATTGCCCGGTCCTTCTTCTTTGGGGTCGTAAGCCTGTTCTCCTTTCGGTGCATAATACCCCAACAAATCCAGAGGATTATCATACCCATATTGGTGGAGAATTTTACCAAGTTTTTCCCATAATTTTTCGGCATTAGGTACGATCCGGGGTTCGGAACGAATGCCGCTTTCATGGCGTAAATGAAAAGCAAATAAATGAATATTTGGAGCGTTTACTTTTGGAGAATTCATCATTAATTATGTATATTTTTTGATTAATGCTGTTGCCAATGACAAGGTAAAATTTAGAAATTTACAAGCCTGGAGACTGATGGATTGGGTTTAAGTTCCATCCTATACAGTCCCTTTCTTGAGTGGTTTCAAACCCTTGTATCTTAGCCGAGGGGTTTATTTCTGGCAATCCGTCGAGAGGGGGAAAGTCTCCTGTTTTTTTGAGGGCTTCTCCCGCTTGACTCCGCCTGAACTAACCCCCGATCGCCTGATTGCTGAACTTTAATTTATGCCATGAACTGTCCTAATCATTGTGATACAATATTAGACTCTTAAAGTTAGAGGGTTTTAGCCCTCGCCAGAGGGAGTGGAAAACCGCTCCGTAAACTTTTGTATAAAATGTTATAAAATAGCCAAAAATCTCCAATCCGTAAAGGGTTAAAGAGGTGAATGGATCCTGAAATATTTTTGCAGGCCCATACCAGACCCGATGGCGATCGCGACCTGAATTAATTTTATCATCTCCTTGCCATCAGGCGGCTATTTTTAAACCCTCTTAACTCCCATTGCAATTGTTCAATATCCCTCAGCTTCAATTTGCCGAACCGCTGTGAGTGCGGAATAACTCACCCCAGCCGTTCCTTCCCCGGGATGGGTTGAATCTCCCACTAACCAAAGATGCGGAATGGGAGTGCGAGTCGCTAGTCCAAAGGGTCCAAATGTTGCCACACGCTGACCCACACCTCCCACAATCCCGCGATCGCGTCCGGTAAACCGGGCAAAGGTGCGCGGAGTCGCCGATTCCTGATAAACAATCGTCTCTGGATTCAGGGTAAAATACGCTCCCAACCGGGCGATCGCTTCGGTTTCATACTGTTGCTTTAACTGAGAATAATCCTCACAATTGGTCCAAATTTGTGTATCGGTAAACGAGGAAGCCGTAATCGTTGCCATGCCTTCGGGCGATCGGCCATCTCCAACGCGACTCACGGACACAAATAAAGAATTATTCTCCCCAATTTCTCCCTCATAATCATACAAAAATTGTAAATGTGGCGGACAATTCTCCGGAATCGCTTCCTGTTTCACCCCCAAATAAACCACAAATGCCCCGGATGCCGGAGGTAAATTCTCCACCCGACGGCGATACAACTGCTGAAATAAATTTTCTGAACCTTGGGGCAACTCCACCAGGTTAACAAGATTTTGCACCGGCACATTAGCAACCATTAAATCCGGTTGTTCGGTCCAAATCTCCCCGGTTTTTTGATTGAGAATCGTCACCGTGGATGAGCCGGTTTCTGTAACCTGAATCTGTTTGACCGTATGGCGCATGAACAGTTCACCCCCATGTTTTTCTAACCCTTCAACGAGGCGATCGCTCAACACCTGCATACTCCCTTTTAAATGGGATAACCCTTGAGGAGATTGGGACACCCCTAACGCCGTTGCTGCATACAATAACGCCGTTTCCTGGGCATTCACCTGGGAATATAATTTCAGTTGCAAATCCAGAAAAGTTTTCAGCCGCTTATCTTGTTTTAATCCCAACCATCCCAAGGTATCCCCCACGGTCATTAAGGTAAAGGGAACCGTAACCATTGTATCGAGACGGAGGGCTTTAATTAACTGCCAAACATCCCAAAAATTCCTCGGAGGTAACACCGGATCTCGGCCTTGAAACTGCCAAGAAGCCCGAAATAAAGTCGCCATTAACTGCCAAAAGGGTTCGCTACCGGGAAACTGGCGCTGCCGTTCCCTCTGCCATTGTTGCGGGTCCCGCCAAATATTAATTGGGGTGGTTTCTCCAGGCAGAAACACCGCGCAGGCAGGGTCACAATCGCTTGCATCTGGGAGATTAATTCCTAATTCTGAAAAAATCCGGTGATGAATCCCTCCTGGTTCTAATCCAGCCACTTGGGTTGCGCCCACATCAAAGGTAAATCCTTGTCGCCGGAAGGTCGAAGCGCATCCCCCGGGAACGATCGCTAGATCGAAAATCCGCACTGCATAGCCTCGTTTGGCTAATAAGGCCCCGGCAGTTAATCCACCAATTCCTGCCCCAATCACAATAACGCGCGGTTTATTTTTACCCTGATGATGGCTTGACATTCGAGATAAGCTTTACATTTTTTAATATTTTTTTAATTGTAAAGGATTTTTCAGTATTTGGGAACGGTGGACGAGGGGCAAAAATTGAAAAGTGATCCAGTGCAGGGGCTGATACCAAAGGTCTCCCCCCTCTGAGATTTGGGACTTTTACCCAGAATTTAATGAGGGGCAGTCGGTAATTTTAACAAAAATACGGCAACGGTTAATAAGCTGTAATTAGGGCGAATGGCTGTCAATCCTAAGTCAGAAATAAAGTTGGCATAGTAGATGAGTGCCTGATCCTGTGAAGGCGATCGCCTTGCGAATTAGACTTGGATAGTTGTGCCGACTCGAAGCATTTCATCATCATACCCGGACTCTACAATATCGAGTTCACAGGCAAGGTCACTAATTTCCAAAATGTATTGAACGGAAGTATTTAAGTTGCACAAACTTAAGCGTTTGCCAGTTTTACGAACTAGGCGATCAACCGCCAATAAGGTGCTGACCCCACAATGACCTAAAGACTTGACCCCGGCCAAATCAATGAAATAATGGTTATAGTTTTCCGCCACTAAAGCTGCAATTTTTTGCTGAAGCATTGCGGAGACTTTCACATCTAAATTGCCCTGGGGTTTAACAATGACGTTCATGCTGGTTCTCCTCCAAAACGATCCATTGAATGGTTACCCTGATTAGTAATTCATTTGATGCCCCTGAATAGAATCGGCCAACTGGTGTTGGTTTTTCCAGAATGAGGGAAAAATCCTATCCGTTCCTATTATATGGGGATTGGGGGGAATTGGGAGATGGGGGAGATGGGGGAGAATTGGGGGATGGGGGAGATGGGGGAGAATTGGGGGATGGGGGAGATGTAACGGGTTAGTAATGGTATATATTTCGGGATGTAATAGTAGGGCTAGATATTTGGGGCGATCGCCTTGGGGTAAAACTGCTGGGCAACTGAGAAATCTGTGATTGTACCCTCCCCATTGCGTAAAGAATGATTAAGATAGAAAAAGAAATCTCAAATAAACGAGTATCTAATGACTTCAACGCTTGTTAAGTTTTCCTCTCTCCCTCGTCTGAACTGCCCTAAGATTCATCGCCTGCCGAATGGATTGACGATTATCGCAGAACAGATGCCAGTGGAGGCGGTAAACCTGAGCATTTGGGCAAATGTTGGTTCGGCGGTGGAATCCGATGAAATCAACGGGATGGCCCACTTTTTGGAGCACATGGTTTTTAAAGGAACTCAACGCCTGGAAAGCGGGGAGTTTGAGCGCCGAATCGAGGAACGCGGTGCTGTAACAAATGCTGCTACAAGTCAGGATTATACGCACTACTATATTACCTCAGCCCCCCAAGATTTTGCCGAACTCGCTCCTTTACAAATTGACGTGGTACTCAATCCGAGTATTCCCGAGGATGGGTTTGAACGGGAAAGACTGGTGGTGTTAGAAGAAATTCGGCGATCGGAGGATAATCCCCGTCGCCGCATTTATTCTCGGGCAATGGAAACCGCCTTTGAACGATTGCCTTACCGTCGCCCGGTTTTGGGTCCGACGGAAACGATCGCCAGTTTAAAGGCACAGCAGATGCGGGATTTCCACGGAACTTGGTATCAACCGCGATCGCTCACTGCTGTGGCGGTGGGTAATTTACCCGTAGAACAATTAATCGAAATTGTGGCAGAGGGGTTTGAAAAAAACGGACGTCCTGCCTTCTCTCTCAATCCAAACTGGCAACTTGCTACCGATGACGAACAACTCATTCCTGAACCGAGTCAAGTCATCGGCGCAACCCCCGAACCAGCATTTCAGAACATTGTCCGCCGGGAATTCATTGATGAAAAGCTGCAACAGGCAAGACTGGTGATGATGTGGCGAGTTCCGGGATTAACGGAGTTAAACAAGACTTACGCTTTGGATGCCGTCGCCTCGATTCTGGGACGGGGACGGATGGGACGGTTAGTCCAGGATTTGCGCGAAGAAAAAGGGTTAGTTTCTGGCATTTCAGTCAGTAATAGTTCTTTTCATCATCAGGGGATTTTCACGATTTCTGCTCACTTGCCCTCGGAAAATCTGGAGAAAGTTGAAGCGGCAATCCAGGAACATCTTCGCCGGTTCCATCGCGAGATGGTGCGTCAATCAGAAATCGATCGCATTGTCACTCAAGTGGTGAATCGGTTTATCTTTAGTAACGAGACCCCGAGCGATCGGGCTAACCTTTATGGATATTACCATTCCCTGATGGGAGATTTAGAACCGGCGTTCAATTATCCGACTCACTTACAGTCCCTCACTCCGGAAGATATCCAGCAAGCGGCATTAGACTATTTGTCGGCGGATGCTTATGGCGTTGTAACGATTAAACCCGCTGTATAAAATACCGAGTCCAAAGGTTAGGAAGACGCGATAATAATTCGCGTCTTTTGTATTTTAGGAAGACTTGCGATCGCCCGCCTAAAATTGCCCGACCCTTGGGTAAACCCGATGGGATATAATTTGGGGTGGTGAAACTCCAGAGAATGCTAAAGCGCGATCGCCCCAATTCTCTGTTCATCCGCTAGGTCACCCTACCCCTGAAATTGAATATGGAAGTATCAAATTTAGCCCTCAAACAATTATGCAGATATTTAGCCGGTTATCAATGCGAATTGTCCGAAATCAACAACTCTTTACTCATTGGTTCAACCCAGAATGGATTGCTTGAGCTAGATTATTATGTTGATGTCGATGATGAATTTTATGAAGAAATCCTAGAACTCCTTGCTTTTGCCGACTTTGCCCCCTTTCTAGGAACCCTGCGTCTATCTGCCCCGGATGAAGGCATCAACGGAACGCGATCGTGGGATTTAGAACCCTTAACCCGAGGAGAAGGAACCTATCAAAACCTGAAACTTTTAGAGATCCAAGGCACTCAACCCCAACACCATAATCGCACCATTATAGGTAAATTTGCCGAACAGGGCATCGTCGCGCGACTTCTGGATAAAATGCCCAATTTAGAACAACTCTCCATTCCCTCCGCCCCTAGTCCCGCCTTTTTTAAACGCAATTCTCACCCCTTAAAACATCTCACCATCCAAACCGGCTACAATACGCAAGATTTTATTTTAAATTTAGCCCAATCCACTTGCTTTAGTCAACTCAAAACCCTGGATTTTACCGACTATTCCGAAACCTATATTCAAAACCATGAAGAACACAAAACCCCCCTTTCTCATTATTTACAACTCTTTAATTCCAACGCCCTCCCCCATTTAGAATCTCTAACCCTAAGATATTCCCTTTTAAATGAAACAGACACCGCCAATTTAAAGAAAACTCCATTAGGAAGCCAATTAGACCTCCTAAAACTTCTGCCCAGTTCTTAGTCAAGTCTTTTCTTTTTCCTCAATTAAGGTCGGTTAAGGGGTCAGAACAATCTCGGGCTGTTGCTGATTAAAATTAACCTCACTTGGGGCGGGTGAACCCCAAATTTTCAGCCAGATGAAGACTCGTCTCCTTTCTCACATCAAATTAACGAAGTTAATAACCTGTAATTTTAAAAAATAGCTATTGACAAAATAGATGATTTATGATATGAGCAATTTACCCTACACAGAGAAAATCGCAGCCCAGTTCCCCCGGAAAAGGGAGAGATTTGCAGAATTCGACAATTATGATTGCCTTGTAGAGGCGTCCTTTCTATGATTAGGGAAATCCCGTGCAGTTAGTGTGAGGAAATAATCGTGAACCTGGAATATCCTGAAGATCTCAAATACCTTGATAGCCATGAGTATGTTCGCCTAGATGGGGAAATTGCTACCATAGGGATCAGTGCCTTTGCCCTGGATCAACTGGGGGACATCGTATTTGTGGAACTGCCCGATATTAGTGAAGCCCTGGAAAAAGGCTCGACTTTTGGTACGATTGAGTCAGTTAAGGCAGTAGAAGACCTGTACGCCCCTATATCCGGAACGATTGTAGAACGGAACAATGAAGTGATTGAAGCCCCAGAACTGATTGGAGACGACCCCTACGGTGAAGGTTGGTTGCTGAAGGTGCGTGTTAATGACCCCGATGAACTGGAAGATGCGATGTCCGCGAATGAATATCGCGCCCAAGTAGAAGGAGAATAGCTGTGGGTTTGCCGACTGCCGTCTGAATTGCTAATATCAGCCCCCATCCGGAACCGATATAAGAAATTTTCAGAGTAATCATGCTTCCGGTGACGTTGTAGGGGCGCACCACGGTGCGCCCTCCCTCCTCCCTGTTAAAAACCTCTCCCCAATTCCCTAACTCATGCTAAATTTCGAGACAACCGTGAACGACACAGATTTAGTCAGACAGTCTCCGCCTACTCCCGAATCTCCACCGATTATGACCCCTGATGCCTTTGTTCACCGACACAATGGACCCTCCTCAGAGGAAGTTGAACAAATGCTACAGGAAGTCGGGTTTTCCAGTCTGGATTTCCTGATTGAGTCTACGATTCCCAGTCGGATTCGCCGCAATACTCCCCTGAATCTGCCGCAACCCCTCAGCGAAACCGCAGCATTAACCCAACTCAAACAAATCGCCTCCCAGAATCAACTGTTCCGGTCCTTTATTGGCATGGGATACCATGATTGCATCACGCCGCCAGTAATTCAGCGGAATATCCTAGAAAATCCGGGGTGGTACACGGCATACACTCCCTATCAGGCAGAAATCGCCCAAGGACGATTGGAGGCCCTGCTGAATTTCCAGACGATGATTGTGGATTTGACGGGATTGGAAATTGCCAATGCTTCGCTGCTGGATGAGGCGACGGCAGCAGCGGAAGCAATGACTCTGAGTTATGGGTTGTCCAAAACGAAGGCAAATGCTTATTTTGTCAGTGAGGATTGTCATCCCCAAACCCTTGAAGTGGTTCAAACTCGCGCTAGACCCCTAGGGATTGAGGTAATTGTCGGCAATCCTAGACAATTTAAGTTTGATCGCCCGGTATTTGGAGTGTTGTTACAATATCCGGCAACCGATGGGGCGGTTTATGACTATCGGGAATTTGTGGAACAAGCGCATACTGCTGGCGCAGTTGTTTCGGTTGCAGCGGATATTTTGAGTCTGGCATTACTCACTCCTCCCGGCGAATTTGGGGCAGATATTGCCGTAGGAAGTACCCAACGGTTTGGAGTCCCTTTGGGCTATGGGGGACCACACGCGGCCTATTTTGCGACGCGGGACGAGTATAAACGGCAGGTACCCGGACGAATTGTGGGCGTGTCTAAGGATGTGAATGGCGATCGCGCCTTACGCTTGGCCCTGCAAACCCGCGAACAGCATATCCGTCGGGAAAAAGCAACCAGCAATATTTGCACCGCCCAAGTCTTGTTAGCGGTGATTGCCTCCATGTATGCTGTGTATCACGGACCGAGTGGAATTAAACGAATCGCTCAAACCGTCCATCATCTTACCGTAATTTTAGCCGCCGGATTAAACCGTCTGGGATACAATCTCGGTTCTGAACCCTTTTTCGATACCTTGCGGGTTGATTTGGGCACAAAATCCCAGTCACAAGTTCTCGCAGCAGCAGCGAATCATCAGATTAATCTCCGGGTTCTGGATGAGACGACCCTGGGAATTAGTTTAGATGAAACCACCACCCTGGAAGACTTACAGAATCTCTGGCAGATTTTCGCTAGTGGGGAACCGTTGCCGTTTACAGTGGAACAATTGGCAACCGAGGTGAATAGCAGCTTTGACTCGACCTTTGCCCGCCGGAGTAAGTATCTCACGCATCCGGTGTTTAATCGCTATCACTCCGAAACGGAACTGTTGCGCTATCTGCATCGCTTGGAATCCAAGGATTTATCTCTCACGACTTCGATGATTCCCTTGGGGTCTTGTACCATGAAGCTGAATGCAACAGCAGAGATGATTCCTATCACTTGGCCGGAATTTGGGAAAATTCATCCCTTTGCCCCAGTCGCACAAACCCAGGGATATCAACTATTATTCCAGCAATTGGAGGCGGGGTTAGCAGAAATTACCGGATTTGCCGGAATTTCTCTCCAACCCAATGCCGGTTCCCAGGGGGAATATGCGGGATTGTTGGTGATTCGTCAGTATCACGAACATCGCGGGGAATCTCATCGTAATATCTGTTTAATTCCGACTTCCGCCCACGGGACGAATCCCGCAAGTGCGGTGATGTGCGGAATGAAGGTGGTTCCAGTTGCCTGTGATGATAATGGAAATATTAATGTTGAGGACCTGAAGGCGAAGGCGCAGAAGCATTCTGAGAACTTGGCGGCGTTGATGGTGACTTATCCTTCGACTCACGGGGTGTTTGAGGTGGGGATTAAGGACCTGTGCCAAGTTATCCATGATTGTGGCGGTCAAGTGTATATGGATGGGGCGAATATGAACGCCCAAGTGGGATTATGTCGTCCCGGAGATTTTGGGGCCGATGTCTGTCACTTGAATTTACATAAAACCTTCTGTATTCCGCATGGGGGTGGCGGTCCGGGGATGGGTCCGATTGGAGTGATGCCCCATTTGGTGCCGTTTCTGCCGGGACATTCCGTGGTGAAGGTGGGGAGTGACGAGGCGATCGGGGCGGTTTCGGCGGCCCCGTGGGGAAGTGCGAGTATTCTGCCCATTTCCTGGATGTATATGGCAATGATGGGTTCGGCAGGATTGACCGCTGCAACTCAAGTGGCGATTTTGAATGCGAATTATATTGCCAAGCGGTTAGACCCGTTTTATCCGGTGTTGTATAAGGGGAAAACGGGGTTAGTGGCCCATGAGTGTATTTTGGATTTGCGATCGCTGAAAAAATCCGCAGGAATTGAGGTGGAGGATATTGCAAAACGCTTGATGGATTATGGATTCCATGCACCTACAGTTTCTTGGCCCGTAGCGGGAACCATTATGGTGGAACCGACGGAAAGTGAGTCTAAGGAGGAGTTGGACCGCTTCTGTGAGGCCATGATTGCGATTCGCGAGGAGATTCGGGCGATCGAGGCGGGGAAGATGGATGGGGAGAATAATCCCTTGAAGAATGCGCCGCATACCGCAATGGTGGCGATCGCCTCGGAGTGGAATCGTCCTTATAGTCGGGAACAGGCAGTATTTCCGGCCCCTTGGACGCGAGAACACAAATTTTGGCCTTCGGTGGGACGGATTGATAATGCCTATGGCGATCGGAATTTAGTCTGTGCTTGTTTACCGATGGAAGCTTATTCCCCGGAGTAATTTAAGGGAATCGGATATTGCGGGAGAGGAGGGGTGCGATCGCACCCCTCCTCTCTACAAAATTTTCTCTGATTATGATTTAAACTATCTGGAAAACGCCGGTATTTTTTACCGGGAATTTTCTCTGAGGAAGATTTAAACCTCACTCAATTTGAGTGAGTTTCCAGATCAGTATTTAAAAGGGAAAAAGTGGCGATTAAGGTTAACAACATCGAAATATGAGTCAGCGGCGACTGACGACACATCACCGTACAACCCTTACTACAAAAGGCGCGTATTTTTCTCACCCGTTAGACTGGAGGATTTTAGGGCAGTCGAGAATGAATGAACCCCCTTCTCCTTTGAAACTCAAACCGGCACTTTCCCACATTTTTCCCGGTATCCGGAAAATAGGGAACCCATCCCCCAAGGGAGACGTCTCGATTTCGGAGTGACTAAAAATCCGACCTCAACCCTTTCTCTAAATTATAGCCCTTATTAAATGTACTTAGTTCAAGTTAACGCTGAATCCCTGACTTCTAAGATGATAGATTTCTACCCTAATCGGGAAAAAATTAGTTTTAACCCCATTTGTATTTTATTCTAGGGACTTAAGTGAAGTTCACTTAGGGGGCAGTTCAGGGATTTAATTTAAAAAGATTTTAATAAAGATTAAAATTGACTAACTCTTTCAATTCTCGGGTATTTTAATAAGTTTTAGGGGAAAGTTTTTTAAAAGTCATCCCTAGACAACCCTCCCTTTATTTCAGGTTCCCAAATTAATTTATTTTTTAACTTGCAGATTTTCTTAAGTCAATATTTTTTAATTTGCAAGTTTTTACGGAAATTACTGAATTCTTTAAAAGTAATATTTGACTGAAAAGATTAGGATTTTTATACCTTCCCACAACCCTAAAATTCCCCTAACTCTTAAATTAGCCGTATTGATCGGGACTTCCTTTCAAGGATGTCCAAGGTCTAAATTTTCATGAATTATTAACTTTTCTCGTAAATAAAAATTTCCCAAATTATGAAGGGTAACTCCCTGCCAGAGTCTTGGTTCAGACCAGGCAGGGAGCGGACTCTCCCATCGCATTCACTAAATAAGAGTGGAAGTTTCAACAATTTTTTTGACTTTCTTTGATGATTTAAACAAAAAATAAAAAGTTGTAAAATCCGCAAAAATACGGAAGGCAAGAGGTGCTTCTATTGGGTAAGGTAAAACGTATGGTTTATGAATTTCGACGGCGGGCAGGGTTTCAATTTAATTTTTAGGGCGGTTGCTCAAAAGAAATAAATTTCAACCCTCGGAAACATTCCCGGAATAATCAAGTCTAAGCCATTAACGGGAACATCCTGCATTTGGCAAATGTCAAACAAGGGAACAAGGAAAATCAAAATCTTGTCTTTCCTTGATGTACCGCGTAATCAGCAGTAAGTCAGGATACAATCCGGGGTGTTTAGAAGTGGACATCATTATTAAATTAGAAAATTCCCTCGTTCAAATTAAGAATGATGCTCAAGATGTCCTCAAACTATCTAGGCAAAATAAACATTCTAAATCAGGGACTCCCTACCTATTATAGGGAGCATCTATAGCGAAATCAGTCCCGGAAATGGGAAACCCCGTCTTCGGTTTCCAGGACGCAGTTCTCCGACCTTTTATTGACTCTCAAACACTGGAGTTCATTTATGTTGACCCAAGCAGAATTACTCGAACAAGTAAACAGCACCACCACTGACCCAGAAGCCACAGCAACTGATGATAGTGCCGTCGTGGTAACAAGCGAAACCCCCGAGGAAACAGCACCACTGGAAGCCACTGTGGAGACAACGGAAGCGACTCCGGGAGAACCTGTAACGGAAGAAGCCACAGCCGATGGAACAACCGCAGGAGATGACACTATGAGCGATGCGGACCTAATAGCCACGAGTTTTCTTGTGGACGACGGTACCCAAGCCGAGACAACTGCAGAAGATGGCATCGTCAGTAATCCAGAGCTGATGACCATGACTTCTGTTGTGGACGATGGCACCGAAGCCGATACAACTCCAGAAGATGGCACCATCATGGAAAATGACCCGATCGCAACCACCTCCATTCCAGAAGCAGGGACCGAAGGTGAAGCCACCCCAGAAGATGGCATCATTGTACAAGGTGATCTGGTGACGATCGCAGAAGATGGCACCATCATGGAAAATAACCCCATCTCGATGACCTCTGTTGTGGACGATGGCACCGAAACCAATGCCCCCACAGAAGAAGGCACTGATGAAGTTACCGCCGAAGCTGACAGCCTGACCGACGGTGACCCGATCGCCACCACCTCCATTCCCAAAGAAGATACAGAAGATGACGCGATCGCAGAAGAGAGCCCCGTCACCGAAGGGGAACAGATGGTGCAAACTACTGCCGTAACCGAAGAAGAAGAAATCGCCGAAACCATCCAAGAGGTCGAAGAGTCCGGCTTATTTGATGAAGCCCACTATCTGTCCGACAACCCAGGTGTCTTAGAAGCGGTCATGCGTGGAGAAACCACTGCGATTCGCCACTTCGCCCAATTCGGGATCAAAGAACAGCGCAGTTGCAACGCCTTTATCGACTTCAAAGGCTACGTCGAAAATAACGAAGACATTAAAGAAGCCGTCGAAGCGGGTGAAATCACCCCATTTGGTCACTTTGTGCGTCACGGCCAGTTCGAGAAACGGGTCGCCCATGCCTTATTCAAAGCTGAAGAATACGAAGCCTTTAACGCCGATGTTCAGCAAGCGGTCGCCGAGGGTAAAATTACCGCTTGGGGTCACTTCCTGCAGTTTGGCTGGAAAGAAAACCGCCAGTTTAGCTCCTTCTTCAATGCTGAATATTATCTCCAGCAAAATACCGATGTTGCAGAAGCTGTAGCCGCAGGTCAAATTACCGCCACTGAACACCTGTTTAAATTTGGCCTGAAAGAAAAGCGCAAGATCCACCCCTTGATCGACCTCAAAGTTCTTGCCGAAGCCAATAGTGAGAACATTCAAAGCTTCTTCAACGTGAGCGAACTCTCCGCCGTGAGTGGATTTGAGCTCATCTCTTATGCGATCAATGTGGCCTTCGTCCAAGGATTGCAAACCTCTGAATCCTTCAGCTTCAGCAGTCTGGAATCTATCTTTGGTTCGCAGTTGACGAGCATTTTCAGTGTCAGCAGCTTCTCGGAAATCAGCATCGAGCAACTGTTCGCCTTCTTCGGTAGCGCTGAAGGTCAAGAACTCTTAGGCAGTGCCGGTGGCGATGACCTGAGCGAGGGTAGCGGCGACAACCTCAGCGGCAGTGGCGATGACCTAGATGAGGGTAGTGGCGATGACCTCGATGAGGGCAGCGGTGGCCTCGAAGGGGGTAGTGAAGACCTCGATGAAGAAGAGGAGGGCGACGACGCCGAAGACGGATCCGATCCCCAAATCGTCTTTGATAACCCCAACTTTGTCTCTTCGGGTAATAACTCGAATAACCCCCCTGACGAAACTCCCGAAGAACCCACCGGCGAAACTCCCGAAGAACCCACCGGCGAAACTCCCGAAGAACCCACCGGCGAAACTCCGGAAGACCCCACCAGTCTGCCTCCTGCACCGACTGCGTTATTCAACCTCCAATACGTTGTCAAAAATAACCTAGAGGCACTCCAAGCAAAGTTTACAGGCTTTGATTTCAACAACTTGACGGCAGAACAAGCCGAGCAAATCAAAGAATACGCAGCGGCAGAAGGATTGGATCCTTCCCCCTTCGTCAAGTTGAGCTACTTCGAGTCTGCGGTCAAAACCCAAGTTGAGACCAAGCTTTTAGAGCAAGGGATGACCGAGGAAGAAATCTCCAGCCTCACCTCAGAAGAGTTGCTTGAAAAAGCCCTGGAACTGGGATTTAGCCCGACTCCCTTAATCGATTTGTCCTACTGCAAATCGGTCAACAGCACCGAACTGACGGAACTGGGGACTAAACTCGGTGTAGATATCTCCACCTTGTCTAACCAAGAACTGTTTGAACTGATTGTCAAAGAAGGTATCGAAGCTGGTTTAAATCCGTCTCCCTTCTTCAGTGTTGGCTACATCAAGAAGCTCTACATCGAAAGCATTCGCGAGTTTTACAGTGTCGCGAGTATCACGGAACTGGAAACCCCTGAAGTTTTAGATAATGTCTTCAGTAGCGGTGAGTTTGTGATCGATCTGAAATACTATCGCACGACCTACACCGTAGAACTTGATGCCTACGCCAAAGAATTGTTGGGTGACGAGGCCGCTACTGGGGAAGACCTCAGTGACGATCAGGTGAAAGCTTATGCCTGCAACGAAGGGAAGGATGCTGGTTTACAGACTTCTCCATTCGATATTGAAGGCTTCAGCGTACAATATGAAGTAGAACTGAAGGCGTTCTACAGCGTAGAGTCGGTTGAAACCCTCAGCCAGCATGAAATTTACAGCTTCATGGTTACCGAGGCGATCGCCCAAGGACTGGAAGTTAGCGAATATATTGATGTCTCCTACTATCAAAGCACCTTCGAGGCGGCTCTCGTTGCCACCTTTGAACTTACCGCGATTACTGAAATCACCGCTGAACAAGTGGTCAGTTTCCTGTTCGGTGATGCTGCTCCCTTCGTCGATACGGACTACTTTAAGCTGAAATACGGCGAACAAGTCACCGCTGACGGCAAGGCAGTCAAAGACCTGAGCGGTAAAGAACTCCAGTTCTACATCTTCAGCGAAGGTTGGGAAGCCGGATATACCAGTCTGTCTGCTTTCAACCTAGAAGCGATTACCGCTGACGCCACGATTTCCAGCCAACTCCTGACCTTCTACGGTGTTGCCACTATCGAAGAGGTCACTTCCGCCCAGATTGTCAGCTACATGACAGAGGGCGCTTGGAAAATGGGCATCGACCTGTCTGCGTTCGTAGCCGCAGAAGATATCGAACTCTATCGTGACCAAAATGCTGCCCTCCTGGCGGAATACTACGGCATTGAACTCACGGAAGTGGAAACCCTGAACAGTGAACTGGTCCTCGACTTCCAGTTTGGCTGTGCCACTGAGGTTGCTGATATCGAGTACATCCGCGCTACCTTGGGTGAAGAGATCCTGGCAGCAGTGACCGCTCAAGGGGCTACAATCACCGATGTGAGCCAATTGACCAAGCTGCAAATTGTTGAGTACCTGTATGCACAGGAAAGCTTAGAAACGGTCAAACTGTCCGCCTTTGATGTGGCCGGATATGTAGAAGCCAATGGTGAGGCGATCGCCAATGCCTTGGGTATCGAAGTTGACAAACTCAGCGAAATTGATAGCAAGCAAATCGAGAAGTTCATGCTCAAAGAAGGCGTGGCACTCGGTCTGACCTTAGATGGATTCGTGGAAACGACATACATTAAAGAGGCTTATGGTCTGGCGATCGCCGAATCCCTGAGCATCACCGTAGAGGAAGTTGCCGCTCTCGACAGCGCAGCGGTTCTCAACTGGGTCAGCAGCGACTTCTCCAAACTTGATGTCAACTTCCTCGCCTACCAGTTCGAGCAACTGACTGAGGCTCAACAAACTGAACTGTTGACCGGATTAGAAATCACCCTCACCGAAGGCGCGTCCTTGAGCGTGGAACAAGTGCTTCAGGTTGCCTACAGCGAAGAGTTCAAGGCTGTCTTAGCGGTTGAAGAACTCAAACTGAGTGCGATCGATATTACCGCCTATGTGACCGATAACACTGAGGCATTAACCGCCTTCTACGGCGGTGAAAGCAAGCCCGTTAAAGTCAAGAGCGGTTCCTTCAAGCTCGGTAAGAGCGGCTCATTTGGCTCATTGAAATCCATGAGCGGTTCTGCTAAGTTCAAGAGCGGTTCCATCAAGCTCAAGAGTGGTTCTCTGAAACTCAGTGGAGCCCTCGACGAGGGGGGTGAGTTCGATGTGAACTCCCTGAGCGATAAGCAAATCATCAAGTTTGCTCTCACTGAAGGCTTGAAACAAGGAATCGACCTCACTAAGTATGTCGATGTTGATTACCTCAAGCAAGAGTTCAGCGTTGACCTGGCGCGTCACTACAATATCGAAGTGAGCACCGTGGTTGACCTCAAGCAAGAACTGGTTCTGGACTACCTCTATGGCGGTCTCTCTAGTGAGATTGACTTCGAGTTCATCGAGACTCAGTATGCAGCGGAAATCGCAGGCCAGTTTGGAGTCACCGCTGACCAAATCACCGATGCGCAAATCCTAGAATTTGCTTACGGCAAGTTTGCTTCGACAGAAGACTTCTCCTTAACCCCGGTTGATGTGGAAGGATTTGTCGAGCAATATGGGACTAAACTCCTGGAAATCGCTGGTGCTGCCGCTACCTCGGGCGTCTTCAGCAAGTCGGATATCGTTTCCTTCATGTTCAATGAAGCCTCTGAACTGGGCATTGATATCACCCCATTTGTCGAAATGGATTACTATACTGAGAAGTTCTCAGATAAAATCCTGGCGAACTACAGCCTCGAAAATGTGTTCAACATCAGTGGTGAGCAAGTTTACGACTTCATGACGACTGAAGGTATCACTCAAGGGTTCAACACCTCTGCTGTGATTGACTTAGAGTGGTATAAGACAGAATATGCCACAGTGCTGGAACAAGACAAGGCACAAATTGACGTCGATGCCAACGGCGAAATCTCGAACGATGAAGCCTTTGACTATATAACTGGTGCTGGGTTAGAAAAGGGTCAAAATCCATCGGAGTTGGTTAACTTTGAGTCCTATCTGGCAGAAGGCTCGGCCTCAGCACAAGCCCTGCTGGCCTGGGCCGGTGCGACCTCCGGTGCGACCTCCCTCGAACAAGTCAGCTACTCACAAATCCTACAGTATATGTTCAGTGCCGGATTAGAAGCGGGGTTAGCGCCCTCTGCTGGTCTGGATGTGAATGCACTGAAAACTCAAAATGCTGAAGCCTTGATTCAGTTCTACAGCGCCAGCTCCATCACGGAAGTGACAAACGTCCAAGCGTTCAACTACGCCTACGGTTCCGGTTTCCAACAACCTGAAGAACCCGCCGTGGTATAACGTGACTCACAAAGAGGGCGGCGGCGATCGCCACCCTCTGGACAATTGGGGCTAATCTAAGCGACTCAAGCCCCGGTTGACTACTATAGGCCACCCACTCGCTCAACATTGCTAGATGGGTGGCTATTTTTATGGCGGTGCAATTACAATATCGGATACTAATCAAGAGCAACGACTTATGGCTTGGCAACCCGGAGAACAATTACTCAACGGTAAATACACCATCGAATCCCAACTCGGCCAAGGCGGGTTTGGGATTACCTATTTAGCTCGGGACGATCGCGATCGCCCTTTTGCGATTAAAACCTTGGGACGAAAAGCTCGCTTTACTCAAGAACTCGCTAAATATAAGGAAGAATTTCTCAAGGAAGCGGACTGTTTGTCACGGTGCATTCATCCCAGTATTGTGCGACTGGAAGAGGTGATTGATACGGACTCCCTCTGCTGCATGGTGCTTGAATATATTGATGGCACACCCCTCGCTCGGTTGGTGAAGCAAAAAGGCCGATTATCTGAACGGGAAGCTTTATTTTATACATATCAAATCGCGGATGCTTTGTCCCTGGTCCATCAACAAGGGTTCTTACATCGAGATGTTAAGCCGATGAATATTGTCTTGCGAAAAGAACGCTCTGATGCGGTGTTGATTGACTTTGGATTAGCTCAGGAGTTTTCCCAGGATGGGGTAGATATTCATCCTAAACAAGGGTCGCGGGGATTTGCCCCTCTGGAACAGTATGATCTCCGGGCATTACGCGGCGCTTATACCGATGTATATGGGTTAGCGGCTACTTTATATGCGCTATTAACGGCTAAAGTCCCCCCATCGGCCAGTTCTCGCGATCGCAGTTGGGTGAAAACCCAAACCGATCCCTTACTTCCCCCCCAGACCCTCAATCAAACGGTGAGCGATCGCGTCAATACGGCAATCCTCAAAGGGTTGGCATTAGTCCCGGAAAATCGTCCCCAGTCGATTGAGGCGTGGTTAGAATTACTCTCCGATGGGCCAGCGGATTTGTCCCCCCAATCGCCTGACTTGACAGCGGCCATCCCAGAAATCGCCAGTTCCCTATCAGCGGTGGGAATGGACTATACGACCCTAGAGAATCTGTTAGCTGCGGGTCAATGGCAAGAAGCCGATCGCGAAACCGATACCCTAATGCTTAGAGTTGCAGGTCGAGAGGCAGAAGGCCGCCTCAACATAGAAGATGTCAAACATTTTCCCTGCCGAGATCTGCGCACCCTCGATCGCCTCTGGACTGAATACAGCAATGGACATTTTGGCTGGAGCATTCAAAGACAGATCTGGAGCAAAATCGCAGGGGACTACGAACAATTGAGCGATCGCCTCGGATGGCGACGAGATAACGAATGGGTCTCTTATAGTGATTTGACCTTTGATATCACCGCACCCGCCGGACATCTCCCGAGTTGGGGACGACGCGGGCGATTATGGTCATTTTTAGCCACCCGAGTGAAAAAATGTAGCCTTTAATGGCACAGATCACAACCGGGTGCATCTTTCAACTCTCTCCCTGTTTTCCAGCGGGCGATCGCCGAGTCCCAGATTGGGGATCACCCCTGAGTCCTCTCCACTCTCCCTACTCCAAAAGGTCAACCCAGATCATGCCCAGGTTAGGTACAATTTTCTACAAAGCCCTTCAGGGCTATTCCAATCTTCTTGCACGGTAGTAGCTTCCTCTACCTTCTCAAAACCATGAACCCTGAGCCAAGCCCTAACTCGTCCAACCCCAACCCTAGCGACAACTCCTCTTCAGTTAACCCTTCAGAGCGAGGAAACAATTCCCTTACTCCCGAACAATTGAGAGGGACCGTAGGGAGTGCCACCCCAGAACGCGATCGCAATCCAAGGAACAATGGTGTCATCGTAGAACCCTTAAGCCCATCGGAGGCATTAGCCGAGTTGGATGAATACCAACAGAACCTGGGGAGGACACAACTTTCGGCGCTCAGTTTACCCCCTTTGGAGGACAACCCCAGATCTAGCCCTGGGGGAGTTCTAGTGTTAATGGCGATCACCCTGATGGTCTTCGGTTTGGCGATCGATAATATCTTACTTGGGTTCGCCGGTGCGGTTGCTACTTTTGCAATTTCTCTGCGAATCATTTGGCCGAACTGGAGCCGGATTTGGATCCAGTTAGTTCCTAACCCTTGGCGGGCCGTTGTAATTGCGTTTGTGGGGCTACTAACGGGGATCATCGGCCTGCTGATGCTCAGTGGCTCCAATCAGGAACCGGGAAGCCGGAATATCCAGATTAACTGGGAGGCGATCGGGGCGGTTGGTGAAATTGTCGGTGCGTTGGGTCAAATTTTGATTGCCATTATCGCCGTCTATGTGGCATGGCGACAGTATGTCATTTCCAAAGAACTGACCATTCAGCAAAACCGGATTACCCAACAGCAAACGATTGATACCTACTTTCAAGGGGTATCTGACTTAGCTTTAAATGAAGAAGGATTACTCGAAGACTGGCCTCAAGAACGGGCGATCGCCGAAGGTCGGACTGCTGCAATTCTCGCCAGTGTGGATAGTGAAGGGAAAGCCAAAATTATCCGATTTCTCTCCCAATCTAGGCTCTTAACCCCCCTGATGCGCGATCGCCATCTCGGTCGTCCCATTCTCGATGGGGATGGAGGGTATGCAGAGGACCGGACAGATGGGGTCCGCGTCATCGCCTTGGGCGTTATGTTAGCCGGTTCTGACCTCTCTGGCACGGATCTGCGCTGGACTGAATTAAGCGAAGCCAATCTCGTGCGCGCGGATCTCCAGAAGTGCGATTTAGTCAAAGCCAATCTCTCCCGGGCTATTTTGTACGAAGCCAACCTTTCTGGTTCGGACATCAACTCGACCCGGTTCTTCTACGGACCTGTAGAAACCGCTTCCCCGCGCAGTCGGACCAAACGCCCCAATTATCAAACCGGGGAACATACCGGCGCAGTCATTGAAAATGCCAATTTCTCTAAAGTTGAGCGGATGTCTGAGAGTCAACGGTATTATATTTGTGCCTGGGGCGGGTCCAAAACCCGAGCAACGGTCCCGGGAGGGTGTGAAGGTATTCCGAATCTCCTAGGCCGATAAAGCAGCACCCGTTAATCTTTAGAATCAGCCCAGGCGATCGCATTGATCTCATGAATGCGCGATCGCCGTTGTCAACGTCCTATCGCCTTCCCCATTCAAAAATAATCCGACGGCAAAATTCCGCGTTTTTTCCGCGCTTGCATCGCTTTTTCTAATAAGTCTAATAGTCCCGGGGCTTCTTCCTGTAAAGTTAACAGCAGCCGTTCTCCAATATCTTCATCCCCCGGGTCTTTTCCGGTTTCCATGACGGTTTTCAGCCGAGGCATGGCAATATCATCTACGATTTGAATTAATCCACTCAAACACCGATTAAATTGTCTCTCGGTCAACTGGGAATCTTCTAAGGGAAATTCAATAATGGCTCGGATTTCTCCATCGGTCGGGTCATATTCCCATTGCAGCATTTTGGTTTCCCAGGAAATGCAGAGCATGGTCTGAAGAATTGACTCTTTGTAAGGATGATTGCTAATTCCCGATAAAACTTTCGGCGCAAACAACTTAAAAAATTCTCCATCTTCATCAAGTTGAATCACGATGGGAAAACTTTCCAGGTTTTCTGCTTGGACGCCGGTGATAATCCGATGATGTTCTGGATCGACCTCATATTGCCAAGCTCGGTTGTCAAGATAATCGGCGATTTGTTGGAGACTCGCGCCCATATTAACTCCCTTTGATTGCAGATTGGAATGGTGACGGTTATCTATTTATCTATTCTATTAGCATCAAAAAAGACAAACCTAAGAGTGTCTCTTTTATCCTAGCCGGAACTGGGGGATCATGAGTGGGCGATCGCTATCTTGCCCTCCCTTCCAGTTACTGCCCCTTTAAAGATTGGGTTCAGACTCTTCCTGTAAGGCGATCGTCTTTCCGGTTTCAGAGGCTAGGCGAGCAGCATCCGCAACTTTGAGGCTATAGAGACTGGCCCTGGGGTCAATATATAATGGGGTTCCCTGGGTTAAATGATCAAGGACCATCTGGGTATCTTTGGCAAATAATCCCCGTCGGGTCCCTACTTCCAGGGGGGTACTGTTACCATCTCGCACCAGTTGACCCTGATCTCCATCAAATATCAAGGTTCCCTGACTTCCATGCACTTCTAATTTTCGCTCGCTGGCGGAAAAGATTTCTCCTTTACCATAGAGGACTTCGGCGATCGCCCCGTTGGTAAAGCGTAACTGAGCGCTACATAAACAAGCCCGAAAATACTCCGGTTCTGTGGGTACGTCCCAAAACCGGCTTTGACAGCTTACCGTCGCGACTTGGCCCAAAACATCCGTCAGGCGATGCAGCCGCGAGAGGGCCGCAGTCAAGGGAAAGCCCAACAATTCTCGGTTATAGCTCCACTTGCGCCCGACAAACCTTTGGGGATTTAAGGTACTGTAGCGGGCATAGGCAACCTCCCCCACTTCAGACCAGGACTGTTTCAGGGCCTGATGAACTCCCCCTAATAGTTCAATATGTTCCACATGAAGCAGCCGTTGCCTTGCGTCGGCTAAGGCGAGCAGGTCCTCCGCTTCTGCCGGATCCAGACAGAGGGGATATTCAACGACGACATGGCAATCGGCTAAGAGGGCCGCGCGAATGATGGCACCGCGATCGCGATTGATATTGCAAATAATCACCAGATCCAGGTCCCCTCTGGCGATTAAGTCTTGCCAGGAGTTCATCGCCGTAGTCCGATGGAGTTGGGCAAATTCCTCGGTTTTTTCAGGCGTATGTCCTGCCACCGCCACTAAGCGCGATCGCTCATCCTCTTGTAGGGTTTGCCCTCGGAGTTTGGCGACGAAACCTGTGCCGATCAGACCCACTCGGATTGGGAGTTCGGTGAGCAGGACCCGGGAGGGCGATCGGTTCTTACTGGGACTAGAGGATGTCGTCACGGTCTGAGTTTGCCAATTCATCAGAATCGATACTACTCTAACTTTTGCCCGCTGGATACCCACCCTGATTTTGGGGTGGGGCCTTCTTTAGGTATAAGTAATCAGGATTAAATTAGAAATTTTTATAATAAATTTTGTTGGTATAAAGGTCCCCCAGGGTGTTGCAACCTTGAATTTTTCCCCTACTATCAGAGAAAGGCTGATCCTACCCGCAGACTGGCGCGTTAATCAAGGCGTGACCTCTGCATTAGCAAAACTTATAAGCCTGTCGATTATCTGGAGAAGATCACTAAATGGCAACTTACAAAGTCACCTTAATCAACGAAGCCGAAGGTCTCAATCAAACCATTGAAGTGGAGGATGATACCTACATTCTGGATGCTGCGGAAGAACAAGGGCTCGACCTGCCCTATTCCTGCCGTGCTGGTGCTTGCTCTACCTGTGCAGGCAAAATTACCTCCGGCACCGTTGATCAGTCTGACCAGTCTTTCTTAGATGATGACCAAATTGAAGCCGGTTATGTCTTAACCTGCGTGGCTTACCCGAGTTCTGACTGTACGATTCTGACTCATCAAGAGGAAGAACTCTACTAAGAGAACTCCCCCCCTTAAAATTTTCTCATTTTCAAGAAGTAGGGGCGCACAACAAACGGTGCGCCCCTATTGTTGTTCTGAGGCGGTGGGCTCAGTCCGAGAGTGCCAACAACAAGCGCCGGTTTTAACCCTCCTCGGTTGTGGCTAAGGGATCGCGCCAAAAGATAATCTCCTCAGAAACGGGTTCAATTTCGGTGCCGGGATAGTAGAACTGAAGAATGCGATCGCTGGTCCATCCTAATTTCGCAAGTCGATGGGAACCGCTTTGGCTTAATCCCACCCCATGTCCAAATCCGCCTCCGACAAAGACATATCCCTTAAAGCTTTTATCCTCTCCATACATCCGTTCTAGGTAAAAAAAGGTACTTAAGGGGGCCCAGAATGCGCGGAGAATTTCATCTTTAACCAGTCTGACCGAACCCTGGTCTGTAGTCACATTGACGGCGATCGCTCGACCGGCATTGCTTCTTTCCACCACTTCCACTGCCTGAATGGTCTGGAAATTGGCCTGGGGATGCTGCTTCTCTTGCAAATAATCTTTAAGATTTTTGTTCATTTGCGCCAGACTGCTAACTTCGCGCCACCGAAATACATCCCATTCTTCTTCATTAAATCCTTTGTCCAAGGTAATAAATCGGCGGAAGTTTTGTTCGTTGGCTAAACTGTAGCGAGATAAATCCCAGACGTTGCCTACGGAGTCGAGGACCGCTCTCAAATACGGGCGATCGGCTCCATCCCACATATCCTGGAAAGGCGCGGTGATCCCCCCGGTGGTGGAGGAATACAGGGCGTCGATTAATTCATTGTTATAAGTGAGCACTTTTCCCGCTGTAGCGGCGATCGCGCGATCGGAACGGTCCCAAGTCTCGCCAATTCCTTTATAAACCTGACACTCGGTATTGGCACATAACTCGTAATTATCGATCGCAAATCGTCGCAGGTTCCGTAGGACGTAGGTTCGGGCAATAATCGCCTGAGCTTCTACTGCCGGATAAGGCGCTTCTGCCCCAATTTCATGGGGGACAACTCCCCGTAAATAGTCTTCGATGGGGACTTTATTCACCAGGGTAAAGCTCCCGTAGGCATTCGGCTGGACTCGCAATGTCCCAGGATACAGTATGGGGTTACGATCCTCTTTTTCTCGACTCACCTGAATCCGATCGCTACGGGCCCAAATCTCTAGGCGATCGCGATTATAGCGGAACCCCTCAAAGACCCAACTGGGTTGGGGTTTCTGCTGAAGGATTGCCGTATCTAAAAACGCCGTTTCATATCCTTGCGCTTGCAGACTTTGCAGCAACAACCGTCGCAGTAACGGAGTCCCATAAACCTCCCGCTTGGCCCAAACTTGCCAACGTCCCGGATGAGCAATTTCTACCTCAATCCCCTTTTTGCGCCATTCATCGGCATTCTGTTCCGCATTCTCGAAACTGCGATGGGTACTCAACACCAGCCGTTCTTCGAGGATGGGTTCGGCAAGGGGTTTCATGATGATTTCTAGCTGCATCTCGGTCACTTCCTGGGTTTGAGGCGTCCCATCACCCCCCTCAAACCGGACATAGAGGCGATCGCCTTCTACGGCTTTCAGAATCAGCTTATCGGTGGGTTTGCTGCCAAACCGCTGCACTACCCCAATCTGTAGTTCTCGATTCTCAACTTGATTTGCGCGGACGACTTCCCCAGGAACGCTCCAAAAGCACAGAATCGTAAACATTAACCCAGATATCCGCCCGAACCATTGGCCCCCCAACCGTTTTGCTGCTGGGGTGACAGGAGTCGGTTTCGATCCCCCTGTACCTGGACTGGGAGCCAAAAATAGGCGATCGCTGACCATTGGGACATGAACCCCCAGATTCTGTTCTTGATATGCTGTTGATTTCACCGTTCGATCCCCTTCTGTTTCCTTTTAATATCCGCTCTAAACTCTCGACAATGGCCTAATTTTCCTCACCCAGCAAGAATTTCACTCCCTCAATCTCGAACTGGGCGATCGCCCCGGAAGGCAATCATTAATTTTATCCCCTCTTATTCTGGTCAAAATCCCCCCCAACTTTCAACCCATTTTCCACCCAATCCCCCCCATCCTCCCCATCTCCCCCATCCTCCCCATCTCCCCAATCCTCCCCAATCCCCCCATCTCATTGTTGCAACTCATACTCATTCCGACTATGATATAAGAAAGCCACCAAAAACTCAGAAATCACAACTATGAGAGTCGAAGAAATCCCGATCGCCAAGATTCGGCGTCCCTTACCGCGCCAGAATGACTTACAAAAAGTACAGAAGCTGATGGCGTCCATCCAAGAAATCGGACTACTAGAACCAATTGACGTGTTAGAAGTAGAAGGGGAATATTACGGCTTTTCTGGTTGTCATCGCTATGAGGCTTGTCAACGCCTAGGCCATAAAACCATTCGCTGTAATGTCCGTCGTGCTCCGCGATCGGTGCTAAAAATGCACCTAGCCTGAGTCGATGTGTCCAATAGAGGCGGTACAGTATTGGATCAATGGGACGATTACCAGGTTACTCAACCTTTCTTTGTTCCCGTGCCAGCCGAGTGTTATTAAGAAACCCGATTTCTAACCCGACTGTACCGACACTCTAGTAATCCTGTTAACAACAGACTCGTTCTAAAGGAGACCGAATCATGGGAAAAGATAAAGACAAAGACAAAGATAAAGATAAAGAGAAAGACAAAGGGTCAAAAATCAATACCGGGATTAATGCACAAGACCGGCAAGAAATCGCCGAAGGATTATCACGACTCCTCGCCGATACTTATACCCTCTACTTAAAAACCCATAATTTTCATTGGAACGTTACCGGCCCAATGTTCCAGACCTTGCACGTGATGTTTGAGACCCAATACACCGAATTGGCTTTAGCTGTAGATGCGATCGCCGAACGGATTCGGGCCTTGGGATATCCTGCACCCGCCACTTACACCGAGTTTAGTCAATTAAGCTCCATTGAAGAAACTCTCGGGGTTCCGAAAGCCAAAGAGATGATTCAGTTGTTAGTAGAAGGACAAGAAGCCGTAGTACGGACTGCTCGTTCTGTGTTCCCCACCGTTGATGCAGCAAACGATGAACCCACCGCTGATTTATTAACCCAGCGGATGCACATTCATGAAAAAACCGCTTGGATGTTAAGAAGTCTACTAGAAGAATAAAACATCGGTTAAACTTTGCCAACCCGAAACTAGAAATCGGGTATTTAGGTGAGTGAACACCTACAGGAGATCACGATTGAAGTCGTTACTACAAACAGGGGAAATCTACTGTTCGTAGTAACGACTTCAGTCGTTTCTTCGCGGTTTATAATATGATGACCAAGATTACATTACATTGATCAACTCGAACTCATGAGTGATACTCCAGACGCCAGCCAACAATTACAAGGGTTAATGCAACAGGTGGGAATCTCCAGCTTTCGATCGCTCGCTCGTCAAGCGGGGGTGTCTCACTGGCAGGTGAGACAACTGCGTGAAGGAAAGGCGTTGCAGATGCGTGTCGAACCCTTGCTGATGTTGGCTAATGTGCTACAAGTCACCCTATCCGAGTTATTAGTGAGATGTGCTGGAGTGGAAGCCGCAGAACCCCGTGAGCAAAGTTCCACGGTGCAAGCGGAATACGATCGCCTCCAAATGCAGATGCAGCAGCAACGGGAGACGCTGTTGCAGGAATTTCAACTCACCAGTTTAGATATTTTAGAGTCTTGGTTGCGGAACTGGCCTACTGCCGCTTATGCTGCTACCCAAAATCCGGAGTTGCCTGCGGTGCGGTTGCTGCCGTTGTTGCATCCGGTGGAACGGTTGCTGCAAGAATGGGGAGTGGAGGCGATCGCCTCCGTAGGGTCAGAGATTCCATACAATCCCCAGCAGCATCAGTTACGGGAGGGAATGGCTCAACCCGGTGAACTTGTGAGAGTCCGCAGTACCGGATATCGCCAAGGGGAGAAGCTGCTTTATCGAGCAGAGGTCAGTCCCAGATAGGAACAGGGATGAGGGAAACATCAGTTTAGAGGTCTCATGGATGGGATAGGATTGAGCCAACGGATGATTTCATCTTTGAGGCGAACGGGTTCGCGATACATTTCTAGGCGAACCCATTGGGCGATCGCATCCAAAGGAGAGAATTCCGTCCCCGACTTCCAACCCGGGTCTTGACTTAAGGGAGTGAGATGATTTCCCGGGATAGTGAGCATAGACACCAAGTTAGGAAAGCGTTCTTGCATCACCGGAAATAACAGCAGGGTTTGATCCAGGGTATCATCTTTAAATTTGACAACCAAATTCCGCTTAATTTGATAGTTTCTAGCAATAATTTGGTTGGTTTCTTCTGGAGAAGGGGTAAATTCCACCGAGAAAGCTTGGGGTAATTTTGCCCCCCAAGTTGTGGGGATTTGTTCGACTAATTCTAAGAAAGGAATGGAACGACGGGCGGGGTAATTATTATAGGAAATCAGGATATTCCCAGCGCGTTCGACTTCAAATAAACTGCCGATTAGCAAGTGGAGTTTACAACCCATGCTATGACCGATTCCATAGATGGGAAGATAGCCTTTAGGCAATTTACCGGATAGGCGCAATTGTTCCACACACCACTCGAACCGATCTACAATATCAGCGGCGATCGCACCGTGGTCGAAATTACTAACAAACGGCGTAGCGATTATCGCATATCCTTGGAGACTGAGTTGTTCAAGTAACCATCGATAGGTGACTTGAGGCGCTGCCGCCAGGAACGCGCCCCCCAGGAAATGAATAATGCCCCTTGTCCGGGGAGGAATATGGACCCAATTACCGGAAATTTCTTGCCAATTCATGCCTAAACTCTATAAAAGTGCAGTTGTTCCCTAATTTTAGGCGATCGCCAGAGTAACTTCCCACTCCACAGTTGCTGCCGTAACAATCTCAACCCCAATTTACAGATAATTTCTAAGCCGTTTAGCATTGAAATCGAAGGATTCTACCAAGCAACCAAAACCCTCATCTGTAGCCGCGATTCGCGAATCGCCAGTCCCCACCTAACACAAAAAAATTAAAAATAATCGCCCAATCAACTCTTAAAACAATAAAATTTATGCCCAAATCCACCATCAAGACTGAGAAAGAATCGCACTCAATAAAATGCCTAAAATCTTAGCAACTTCCGACAGATAATACTCGACCCTATCAATATAAACCATCTGCCCCTCCAACTTCAAAAATCTCCAAACCGTCCCCGAAGTCACCGCCCCATAAATCGTAGAAATCTGAGTTCCCTCCTGTTTATTAAACAACTGCGCCGCCAACATCTCCGCCACACATTGCCCGAAACCCGCCTTAATGTCTTCTTTTTTCGCTTCGACTAGAGTAATGACTGGGGCGCTGATAAACAGTCGTTCCGGTGATAAACTGATTAAAAAATCACAAGTTCCATTCAATCCTCGTTCTGGGGCAACATTAAACTCAGAACCCGAAAACAAACCAACTTGATACTTAACCTGCCGCCTGACCTCCAATAAAATTGGCGCAATAATCAGTTCAAAACAAGCTTTTTCGGTATTAATATCCACCGCCAATGCAGCATTTTCTTTTAAAAAAAATCTCAAGAATTTCGCTGGGATTCACTGCGGCGGTATTAACAAGTAAATCAGTATTTCCATTTAAAGTTAAGTTAAATTATTTAATAATTCGATTGAGTTTAAAATCGCTATAAACCATTGTTTACTCGCCCTACAAAAAAAATGAGTTAGAGTTTGCACAACCGAGATTCATATCCTTGGGGTATCTTACTGCTTTTCTTGCAGCAGTGCATCATAGAGAACACCCGCAAGACGTGGTGACTGTTATTGTAACGGTGAAAATCAGCTATACTGGGGAAGAAAATCCCTTGGGGCTGCCTCTGTACTTTAACCCCAAATTACCCCACCGCTAATCCCCTGGCAAGACCCTCGGAGGCATTCCTAAACCGCTCAGGAGAAAACCGTTATGACACCCGCAATTCAATCCCTGACTGAGATTACCCTAGAAGAATTCTTGCAGTTACCCGAAACCAAACCTGCCAGTGACTATAACCCTTTTTTGTCACTTTTGTGAGGGTATAATAAAGAAAAAGCGGCTGAAAGCCAGAGCCGGACTATGATTGCTCCCAAAACAGCCAAGCCCACCCACCCTCTAATTGATGAATACTGTGAAGACTATAAAAACCTGTTTTCAGAGGTTAGAACCTATGAGGCATTTTAAAATACCCATGTAGGAATATTATCAGAAATAAAACGAAAAACTTTACCAGAAATCGCAAAAGTTTTGGGATTAAAAAAATGCTCAGGGATTACAGCATTTTCTGACTCGCTCTCCTGGGGAAATCCACCAGTTCAAGACTTGAGGATTGAGGGGGTTTTAAAGCATTTAAAAGGTAGAAAAATTTGGGTGATTATTGATGAAATAGGCGACCCTAAAAAAGGAAAACTGGATCTTCAGGACTTGTGGTGATAAGTTTATCTAATAAATACCCCAAATCTTCAATGTTTTTGAGTGACTAAATCTGTAATACCAATTTAAAATGAAATAGCATAAGATGGAAGCAGTATTTGATAGAGGTGGCTGATGGCAGGTCGGATGAAG
>NZ_JAMXFC010000042.1 GCF_025370755.1 Laspinema sp. D2d | reverse complement strand
CCAAGGGGAGCCTAGATGCAAGTCGGGCTCCCCTCTTTATTGCTTTCGTGTCACTGGCTTAGTCTAAACTCCAGTTACGGAAGCAAAATTTACCCAGACTATTTTTAGTTTCTTAAAGTGCTAAAAGAGTGATAACTTGATTCAAGGCAAAAAATAGCCCGCTTGCGCGGGCATAGGTCAGGAAATTTGGCTATTGTTTAAAGCAGTTGGCTTAACGTCTCATGTAATCTCTTAAGCGACCCCGAATATTTCGTGCATCGCTGGAGTTATCGCTGGCAACTGCGATCGCAGCTACCAGTTCTCGTCCACTTTGAATGCACATAATTTTCGCTTCCAAGTCGCTGGTGTCGCCCTCGATTAATTCATTATCCTGGATTTCCACATTATTCAAGCCGGAGGATTTCATCGCTTCCACTGCTTGTCGCACACATCCATCCTGGTTTGTCTCATCCATGCTTACCCAAGTCAAGCGCAAATTTTGGTCTGCTAACGAGGGGGTAGACCAAAACAGGAGACTCAAGCCTACAGTCGTAGCGATGGTTTTTTGAAGGGGTTTCATCATAAAAGCTAAGGTTAAAGTGTCCAAGTAACTATAACGCTTTTTGGCCTTTTAAGTTCCTCCGAGGGGAGAAAAAAGACGGCGTGCCAGAAAATGTAATTCTGCCGTAAGGGGAGGTTTCCGTAGGGGGAATTTTAAAATCCCACAAATTAACAAGATTTAAGATTAGATTGCATCCCCAAGGGGGAATGAAAGCCTGGACAATTCAATCCAATAACTGCCCTCATTGAACCCGAGATTACTGGGGAATCAGGGGGCAGTCTAGTCATTGTTTTTTTTTAATCGTTCGGTCTGAAATTTCTACCGCTTTATGATAGGCGCGATCATAACAATCCCGGGCTTCTAAATAGCGATTTAATCTCGACCAAGCAATGCCTTCCATTTCCAGAATCTGAGGGGATCCCATGCTATTGGGACAAAGAGCAAGGGCTTGTTTATAGGCAAAGATTGATTCCTCATAACGTTCAAGGGTAAAGAACAATGCGCCTAAACCATTCCAGGCTTGATAACGGGCGATCGGATTAGCGCTAACTTCTAGGGCTTTGCGATAAGATGCGATCGCCTCTTCGTAGCGGTGTAAGCGTTTGAGGACTTCCCCCCGTTGTTGCCATGCATAGCAGGCTGTGGGTTTTTGGAGTAAAGCCGATTCATAAGCGGCGATCGCTTCGAGATAGGCTTTTGCTACCCGCAAGCGATCGCCTTCCTGCTTCCAATATTCATAGTTTTGTCCCCCCTCTTCATATTCCGTTGACACACTATCCTTTCGATTTAATGGGGTTTGATCACTGTTCAAGTTCGTGGGATTGATCTCAGGTAACTCATGAAACGGTCCTTCTTGCATTAGAATCTCCTCATCGATCAATTCCTGTAAAAGGGTCTTTTTTATCAGTGAAGACCTACTAAACCTCTTGCAAAAAAAGGATTGATTTCCCAACCCCCCTTAAAAACGCCAATCGGCTTTTGACAAGTTGGCAAGAAGTCTACTGAAAATCCCTTCGATAGCTACCGCAACATTTCCGGGTTGAGATAGAGTCGGTTTGCTAGACCTGTTGTTCCTTAAAATAACTCACTTTATGCTAATGTCAGGATTTCTTAGTAAAATTTTTATACTTGGTCCCATTTTTGTTAGATTACTTAACCTTAGTTCACCCTAATTCATGAACCTAGCTTCACAAACTCGACTCCTTTCCCCTCCATCGGAAGAATGACTCACTTCTGAATTCTTATCTAATTTCGATGACATCCAATCCGCAGATTTCCGCTAGAATAAGGAAACGGCTAGGGTTGCTCATGTCCAAACACTAGATGCCAAGCCGCCCGTCAGAGCGGCCAAAACCGAGGAAAGCTGCCGAGGCGATCGCCCCTCAAAGCTGGCTGGGCATTGAGATCACCGCCCTCTCAACCCGAACCAACCCCAGAACAGGCGATCGCCGCTAACCCAAAAACCCCGATTGTAAAGTGATGTTGCGAATCTTTCAAAAATCTTTAAAAATCTATTAAAACAGAGACAGCATATTACTCTGATCTTAAATCTATAGTTTTCGAGGAAACCCATTAATGAATAACCTGAAAAAATACCGATTGGTCTGCACCCTGACCTTTGGAGATATCTACGGACAAATCATCATTTGGTTGATTGTGATTTTCCTGAGTTTAGCCTCCGCCCTCGCCTTGTGGAGTACCGCCCGTCAAATCTTTGCCCTCGCTACAGTGGGTTTAATCGTCGTACTCTCCCTGCCCTTTCTCCTCTTTGCCTTCGTCACCACCTTGCTCAATCACATCGAACTGAACCCGGTCGAAACCTCTACAGAACCGGCGGAATCAAGTTCTAGAACTGCACCCAACTCGAACCCCGCCCAAGCAGCCAGTTAGCCTAACTGAGGGACAAGCCCACGGGTTAACCTTAAAATCTTTAATGCTGCCCTGTTCATCCTCAAACGCGAATCAGCCATCGACTGAGCGATTCTAAAAACTTCCCTACCTTTGAGGAGGGAATTTTTTTTGAGTGGGAAGATAGATCCAGAACCAATCCAGAACACCTTGAGATCCCATCAATCCAACGAGAGCTAAGAGAACCATGATAGAACATGACGTCATTATCGTCGGGGGCGGACTGGCCGGGTGTCGCGCCGCAGTGGAAATTGGGCGCATTAATCCCAGCATCAATGTCGCCGTAGTTGCCAAAACCCATCCGATTCGGTCCCATTCCGTTGCCGCCCAAGGGGGAATCGCCGCCACCCTCAAAAACGTCGATTCGACGGATAGCTGGGAGGCCCACGCCTTTGATACCGTCAAAGGGTCGGACTACTTAGCGGATCAAGATGCCGTAGAACTACTCACTAAAGAAGCCCCCGATGTGGTCATTGACCTTGAACACATGGGTGTACTCTTCTCCCGCTTACCCGATGGGCGAATTGCTCAAAGGGCTTTTGGGGGCCATTCCCATAACCGGACCTGCTACGCCGCAGATAAAACAGGTCATGCCATGTTGCACGAACTGGTGAATAATCTGCGCCGCTATGGAGTCCAGGTCTATGAAGAATGGTACGTCATGCGCTTGATTTTGGAAGAGGGACAAGCCAAAGGATTGGTCATGTACCATATTCTCGATGGTCGCCTGGAAGTGGTGCGCGCCAAAGTGGTGATGTTTGCCACTGGGGGATATGGACGGGTGTTTAATACCACCTCCAATGACTTTGCCTCTACCGGGGACGGGTTGGCAATGTCGGCAATGGCAGGGGTGCCGTTACAAGATATGGAGTTCGTCCAGTTCCATCCGACGGGGTTGTATCCGGTGGGGGTGTTGATTTCGGAGGCGGTGCGTGGGGAAGGGGCCTATTTAATTAACAGTGAGGGCGATCGCTTTATGGCAACCTATGCCCCCAGTCGCATGGAATTAGCCCCCCGTGACATTACTTCTCGGGCGATTACCCGGGAAATTCGCGCCGGACGAGGGGTCTATCCCGATGGTCGTCCCGGAGGGCCTTGTGTTTTCCTGGACCTGCGACACATGGGACAGGAAAAAATTATGAGCCGGATCCCCTTCTGTTGGGAAGAAGCCCACCGTTTGTTAGGGGTCGATGCCGTCTATGAACCGATGCCTGTGCGTCCCACAGGCCATTATTCAATGGGAGGCATTCCCGTTAATACCGAGGGCCAGGTCCGCAGCGGTCCTGATGGGTTGGTGGAAGGATTCTTTGCCGCAGGGGAATGTGCCTGTGTGTCCGTACATGGTGCCAATCGCCTGGGAAGTAATTCCCTACTGGAATGTGTCGTGTATGGGAAAATAACCGGCGCGGCGATCGCCCGCTATGTGGAAACCCGCAAGTTGCCAGACCTCGACGATCGCCCCTACCTCCAACAAGCTCAACAGGAACTGCAATCTCTCCTCGATCTGGCTGGAACTCACCGCATTGGTGCTGTTCGTCAGGGATTCCAGGATGCTATGAGTGACCACTGCGGCGTGTTTCGGACTGATGAACTGATGCGGGAAGGGTTAAAGCAGTTAGAATACTTCCAACAGCAATATCAGCAGATTTATTTAGATGATAAAGGCAAACTGTGGAACACAGAAATTATTGAAGCCTTAGAATTACGCAGTTTAATGGTGGTTGGACAATTGATTTTAGCCAGTGCACTCAACCGTCAGGAAAGCCGAGGCGCTCATTTCCGCGAAGATTATCCCGATCGCGATGATGAGCAGTTCCTCAAACACACCTTGTCCTATTATTCTCCTGCCGGTGTGGATATTCGCTATCGACCCGTAACCATTACTCAGTTCCAGCCCAAAGAACGGAAGTATTAAACGCTCAGGTTTGATGGATTCAGGAGTGCACGTTATAAGCTTCCCTTCCCTAAGCGATGAGAAACCGGGTTTCTTGACTTTATCTCTGGCAACAAAGCCACAAATTTGAGATAGAAACCCGGTTTTTTGTCTTATTTTTTTAATTAAATCAATCCTTAAATATCATGAATGATGGTAAATCTAGTTACATTTTTTAGTTAAAACTTGAAATAAAATTGAGATATATTTTCATAAAATCACTCCCAAGTATTAGGCTAATTCCAAGAAACAGCAAATGGATTACCTAGACGAAGAACAAGCCAAACAAGAGATATTCCGCAAGTACAAATACGCGCTCAAAGGACTGCGGGTAGACCTAGGCCGCCCGGATGTGGTAGAAGCGGTGGACCAATGTTTCGAGGATTTTGAAAGCATTCTGCAAGCCTTTATCCTGTGGGCAATCTATCGAGAACGAACCGATAACAAGCCCCTCGAATATCCGAGTGCTGGGCTGATTCAAGCGATTAAAGAACAATGGAAATGGCACCACCAAAACCCTTGGTCTGAGGAGATATTATCAGACCCGCGCTTTGAGAGTCCCGGTACAAAATGGTGGAAGGCGGCAGAAGACGGGCTGGGAGGCGATACCCGTAACCGGCTGATTGCCGATGTGGTCGAGGAAAACACCTCCTATGTCTTGTTCCGCAACGGTCTGACCCTAAGACTAGCAGTGGCGATGGACTGGGAGTGGGACCAAATCCGAGACTATGGCGAACGGGAGACGCGGCCACAAACTGGCTCCTTGACTCAAATCTTTTCTTAAGGGAGCTCATCCGATAGGCGTTTGGAAGTAAGAGTCCCTTTCTGGAAGACCACTATAAAAGCGATGAAACTCCTTACAAACAAAGCCCGCCTGCGGGGGCTAATTAGAGACAAAAGACTTGTTACAACCTGAGTTTGTATTACTCATTCTCCATAGAAATCAATAACCTGAATGTTGGCAATCTTTGCGCGATTTCGGCGGAGAAATTCTTGATGATTGGGATGGGGACCGTAGATATCTAAATCAGCATTTTGAGAGAGTTTAACATAGAGTCCCAGGTTATAATCTTTGAGATGAACATCGCGGTCATCTCGGGCTTTGGGTCCTAAAGAGACTTCTAAAACTCCGGGAATTGCACTGATTAACCGGCGGTTATCTTCAATCGTTTGTTCAATTTCTTCTGGGGTAACATCAGGCTGGAGTTTAATTAAGACAATATGATGAACCGGCGGTTCTGAGGGGGATGGAGGTTTGGGGTTACTAGCGATCGCCACTGTCGGGTTCATCTGACCCAGTTTAAACGCCACTAGAATGAATAATCCCCCAAATGGAGTTAAAGGAATTTTAGCCACTAAATTAACCTCGGGATTGCTTCCCTGGGAAAAGGGTAAAAAAGGAAGGGGCGACTAATGTTGCCCCTTCTCTAAATACTACTCAGCTTCTGGTGCTGGGGTAGAATCGCCTTCCGGTGCTGGGGTAGAATCAGTTTCCGGTGCTGGGGTAGAATCAGTTTCCGGTGCCGGTGTAGAATCAACTTCTGGGGCCGCTTCCGGTTGTGGGGTTGCTGGAACCGCTGGGGCGACTTGTTGCGCTTGTTGCTGAATTTGATCCCGATACTGAGGCGGTGCTAATTTAGCTGCCGTTTCAAATAGGGGTTTAGCCTCAGCCATTTTCCCTTGATTTTGCCAGACGATCGCCTTGGCATAGATGGGACGAAAATCTTCCGGTTCAGCTTTCATGGCTTCATCGTAAACCGCGATCGCCTCCTCATACCGCTGTTGGTCCGCATAGACTTGGCCCAAAATCACTTGGACGGAAACCACATCAATACTTCCCGGCTGAATTTGATTCGCTTGGGGAGCGGTTTTCAGGGTATCCTCAAGCAGCCCGATCGCCGCTTCGGGGCGGTTTTCCATCAGCAAAAGATTGACATAACCTTGGAGGGCATTAATATTACCCGGTTGGGTTTCCAAAATTGACCGATAGACCGTAGAAGCCCCATCGCGATCGCCGACTTGTTGTTTCCCTTGGGCCAACAGAACCGCATAATCGGTGCGTTCGGGATTCAGGGCCACTAATTTTTCCAAAGCGGCGATCGCCCCGGGGATATCTTGCAACTTGAGTCGAGTCTCCAACAGTCCGCGCAGGGCGGTCTCATTATTCGGTTCCCGTTGCACCACTAATTCATAACCCCGAGCTTGAGCTTCCAACTCCCCCTGCTGCGAATTTGGGGTTGTTGTTGGGGTTGCTGGTGTGTTAGACGAAGTGGTTTGTGCAGCTCCCATCACCCCATTGACAAGCGGCGTAATAATTGGTGCCAGACCAATTCCCACAAAGGCAACTAGCCCCAGTATCAAGACGTACAACTTCCATCGCCCCAGCTTTTCTGACACTATAAAACCTCTAACTCTATTCACATTTTAATCAACATCGGCTGTAACCGCAGAGATTCCTAAAAGAATGAACTCCTTTGAATCGGGGTGATGATTGTAGCGGAGTTTGCAGACACCGGGCAACCGAGAGTCCGGTTCTGATCCCAAAATCCTGATTCTATTGTGCAGAGGTGACCCTTAGACCCACAATCATTGCCAGACTCATTCAGGGGTCCGTAACCCTAAATTGAGACTGGGGATATTCACGAATGCGATGGAGTCGCGATCGCCCCTCTATCCACCAACCCAAAGCGAGAAAAGCCGACTCAATGCTATCTTGATCAGGAGTGCGTTTTAACGCCAATCCGCATTAAACAACCCTAGTTTCCGGCATTACGTCACGAGCAAGCATTGACAGAGCGTACCCCAGATCGACTAGATTTGACGGGTATGAATGCTCTGCGAGCCAGTAAAAAGCAGAAACCATGCGGATTTGGCCCTAGCATCCTTGCATTTTAGGTAAAATCAGCAGCCTGATGGAAAGCAAGCCCCTATCTTCGGATCAGGGGTGGGTTCCTCCCTTATGTTAAGTCAGGATGCAACGAGCTTAATTCTATAGAACCTGTCAAATTCAGGTTTAGAATCATAAAGCGTTTTTCAAGTTAGCTGTCACCGGATGTGTCTCCGCCGCCAGGAGGTTTTATGAATTCCTCTCCCAATCAATTCCCAAGCTCCGCTAATACTCCAGAAGCAGGCCAGCCCGATCCTAGCGTTCAGGCCACCCCGCCCGACTTCTCCCCTAGCCCTCCGACAAAATCACCGGAACCGAAATCGGTCACCGAATCCAATAAACTGCCCGATCGCGAGGCTGTACCCACTGATTCGGACGGCACAGTGATACGGCCTCATCCGATTCCCCTGCCTTCTGAACCGAAGCAATATCGGGCGATCGGATTGGTCGCCGGTCGCTATCAACCCTCGGAAGAACAATTCACCCGAGGCAATTTAATCACCCCAGAAGGAACCGCAATTGATGCGGTTTTACTGGGTAAAGTGATGAGTTTGGTCAAAAATCATCTGAGCGATGAAGAAGATCACCTCTGGGTGGTTTATCCGCGCACTAGACAGAAAGAAAAGACCTTGCACGTGCAAATTATGGGGGTATGGGAGCCGGAAAAACTAACCCCCGCCTCCTCCGAATCCCCAACCCAGACGACCGAAGCAACCGCGACAGTCACCGAAGGGTCATCTGCAACGCAAGAACCGAGCGAGTTAGAGATTCAAGATGGCTATTTTTCCATTCGTGGGGAGGTCATTTTTCAATCTCAGGACGAGCAGTATATCGTCGTTAAAATCAAGCAAAGCCCGAAAGATTCTGACACTAAACCTAAGTTTTTCAAGTTACAGCTTGAGGGGACTTTACCTGGAAAAGCCGTCGGTCATTTCTGGGACTTACACGTGAAGCGTCAGGAAAATTCTCTGCTGATTGAGCAGGGGAACGATATGGGATCAGTTGCACCTAAAAAGAAAAAGCCCTTTAAAGGGAAAGGGGGTAAACCGGGCGGCAGTAAGCGCCCCTACAAGAGCTCTGGACGCCCAGTCCCCAGCCCGACGGTTCAGCAAACCGCCGCACCCCGAACCGATCCGCTTCCCAAACCCGTTAAGCGTAATAAACCCCAAAATCAGGAATAAACCGTTGATTAGGGTTGGTTTTGAATTCCCTCAGCGGAATTTTTGACTCTGCACAACCCTCCAGGTGGATTATTCCAACCTGAGTTGAGACCCCCACAAATTTTGGGGTAAAAACGAGCGGTCCATCGCCAGAGGGATAACAGGTTCGGTTAGGGTAAACTCCCCAGATTCGATCCATTGCTTTAATTCCAAGGCAACTTGACGGGAAAAGAAGATACTGGCTAGAGGTGCCGTCCGCACGGGTTTGCCTTCCAGGGTAATCCGACCCGTTTTAAGCTGGGCGTAGCTGACTAAACCAAAGGTCGGACGAACCCTGCGGGGGATGGAGAAATCCACAATCGGGGCAACTATATCTTGGTCTTGCACCGCACAGTGCAGGACCACTTGCTCGTTGAGGATAGGTAACGGGACCCCGACGCCCAGCATTAAGGAGGGACCGTAATTGTGGAAGTAGCAACCCCGCACCCATCGGGGATTCATTTGTTTGGCATCTCCAATTAAAGCTAAGGTGGCCGCAGGGCCTATGGGCGTCTTATTCGGTAGGCGTTTTTGCTTGGGAAAGTGCTGAGTTCCTTCCCAAGCAACATACCCAATTCCACCCCCTAAAAAAATCCGGGTTCCCGGACCAATCAGGTCGAGTTCCGGGTCATTGAGCAGCGGGGAAATAGCGCCTGGGTTAGAATAGACAGCATTCCCGAGATGGGGTTGTAAGGGACCGAGATAGGTAAACAAAGGCCGATCGCCCCCATTCACTCCTACAATAAAATTTTGATATAAGTTTCTAGGGTTATATAAATAAAACTGGTTAATAGTGTCCTTGGTCAGGGTCGTTTCAAAGGAAGCCCGGGGATAGCAATCGGTGACTTGCCCAATCGCCCGCAGATGAATGGGTTTCCCTGCAATTAAATCGGCGATCGTATGCCCCCCACCCCGTTCTCGGATTTCCTCTCCATCTTGGGCTTCCGCGACTTCCGTCGCCCCCAAATACAAATCCACCGCCCCAAACCCCGAATAGGCGGGAACTCCATCTAACCAACAGCGCCGAATTTTAATCGGGGGGTCGGTATGACCCAGGTTCAGAATCGCCCCAGATGACTCCATCGGTTCAAAGGTGCCCGTTGTCACTACATCGACTTCCTTTGTCACTGCCGGGATGCCCTTTTCCAAAACCTGCGCTTTCAGTTCTTCTACAGTCCAGACAACTGCTTTCTTTTTGCTGATTTTGTCATTAATTTCGGCAATTGTTCGCATAGCTTGGGTTCTCTAATATCGGGATTTATGCGGATAAATTTTTGATTACTTTTAACGAATTCCTCCCCGATTTCGATTGGTGAGTAAATGCTATAAAGGCCAATTTTAAGACAATAATTTGGGTAAAAAACAACCGTTTAAGGGGATTTTGGTCTTATTCGGGTTGGGGTTCTTCCTGAAAGTCGCGTCCCGATTTGACCTCTGGGGGAATCAGTTTAGGATCGCTTCCCTGGGAGCGATCGTCCCAAGGGTCATAGTCTAGGATGGATAGATCTGGACTCGATGGCAACAACGGCACTGATTCGGTTTCAGCGGGGGTGTCAGCCGGGGTGGCCCCCAATCGTCTTGGGCGTCTCGTCGCAAAGGGTTTGCGCCATCGGTCTAATATATCTTTCACCAACGTTTCTTGAAGCCAAACCTGAAGCACTAAGGTTAAGGGCAGGGCTAAAAATAACCCTAAAAAGCCAAAGATAGAGGCAAAAAAGACTTGGGCGATTAAGGTGACGGCAGGCAGTAAAAAAATCTGCTCGGCCATCACATAAGGAGTTAAAACATTGCTTTCTAATTGCTGGATGAAAATATATAAAGCCAGCACCGCTAGGGATTTCCACGGGGCATCCAGCAGGGCGATCGCCATCGGTGGAATGGCACTTAAAGCTGGTCCAATATTGGGGATAAAGGTTAACAAACCTGCTAATACCCCATTTGCTAAAGCCAGGGGAACACCCAAAATTAAGAGACCAATCCAGCTTAATACCCCAATCACCATCATGTTAAACAGAATGCCAATCAGCCATCCGCCTAATGCCACATCGCAGCGATCGAGAATTCCATCAACTCGCCATCGATAAAACGAGGGAAAAATTCTCACGAAAGCACTTCGGTAAGCTTGAGGACTGCTCACCATCATTAAAGCTAGAACTAAGACTAATAAAAAGCTTAATAATCCCCCAAAAGTTCCGCCTACGACTGCCCCCGCACCTCCGACTAATTGATTAGCTAAAGGTTGGAGTTGTTGAATGATACTCTCAACATCAGGTAAATATTGCTTCAACTGGGGCGGGACTTGGGTTCTAACTTTATAAATTAAATCATTGATTTCTGCAAATCCCAAGGTCAGGAGTTGAGTGAGTTGCTGTAATTGAGTGGCAAAGGGAGGCACAATCAGCCAAAAAAAGCTCACCAATACCAGGAGTAACAGGAGAATGGAAACCATGACGGCCCAACCCCGTTTGATGCCAAACCATTGCAACCGGCGCGCGAGTCGATTTAAGGCCGTCGCTAGGACAACTGCGGCAAATAGCAGCAATAAAATTTCTCGAATTTGCCAGAGAATATAGAAAGAGATAAAAACGGCTAATAAGCCCAGCCATTGACCTAAATTCACTGCGATCGCTCCCTCCCATCTAAGCTATTTCCGCTGACCCCGCTTTGTTTCGACCGTAAATCCGGGGTTCCAATCTTCCGCAGATTGACCCCAGGGATTGTACTTGATACTCAATATAGCCTCAACTGGGTCTTGTCGCCTTAAAAGCGCTCAACTGCTTTGTTCAGTGGCGATCGCACCCCATACTCCCGTGCTGTAACTCAACCGGGCCAATGAAACCCCAGCCCCTTTAATTCTGTGGATCTTGGAAATACAGTCGCCAACTCAGGACCCCGAACATGATCGCGGTTGGTGTACAAACCAGGAATAAGGCGATCGCTGGGGTATTGGGAATCGCCAGCAGAGGCCCCCCGTATTTGATCGCAGCAGAAACCAGGGCTGAGGCAACCATCACCTTGACAATAAATAAAGTATTACTATCCATTGTTATTCATGACCCTTCCAAAAGTTAACCCAACCGTTTACACTTAATAACAAAATTTAGCAAAAGATAGACTTAAATTGATTTTTGGCCTATCTCTTAAGATATCAGTCAATCCTTGTCTTTCATCCTAAAAACTTTAAAACCCTAGCTAACAAAACTGGATATCAGCCCGTTCTTAATTTGTCACCGTTTTGATTTTAGCTGGAGTCGGTTACGGGTTCTTAAATTCGGCAGAACAAACCGCGCAAATCACCCCCACTGCTGCGATCGCCCCTCAAGCCGAGGCCCCCGGAACCTCCAGATCCAGCACTTCCACCTTGGCGATCGGCCCGGAAACCATTGACCTCATACGAAATCCGGTTATCAAAAGTCGTCTTAATTTCCTTTCCGGTCCCCTCCCCTTTGCAAGGGGAGGGTTAGGGTGGGGTCCCCTCCGTGGCGCTCCTTTTAACAGACCTATAACTACCGGATTCCGTATCACCCCTCAAAAACAGAAAACTATGCTTTATGGCCGCAATTAATGATTCCTACACACCCAGATAACGACTCAAGTCGTTACTACAACCATCGGATCACTTCAGTGAATGCTTCGATGTTCCTAGCAACGACTTGAATAGTTTATTTTGTTTCAAAGTCACGAAGTGAATCTAAAAAACGCGACCTTCACTAAATCCATTTTGAATATAGTGTTGAGTTGCTGCAACTACATCATTGCCAAAAGCCGACCTTAAATCCTCATAATTATTCAAGTAATTCACTGGATTAAACACATTGGTAACTCGCCCTTCCGAAGCCCCAAAGACAACAAAATGCTCGGTCGCTAACTGGGGATTAAACCCAATGACCTGAATTAAGTCCCCATAAGAAGCCAGATATCGCAGTTCATCAAAGGTATCCAAGGCTCGATTTTCTGCCATCCCGAAACTTTCATAATGTTGACTAGCAGCCGTTAAGTTATAGCCAAACGCTGTAATTAAATCGCGATGAGAAGCCAAATATTGAGCGGGGTTAAATTCCGTTTCTCCCGTAATCGTATCTCGGAATGTAGAAGGAGGTACAGTTGCTAACCCTTGAATATTTAAGCCAGTATTCCCCCCAATCATCCCTAGGCTACTGGCTTGACCATTGGTGAGGTTAATAGAATAAAGCATCGAGTTTGCAACCGCAAAAGCCGCATTTTCCCCGGCCATCCCTGAAACAATATCAAACCCTGCCAAATTACCAAAGTCCACCCCTAAATTCCCAACAGTAACGAGAGTTCCATCATTAGGAGGATTTTGCAGTAACAGGGTATTCAGTTGCGTATCAATATTGTAGAGTTGGGTTGCAGTGGTTCCGGCAAAGGAATTGGTATAACCCGAGGCACTAATAGTCGGATCAACGGCCCCGTTGGGGTCGCTTGCTGCAAATGCTAGAGTACCATCAACAAGGACTGCTCCAGTATCAACATTGATGCGGAAATTTTGATTATTTTCCCCTACTAATCGCAGGCGGTCCGGAACGGGATTAAAGTCAAATCCCGAAACTGTTCCCCCTTCAAAGGGTTGGGATAAGGTACTGACCAATGTAGCAGCCACGGTCGGCGGCGTCATGGTATTATTCAATGCTCCATTAGCATCAATAGTAAACCCTAAACTCTGGGGATTAATGGAGTAAATATTGTTGGTGGTTGTGATTCCATAAATCAAACCGTTAGCCGGTCGGGTATCAATCCCTAGTAAAGTCCCCTCAATTCCTGTAACTTGCACTGAGGCGGTCTGGGCCGGATTATTCGCGTTAAAAGCGACGAGAGTATTGTTGTCATTTAAAGCAATAAAAACGGTCATTATTTTTCCTTGTTGTTCTGGTTAATGGTCAGTACCTATTCGGTTTTATAGCCTAAAATGCCTGCATAAATTAGCAGATTATGACATCCCTTGAGACATCTCTAGGGTTTGGGTGCAACTTTTGATTCGGTTGTAGGTTGGCCTCCCTAAACAGAGTAATGAGCAGTCTGGGTGAGTCTCTTTAGTCGGAGGCGGTTAAAAAGTGAACTATTTATGTTAGAGTGATTTAAGTTACTTTCTGAAGATAAGAAAATTATCCAATTTTAGTCAACTTCAGTGAATTAACCGCTAGGGGAGAACACCTATCTAATTTTAGCACTATCTCAATGAACCCTGAGCGAAATGAGCCGGAACAGTAGCCAATTCATTGATTTTAATCTGAAAATTTTCTCTCCAGCTCTAGCTGGGGATTAGCAATTTCAAGGCTTCTGGAGACTCTAGGACGGGAACAGAGCAACGGAAAATTTACCGTGAAGAAGCCCTAAGATAAACTAGAATTTTCGTGATTTTTTAGGTATTTTAGGGCATTAAGTTGCTGATCCCCAACCCCTGAGTTCCAGTGTTTGAGTGCCCGGACTGAGGGTCTAAATTTAACCCGATCGCTGACCCATTGGCAGTTTTATTATCTCTTATAAGTGAGAATCAGGGTGAATTGAGTGATTCAAGTTTCCTCAGTTAAGTAGCTGTAGAGGTTGAATTGACCCGAAAAAAAACACGGAATCAAAGAATTCCGTGTTTGAAGTTTCACCCGATGTACAAGGTTGGGTTTAACGACTAATGTAGTGAACCCAGAACTGTCCATCTGGAATACAAGTGCGGCGGATTAAGTTGTAAGAGTAGCGCAGATAGGCACCCTTCCCGTCATTTCGATAACCGTTTGGAAACCATTCGCCATAAGGGTCATGAACGATAAATCCGTTAGCGTCAAACCCGACTAATACAATAATGTGACCAAAGCTGGTGAAATAGCCGTGAATCACACAGGGATTGCCACCGCGCAAGTGTTGTTGACAGCGTTCGATGGTTCCCCACTTGGTAAAGTCATCTTTGCGTTTATAGTCTCGGACAACACGGGCTAAATCTTCAGGTTCATGGCGGGAATATCCGCGATCGAGACACCACCGATATAACTCATCTTCCATCTGGCGATAGCGACTATCGTAACGGGGTACGCCTAGATATTCCAAACACATGGCGATCGAGGTAACATTACAAGCACCGCTGGGATTGTAATAGTTATCCATCTGAGACTTAAAAGGCACATTTAATTGCACCGATGCTGCCGGTGGCTGGGGTTGGGTGAGGGTGCGGTTTCCTTCTATCAGTTGAACGTGCTCTTCAAAGGCATACCAGACTCGATTACCCCGAATCGCTTCTTGGAAGGTAACCCGGTAATGACCGCGATGGCCCGGTTCATAATTAGCTAAGGTAAAACTTTGACCAACTTCTACACTAAATTGCTCATTGGCAGTGAGTACAGAAGATTGCAGAGGTAAAGTTTTAAAAATCGTTTTCGTGATGATTTGTAGGGAAATTCGGGGGATCGATAAAGTTTGAACCTGAGCATTCATCAGGGCTGTAATTGTTTTGGGACCCAGGGCTTCTTGTTCTTCTTCAATCCCGTTGAGGTTCTGAAAGCGTTGATAGGCGGCATTGGTCAGTTCCCCAAATACACCATCAACGGGAGGAGTAAGTAATTGCAACTCGGTTAAGCGCTGCTGAATCTGACAGGTTAATGTGTGATTGTTAGCCACTTCCGAGAGTGGACAAATCTTGTCAATTTCCAGAAAAATGGAGTTCGGCTGGTCGTTAGTTACGGTCATAATCAAAGAATGGGGGGGCAAACTTCGGGGTACAAAGATGCTGTAAATCTCTTGTAGCACCTGTATTTTGATTGCGGATAAAATATCGGTTGGTCCGGAAATTGAACGCAACTTGAGCCAGGATTTAACCCTTGAGGGAGAAAAGACTCAGGAAAGGGTTAAATTCATTCCGGCAAGATGTGATTCTCATGGGTTCAATTCGGCCCGATCGCCCCACGCTGGCCGATCGCCCTGCTATCGTGGAAAAGACTATCTTGTTAACCGACGCGATCGCGCACTTGTATGACAAAAAAAGCACGAATTTGTATCCTAGGCGGCGGATTTGGCGGTCTGTATGCCGCTTTGCGCTTGAGCGAGTTACCCTGGAATCCGCCGGGAAACCCCGAAATTGTTTTAATTGATAACAACGATCGCTTTTTGTTCTCTCCCCTCCTCTACGAGTTGCTCACCGGAGAATTACAATCCTGGGAAATTGCACCCCCGTTTGCTGAACTCTTAGCAAATACCCGAGTACGGTTCCATCAAGGCACTGTGTCTGACATCAACCTCGAAAACAAACAGGTTCATTTAGAGGATGGAGTAGAATTCACTTACGATCGCGCAATTTTGGCCCTCGGTGGAGAAACCCCCTTAAATTTAGTCCCCGGATGTGCCGATTATGCCTTCCCCTTCCGCACCATTGCTGATGCCTATCGTTTGGAAGAACGACTGCGCCTCTTAGAAGCATCGGACAAAGACAAAATCCGCATCGCCGTCGTCGGTGGCGGTTATTCAGGGGTGGAATTGGCTTGTAAACTAGCCGATCGCCTCAAAACCCGAGGTCGTCTACGCCTCGTGGAAATGGGAACAGAAATTCTGCGAACCTCCACGGAATTTAATCGCGAAGCAGCCACCAAAGCCCTAGAAGAACGGGGAATTTGGATTGATTTAGAAACCAGCACCGAAGAAATTACCGCCGATACGATTTCTTTGTTATATCGAGGACAAGTAGACCCAATTCCAGTAGATTTGGTGGTTTGGACCGTGGGAACCCAAGTGGCAGCAGCGGTGCAATCCCTCCCGGTGAAACATACCCAACGGGGTCAAGTCGAAGTGACGCGGACCTTACAGGCGATTGATCATCCGGAACTCTTTGCGATCGGGGACCTCGCCTATTGTCTCGATGCCAGTGGACAACCAGTCCCCACCACGGCACAAGCGGCAATGCAGCAAGCGGATTATGCCGCCTGGAATGTCTGGGCCTCCCTGAGCGATCGCCCCCTTCTCCCCTTTGAATATCAAGGATTAGGAGAAATGATGACCTTGGGAATTGATAATGCCACCTTAACCGGATTAGGCGTCAAATTAGATGGTCAAATGGCCCACCTCTTACGGCGTTTAGCCTATCTCTATCGAATGCCCACATTTGACCATCAGCTTAAAGTCGGCTTAAATTGGATTACTCAGCCTGTGCGTGAGTTTTTATCTCAATCCGGTTCACCCCGTTAGCCTAACCTGATGTCCCAGCCTTCGGTAATTTTTTTCGATGCCGCCGGTACCCTTTTTGGAGTGCGGGGCAGTGTCGGCGCAGCTTATGGAAATTTTGCCCGTCGCTTTGGGGTGGAAGTGGACGATCGCCTGTTAAATCAGGCATTTTTTGATAGTTTTGCCGCCACAGAACAGGCGGCATTTCCGGGAGTTGCGGAAACCGAGATTCCCCGCCTGGAATTTCAGTGGTGGGAGGCGATCGCCTCGGATACCTTCAAACGCGCCGGAGTCTTCCATCAGTTTGCCGATTTTTCAGCCTTTTTTGAGCAACTGTACCATTACTTTGCCACCGCTGACCCTTGGTTCCTGTATCCCGATGTTCGCCCTACCCTCGAATCCTTGCACGCTCAAGGCATTCCACTCGGAGTATTGTCAAATTTTGACTCCCGACTTTACTCCGTCTTAGAGGCATTGGATCTGGCCCAATTTTTTGACTCCGTTACCATTTCTACCGTTGTAGGGTGCGCAAAACCAAACCCGCCGATTTTTGCGGCGGGTTTGGAAAAACATAGCTGTGCAGCATCTGACGCATGGCACATCGGCGATAGCTATCGAGATGATTATCAAGGAGCGATCGCCGCTGGTTTGCGTGGGATCTGGCTGCGGCGCAACCCCTAGAACAGCTTAATAAAGGGAGCAGGTGAGCTGCTGGGATTCCATTTGTAGCTGTTCAATCAAGTCTTCATTCCCCAGCATCCTTGCCGCTTGCATCCGGCGTTCTAAACTCCGACAAATGTTATTGCGGTGAAGTTTGGCAACCTCTTCCATGACTTTATCTCCCGGTTGAGCATCCATCAGGGGCCGTACCCGTCCACTTTTGGGCGTTACTTCTGCCATTGGGGGAGTGGCAGCTTCCCCCACCTGATAGTGAGCACCCCGGTAGGTTAACTCTTTTAAAGTGGCAGGGACTGGAATATGCCGGGGATAGCGCACTTGCCACTCATTCCCCCGATATTTTCCCCCAATTTCCGCCTCCATGAGATTAAAGCTTTGGGGTTCCGAATCGTAGCCAATTCCCCGATAAGTGAGTTTCATATCTTTGTTCCTGTTCTAAATTAAGTGAATTTACTAAAGTTGGGAGAGGGGGCGTTTTTTGCATTTCCCTCTATTTCTGTATTATATTTTACCGTTTTGAGGAAATAGGGGTTTTTTTAATAAAACTTAACAATTTGATATATTTTCTCGGTGATGCCACTTTGCCTAGTCGAGGGATAAGAAAGCCTTGATCCCTGACCTGCCCCACCAAAAAGGACTACCGGAGTAAGATTGGGGGGAAAGATAAGAAACGACCAAAATTGGGACGTTGAACCGGAGAAAAATTAAGTTTTTCGTTTGTAGTCACGACTTCAGTCATTTCTCGGGGGTTAACCTCCTGCATCAGGGTAAAGAGGCTGCCAACACCAACAGGCGATCGCCCTATAAAATAGGAAAAAAACAACTGAAGTCGGGACGTTGAACCGGGAAAAAATCAAGTTCTTCGGGTGTAGTAACGACTCAAATCGTTTCCGGGTATGACTTTGATGGATGAACAATAGACTGGGAGAACTCAAACAAGCGATCGCTCAAAGAAATAATTAACTCTGCATCAGCTAACCGTTGCCGCCATCGTTCTGGAATGCCCAATTCCCCATAAAATGCCCCGGCAATCTGTCCATAAATTGCCCCCGTGGTATCCGCATCATCCCCTAAATTAACCGCTAATAAACAGCCCTGTTCAAACGATTGACTGTGATAAAAAGCCCATAATGCTGCTTCTAAAGATTTCACCACATAACCCGTTCCTTGAATTTCTGGCGGTTGGCGGGTTTTGAAAGAACCCGCTGCAATTTCAGCTATTTCTGGAACGAGGGGATGTTTTTGCCAATATCCAGGAACGGGACTGTAGTGAGGAACCAGTAATTCTTCCTTACTGCTACCCTGGATTGCACCGATAATTAATCCAGCAAAATATCGGCAAGCATCGACGGCAGTTGCTGCGCCGTGGGTGGTGCGTGAACTATCTTTTGCTATGGCGATCGCCACCTCGGGATTGTTCGCATAAAATAGGGGAATAGGTGCTAACCGCATTAAAGATCCATTCCCCGCACTTCTGGCATCTGTTGCCCCACAATACGGTTGTCTCGTCTCCTGAAACCGCCCTAGGGCTTGTTGCACCGTATTCCCAATATCAAAACACTCTCCGGTACTGCTGAAATACCCGGTTTGCTCCCACATTAAATATTTTTCTAATTGGTTAACCGGATCAAACCCGCATTTTTCAATCAGACTTTCGGCTAAACATAAAGCCATTGAAGTATCATCAGTCCATTCTCCGGGTTTGAGGTGAAAAATCCCCCCGCCTACCATATCCGTGATGGGGGTAAAGGTCCCCGGTTTCTTAAATTCTAAGGTAGTGCCCACCGCATCACCCACGGCTAAACCGAGAAGACATCCCCGATATCGAGCGATTTTTTCCATTGGAATGATTAGGGTTTAGGAAAAATATTCATAAGGAGTCCCACCATTCTACCGTGATAAATCGCGCAAATAATAGAAGCGATCGCTCTGCCAGTCGCTGCCTTTGATTCTTCCTAAATATCCCGTGAGGGGAGAAGAAAGCTCGATTAAAATTTCGTGCATTTCTCTTAAGGGAATAAAATGATGAGGATGGGAAGTCACATATAAAGCATGGAGTGCTTCTACCCCAGCCAGTTCTAAGCGGGCATTCTCTAAGTGTCGTTTAACCAATTTGATAATGCGCGATCGCAATTCAATGGATTCTTTGACTTTATCGATATAACTATTCACTTTATCATCAGCCCATCCATACGGGTCTTGCCGCAAACACTGTTTTAATTTCAGCAAGTCTACGGACCCTTTATATTGAGCTTGCAAGTGCACTAAACTTTGCAAGGTTTCGGGACGGATGACATTCATCTGATTTTCAATTGCCACGTTCAGCCCATCCAAAGTTAACTCTTCAGCCGCGACGATCCATTTAATAGCTCGTTCGTATCGTTCGGTTCCGAGATGATTTGCAGCCCGGGTTAGGAGTTGAGCGGGATTGTCGGCGATCGCGGTTTTGGGGTTTTTAGCGTTACACTGTCCTACCATAAGATAAGGCGTTTCGCAATAAAAATCCCATCCTTCCTCGACAATCAGGGCGTTAGGAAGAAGTTCGGGACCGTTAAACCCTAATTTCAGCAACCCTTGGCGCACCAGTTTAACAAACCCCTGGGCGTCTTGAGAATTACCCACTGAGGCGATCGTCTTAATCCAGGTTAAATCCGGGTCCTCTGAAGGGACGGGAACCGGATTTCCAAACCCGAGAAACTGTTGCAAATCATCATCCAGGTTTTGTGCGGTAGGTTGAGAACGAGCAAGTTGGGCGATCGCCCGTTGCAAGGCATCTAATTCCGGATGCAGGGGGATGAGGAACTGTTCCAGTTGTGAACGGCGGTAGGCAAAGGTGCGATCGCTCAATACCGGCACAGAATCAGTTACCGCAAGGGTTACGGGTAAGGCGATCGGGGTTCCGATCCGGTCTTGGGTTGGCAGAGGACAAGCTAAGGCGATCGCCCCAGGAAGTCGATAAACCCGCAAATGAGCCAGAAAAATAGCACCCTGATTCTGGAGAATTTCCTCTAAGTCTTCTAGGTTCCACAAGGTTAATCGAGATAGGGTAGGCAAAGAATTTCTGTCTGTAATGGTTTGGCCTCCTTCACACCGGGCGATCGCCGCTATCTTCACGGTTTCTGAGACTTCCGTGGGTTGATCCGAGGACTCTGACGGCAGTTGGGGGCTAAAATCATTACGGAAATAGAGGGCAAATTCTTGTCCCGGATCCAAAACAATTTCTGCCACCGCAGCAATGGTAGCCCCTTGGATGAGCGCCTCAACATCCGGTGTACTTAAGCCTAAAGCAGTGGAAATTAAGACAGGTTGGTTCATGATGCCATGTCTCGGGGACCTAGTAGAACAGGGTGATATATTTTCTCAATTCACGGCTATGGGGAGTTGAGGAATCATCTAAATTGCTTTAAGACTGACGCATCCCTTGTTTTTCTAGTCGGCGATGCAGTAGCAGTCCATGAAAAACACAGAAGCTATCCGATGAAATCCTAAGATTTGCGTCAGTCTTGTCCGTTGTAATTATTCTCCCTCATCATCCTGACGCAAAGAAGACGCTTTGCCAGAATTATCTTTACCAAAAGAATTTTAGAACGGCGATCGCCCTAAAAAAAGAGTTGCCGAGGATCTTAAGCGATCGCCGACAACCGGAAAGGCCCTTAACCCTTGATGGATTAACCCGCCTCGATAGAAATTTCTGAACCTAAAATCGGGATGACTGGATTCGAACCAGCGGCCCCTTCGTCCCGAACGAAGTGCGCTACCAAGCTGCGCCACATCCCGTAATTTATGACCATTTATCACTCTATGTCCTACTTGCCCAACTTGTCAAGTAGTTTCTAGTCGATGATTGGAAAAAGCTTGCTGAGGGCGATCGCACCGGCGAGCGAGTTGAACCCTAGGCCAGTATCATAAAGAGGAAGTCTTCAAAAAAATTTTAGGGCGTAAGCGTGAGTGTAAAACCAGATTGGCTGCGGGTCAAAGCCCCGCAATGGGAGCGCGTCGGCAACGTTAAAGAAATATTGCGGGATTTAGCCCTCAATACCGTTTGTGAAGAGGCATCCTGTCCCAATATCGGAGAGTGCTTCCACAACGGGACCGCTACTTTCCTGATTATGGGGCCAGCCTGTACCCGTGCCTGCCCCTACTGCGATATTGATTTTGAGAAAAAACCCCAGGCCCTAGACCCCACGGAACCCGTGCGGTTAGCAGAGGCAGTACGGCGAATGCGCTTGAATCATGTGGTGATTACCTCTGTGAATCGAGATGATTTGCCCGATGGAGGGGCGGACCAATTCCGGCGCTGTATTGAGGAAGTTCGGGCCGCTTCCCCCGGCACAACCATCGAAGTGTTAATCCCGGACCTCTGTGGAAATTGGCAAGCCTTAGAGGTGATTTTACAAGCCGAACCGGAAGTTCTCAATCACAACACTGAAACCGTACCGCGTTTGTATCGCCGGGTACGTCCTCAAGGCAACTATGAGCGAAGTTTAGAATTATTGCGGCGATCGCGCCAACTGGCTCCCGGACTGTACACCAAATCGGGAATCATGCTCGGACTCGGGGAAACCGATGAGGAAATTCAACAGGTGCTGCGAGATTTACGCGCGGTGGAGTGCGACATTTTAACCTTGGGGCAATATATGCAACCCACCCCGAAACATCTGCCGGTGGTGAATTGGGTCACCCCAGAGCAATTTACCGCATGGCAGCAGCTTGGGGAGTCCTGGGGATTCTTACAAATGGTCGCCTCTCCCTTGACCCGTAGTTCCTATCATGCTGAACAAGTCCGGGCATTGATGGAACGGTATCCTCGGGGGAATAGCCGCAACCGGCAAATGGTGTCGGGGAAGGATTGAGGAAAACTGATGGATAATATGCCGACTTTCCCCGCCACGAAACCTCAGACCCTCGGAATTTTGGGGGCTGGGGTTTGGGGGCGGACTTTGGGACAGTTAGTGACCCAAAATGGTCATCAGGTGGAATATTGGTCTCGCAGTGGCGATCGCAGCTTAGAGGAGATTGTCACCGGCGCAAATATTCTCCTGTCTGCGGTATCCATGAAAGGCGTAGCTTCAGTTTTGTCCCAAGTTAAAGCCATTGGTCTTGCATCGGATACCATTATCGTCACGGCAACCAAAGGATTGGATCCGCAGACGACGGCAACGGCAGCCCAACTTTGGCAACAGGCATTTCCCGATCGCCCGGTGGTAGTTTTAGCGGGACCGAATCTCTCCAAGGAAATTCAACAGGGATTACCTGCCGCAACGGTGGTGGCGAGTCACGATGAAACTGCCGCTAGTTTGGTACAAGCCGTTTTTTCTTCCAGCAACTTTCGGGTTTATACCAATCCGGACCCCTTGGGAGTCGAACTCGGAGGGACCCTGAAAAATGTCATGGCGATCGCCTCTGGGGTGTGTGATGGTCTGCAACTAGGTACTAATGCTAAAGCCGCTTTACTCACCCGAGGACTGACTGAAATCATTCGCATTGGTACCCATTGGGGTGCCCAAATCGAAACCTTTTATGGATTGTCAGGACTTGGTGACTTACTAGCGACTTGTAACAGCCCCCTGAGCCGCAATTATCAAGTTGGCTATCAACTGGCGCAAGGCAAGACCCTGACTGAGATTCTCCCGAATTTAGAAGGGACGGCGGAAGGGGTGAATACGACTCAGGTGTTAATTCAACGGGCTAAAAGCTTGGAGATTTCCGTTCCAATTTCTTATCAGGTCCATCAGTTACTCGAAGGCCAAATTACCCCAAAAGATGCGGTTGAAGCCTTGATGCTGCGGGATATCAAGCCCGAGTAATGTCTCTGACTTTGAGTAATGGGCAACTTAATCGGCGATTTTGTGATCTCAATTCTAGCCCCCCGTGATCCGGAACGGTGGCGATCGGTGATGAAAATTAACGAAGGGGCTGATAGAAGTCACCTCAACTTGAGGTAATACTTTCTATACTTGCAAGTAGGGTTCAGGGAAAGGAATTTTTCTGTTTTCTCCAAAACCCTGCTGTTTGATGTAAAATATTGCGAATTCAGGAACGGTGAATTCACTGAACAGGGGCAGCCTTGTTCATGCAATTAAACCGTTAAATCCCTTAAGTAACTCACCTAATAACTGATAGTAACGTTATGTAACGGAACGGTCAGATGTGACAGGAAGTCTGATATCGAGGGAATATTGATAACAAAGCAGTCAAGAACCGCGAACCACCGATCACCTGGAGACGCTGAGAAGATCACCATGCCAGGAATTTCTCTTTACCCTAATACAGAAGACGATAATCCATTATTGCCCTCCGACTTCGAGCTTGATGCTCCCGAGGACAATGAGATAGACCTGAGCTCCGATCCGTTTGCAGTCGAACTGGAAATGGAGGAAGTGGACACCGTTGAAATCTCTCAAGCCCCCACTCGTCGTACCACTGACCTGGTTCGGTTATACCTCCAGGAAATTGGCCGCGTGCGGTTGCTGGGGCGAGAAGAAGAGGTTGTAGAAGCCCAGAAAGTGCAGCGCTATATGCAGATCAAAGAGATGCGTGATGCTGCCGCTACTGAGGAAAATCCAGAACTGCAACGGTATGTTCGCCTCGTGGACACCCGCGATCGCCTCGCCTCCCTCTTAGGACATCGACCGTCCTTAGAACGGTGGGCCGCAGAAGCCGGAGAGCAAGTCAGCGACCTTAAGCCGATTTTAGCGGTCGGGAAACGCCAATGGGCGGCCCTTGCCTCTATGACGGTGGAGCAACTGGAACGCACCCAATCTGAAGGAATTAGCGCCAAGGAACACATGATTGAGGCCAACCTTCGTTTGGTGGTTTCTGTGGCGAAGAAGTATCAAAACCGAGGGTTAGAGCTCTTGGATTTAGTCCAAGAAGGAACCTTGGGTTTAGAACGGGCAGTGGATAAGTTCGATCCAACCAAAGGGTATCGATTTAGCACCTATGCTTACTGGTGGATTCGTCAAGGGATTACCCGGGCGATCGCCACCCAAAGTCGCACCATTCGCTTGCCGGTTCATATTACCGAAAAGCTCAATAAAATTAAAAAAGCCCAGCGGAAGTTATCCCAAGAAAAAGGCCGAACGGCCAGCATTGAAGATGTTGCCCAGGAATTAGAAATGACTCCGGCACAAGTCCGGGAAGTGTTATTGCGCGTTCCTCGGTCTGTCTCTTTGGAAACGAAGGTGGGCAAGGAAAAAGATACGGAACTGGGAGATTTACTCGAAACCGATGATATCTCTCCCGAAGAAAAGTTGATGCAAGAAGCCTTGCATCGGGAATTACATCACCTCCTGGCAGATTTAACCAGTCGAGAACGGGATGTAATTGGAATGCGGTTTGGCTTGACGGATGGACATCCCTACTCCTTAGCAGAAATTGGTCGTGCTCTGGATCTGTCTCGGGAACGAGTCCGTCAAATTGAGTCCAAGGCCCTCCAAAAGTTGCGGCAGCCGAAGCGACGCAACCGCGTCCGAGATTACCTGGAATTGTTAAGTTAGAGGGAAACGCTCATCGCTTCAAAGGAGTTGTTCAACTCCAATCAGGCAATAGCGCGATCGCCTCATCGGTCAGGGTGGTTGGTGGATACTCAAACAACTTTATCCCCCGCGACTGCTATCCCAAGGGGGACTATCTACTGCATAAGATTGCGATCGCCTTTCATAAGTCTGGAAGGCGATTTTTGCGCCTAGGGGTACGCGGTTTAAAAATTGTTACAAAACTTAAAACTCTGACCGCTAAAAATTCGTAGACTGCCCTCAGAGTGGGGATTTTATACCCGGTGTCACCCCAATCCACCTGAGTGATTAACCAGGATTCCTCATTGCCCCTATTTACTTCAATAATACCAGAAGGGTTAGCCCTTATAGCCTTGAGCGATTCGAGAGAGCCTAAGTGAGTAGGTGCTAATAATTGTCAATAAGCCAGCTTTGTTGCAAATTCTCAATTTATTGTGTATCCTTCTCAATAAAGAGGGTTTCTTGAGAAGAGAAGAAGATTGCTATGTCTTTCTACACAGCGTCCTCGCTTAAAGCTGAATTAAACGAACGGGGTTGGCGCTTAACCCCGCAACGAGAAACGATTTTACAAGTGTTTCAAAACCTTCCGAAAGGTGAACATCTGAGTGCTGAAGACCTCTACGAACTGTTACAAGAGGAAGGAGAGGGAATCAGTTTATCTACCATCTATCGTACGGTCAAATTAATGGCGAGGATGGGAATTTTACGTGAATTAGAGTTAGCAGAAGGACATAAACATTACGAAATCAATCAACCCTATCCCCATCATCATCACCATTTAATTTGTGTGAGATGTAACAAAACCATTGAATTTAAAAGCGACTCCATCTTAAAAGTTGGGATTAAAACCACCACCAAAGAAGGATACCATTTGCTCGATTGTCAACTGACCATCCATGCGGTTTGTCCCACCTGCCAGCGCGCCTTGCTACCCGTTTAGGGGCAGAACTCAACCGTTCTACCCCCTCTGACTAATAACTAGAAATAAGCTACGCGAGTATCGATGAGTCCGCGTTGTTTTAAAATTTTAGCGCGGGTTTCAGCCACCTCCCGGCGCAGATAGGAACCAGCATGAATGTAATTCCCCAATCGGTTCTCAGCCTCAAATGCATCGGGAAAAATTTCCCGGACTGCGCTGAGGGAAAAATTACTGCGTTTAGGAACTACTACTATATAAAACTTGCGATCCAACGCTTGACGAGTGTCTGTACTAGCAACCCCAGTGGGAGGTAACCCAAAACTTAATTGAAACTGTTTGAGGGCTTCTTCCGTGCGGGGGCCGAAAGTACCATCGGCAGTCCCGATCGCATAGCCTGCGGTAATTAACCGTTCTTGAAGAGATTTCACCGCAATACCGCGATCGCCGAGCTTCAAATTTCCCGTCGCGATCGGGGTTACAGGTTGCCAGGATGGAGCCGCCGAAATCAACCCTAATTGTCGGTCTAAGACCCCACGAGTCGTCGGTCCCACCTGACCTGTCTGCTGGAGAGCAAATGCCTGTTGGAAGCGTAAAACCGCTTGTTGGGTCTCAAAATCAAACTGACCTGTAGCGCTACGATTCAAATACCCTAACTGTCGTAGCTCGTCCTGGAGGGCGCTCACCTGTAAACCCGAGTCTCCAAAACCGAGCACTTGATTGGTCGTTCCGACCTGGGTCACTTGACCAAAACTGGGAGCGGGTCGTAATAGTCGCTCGATCGCCGTTAACGTCTCAGGATCAACTCTCCCCGTCACCGGCAGGCTATTATCACGCTGAAAACTGTTCACCGCTTGCTCAGTTAGCTCACCATAAAACCCTGTTGGCTCCGTATTCAGATAGCCTAACTGTTGTAAGCGGACTTGGAGCGATCGCACCGCTTCACTCTCATCCCCTCGTTGGTAGGCCAAAACCTGGGTTGCCATGCTCAGGAGTGCCACAGTCACCGCCACAGAGAACCAGCGAATCAACCCAGCATTAGAGAATTTTTTCCCCTGGAATCCTGCAAAAAATTTTCTCAACCCGGGAACCAGAGGCTCTAAGGGAGCGGGAGGGGCATCATAGACGAGGGATAATTGAAGATAGGCAAAAGTTTCCATAGTGGTATCGTTCAGGTGGAGTCAAAATACATCTGCCACCGTTATAGCAGCTTTTATCCACCCCGGGTATTTTCCATACCCCATTCCAACCGGATTCCCGGGGTTCATGCCCGGAGATTTCTCCCTTTCCTACTCCAAATAGCCGTTAAGACCGATCGCCACCTTTCCCCTCTTTCTGATTCTTGAATCTTCTCTGGATCACAGATGTTAGATACCTGTAATGATCACCCTTGAATTTGCCCTGAAATTTGCCCTGAAATTGACACCCTAAGCTTAAGAAGGTTTAAGCAACCATCACCCCTGAATGGGGTCAATTTTTCCAAGCTGGTAAGCGTACACTAAAGACGCTCCCTTTGCCTAAGACTGACTTGACATCAATCGTTCCATTATGGGCTTCGGTAATTCGTTTACACAGGTGCAGACCCAAACCGCTTCCCGATCGCTTATGCTTACCGGGCAGAAATCTTTCAAACAAGCGCGTTTGATCCGCCTCACTAATCCCAGCACCATTATCGACCACCGCGATCGCAATCCAGTTGGGACCCCCGGAATTTTTACGAGTCTCATCTTCCGTGATGCGAATCTCGATCATGCCATTGTCCGTAAACTTAATCGCATTCCCCACTAAATTAGTCATGAGACGACGCAGTTCTAGGCGATCGCCTCGGACGAACCCCGAAGTTTTACCGGATCCATTGACCGCCGTCCCATACTTGATCTTGATTTCGGTTTCTTTTTCCTGGGCGATCGGCATCAGTTCATCAATAATTTCCTGAATCAATTGCGGCATATCCACCAACGAGAAATTCAGGTTTTTGCGATCGGCTTCGTAGCGATACACCTCCAGCAACGTATTCACCATTTTCAACAGATTTTGGTTACTGCGCACCATTGTGGTGAAGACTTCTTCCATCTGAGGGGTGATCGGTCCGAGGGCTTCTTGTTTAAGTAGATTCAACATTCGATCCGCCGCCACTAACGGAGTCCGCAAATCATGGGTCAGCCTAGATACGAAATCCTCGCGCTGACGGGCAATTTCATCCCGCTCATCTACACTATGCTTGAGGCGCAACAAACTCCGGACCCGCGCTAAGAGTTCATCGAGTTCCACAGGTTTGCGGATAAAATCATCGGCCCCGAGATCTAATCCTTCCACTACACTGGGTTGATCGTGAGCAGTGATCAGCAAAATGGGAATAAAGGGCAATTTTTTGTTATCGCGAATCCGCCGGGTGACTTCATAGCCATCCATTCCCGGCATCATAATATCCAGCAATACCAAGTCGGGGGGTGATTCATGAATTTGTGCTAAAGCGGCATAGCCACTTTCTGCCTGAGTGATGTCATATCCCTCTTCTTCCAAAATTGTCTTGACAAGCAAGACATTATCGGGAGAGTCATCGACAACTAGGATGCGGTCTGTTTTGGGGCTTTGAAGCAAGGAGGGATCGCTCATTTATTTATAAAAATTGGACTTGGCTCACAGAAGCAGTTTGGGTGGTAAGAAAATTCTCTCACCCTAACGCTTTTGATGGTCTCGCTCTTTAGACGGATTTTATCGGATTTTGCTTAGGGTATGGTGTTGCCTACCCGATATTTCTAGTGGTTGTCTTGGATTTTAAGCGGTTCGTAGTGGGATAAGAGGGGGGTAAACTGTTGCTACTTATAGTTCTACGTCTTATTAGAAATCTCAGAGTTGCACCCAGCGGGGTCTAAATTTCCAGGGGCACAGCGATCGCCGATTATCTCCTGTTTTTTTGATGGGGACCCCACCCCGAGAACCCCTCAGAATTTTCTCCGGCTAAAGCAATAAGCCGGTAAAGGGGCAACGTTGGGGTTTTGGAATCTCTGGGGATCAGGGAGCAACAATGTCGGCAATGAAACCCTAGCGATCGCTACGGGTTTTTCTATCCAATGAAATAATTTAGGGAAAAATTATAGCTGTGGGTTATTTCTGTAGATAGATGAAATAATTTTTCAGCTTTAAAACACAGTTTTCTTTTCAATGAAACCCAGTAAACCTCTGTCTAAAGATATAAAAATAATAAATTAATAAAACTGAAGTTCATCAAGAGACAGATTGACAGTTAACCTAAAGATTTGTAACACTGAGTTTAGTCCAACTTGATAGAAAAAAGAAAACTTCTTTATGACTGCTAATTTGACAGGAAAAAGCCAAATTCGTTCCCAAGATACTCAAAACATCGTTAATGATTTTGAAACATTGAGTACCGATGATAAATTGGCTGTGCTGTACTGGATTTACGAAAAAATGGGAGATTCCATTACTCCCGCAGCACCCGGGGCAGCAGAACCCAATATTGCACCCATGCTGATGGATGACTACTATGACCTCTCTGACGATGAGCAACTTCAGATTATGAGGGATATTGTAGAGCGGAAAGATACCGTTTATTCCCATGCTTATGGGGCTTTATCTGCTAATAATCAATTAGTCGTCTGGTATGCCTGGGCCGTAGGCATGGGCGATCGCATTGTAGATATGCCTTCCGATTATGAATCTACCCCAGAAACCGATCGCATTCTCGCTGAGATAGAACAGGCAGAATTCGAGGAGCAAATTTCGATTCTACGAGAAATTGCAGGCGGAATGGGCTATACGGTAGTTGGCTCCATCCCCACCCAAGCTGAAACGGGTGTAACCCCCAGCTTATAATTGGGAATGCTCGACCCTAACCCCATAAACTTTGTAGGGACGCACTGCGGTGCGTCCTTTAGTTTGTTGGTTTTTCTTAATAGAATTGTTATATGGAATCCGGGTGGGATAGGTCCTGTCAAAACCCCGCAGAATAAAGCCTGTGGGGTTTTATAGACCGATTAAATCATGAGTTTGATCAGCTTAAAGTATATACTTTTTTTAGGGGTTTGCTAGAGGAGAAGCTTGCTTAAAACTGATCAGTCTTAAGCAAAATTATCCTCCCCTCTTCAATGGTCTTTCTTTCATGTTTTATCTTAGCGATATCTCCAGAGATTGTAAGGAATGGATCGCCCTAATCAAAGTTTGAGATAGCGCAAGGGATTTGAAGCAAGAAAGTCGAACCTTCATTGAGCTGACTTTCTACCGAAATCGTTCCCTTCATGAGGCGAACTAAAGAGTCACAGAGGGCTAACCCTAAGCCCGTGCCAGAATATTCGCGAGTGGTGGTTTGATCGCCTTGGCGGAAGGCTTCAAAAATATGATTAAGCTGTTCGGGAGGGATGCCGATGCCGGTATCTTTGACTCCGATTTCCACCGCATCAGGGGAGGGACTGGAGAGGCACACTTCCACCCCGCCGGAGTTGGTAAATTTAATGGCATTGGAAATCAAATTGGTAACCACCTGGCGCAACCGTAAGCGATCGCCCACAACCCGGGGATTTTCCAACGTGGAATTAAACTGCAAGGTTAAATTCTTCCGTTGGGCAAAAATTCGCAATTCCTCACAAGTTGCACTCACTAATAAATCGACTTCAAACTCTTCTAGCTTCAGTTCAGAATGACCCGCTTCAATTTTAGACAAGTCGAGGATATCATCAATTAAAGCGAGTAAGTGCTTGCCATTATCCAGGATTCGTTCCACCATTTGTTTTTGCTGCGGCGGCAAGGGATGGCGGCGTCCACGCAATAGGACTTGAGAAAAGCCCAAAATTGAATTCATCGGAGTCCGCAGTTCGTGAGACATGGTAGCTAAAAACTCCGATTTGAGGCGAGATGCCTCCCGCAATTGGCAGTTCTGCCGTTCAATCTGCTGACGTTTGGCCTCTAGTTCCTGATTTTGACAAGCCAAGGTATGATTTTGAGCTTGTAACAGTTGATCGCGCTCCTCTAAAATTTCGATAGAGCGAGCATTGTTAATCGCGATCGCCGCTTGTTCGCCCACCGCCGTGACCATTTGACGCAGGTCCTCTACCTCAAAGGCGGCCAAATCTTCCCAATTGCCCACCGCAAGTACCCCCAAGCGCCCTGCTCGTGCCGATTCAATGGGCACCGCATACACACAAGCGGGTAACTCTCCGGGAAGAATTTGGGTCTCCGAATCCGAAGTCAGTCCATCGAGAGAATGGCATCGTAAAAGAGAGTGCCCCGTCTCAAACACTTGAGACAGTAAAGAATCCTTAGTTTTCAAGGGAATTCCGATGGGTAAATTTTGGGTACCTGCGCCCGCAGTTGCCATTAATTCCAGGCGGTTCAGTTGGCGATCGTGAAGGACGATCAGGCAAAACTGGGCCTTGGGAATGGCCTCGCAAACCGCTTCTACCATCAGTTGTAATAACCGGGGTAAATCCGCAATCCGCTGGTTGAGTAAATTTGCCAACTGTTGGAGGGTCCGCAACTGCCGTTGGCGTTCCCCTAAAATGCAAACCGTCTTCCGGAGGTTTTCTCCGGTTTCCCGAGCTTCCCGGTAGAGGAGGGCCTTTTCCAGGGTCATAGCACCCCGCCGTACCAAATCTTCTACCAGAGACAAATCGCTGGGACTATAGGTCGGTTCTTCTTCTAAACGCAGACGGCGAGAACTCGGTTGATTGCCGCGCACGAGGAGAATGGAGCCAAAGGTTCGATCGCCGAACCAGATGGGTAACCAGAGATACGCCTGACAATCGAGCGATCGCAACAGTTCCAGATGTTCGGGATCCTCAGCCACTGCGGCCAGTTCATCATCAGAAATACCAAAACAAAACTCCGCTCCATTCTGCCGTTCTCCCCAGTCTGAGCGCGACTGCGATCGCCGCATTTCGCTGATTCGTTGCAAATAGCTGTACCGACCATCCCCCTCAACGGGGTAACGATTTTGCAAGGCCCAAACCGTCGCTTGTTTCGAGGGGTCGAAACAAGCGACCGTCACACATTTATAGTCTCCTTTTGATGAGCCCAGGGGTCGAGTGTCCGTTTCCATGACATTAATGGCGCACCAATCGGCAAACCGAGGCACCAGCAATCGCGCCAAATTCTCTAGGGTGGTGTGGTAATCCAGGGAGGCGGTAAGTAGGGTCGTTGCTTCCGCTAGAAAGGAGCGGGATTCGGCAATGCGCTGGCGTTCCGTACTCAGGAGGGTCTTAGCTGCCTCCGCCACTTTGCGGGCCAACTGTTCGCGCAGGAGCAATTCATCTTTGAGTTGTCGTGCGTTTTCCAGTTCAAGACTTTGCTTGCGGACTAAGCGCTCTAGGTCATGATTGATCTGGGTAACTTTTTCTTCCTTCTCCTTGCGCGGGGTAATATCCCGGGAAACGGCAATCGCTTCGGATTCCCTTCCTAACCTGGGGTAATGGGCCGATCCCAGGGTCGTTTCCAACCAAATATAGACCCCATTTTTGCGCCGATGACGATAGGTCACGCGATCGCTGGGTGAATCTCCGGTTAAGCGCTCAAAGATGCGGTTGACGGTCATCACATCCTCGGGATGAACAAAGCCATAAATACTTTGTCCTACCAGTTCCTCCGGTTCATATCCCAACAGGGAACGACAGGCGCTAGAGGCATACAGATAGAGTCCTTCGGGACTATGGCGAGCGATTAAATCCTGGGACTGTTCAAGGATGAACTGATAGGTGGGGTCGTTGAGTTCCCTCGGATAGTCTGGAGCTTCTGTAAAATTGTCAATTTCCTGGAGGTAGACAATTACGGTACAGGGATAGCGCTCTTCTTGGTCAAAATCCGTATCAAATAAGGGCTGAAGGTTGAGGGATACCCAGGTGAGGGTATGGTCGGGTTTGCAAATCCCCACAATGGTATTCCATTGCGCTTCTCCGGTGGCAAAGGTCATCGCCACAGGATGGATTTCGCCTTCCACGGGTGAACCGTCGAGGAAGATGCTGGAGTAACCTGCATCTTGATACGAGCGTCCGATTAACTCCCGAACGCTTAAGCCTAAAATTCGTTCTGCACTGGGATTGCAGGTGGTGAGAATCCCCTCGGCATCATAAATGAGAACCCCTTCATCCCCAGGGGTGTGGTGAGACCCTTGGGGATCACCGGATCCCTCGCTGATGGTAGGTTCTGACTGTTGTCCTTTGGAACTACCCCGTTCCATCTCTGTGCGATAGTGAATGCTATCGTGAAGCCGATCGCGATCGCGACGTTGAGAGTTTTTCTGGACCCGGGGATTCTCCGGGACTGGGTTATCCTCGGGGTCGGGGGAGTGGTGGGGTGAGACGGAAGCTCCAAAATACGGTGAAAGACGTTCTGAACACTCGTCTGGGGTTCGTCTGCTGTTGTGGTTCAACGTGAGGGGTTCACTCCCATCCAGAAGGGGAAATTTTTCCATCTGGTTTTGGGGTTGTGAACCCTGAGTTGTTTTGAAAGGGCGGGATAAGCCGGAAGAAACAGACTCCCGGCGATCGCTGGATTTCTTCCCACTGGGGTGCTCAGATGCGGAGGCAGCGGAACGGCGATCGCGGTTGCCGAGGCTATGGCGATCGCTCTGTCTGGCTCCCGTTACCAGCTCTACAGTTGGCTTCTGATATGAGGGATCAAGGCGATCGCTGGGGGTATTTCCCGGACCGGCTGTTGAGTCGTCCCCGCAGTCTGGAGACAGCTGGTCCAGAGTTGCCAGGGTGTCTGAGGCTTGCTGAAGGATTCCTTCTAGCAAACCTAGCTCATAGCTATTCAAAGCCGATCGCCCTTCCGGGACTACAAATAGTAGTCCCCCCTTCTGAGCATCGCGCTTCCCGATCACCGGAAATACCAGTAGAGACCCTAACTCCGTGACTGGGACTTCACCGCCTTCCCTTTCTGGTAAAGCAATGGACCACAGCACCTCGTTCGAGGAAGGCGATCGTCTCGTCTGATCCGGTAAGGCTTTCAGGAGCAAACTTTCTAAGCGTTCCCACAAGGCATCAGCCAGGAGGCGATGACAATTCATCACCCCTTGCAATTCCCCGGACTGGTCCCAAAGAAGACCCGCGATATGATACGGACTAATTAAATCTAGGGTATGGAAGAGTTTGGCGAACTCCTCCTCATGTTCTATTCTCGGCAGTCTTTGAGCCTGAGACTCCTCAAAGGATTCCAGGGCCGTGATCTGGGGATCATGGGGGTGACTCAGGGACCCTCGGCGATCGCTCTCGGTCAGTTGAGCATTGAGCAGCCGAACTTCTTCCTGGGTTTCTGCGTAAAGGGTAAAACAAGCTTGTTCACGCTGTTTCCGTTTCGTAATATCCCGCATTAGGGTCACCGCCCCGACTTTGATGCCTCCCGGGTTAAAAATTGGATTACTATTCGCCAGCATGATCCGGGGTTTTCCCGTTTTAGGGGTGACCACTAATTCTTTTTCTGAGGGGGTTTCCGTTTGGAACGCTTCCCATAAAGGTAACGTTCCTGGGGAAGTGGGCCGGGGGTCTCCAGCCCCTGGGTTGCTGGGGGAATGACCCAGAGAAACCCCACCCTCTGAACGGGAGGGGTTCGGTGTCCCAGAGAGTTGCTCATCAGTTGGAGCAAATTCTGAGGGGTTTTGCGGGGGTTTCTGTTCTATTACTCCATATAATTCTTGGGCCGCCTGATTAAAAATTTGGATCGTTCCTGTGGTATCTCCAGCAATAATCGCCTCGGAGCAAGAAGCAATCAGATTTTCTAAAAATTCCTGTTTTTGTTGGAGTTGGAGTTGGGTTTGTTTTAGGCGATCGATATCTGTAAAAGTTCCCTGCCATCCCACCACTTCCCCTTGTTGATCCACGAGGGGAAGGGCTTGAACCAGCATCCATCGATAGATGCCATCGCGTCCTAACAAGCGCAGTTCCATTTCACAAACCGAAACCCCTAAGCGTTTTTGAGTCCGCTCAGTCGGAGTTTCTTGGGGGGATAATCCAAGGTGCCAAATGGGTCGATCTTCCGGGTGGATGGCTTGTAAAAACTCCCCAGCCAAGGAAACCTCAGAGTCTATCCCTGTATAGGTTTGCCAGATTGGGTTTAATTCAGTCACGGTCCCGATCGCATCTGCTTTCCACAGAATTTGTCCCCCCAGGCCAATCGCTGGATCTGCTTCCCGAGTGGGTAAATCGTTTACCGAGGGTTGCTGCAGTGAGGTGAAAGGCGTTAGATAGTGGCGAGGTCTTCGATTATTAAATTGAGGATTGGTAGGGTTATTCATCTGGGTTGACTCCATCCCGATAGTCATAAAATTGGGTAGTAATTTGTGGGTCTGTTGGAGCGTTTTTGTAAAAGCTTCATCGTAATTAGGCTATTGCTTTTCGGGGTTTTTCAGAATAAAAATCAGGGAAGTTATCGCACTTTAAATAAAAGGTCTTTCGTCCAGAGTAAACCTGGGCAAGAAGAGGGGAATATTGGACCGAAATTGGCTTCAAATTATTCCTACCGTATCAGGTAGTTTAAAGGTTTGACCTGTCCTGTAGGCCGATTTGATAAAATCTTAATAAAAATGTTATAATTGATAGAAACCTAATCCCAGACGGATTTTTGATGCCATTGACCCGCTGCACTCTAGGGGAAGAGGCATCGGGAACAGGGGGCAAGACCCGCTCAGACCGAGGGAAGTTCTGCCGCCACTGCTACTGAGGGAACCGGGGAATCCGAGTCCGAGGAAAGGGAAAAAGTGCGGTGGCGATCGCCCGGGGAGATGCTTACACCCTAGGCGGATGACATTGAACCCCCTGATGATCGCCACCGGCTCAAAAATAGGCATCTTTCTACCGAGGGATAGCACCGGGGTCTGTGGAAACCAACACTCCCTCCCTAATCGCGATCGGTTCGAGGGGCTGCCCCGGGGATAGGCATTGAGCCGTTACTCGGAATAGTTCAAGGGTCCAATTATCCAGCATCTTTAAGAAAGTTGATAAAATCATCAAATGTTAGAGACCTCCGTTGCGTTAATTCTGGAATCCTTTCTCCATTGAGGTTTAAATAATTCAATGGCGATACTTAACACCAAAAAGGACTCAATAACTGTAGTGTTAGATAATATAAATGTATCTGGATCAGGGATTACCCACCTCTATCAATAGGTGGAATTCGCTCTGGGAAACGAATTCATCCAGTCAAAATGTCACCGAGGTATCCCCTGATCCCGGTAAAGGAACCCTAGGGATGAACACTCAGGGATCACTCCCTTTTACCTTTCAATTTAGGGAGGCTACGGGCGTGTAACAGCAATAATTTGGAAACCCCATGTAGGCTTCCCCCGGGGCTGATCGGGATGGACAGACCCATAGCTTAGGCAGACGCAGAATTTTTGCAAGAATCAGGATGGGAAAATGACCGGGGAGGGAAAAGGTCCCCAGAGTGGGAAGCAGTTTGATAAACTGATTTGAGAGACCTCCTTTTTACGGGCATCGGATTGATTTTGGCCCTCTTGGTGATCACAAACGTAGGCCAAGATGGTTAAACTTTTGTTTTCCCTGATGGAAAGTTGTATCAAAAGTCAGCACCCCTGCCCCCGGGAAGGGGCTTCTGGTCATCATCCAGACTTAGATGCTGAAAAAAGCCAATCACCCCGTTACTCAGTACAGACTTGAAGAATAGCCCCTCGGATGCCGGTACAGGATTGGTTAGAAACCCAGTTTTTTAGAAAATCGGTCACCTGAAAAGGCCCAAAAACAATTCAAAAACCGGGTTTCGGGTCTCGGGGATCTATAACTGTAGTAATGGCCGAGTTTAGCGGCTATTGGAGTCGCGGTAGGTGAAGTGGCATCAATGGGTTTCGGAGGGTTCCCGGGATCAGATCCCTGAAAAAACGCTCTATTCTCTAACTTCTCGCTGTAAACGACGGGGTTCAGACCCTTTTTAATAGATGAGTGAAATTCGTGTTGCTTTAGTTGAAGACCATGACCTGACTCGGATAGGAATCCGAACCGCTTTGCAACAATCTGATGGAATCGTGGTGGTGGGCGATGCCGCCAACGGCACATCTGGATTGAAATTGCTGATGGATACAAAACCCGATATTGGGATTGTTGACATTGGGTTACCGGATATTGATGGAATTGAAGTGACCCAGCGACTGCAACAAGCACAAGCGGCCCAAGGACAGAATCCGAAAACCAAAATCTTGATCTTGACCTTTCAGGATAATGAAGATGCGGTTTTGGCGGCATTTGCTGCCGGTGCAGATTCTTACTGCATGAAAGATATTAGCTTTGAGGAATTGCTGGGGGTGGTTCGCCTCACCTATGAAGGTAACTCCTGGATTGATCCGGCGATCGCCGGAATTGTTCTCAAACAGGCCCGCACGACGAATACCCAACCCAGCTTAGGCTCTCAGAAGAAAGAAACGGTAACGATTAAGGCTCCGGAACCGGAATATAGCCAGATTATCGAAGCCTATCCTCTAACGGAACGAGAACTCGAAGTTTTAGAACTGATTGTCCAAGGATACAATAACGCCGAAATTTCCGAAAAGCTGTACATCACAGTGGGTACTGTGAAAACTCACGTTCGGAATATATTAAACAAGCTCTGTGCGAATGACCGGACCCAAGCCGCAGTCTTGGCGTTGCGCTCTGGATTAGTGGGATAAATGGGACGGTTGAGGGGTTGATAGGGAGGGAGTTGAGACTGAGGAAGGGGGAGTTTTTTGGCGATCGCACAGGCTCTTTGAGAACCGGCAGTTCCCCAATCGATCTACCTTCGGATAGAGGTATAACTCCCCAGAGGTCTAGTAAGGTAGAGATATTCATCAGTCAACAACTGAACAGTTTTAATCTTTGGAATATAGCGGTTCAACTGCCTCACGGTGGGCAGGGCGATCGCTGATGCCTTTGACGTCATACAAAATCTGGTTTTCAAAGGTCTATCAAAACCCACACTTTCAAGGGTGGGGCGATACTGACAAAACCTGCCGATGCAGCGTCAGAAAGATAACCGACTTTTGAAAACCGGATTTTGGATCAGAGGGTACTGGATTTATACCAAGCCTTGACTCTCCCCTTTCTAGGCCAAAGCTAACGAAGCGTGCTAATTGTCTGGAACAGTCCAGAAGCGTTTAAGAGCGAGTGTCAGACCCTAAAATTCGTAAATTTTTCTCGGTTCCGGAAGGGAGAAAACGGACAGTTAAGCGATCGCCAGGGGCGGAATTGCGGACTCTCAAACCCAACTCCCCCACCTCGGTAAATCGGTAAATCGTCTGGATTGATTAAAAGGGTTTAGTTAGCGATCGAGCTATCTAAGCCCTATTTTAATAAAACCCTATCCCACCTTGACTCAACCTTGCCCGATCGGGACCCATTTACCCGACAATGACCTCACATTTTGAACCCGGGTTTTCCGACGAAAACTCCTTTAAATTACAACTATCTTGAAAAATTTTTTAACCCCAACCCTGAAGAAAAATGGTAAAAATTAAGCAACTGTTTAGACTGTTAAAACTGGCGTTTTCCGAATGGCAAAACGATAATGCAGGGCGATTGGCTGCGGCCTTAGCCTATTATACTATTTTCTCTTTAGCGCCGATCTTAATTATTGCGATTTCCGTGGCCGGAGTGATCTTTGGTCAAGACGCCGCCCAAGGTGAAATTGTCCGACAACTGCAAGGGACGATCGGCACCGAAGGGGCAGAAGTCATCGAAACCATGATTGAGAATACCAGGCAAACTGAGGCAGGCACTTGGGCGACCCTGATTAGTGTCGGTCTCCTTCTGTTTGGGGCAACGGGACTTTTTAATGAACTCCAGGGTTCTCTCAATACCATTTGGAATGTGAAACCCAAACCCGGACGAGGGATCAAAGGAATTATTCAAGACCGCTTTTTATCCTTTGCCATGATTCTAACCATTGGGTTTTTATTGTTAGTCTCCCTGGTTTTGAGTGCCGCCTTAGCTGCCGTTGGAAACTTTTTTAGCCATCTGGTCCCGGATATGCTGATGGGGCTGTGGCAAGTGTTAGATTTCTTTCTCTCCTTTGGGGTGATTACGGTCTTGTTTGCCATGATTTATAAAGTCTTGCCCGATGTCAAAATTGCCTGGACTGATGTCTGGCTAGGGGCGATCGTGACCGCCTTACTGTTTGTGGTGGGTAAAACTTTAATAGGCTTGTATTTAGGGAATAGTTCGATTGGTTCGACCTACGGTGCAGCCGGTTCTTTAGTAGTTTTATTACTGTGGGTTAACTTCTCAGCCCAAATTTTATTTTTTGGGGCGGAGTTTACCCAGGTTTATGCCAATCGATATGGCTCGCGCATCGTTCCCACGAAAAATGCGATCGCCGTAGGGGAGGAACACCCAAATCCCAGTTAAAACGCCATAAGGGAGGAACAGCCGAATCCCAGTTTTAACCCTGACTCCTGAAATATTAAAGAGGTGTTTGGTAACGGCAATCTTCTCAAGGGATACAGGGAGAGGATTTTCTTAATCTCTCTATCAAGAGGAGTAGGAGCAAACTTACTCCCCTAGATAGTTTAATTCAGCGGGGTTCACCGGATAAGCTGAAAGAGACTCAATAAAAGAACGAGGAAATACTCATGGATAAACAAAAAATGGATAACAAAGAAACCGTTAACAAGAAAGCCACCGAACCCGTAGAAGGGCCGGTACATTATGACCGAGGAATCGTTCCGGCAGAAGTGGCAGCGCGCAAAGAGCGTGAGGGTGACAAGTTTATGAAAGCTCCCTCTAGCGCCGATGAACCCCACGAAAATCCGGATCATACCCGCGATGGCTTTACCGTAGACCAAGAAGGTTTGGTTAATAACTACGCGATCGAACCAGAAATGTATGTGAATGAGCCCGGTGACTTGCGCGAAAAAGAAGAAGCCCTGAAAGCGGAACGCTCTCGTGAATATGATGAAGTTCATCACAATGACGAGGACGGTAAGCTGACGATGGAAGGCGATCGCCGTGGAAAAGGTCCCGGCATCATTTAAGTTGCGATCGGGGAACACTCGTTTCCCCCCTTTTATACTCTGAACTTTTCAAAACCCCAGTAAATCAGTTTAATCATTAGAGGAATCAGAATGACAGCTACTCTTGGAATGTCTGCCCAAAGTCAAAATCCGATCAGCGTCAATATCGGGATTGATGAAAGCACCCGAGAACAAATTGCTCAAGGATTATCCCGTGTGTTGGCAGATAGCTATACCCTTTATCTAAAAACTCATAATTTTCACTGGAACGTTACGGGACCCCTATTTAGCACCCTGCATCTCATGTTTGAGGAGCAGTACCAAGAATTAGCTTTAGCGGTTGATGAAATTGCCGAGCGGATTCGGGCTTTGGGGTTTCCTGCTCCTGCTACTTATGGCAAGTTTTCCAGCCTAACTTCCATTGAAGAAAATGAGGGCATTCCCGAGGCGGAAGACATGATTCGCTTGTTAGTCCAAGGTCAAGAAACCGTGGTCCGCACTTCCCGAGAAATGCTGGCTCTTTTAGAAAAAGCAAATGATCAACCTACCTTAGATTTGCTGACCAAACGGATGCAAATTCATGAGAAAAATGCCTGGATGCTTCGCAGTATGTTAGCGGGTTAATGAGCCGCTCTTGAGCAGGTCAAAGGGGCGTTAAGCTATTGCGATCGCTGATCAAATGGCCTGACCTGCTCTCTCCCTCTTGGACATCGTTGCAGTATTAGGGAAGAAAACCGGGTTTCTGAACTGAGTTGGTGCGGGTTAAGCAACAAAAAAAGTGGAGAAACCCGGTTGTTTTTTTAGCAGATTTATTCTATAGGGTAGGGCAGTAGAGAGATTGCGCCCCATCAAATCAAGATTAATCTAGGGTGATCTATCAGGAACTCTACACTCAAATTTCCCAGCGATCGCACCCTTTTTAAAGACTGGACTTTTTAATCCATCAATTGTGGAGGTTTTTTATGAAGTTTACCCCCTTATTCAATCGCCAAAATCCCGGATTGTTAGGAGCAATGTTAAGTAGCCTTGTGCTAGGCGCAGTAGCCTTTCCGATCGCCAGTATTGCTCAGGATACTCCGAGTGAACCGAACGAATTACAGGCTCAGGCACAACCCATGCCCCTACCCCAGAGCGTGCAAATGCCCGTAGCTTATGTGCTGCCCGGAAATGCGCCGGTAGCGGTGGAAATCATCAATCGCACGAATACCTCAATTACCTACGAGGCGATCGGGGAGACTCGCGATCGCACCCTAGTTGGAGGTGAGGAAGCAATGCTGATGGACCTGCAAATTCCCTTAACCGTCACCTTTGAGCGACCCGATGGCGGACTGATTCAGGCCCGACCCGAAATTATAGCACCGGGAGAGATTCGGATTTATCTCGATGAAGCGAAAAATTTAGACTCGGACATCAGCAACATGAGGATTGAGCCTAACGGGAATATGTACCTGTATTAAACTCACAAATCGCCAAGAGCCGGACTGATACTGAATAAAAACTCTAGTCTTTATCTCCTGTGAGATTTCGGCCTCTTGGCGATCGGTCTGCTTGTGCGCTCACACTTTTCCCCCAAGGGAGAAAAACCCTACACCCGCCAGGGTGAGACTACAGGGACAAAGCCCGCCTATACGGGCTGATCCAGAAACCCGACTTTTAACAACCGAATGGGGTAAAATATATTTAATCCCTTAAGTATATTTTACCCAGATAATAAACAATAAAGATAAAACCAAAAAGTGCGTTTATCTCACTTTTTGATTTACATTGCCAATTCAATCCATCCTAGCCTAACTTTAGTATGTCTACCAACAACTCACAATCTACACCCAACATTGCTATCCTCATCGAAGAAGGATTTGAAGATTCGGAATTTAAAGTTCCTTATACAGCATTCCAACAAGCAGGGGCAAACGTCTCTGTACTCGGGTCCCGGATGAATCAAACCTATCAGGGTAAACAAGGGAAAGTTTCCATCCAACCCGATGGGACCACCACCGAAGCCCGCGCTCAACGGTTCGATGCAGTGATCATTCCGGGGGGTGGTGCGCCAGATAAAATGCGAACGAACCCCAACACGATCGCCTTCGTTCAAGAAGCCGCTGCCTTGGGCAAATTAATCGCTGCTGTCTGCCACGGACCCCAAGTCTTAATCGAAGCTGACTTACTGCGGGGACTTCGTGCCACCGGCTTTATCTCCATCCGCAAAGATATGGAAAATGCCGGTGCCACCTATATTGATGAAGCAGTAACCACCGATGGTAATCTGATTTGCTCTCGGCAACCGGGAGATTTACCCATTTTCACCAGCGCCATTCTCTCTAGGCTGAATTTAAGCATTCCGGACCAATCCCTGCCCGATCGCAACGATAATTCAGCAGAATGGTGGCAGCTTGCGGAGGCTTGGGGGGGATCAACCCGTCAAGAAATTGTCAATGGCTTGCTCAAGGCAATGGCGGGAGAACGCTATAGCCAAGAAGCTTTTAAACATTATGCAGAAATGACCACCGATAGCGCAACGCGAGCGGTACTCTTGGAGATTGGGGAAGAAAAAGTCAGTCATCTCGAACTGTTGGAAAGCCGCCTGCGCACTCTGGGAGAACAACTCTTTTTACCGGCTATGGCGGCGGGAGCCTTCGCTTCTTTAAGGAACATTTTACCCCCGGGAGATGAAATGACGATTTTGCGTCAAGCCTTGGGGGACATTCAAACCGGGGTGATCGACTGCTTCCAGTTGCAAGTCCAGTTTACAGACCCTGTATCCACTATGATTTTTAGTAGTATAGAACGGGACCTGGCTAAGGCAGAGCAGCGCTTGGCTCGTTTGTACCAAGAACGGATAGGCTTGAAGACCCCAGAACCAGCACAACCGACTACCTTGGTGGGAATTGTCTAAATTTCCAATCCAAACAAAAAGGTGAGCGATCCAGGCGATCGCTCACCTGATTTGTAGTTACCCCTTTAGGATAGATTCAATAGGTCTAAATCGGTTTTAATCCGAATGTTCCCAGAAGAGCAGGACCCGGAAGCGATTCAGACTTTACTCCGGGGGAGATTCCGGATTTTTTCCTAAAATCAGAACAGGTAAAACATAAAAAAAAACCTCAAAAATTGTCATAAAAACTGGAGATAAAACATGAAAACCGAACCTAATCCGCTGAAAACTGAACTCAAGGAACAAGGACAAGGCGTCAAATCCAAAAATTCAGCCTGCCAACAAGTGGGTACAGTTGTCGGAGATGTCCAAGAAAATATTAATAAAACTGCTTTAGAAGTCAGTAAAGTGGCGGTGGATAAAGTCGCAGAAACCATCGAATTCGTAGGGGCGATCGCTCAGGGAGACACTGGGGGAGTGGCTTTTGATGTGGCTTCTTTAAGCGCAAACGCCGTAGAAGCCGCTGGACAAGCCAGCCAGTGGGCCTCGGAAGCTGGAAAATCCGTCACTCAAAATGCCGCTAAGACTGCCGACACTGCGACCAAAGAATCGATGAAGTTGTTCGATCGCACCGCCCTAGAAACGGGAAAAGCCCTCTCCTTTATTGGCGAGAACCCGGTTGTTAAAAAATTCGCTGAAGTCTTTAAAGCCCAATGGCTGCTCAATTTAGTCGGACAAGTGGATATCGAGAAAGCGCAATCCCAAGTGCGCAAATTGCAGCAAGAGTATCCCCATGAAAGCCCCAATGAGATTGCCCATCGCATCATGGTAGAAAAATCCATCTATGCCGGGGGGATTGGATTGGTCAGTAGTATTGTGCCGGGACTGGCCCTCGCCCTGTTAGGGGTGGATGTGGTCGCAACGACGGCATTACAGGCCGAAATGGTGTATCAGATTGCCGGTGCCTATAACATGGATTTAAAAGATCCGGCGCGTCGCGGGGAAGTGTTAGCCATTTTTGGGTTGTCCCTGGGGGGTTCAGCCGCATTGAAAGGCGGATTAGGGGTGTTGCGGAACCTACCCGTGGCGGGGATGGCGATCGGGGCGAGTTCTAATGCAGTGATGTTGTATGGATTGGGATATGCAGCTTGTCGTTTCTATGAAGCGAAGACCAATCCCCTGACCGAAGAGGCGGCGACTCACGCCTTAGAAGAAGAGAATAAGGAGTATTTGGAACGGGCGATCGCCCAAAAAGATGTGATGGACCGGATTTTGATTCATCAGATTTTGGCCTCTCGTCCAGATACATCTTGGGCGGAGATTTTGCCGGAATTAAAGCAATTAAACTTTACCACCGAGTCCCTGAAGGCGATCGAGGCTGAGATTGAGCATCCGGCCCCCTTGCCGGAACTGCTGAATCTGCTGGATCGCGACTTTGCCTATCCGCTGTTAGCCCAATGTTACCGAATTGCTCAAATCGATGGGGTGATCACCGATCCAGAACAGCAGGTGATGGAGGCGATCGCTCACCATTTTCAAATTGACCTGCAAGAGGTTCAGGCGAGGATTAGCACACCGCCCCAAGAATGATGGGGGAGATGGGGAGGATGGGGGAGATGGGGAGGATGGGGAGGATGGGGGAGATGGGGAGGATGGGGGAGATGGGGAGGATTAGCGCACCGCCACACGAATAAACCCCAAGCGCCTGGGGGCTTGCCCATAAACCGGGAGCCGGATTTCACCGGAACTTTAAGTGGGAATCCGACTCAGTAGGCGGGGCAGTTGATGAACTGCCCCGACTCTCTAGGGAGGGTGACCCGAATAACCGAGTGTGGGCCTCCCTGTTAAACCCGAGAATAACCAGATGGGAGATTACTGGTCCTCGTAGACCATTTGGGGTAAACCCATGCTGTAGTTTTGAACCCGGCTATTGAGGTTATAAGAGAGTTCTCCCTCTTGAAGGAGCGATCGCAAATAATACTCCAGATCCGAACCAATGCGGCGTAAATTGTACTCCGTTAAATCTTCCCCGCTGTAAGAATCAACCAATTCATCAAACTTGCGATAAACCTTCTGTAACGTCGGTTCCGACCAGTTAAACTCATTGTCCGGATCCACATCAAGGGTTAATAAGTCTGGACTCGGAGCAAATTCGTTATCTTGCACCTCTGCCGTAAAAATCCGAATGTGACGGGTCGTTGACTTGAGCATCATAGCTAGTATGCCAGGGTAGTTAAAATCAATACAACATCAATTGTAAAGGGCTGTAAAGCCCCCGTTTAATCCAGCATCACCGCGAGAGTCAGGTAGACTCTCCCCGGATGGATACCAGAGAATTCCGGATTGAGGGGTTGACAAAGGGGTTTTTTTATAGCCAAAGTACAACCAAAGCCAATCCGGATCAGCCTTAGACAGTCTCCTGACTCAAAGGCGAGTTAGAACAGCCCTAAACGGTCAGAAAAAAGCTAAAATCGTACATTGGCACTTATGTTGAGCGATCTAGCTTAAACCAGGGGTGACCTACATAGGATACAACTATCATGGATCGAGTCATCAATATAATCCCCAAATGCTGCGCCCATAGTAAGGAGATAATATTGCCGACATTCGGCTGACTAAAAACAGCTTCCAGGCGCGAGGAATCCCCATGAACAAACCATCGGCCATAATCTACTGTCCCAACTTTACTTGTCAGTCTCCCAACCCGGAGACCCAAAAATTTTGTCAAAAATGCGGCACTCCCGTGCCGAAACGCTACTTATGGGCAGTGGGTGGAACGGGTTATCCTAGCTATCAAACCGGGGATATCTTAGCCGATCGCTATTGGGTTAAAGAGGACAAGATACTGGTCGATACCAAACCCGGGGTCTTGCCAGAGATGCCCGTTGAGATTCCTGGGGCGATTATCCCCTATCTCAAACTGTTTCCGCTGCGATTGCACGTTCCCCAGGTTTATGGTCGGTTGCCGTCGAAAGGGAAGGATCCGAATCAAGATATTTGGTTACTAGAGGAAACGGCAATTTATCCAGAAGGGATAACGGTGGCGGCCCGGAAAGGTCAACCTTCCGAAGTGGTCCATGCCCAACTAATGCCCTTACTAACGGACTGCTGGGCGGATGCCTCGCCGATGCGCCAGCTCAATTGGTTGTGGCAAATGGCTCAACTCTGGTATCCGTTTAAAAAGGAAGGGGTAGCCGGGAGTCTGCTGACTCCAGAATTGCTCCGGGTGGAAGGATCCTTGCTGCGCCTGTTGGAATTGCCTCGGGATCCGACAACGCCGGATTTATCTGAACTGGGTCAGTTGTGGTTGAGTTGGGTTAAGACGGCTCATCCGGCGATCGCCCCTTATCTGGAGCAACTCAGCCAGATGCTCAGGACCCGCGAAGTGCAAACCCCATCACAATTGATCGAGTTATTAGACCGGGGTTTAAGTCTGTGTGGGGAGCTTTACAAACGGACTTATTACATTGCCACAGGGACCGATCGCGGGCCAACTCGTCGCCGAAATGAAGATGCCTGCTATCCCCCTAGTGGGACGAGTTCTGCCACCTCAGATACCAGCGGATTAGCGATCGTCTGTGATGGGATTGGGGGACATGAAGGCGGAAATGTCGCCTCTAATTTGGCGATCGAAACCCTACAACAACACTTGGAATCCCTCGTCTCAGAAAATACCCAAAGCCATCCCAACCTCATCATTGATCAGATCGAACGGGCCGTGGGGATTGCCAACGATCGCATTGCCAGTCGCAATGACGAAGAACAGCGGCAAGCTCGCCAGCGCATGGGAACCACCTTGGTCATGGCCTTGACCCATCGCCATGAAATTTATATCAATCATATTGGAGATAGTCGCGCCTATTGGATTACCTCCACCGGATGCCGACAAGTCACCCTCGATGATGATGTCGCCTCTCGGGAGGTCCGTTTGGGTTACTCCCTTTATCGGGATGCCTTACAACAAGGAGCAGCCGGGTCTTTAATTCAAGCATTAGGCATGGGTGCATCTTCGGTCCTACATCCGACCGTCCAACGTTTTATCCTCGATGAAGATAGCGCCTTCTTGCTCTGTTCCGATGGGTTGAGCGACAATGACCGGGTGGAACAATACTGGGAAACAGAAATCCTCCCGATTTTATCCGGGGAATTCCCCGTGTTGCGATCGGTCACCAAGTTAATCGATATTGGTAATTTTCATAACGGTCACGATAACGTCACCGTCGGGCTGGTTTACTGCAAAGTAGAACCCATAAGATCTGCCGCACTCGACTCCCGCCTGTTGGTGGCTCAACTCCAATCCGTCCCCCCAGCCGACCCCCTAGAAGACTCTCAACCCACAGGTTTCCCCAAGAAAGATCCCGAGACTCTCAAACCCGAGGATGTCCCCACAAGGTTGATACCTCCTGAACCCCCACGACGTTCCAGCTTGCCGATTTTATTGGGAATCCTGTTGTTGGCAGGTCTGGGAGTAGGAGCAGGGGTACTTCTAACCCAGCCGGGATTACAGGATTGGATTGCCAATTTACCCGTTTCGGGACCCGAAAACCCCAACCCCACGGAACCCGAGACCGACCCTCTCCCGATTCCGGATATCACAGAACGGGCCACCATTGAACCGGGCCAGTACCTGCAATTGAGGAGTTCTTTCACCGAGCCAGCTTCCAAGGAGGGAGAGTTGGTCTTGTTGAGGCAGCAAGGGGAGGCCATTCCTGGAAATGAACTAGGGTTTATCCCCGGTGGTAGTGTTCTGTTGGTGATGGGCAAACTACCCGGGGCAAACAACACCGATGCTTGGGTTCAGCTCCAAGTTTGCTCAACCCCAGACCCTGTGGAATCCCCCGGGACTACACCGGCTCCTGTTTCTCCGGCTCCAGGAGCCTCTGAACCCGCCGGTGAGGATACCCCCGCACCGGCAACTCCACCCCGGGTCGGGGTCCGACCCAGTAATATTGGCTGGATTTCAGAGAAGTTGTTACTGCCGCAGGTCCTGCCTAATTTCGTCCCTACCCCTACAGAAGAAGGGGGATGTATTGATGAACCCAATCCTCAGTCCTTTTCGGTACCGTAGCGGGATTTTTGGGCCTAAATCGAAACCGGGGTGAGCCGGAATCCGGTTTTCAAAGGTCTCTAAGAACCCGCAGGCTGTTCGTGTAGCGTTTCGTAAGGAAAGACTGGGGCTACAGGGACAGAGCCTCTCCTGCACGGCAAGAGAAAATCGCCTTTTAGCCACCGGATTTGGTATGAGGAACCTCCAGGGAAAGCTTGGCGGTGGGTGCAATGGAATGGGGGTGAGTATTTCGTCCTTGAAGAGTAGGAAATGCGGGCTACCTCGGCGCTTTTCTTCTCAAGCCTATTCCCGTTATATAATCTATAAAATTGGGAAAACGGGAGAAAAGACCAACCCAATTTTTCTATGAACTCACATAAAATCTGTCGATTTAGAATTGAGACTGAGGCATATTAACCTAGAACCTGGGTTTTTTATTCAGGGCTGGGCTGCAAATGAGAGTTGATTCTTAAAACTTCGGTTTAAGCTGAAGTCGAGTTGAGTGGGAAAGGATGGAGAAGGACGGCGGGGAATGGACAAGCGAAAGAATTAGCCTATTCGGTTTAAAAATTGTGGATTTGGGTCTTCGTCCAAGGGTTCCCAAGGGGGGGAATAGCCTATTTAAAAGAATATGTTACGGTATAAAGTGCTGTGAAATTGCCCGCTTACTTGCCGAGTCAGGGAACCGTTTGGATCATCAGAATGTAGGGGTAAGCCAGGGAGCCAGATCCGTTAACAACAGCGCCGGGACTGGCACCCAGAGACCGTCAAATTGGGGAAGCATCAACCTGGGAGCCAAACTGTTACTACTGATTGTTTTGAATGAAGGCAATTCCACGGAGGCGATCGCCGGATGAGGGATAGGCTCAATCCTTCCCTTAACTTTCAACCGCGATCCCGACGGCGATCGCGGCTCAGAGTGGGGGATAAGGTGCAATGCAATCAAGAAGGGGATGGACAGACCAACCCCTAAAGCATTTACAGAAAACAGGACATTTTCAGGTGAACGAGAGGGGATGCTCATTCCCCAGTAAAACGATTCATAACGATTCATCAGATCGATGCTTTCGGGCGTCGAGAATTAGACATCGATGCCAAACATCAAGAGGCAACTATGCCAACAAAGCCGAAAATACCCTGGAGTCGCTATCTGCCTGCTGCCATCATCTTTGGAATGGGGGTTGGACTTTCTGTAATCGGATTCACGGTGGTATGGGAGTGGGAAAATCGGCGACGAGACTATGAATTAAATCGCAGCATTGACGGTCTAACGGGTCGATTGCAGCAGCAAATCGACGCTGATTTGGAAGTCATTCGCACGATTACGGACTTCTTTCAATCCTCCCAGACTGTGAATCTGAATTCTTTTGAGCAGTTTGTGGAACGTCCCCTATCAAACCCTTCTACCGTGTCTTTCATCGCTTGGGTTGAGCGGGTGCAGGATGGCGATCGCGAGGGTTACGAGGAGCGAATGGCGATTGAAGAGGACAGGAATTTTACGATTACCCAACCGATCGCGCCCGGTCGTTTTGTCCAGCGCGATCGCGTTGCTGAATACTTTCCCATTTCCTATATTGCCCCCCTCCAGGAAAATCCCAATATCTCTGGCTTTGATCTCACCGCCAATCCCACCTACCAAGTGGCCCTGAACCGAGCGGCACAGATGGGGAAATTGGTGGTGAGTGAGCGCCTTGAGTGGCAAGTCGGTTCGCGATCGCGACGGGGATTTTTAGCGGTTCACCCCGTCTATGAGCAGGGTCTCTCCCCTCGCTTTACCTTTGAAGATGACCCCCCGCCCAGTTCCGAAACGGTGAAACCCTTGCTGGGGTTTGTCGTGGGGTGGGTGGAAGTGGATAATCTGTTTCAACTGGCGGGAGCGAGAGGTAACCAGTTTAACTTGTATCTGTGCGATGAAACCCCAGGAACAGGGACTCCCCCGGATTCCCGTCAACCCTATCCCTTACTCACTTTAGTGGAATCCACGGAACTGGTCACGTCTAATAGTGCCACAGAACCTTTTGCCCTGGATGTGCCATCGGAATGCCCTCTCAAACCCCTGGAAAATCAGCGCAATCGCGTGCGGGCGGTGATGCTCGCCACCGGGAACGAACGTGCGATCCGGCGAGAAATTAAAGTGAATGGACGGATTTGGGCATTCTATATCTGGCCGACGGATGACTATCAGGCATCCCGAAGGCACTGGCGTTCTTGGGCGGTACTGATTATTGGCTTTCTGTGGACACATATTCCAGTTACTTATCTGCTGACTTCCGTCTCTCGGACTGCGGAAATTGAAGCTTTAGCCTTAGCCCGTGCAGAACAAGCGGCCCAGTTGCAGCAAGCCTTTAAGCAATTGGAGGTGGAACAAGCGAAGTCTGAGCGCCTATTGCTGAACGTTTTGCCCAAGGCGATCGCGGAACGTCTCAAGGAAGATACCCAAACTATTGCGGAAAGTTTTCCGGAAGTGACGGTCTTATTTGCCGATATTGTAGGCTTTACGAAGTTAGCGGCCCGGGTTTCTCCGACGGAATTGGTGCAATTACTCAATGAAATTTTTACGATATTTGACCGACTCGCAGAAAAACACGGGCTAGAGAAAATTAAGACAATTGGAGATGCGTATATGGTAGTGGGGGGTCTGCCGGTGCAGCGCCGCAATCATGCTTCTGCGATCGCAGAAATGGCCCTCGATATGCAAACAGAAATCCTGAATTTTAATCGGAAATGTCACGAATCTTTTGCCATGCGCATTGGCATTCATTCTGGACCGGCGATCGCTGGGGTGATCGGAACTCACAAGTTTATCTACGATCTCTGGGGAGATACGGTCAATATTGCCTCTCGCATGGAATCTCACGGGGTTTCTGGACGCATTCAGGTCTCTAGTACGACCTACGCTCTTTTACAGTCTAGCTACTGTTTTGAGTGCCGAGGCCCTATCCCCATCAAAGGAAAGGGGGAAATGCTCGTCTATCTACTCACTGGCAGAAAACAAGACGGCATCTGCACTCCCCTATATGATATGCCCTTCGTGGAAGAGGCTTGAAAAACGCTCCCGATTGGATGGGGGAGATGGGGGAGATGGGGTAGATGAGGGAGATGAGGGAGATGGGGGAGATGGGGGAGATGAGGTAGAAACGACTGAACTCGCTACTACAAAATTCTTACTCCTCCCCATCCTCCCCATCCTCCCCATCCTCCCCATCCTCCCCATCCTCCCCATCCTCCCCATCCTCCCCATCCTCCCCATCCTCCCCATCCTCCCCATCCTCCCCATCCTCCCCATCCTCCCCATCCTCCCCATCCTCCCCATCCTCCCCATCCTCCCCATCCTCCCCATCCT
>NZ_JAMXFC010000080.1 GCF_025370755.1 Laspinema sp. D2d | reverse complement strand
GTGCGATTCGTTCACGCGAAAAGCGGAGGGTAATGCCCGAAGTGTGCGCGTGGTAATGGTCTCGGCAGACGCCGTGTACTAACAGGCTCCCGCCTGGAATCGTAGTCACAAACCATTATAACTGTGGATTTGTTGTCCTAAATGGAAGACAAATACCCGGATTTTCTGGCAAAAGAAGAATCTTAACAAAGATTTAATAATTGCTAGGGGTAATTAGGCATCAGCCCCACCCGGAGACTCACCATCAAAGGCGTGAAGCGGGCTGAAAAGGAGGTAACTCTTAACCAGTAAGGGAATCCCATCGAGCCAATTAGTCAAGGTCAGCCGTGAGGCGAATGTCCGACTTGAACCCTCTTAAAAATAAAGCAGCGAAATCTGGTTGATACGCTACGACCAAAAGGTCATGGGGAATAGGTAGGCTGTATTAATTTCCAACCTACAAAAGGTACAGAGTTTAGTTTCTCATGTATTAGAGAAATCCCAAAAGTACCCAGGGGGATAGGACAGCACCCTAAAACTAATAATCCCAAGTCCACGGAACGAAGTAAAGCCCGCGTTGGCTCTTAGGACAGGTCGATAGTCCTAAGTAGTGAAATGAAGTGTAAGCGCAAGCCACACGGGTAAGAGATGCAATGCAAAAGCCAACGGCCAGCCTAACAACTGGTATATGCTGACAGCTTGCGCCTAGGTTGAAATGTAGAGTCACAAGTAGTGATTTATATGTCCAAAACACAATGCAAATTGATGGTGGAATGGAACGACATCCCCTGGAAATTAGTACAGCGGAAGGTCTTCAAGTTGCAAAAGAGAATCTACAGAGCGGCTAGTAGGGGCAACCATGTCTTAGCAAAAGGGCTTCAGAAAATTCTATTGAAGTCATACTACGCAAAGCTACTCGCTGTAAGGCAAGTAACCCAACTCAACAGAGGCAAAAAGACAGCCGGGGTAGACGGGAAGAAATCTTTAACACCCGTGCAAAGGCTCAGTCTAGCCTCAAAACTGAGATTGTCTCACAAGGCAAGAGCAGTTCGGAGAATATGGATACCAAAACCCGGACGGGATGAAAAACGCCCGTTAGGAATACCTACAGTAGAGGACAGAGCGCGTCAGGCATTGGTGAAAATGGCACTAGAGCCATACTGGGAGTCCAAATTTGAGGAGACTTCCTATGGCTTCAGACCAGGTAGGTCAACACACGACGCCGTAGCCAGAATATATCTTGTGATAAACAAGAAACCAAATTATGTTCTGGATGCGGACATATCCAAGTGTTTTGACAAAATCGACCACACCTACCTACTGAAAAAGCTCCAATGTCCAAAGATAATCCGGAGACAGGTGAAAGCCTGGTTACGTGCCGGAATCATGGACAAAGGAGCCTTTGAAAAGCCAGTAGCAGGCACACCCCAAGGAGGGGTAATATCGCCACTACTTGCCAACATAGCACTAGATGGGATGATTCGCGAAGTGGAGTCGAAGTTCCCGAAGAAGGGAAACTATCCCCCAGCAAGAATCATCCGTTACGCCGACGACTTTGTGGTACTACACCCAGAGTTGAAGGTCATCCTAGGAGCTAAAGCCGCAATCGAAACTTGGTTACAACCAGTTGGGTTGGAATTAAAGCCAGAGAAAACCAGGATATGTCACACTCTGAATCATATTAAGGTTCCAGAAAGTGAATTGACTGTACCCCCTGGGTTTGATTTCCTTGGATTTAACATCCGACAATACCCAGTTGGAAAACACAAGTCAGGTAAAGGAGGGGGAGGCAAATACGCCACTCTCTCTGGATATAAAACCCTGATTAAACCAAGCAAGAAAGCAATCAAAGCCCACCATGTAGCCCTAAAAGCAGTCATTAAGACCCATAAAACAGCCCCACAAGCGGGACTCATCAGGCACTTAAACCCGATGATTAGAGGATGGGCAAACTACTACTCAGGGGTAGCAGCTAAAGAGACGTTTTCATCTGAAGACTACACTCTCTGGCAAATGCTCAGAGCATGGTCCGTAAGTAGACGCGGAAGAAAACAGAAAGCCCAAGCAATACGCAAGTATTATCGCGAAGGCCGACATGGTAGCTGGACGTTTGCAACAGCAGACGGAATGACGCTACAAAAACACGCAGATGTCGAAATCAAACGACATACCCTAGTCAAGCCTGACAAATCCCCGTATGACGGCGATTGGATTTACTGGAGTACCAGGCGAGGACAAGACATCGAAGCCCCTACAAGAGTGACGAAACTGCTGAAAAAGCAGAAGGGTAAATGCCCATATTGCGGGCAATACTTTACCAGCAGCGACTTGCTGGAAGTAGACCATATCAATCCCAAATGCAAAGGCGGGAAAGATGAATACAAAAACCTGCAATTGCTTCACGCTCACTGTCACGACTTAAAGTCAAGATATGACAGAAGCGCCCAAGGGTATCAGGAAGAAGACCAGCCACTCTGGTAGTCGTACCCATGAAAAGGGTCAAATTAGGTAGGAGCCTAGTGCCGTGAAAGTGGCACGCTGGGTTCTGAATGGGAGGTGGGGAAAGTGATTTCCCCATCGACCCCTAATA
>NZ_JAMXFC010000041.1 GCF_025370755.1 Laspinema sp. D2d | reverse complement strand
ATGGCTTCGTGGCCCCACGCCGATTCCTTCCCGAACTCGGACGTGAAACGCGACTGCGGCGAAGATACTTGGAGGGTAGCCTCCTGGGAAAATAGCTCGGTGCCCGGTCACTTTTAAACCAAAAAGCCTCCTGTTTCTCTTCATAGAACCGGAGGCTTTTTGCTTTTTAGGGTGGCGTTGGAATTATGAACAAAACTGTTCGACACAGCGCACGAAGATTTCTACACCCATACTCAGAGCGGTTTCGTCAAAATTAAAGCGAGGATGGTGATGGGGATAGGCTAAGTTTTGAGAGAGATTAGCTCCGCCTAGAAAGAAGTAACAGCCGGGGACTTGTTGTAAAAAGAAGCTCATATCTTCCCCACCCATTGTTTGGCACTCTGGTACAATTCCGGCGGGAGTTTCAACGACATTTTCTGAGACCGATCGCACTAATTGAGCGATCGCCGGATGATTAATCACTGGGGGATAAAGTTTTTGGTAATCTAATTCATAGCTGGCCCCATGACTATGACAAACCCCTGCAATGATCTGCTCAATCCGTTTAGGGATAGTTTCTCCTAATTCTGGATTAAAATAGCGCACGGTTCCGCTCAAGTGGGCAGAGTCAGCAATCACATTTAGCGCCTTTCCAGCATGAAGTTCCCCCACGGTTACTACGGCGGATTCTAAAGGATTGACATTGCGGGCGACAATAGTTTGCAGGGCCTGAACGATTTGGGCGGCGACTAAAATTGAATCCACGGTTTGATGAGGCATGGCACCATGTCCGCCTTTGCCCTGAATATGACAGCGGAAAAACTCGGTTGCTGCCATTAAAGGACCGCTTCGCACCCCAACGGTGCCGAGGGGAAGGTTATTCCATAGGTGCAATCCAATGATGGCATCTACTGTCGGATTTTCCAAAACTCCGGCTTCAATCATGGGTTTTGCACCCCCTGGCCCTTCCTCTGCTGGTTGAAAAATAAATTTGACGGTTCCCGAAAATTGCTCTGGGTGTTGGGAGAGGTAGTAAGCGGTTCCTAGGGCGATCGCCACGTGTCCATCATGTCCACAAGCGTGCATTGTCCCAGGATGCTGTGATCGATAGGGAATCTCATTCTCTTCAAAAATTGGCAGTGCATCCATATCGGCGCGAATCCCCATCGCCTTGCCCGGATTTTTACCTTCAACAATAGCAACAATCCCTGTTTTAGCAATCCCCGTTTGATGGGTAATTCCCCATTCTTGCAATTTTTGAGTAATGAATTCAGCACTTAAGTATTCTTTAAATGCTAGTTCGGGACGTTGATGTAACCATTGACGCCATTCAACCAGTTGAGGCTGTAAAGCCTGGATTTCAGAACGAAGGCTAGATTGATTAATTCCCTGTGGATTAAGAGAGGTAGAAAACATGAGTTAAGCTTTTGACAAAAATAGAGGTTTGAACAATAATTTACGTTATTCACTTCCATCAAAAAATCCAAAGTTTTGTGGGAGTAAGACCCAGGAAATATTGTGGGTTTTAGATGAATAATTGGCTTAATTTAAAATTCTTAATATCCTTATTATTTGATTATTTTAATAATTTACTCTAGGTAAACGGGGTAGAAGTAGCTCCAGGTCGAGATTAGAGGCGACTTGAACCAGTTGGTCTAAATTCTGGGAATCCTCCAAAAAGGGAATAGTCCCCAAGATGCGAGTTTGAGTTAAAGATTCGATTAAATCGATCGGAGTTAAATCAGCAACTTCGGATTCTGAACAAGGGTGGACACAATTGAGGATAATTCCGAGTAGTGGGACTGCGGATTGTCGGGCGAGAGCAACATTAGCAACAGCAGCGGCGATCGCCCCTAATCTCACGGGGACAACTAACACGGTGGGAATGCGCCAATCGTGGGCTAAATCAGCTACGGTCAACTCCCAAGAAATGGGGGAACCCAATCCGCCAACGCCTTCGACGAGGACGAAGGAAGAACGCTTTTGCAGTCGGCTAAACACCGGCCAGAGTTCTTTGAGGTCTACGGAACGACCTTCCCTTTGGGCAGCTACGGGGGGTGCAAGAGGAGCCTCAAAATAGAGGGGCGTAATTTCTTCTGGGGATTGTTTTAACTCAAAAAGCCGTTGATAGAGTTCCCGATCGCCGGTTCCCGACTGGAGCGGTTTCATCAGGGCCAGGGAACCCTGGGGATAATACCGTTGCCAATAAGCGGCGATCGCTGTTGTCACCAGGGTTTTACCCGCATCGGTATCCGTTCCAGAAATCAGTAATGCGTTCAATTTGTTCTCCCAGTCTTTGCTCATCAGTTTGGCAATCCCTTACGTTCTAGTCGCTGATGCTAATCTCAATTTCATAGTTGATCCCGGCTCCTGCGGCTACATCAATTTTATAATCTCCAGGGACAGAAACTGGAGCTTGCCATTGCACTAGCATTGCACCGTCTTCAACCATTTGACCGTTGGGATCGTGGATATCGAGACCGATCGCCCCAGAAACAACCGATACCTTCAGAATCTGCCCGCTATTAACATTCACCAGATAGCGTTTCTGTTGGCTTGTCGTGCGTCCAGTTATTTGCCGACTACTCCCCCCTGAAACCTGAACTCGTTGAATTTCTATCCCCGGAGTTGGATCCGAGGTCGGTGTTGGGACAGGTATCGGTCTGGAATCAGGGGTGGGTTCGGGTCTGGACTGGGGACTTGGACTCGGAACGGGTTCGGGTCTGGACTGGGGATTGGGTCTCGGAGCCGGACTGGGGATAGATTCTAAGCTTTCTGGAGGAACAGGAGACGGCTCGGCAACGGAACCCGGAGGACCCGATTCCGGGATGGAGGCGGCGCGACTTGCCCGAGTGATCCGAAGCTGAAAATTACTGGGAGAGAATCCGGGCAAGCTAAATAACTCGATCTCGTATTCCCCAGTTTCTTGTAACCTTCCCGTCCATTGAGTGACCCCTCTGGATTCCCCAAGCGCCATCCGGTTGGGACCCCATACGTTCATTAAGATCCCTCGGTTGGCAAGGCTGGCACTCAACACTTCACCGGCAGTTCCTGGAACGATGTATTTAATAATTTCGTTCTCTTCCACGGTCCCTTCTACCGCAGTGGTTACTCCATTAGCAATATTCAGGGGAATGGTAGAAATAATGGGGTCTGCTGGGGGTGGGGGTTCCGTTTGTTGGGAACCTGGGCGGCGAATGCCGGGAATAAGCAATGGGTTCGAGGAGGTTGCAGGACGAGAAGGGGTGGAGTCCGGATTGGGTGAGGGGGTTGTAGGGGAGTTTGGGAGAGGGGAGGGAATGGGGGGAATGGTTGGCTCAGATAGTTCCGATTCAACATTGGAAAATAAGGGAGCAGGATTCTCCTGGACCTCGGGACGATCGAGCTTTAAGAAAGAACGGACGACATTCCAAGAGCCTAGTCCACTCAGCAGAATGATTGCAAAGATGCCCAAGGCGATCGCAATGGGGTGATCGAATAAAGAATCAGAACTGGGAGAGATCCCGGGTCTAGGAGAATTGGGGTCTAGGGATGGAGAAGCCAAGGGGTTCCGCCCCACGGCAATTGTAGCTAGTTCCGAGCCAGTGGGATTGTTATGTTGAGGAATAGGCCGTTGGGTGGTCAGTTGGGCGAGGACCAGTTGAACTTCCTTGGCATATTGGTAGCGATCGCCAGGTTTATAACTCAACATCCGATTCAGGACTCGTGCCAATTCTGGCTGTACAGGATGTGGAACAAATCGTTCCCAGTGCCACACCAGCTTGACATCATCAAAAAGGTCTTGGGGTTCTCGTCCGGTGAGCAAGACTACAGCCGTCACCGCTAGGGCATAGAGATCGCTACTGGGATAAGCTCGACCTGTTTGCATTTGTTCACTGGGAGCATAGCCTAATTTTCCCACCGTTGTGGCGGCAGTCCTCTGTTCTGGAAACTGAATTAGGGTAGCCAGTTCTTTTACCACCCCAAAATCAATCAAGACTGGCGATCGGTCGGATTCGCGGCGAATGATATTTTCCGGAGAAATGTCGCGATGAATAATTCCTTGGCTGTGGATGTAATCCAAGATAGGTAAAAGTTGCTGCATCAACTGCAACACTTCCGTTTCAGAAAAGCGCTTGCCTGCGGATTTATACTCTTCGAGCAGGGTCCGATAGGTTTTTCCGGCTACATAATCTTGGACTAAAAACAGCCGTCCTTCTTGTTCAAATGTGGCTCTAAACTGGGGAATTTGAGGATGTTGAATTTGATAGAGAATGGCGGCTTCTCGTTGGAACAATTCCAGGGATTTGACCTGGGCATGACTGCCATTTTGAGCGGGAATAAATTCTTTGAGGGCACAGCGTTCGTTAAACCGCCCTTGATCTTCAGCAAGATAGGTGCGGCCAAACCCTCCCTGACCTAAAAGACTGAGTATATGATATCGGTTTTGTAAGATGGTTCCACTAAAAATTGCGGTTTGCATAAAAGTTAAGTTTTAGTTTAAATCAGAGGGATTGAGGTTTCTTTGATAGGGTTGAACCTAAGAGAGGCGATCGCAGCGATCGCCATTCCAGAAGTCACAGAGGGGTTGCGATCGCCCCTTATTTATAGATACCAGGTTGATTCAGCCAAGCCGGTTAAGCGATATGAGTCTTGTCTTTTATTCAGTCTCTTCAGGTTGGCTGCGATCGGCAGTTCAGCTTACCCCCTCCTGAGTCCCCACTCTGCCCCCTAGTGCTGACTGAGTTTCCTCTATCTATTCTGGCAAAGTTATTTTAGGAGGACTCTCCTGAGAAACCCGCTCAACCTCAAAATCCTCGATATTTGATTCATAACGATTAAAGATGACGCGCATTTCATCATAAGCCAAGGCCGCAGACCGACCACGCGGGGTGGGACATTGGATCTGTAGCAAGGTTTGAAAACCGCCAAACTCTTCATTGATATAGAAGGTTTTGGGGCACTCGAAACTGATAAAGCCTTCTAAAGCTAACTGATTGAGGGCTGCAATTCCTAAGGGCGAGTTGAGAATATATTCCCATTGTTGCGAGACTTCTGAATCGTTCATGGGACGCCACTGCTGGGATTGAGCTTGATGGGGATTAGGGGTTTGGCCGAAGTTAGGGGAGGCTCCTAAACAACTGGCGATCGCCACAGCGACTCCGACTCCTGTATAACGGGCAATCCGCATAATGGCAGCGCGAGCAATTGCTTGGATTTTGTCAGTTGTATTCATGAAAAACTCGGGTTTTAAAGTGGATAAAAGTTAAATGGGGCTAGAATTTATGACGCTTATCAAAGCCCCCAACGACTGGTCTGGGAATTTTCAGGTTCAACTGGATATCAATCGGAATCCTATAACCTCCGTCCATTAAAGGTGAGAGCACAGAGTTTTTCTCCTATCTCTGGACAAAAGACAAAAAATCTCAGACAAAAATCCGGTTTTTTGTCCTACCCATTAAGACGTTATCCCTATTTTAGGACTGGCCGGAAAGCTTGGCTTTTACCATTTCTTGAACTTTTTTGCCTTCTACCTTGCCTTTAAGCTGTTCCATAACCGGCCCCATAACCTTGCCCATATCTTTGGGAGAAGTAGCACCCACTTCAGCCACAATTCGCTCGATTGCTGCACTCACTTCTTCATCAGATAATGGCTTGGGCAGGTATTCTTCCAGAATTGCCAATTCCTGGGCCTCCTGTGCGGCAAGTTCCTCTCGACCCCCTTGCTGATATTGTTCGATGGACTCTTTGCGTTGCTTGGCGAGTCTGAAGAGAATTTCTAGTTCTTGTTCTTCAGTTAAGGTATCCTGCCCCAAAGGTCTGACGCTTACTTCCTTTTCTAAAATCAATTTTTTGATACTGCGTACTGTTTCCAGACGAATTTTATCTTTAGATTTCATCGCCGTCTTGATGTCTTCGTTAATTCGTTCCTTTAAGCTCATAAATCCTCACTTTTTTTAATGATTAACCTTTAATTTGGGCAAACCGAGTCAGGGAGGCAAAGGAGCAAGCCAGCCTACTTCTAGCCTAGCCGCAACCTAGGGGAGTCGGCAATGATCTGGGGACATCTTGGGCTAGAGGGGAAGTTTATAGGACAAAATAGGGCAGAATGCTCAATTGCTCTAGCTGAAGCAAAAAGGGATCCTAGGGATTTAGCCTATCATTATGCGGGGTATGGGCTTGGCGATCGCTCTAAGTGCTCTGACTCTCAGTGAATCCATATTCCTGGGTAAATATAGCCCCACAAACCCGATGGTGCATAGATTAGAGGGTCATCTGTTTCCCTCAGCTCGATTGATTAATTTAATTTAGCCCCGAATTTCTTTCTTGCTTTGGGTAGAGATCCGAGAAAATAATGACGAAAAATTCCGATTGAGGTGATAAAATTTGAACCAATGAACGTCCGATAAAGTGCCTGCCGTGATCCGTTCTGCTACTTTAACCCTCCAGCCATCTCTGGCTACCTTTGCTGACCATAGCCGTCTGCGACTGTTTTCAGGTTCTGCTAATGTCCCTCTATCCCAAGAAGTGGCTCGCTACTTGGGAATAGATTTGGGACCAATGGTCCGGAAGCGGTTTGCTGATGGTGAACTTTACATCCAAATTCAGGAGTCAATCCGGGGATGTGATGTTTACCTGATTCAGCCGTCTTGTTATCCGGTGAATGACCACCTGATGGAATTGCTAATTATGATCGATGCCTGCCGACGAGCCTCGGCAAGGCAAATTACCGCCGTAATTCCCTACTATGGCTATGCTAGGGCCGATCGCAAAACAGCGGGACGAGAGTCCATTACCGCCAAACTGGTTGCAAATTTAATTACCCAAGCCGGTGCAAGTCGGATTTTGGCAATGGATTTGCACTCAGACCAAATTCAGGGTTATTTCGATATCCCCTTAGACCATGTTTATGCCTCGCCTGTCGTGTTGGACTACCTCGTTAGTAAACAACTCTCTGACATTGTGGTAGTTTCCCCAGACGTGGGAGGCGTGGCGAGAGCCCGAGCATTTGCCAAAAAGTTAAACGATGCGCCATTGGCGATTATCGATAAACGTCGGCAAGCTCATAATGTGGCCGAAGTCATGAATTTGATTGGTGATGTAGAGGGCAAAACGGCAGTGCTGGTCGATGACATGATCGATACTGCTGGCACGATCTGCGAAGGGGCTCGCTTACTCCGGAAAGAAGGAGCCAGACAGGTTTATGCCTGTGCAACTCATGCCGTTTTTTCTCCTCCGGCAATTGAGCGCCTTTCTACAGGGGTGTTTGAAGAGGTGATCATTACCAATACAATTCCGATACCTGAGGATAAACGCTTTAAACAGTTGACTATCCTTTCGGTTGCCAATTTATTGGGGGAAACGATTTGGCGGATTCATGAAGATAGTTCTGTTAGCAGTATGTTCCGCTAAGTTGCAGCGGATGGACTCCCCGGTGAAACCAACCGCATAAGTGTCAACGCAGGTATCAGCCTGCGTCTTTTCATGCCTTAGCCCGCCTGTGCGGGCTTCTTTGGGTGGCGTTGCAGTCAATCAGTCAGGGGTAGGATATCTTAGGGAAATCCAGTGATTCAGATTACTTAAGCGGATACAGATTTTTATCGGGTTATTAAAGCAATTTAGATGCGCTTTTTCGGGCAGTGAACCGATTAATTTTTCATAAAAAATGAAGCCTACATTTAAAGATACTCTGGCATGGCAGCAAGCCGAAATCCTGATGCAACCGGCTTTGATTCGCGTCCTAGATAATATTCGTAAACAACTAGAAGATTCGACGTGGGAAGGCACTTACGAAGATGTGCAAACCCCTTTTCCCGGCTACCTGCTTTGTTTAAAACAGGGAGAAGTGGAACACCAGTTTAATGTTTGGGAACTCTGCTTTGAAATTTGCTTTCAAAATTATAGCCCGACTCATGCCGCTGAGGAAAGTTGGGAGGTGGAAATTGATAGCAGTTTGATTGATGAAACGGGGGAAGTGGATTGGAATCGATTGGATGAAAAAGCAAAACAGTTGGTTCAGGAAATTTTTGCCAATTTGCCCAAGCTGTAGGAAGGTTGGATCTGTCTGATAGCCTATGAACAGGTAATTTACAGAAAACCAGGGATGGCTATGACTGAGGAATTGCGTAAGCTTCAGGCGGCGAGTGGTGCAGTCTTTGCAGATTCGGACTCGGAAATTCAGGTTCCAGTCAGTTATGGGAACGACCCAGAGGCGATCGCCTCGGCATATCAGGGGGTGGCATTGTTTGATCGCTCAGATTGGGGCCTTATCCAAGTCAGTGGGGGCGATCGCCAGCGCTTTTTACATAACCAAAGCACGAATGAGTTCCAAAAACTCCCACCAGGACAAGGATGCGATACGGTTTTTGTCACCTCTACGGCAAGGACCATCGATTTAGCAACGGCTTATATGACGGAGGATACCACTCTGTTGTTGGTTTCTCCGAGTCGGCGTCAGAGAATCTTGGAATGGCTCGATCGCTATCTGTTCCCTGCCGATCGCGTGGAGTTGCAGGATATCACCAACTCGATGGCGATGTTTAGTTTAATCGGTCCCGGAAGTCAGGCTCTATTGGCCCCTTGGGGACTGGTAGGCGATCGGCCCCATTCCAGCCATCAACTCCTCTCCTTGGGTGAGATTGAGGTGCGAGTTGCGGTGGGGAGTGGATTGGCCCTCCCCGGCTATACCCTGATTTGCGATCGCAATGATGCACCATTCCTGTGGAAAATCCTCACGGATGGGGGTGCCGTTCCCTTGGGAACGCAGGGGTGGGAACAACTGCGAATTCAGCAAGGACGTCCTGCACCCGACAGCGAATTAACAGAAGATTACAACCCCTTAGAAGCTGGGTTGTGGCACAATATCTCCTTTGATAAAGGCTGCTACATCGGACAAGAAACGATCGCCCGGTTGAATAGCTACAAAGGGGTGAAGGTCCAACTGTGGGGGGTAAAACTCAACGCACCTGCAACACCGGGAACCTCGGTGACGATGGGGGAAGAGAAAGTTGGAACCCTTACCAGTTACACAGACACTGCGGAAGGACCTTTTGGATTAGCCTACATTCGCACGAAGGCAGGAGGTGCAGGTTTACAAGTGCAAGTGGGTGAAGCAACTGGGGAGGTTGTAGATATCCCCTTTGTCACCCGAGGATATTTAGCTGAGGAATGAAGTTAAACCTTTGGGTTGTCCCTCCGAGGAACTCCAAAAAATAAACTTTTCTCTTCAATTCTTCCCTGTTGGTAAGGATAAGGCATTGCCTTGTCCTTACCGTTAAATACAGAACTTTTATGTTGGAAATCCCTAATGGAGGTGAAATTTGGGATATAGCATTCCTTTAACAGGAATGCCTCCCTGAAGATGTCTCTCAACTACTGCCCTGACTTCGTTAGGTTGCACCTGAGAATACCAAATTTCTTCAGGAAGGATGAGGACCATTGGTCCATTTCCACATTGTCCTAAGCAGCTACTACTTTCAATGGTAACATCAGCAACAGGTAAGGATTGAAAGGCAGCGAGGACTTTTTGGGACCCTTGTTTTCGGCAGGTGCGATTTGTACAGATTAGGACTCTTTTAGGGGTCAATGGCCTCAAAGGAAAGGATTAAATAGCGGGTAATTCCTAATTTGCTAACTAACTCCGCACCGGCGGTAATTTTTTCGGTTTCGGCTGCGCCATTCTCGCGAAAGAGTTTACGAACTAAGGGATAAGTCGGTAAGGTATTTCGGGTGATATCTTCTTCTATTCTGGTTATAAATCCCGTTTTTTGGGCGAGTTGTCGATAGGTGGATAAGGAAAAATTGCTTTTAATTGTGCCATAAGTGTTATGGACTGAAGTTGTCAAAAATTTACCAATTAAGTGAGTGAAAGGAAGGCTGAATTTTAGGGGAACAAAATCGCAGATGGCGAGATATCCCCCGGGCTTTAAAACGCGGCGTGCTTCTTTAAAAAAGGTCTCGCGGCTGGGAAAATGAAAGATGCATTCTACGGCGAGGACGACATCAAAGGAGTTATCTTCAAAGGGTAAGTTGCAGGCATCGGCACAGACGAAGGAGATGGAGTTTTGATTAAGGGGATGGACTTGCGATCGCGCCCGTTCCAGTTGGCGTTCGTCGATATTGACTCCCACCATCTCTAAGTTAGAAAACCGTTCGTTGAGACTGGCGATCGTGCCCCCAAACCCACAACCACAATCGAGAATTTTCAATCCGTCGGTGATTTTAGCTGCATCGCAAACTCGTCGGGATAGTTGTTCGGCAGCGTTGGCAAAGTCGGGAATGGAACCATCGGCGCTGCTGGGGTCTTCCCAGTACCCCCAATGAACGTGCCGACCAAATGCAGCGATCGCCGTTTGATTTTGGTCCTTTAAGAGTTCCAAAAGGTGGTCAAAATACGGAAGATGAACTTTAGATGTCATAAGAGTTCAGACTATTGATTGGACAAATGATCTAGCCAGTTTTTGCTCGCCCCATTTTATCGTGAACCGGGTAAAATTTCAATTCTGATTTTTGCCGTTGCTAACTAAGTAATTAAGTGGATGAGGGATGAAGAGATGGAAATTTTTGATTCAGTCTTTAGAGAGTAGACTTCTAGCTTTGATTATAAACAGTTAATTGGCGTTTTGAGGGCGGGTGGGGGACCGATCCACGATGAAAGCAAAAGGTCTAATCTTTTGGAGATTAACCTGTTGCGATCGTATAATCAGGATTTATAGCGTTGTCCTTGATTGGGGTATGGGCCTGTGTTCCAACTGCTGTACTCTCTCACTCGGGCTATTGAACCCTTTTTAGTCCCGATTTGCTTTGTCAGTGCGTGGGTTCTCGTAATGTTGCTGGGGTGGAGCCTTTTTAGTGCGATCGCATCGGCAACGACCAACGCCAAGCGAATGCACCAGATTCCCTGTGCCTATTGCGTCTTTTTTACTAATGACCCTCGTTTGAAGTGTCCCGTCCATCCCACTCGGGCGATGTCCGAAGAGGCGATCAATTGTGGCGATTTTCGGAATTGAGCGATTGGTCATTATTAGGGGCTAATTTCTAACAACACTTTTAAAACCCCTCGGCGTTGGGCGTGTTCAAAGGCGGCGATCGCTTCGTCAAGGGGATATTTAGCTTGAATTAAAGGCTTGACATTTATTTTGTTTTCTGATAAAAGCTCTAAGGCTTTGGGAAAGGGACCGCAACGGGACCCGATTAGGGTAATTTCATCCACCACCAGGGACGAAATATCGAGGGTGAGGTGACCCGCATAGGTGCTTTTAAGGACGAGGGTGCCCCGGGGACGTAAGGCGCGACGGGCGACAGCAAATCCTTCAGGGTTGCCGGTACATTCTACGGCGATATCAAATTGGCGGTCCGTAACCGCATCGACAAATCCCGTTTTAATGCCTAGGGACTCCAAATTCTCCAGTTTGTCCCGATGTCGCCCGACTGCGAGTAAGTCACAACCTGTTAGGGCCAGGGTTTGGGCGACTAATTGCCCTAATTTGCCATCGCCGACGACTAAGATGCGATCGCCTGGGGTAATGGAAACTTGTTCCTGAATTTCTAAGGCAGCGGCGATCGGTTCGGTGAAGGTTGCCATATCGGTTGTAATGTTATCTGGCAACGCATACAGGTTTTTAACCGGCAGGGTCAAATATTCGGCAAACGCGCCATTTCGATTGACAATTCCCAACACGGTGCGATTTTCGCAGTGGGTAGGTTGTCCTTTCCGACAAAAGCGACAGTCTCCGCAATAGGCGTTAATTTCTCCGACAACGCGCTGATTTTGCAGGGATTCGGGTCCTTGTTCCACCACACCGACGAATTCGTGACCTAAAATGCCACTGTAGGGATAGTAACCCCGCAGCAGTTCGAGGTCGGTATTGCAAATTCCCGCCTGTAAAACTCGGATGAGGGCTTCGCCTTCTGGGGGTTCGGGAATGGGAAGTTGCGATCGCAGTTGTAATTGCTGATTTTCTAGCCAGAGTCCTTTCATGGTTCTCGGTCCTGACAACAGAATTAGATTCTATTGTACCTGGAATTGCTCGTTCTCAAATCCTGAATTTTTCAGTTTAAAACTCCATCATGTCTGCATCTTTACCGCATAATTTTCCGAATCCTACTCCACCCGAGGCGATCGAAGTGAAAGATTATCCCGAGTATCGGGCTGTGACTTACAGCCATTCGGGGAATGTTCAACAAGCCAGCCAAGTTGCTTTTAATCCGTTATATCAGCATATAAGCACTAATCAAATTGCCATGACAACCCCGGTTGAAGTGCGATATTTGGATGGGTTAAGTCCGGAAGTAGAAACGCCACAAACTGCCGAGGTTTCTTTTTTATATCCTAACCGGGATATTTGGCCGAAAACCTTGACCGATGAGGTTAAAGTTACAGATTATCCCCCCATGACTGTGGTGAGTATTGGCATTCAAGGGGCTTATAGTTGGGCGAGTTATGAACAGCATTTGCAACGGTTGCAAGGCTGGCTGAAAGATCATTCGGAATATGTTATTATCGGTCCCCCGCGTCGGTTGTTGTACAATTCTCCGATGACTCCGGAAGCCAGTAAACTCAGCGAGGTGCAGATTCCCATTGCCAGGGTTAATGCTTAGAAAAAGTGGGTAAGGTTGCCAAATTTTTGCCTATTTTAAGTCAACCCTTGAAAAATGGGAATTTCTATAGAAAATTCTGACCCTAAATCTGGCATGGCATGACAGGATAGGTGACCTTTATGTTTTTCTACAATAATTTGATAGCAAACAGAAAGTCCTAATCCGGTCCCTTTGCCTACGGGTTTTGTGGTGAAAAAAGGGTCGAAGAGTCTCGCTTGAATTTCTGGGGTCATGCCGGGACCATTGTCGATGATGCGAATGGTCACCCGATCGCCGGTGACGGTGGTGAGAATCCGAATCGTGGGGGAATCAAAATCGGGGGATTGCGGTGACGTCTCTCGTAAGTTTTGGCTGTACTTTTCCTCTAAAGCATCGATCGCATTATTCAGGAGATTCATAAACACTTGATTCAATTGTCCGGCATAACATTCCACCGCTGGCAGTATGCCAAATTCTGGGATAATTTGGATTTCGGGTCGCCCAACTGTGGCTTTTAGTCTGCCTTGCAAAATTAACAAAGCACTTTCGATGCCTTCGTGAATATTCACTTCCTTCATTTCGGCTTCATCGAGGCGGGAAAAGGTGCGTAACGATCGCACGATGCCGCGAATGCGATCGGTTCCCACTTTCATTGACCCTAAAATTTTCTGTAAATCTTCTTGCAAAAAATCCAATTCTATGTCTTCGAGTTTATCGGCAATTATTGGGTCTGTTTCCCCATACTGTTGTTGGTAAAGTTCGACTAAATCCAGTAAATTTCCCAGGTAATCGCGAACATATCCCAAATTTCCGGAAATAAAATTAACGGGATTATTAATTTCATGGGCAATCCCTGCAACCATTTGGCCCAGGGAGGACATTTTTTCCGATTGAATTAACTGGGTTTGAGTTCGTTGCAATTGAGTCAGGGTAGCTTCAAGTTGCTGATTTTTTTCTTGCAACTCTCCCGAAGTCCGATGCAGTCGTTCTACAGTGTCCCGCAAGGCGGTTTCCGCTTCAACGCGATCGCTAATATCTCGGGCGACGCCAATTAATCCGATCGCATAACCTTGGGCGGAACGATAAACGGTTTTTGAGGTTAAATAGGTCCGGGGTTGAGATGAAGGAGAATCCCCATTCAAGGGCATAATTTCTTCTTCTAAAAGTTGAGTTTCTCCTTCTAACAAAATCCGATGATCATTTTTCATTCGTTGCCTTGCAGTTTCTGGAGATAATAAGTCTGTATCATTTTTTCCTAAAATTTCATCGATGGGCTTGCCCATTGCTTTCGCCCCAGCCGAGTTAATAGAGAGATACCGACCTTGGAGATCTTTGACAAAAATACTATCAGTTGTCCCTTCGGAGATAGCTTGCAAAAGATTGTAGCTTTCTTGCAATTTCTCTTGGGCACGTTTGCGTTCGGTGATGTCGCGCACAAACAGGGTGTAGAGTTGCCCTTGGGGTAATAAAACATGAGCGATCGCCAGTTCAATGGGAAAGGTCGTCCCATTTTTACGCTGTCCGACTAATTCATAAGCTGAATTACTTTCCCCGGGCATTTTACGCGTATTGAGAAAGAGGGTCAAATAAGCATCAATTTCTTGGTGCATTAACCAGGGCATCAACAGTTTCAAATTTTGTCCTTGTAATTCTGATTCGCTATAACCAAAGAGTTCTAAAGCCGCCGTATTCATCCAATGAATTTTACCGCCATCGGTGATGGCAATGGTCCCCTCGGGGGCTGCTTCTAACATGGCTTGATATTGTTCAGAATTGCGCTTTTCCCGGTGTAAAAGTCGGTTACTTTGGTAGACAAAAAGTATTCCGGCGGCACCAATCATGAGAGAGGCGATTCCAGTCGCGATCGCCGGACCCGGTAAGTAAGATAAGCGAATTTGTTGGACCTCAAGCTGGGTCAAAACTGCCCCATTTAATTTGGGAATCGGGGCATAGGCGACGATCGCGGGAATCCCTTTTTCATCAGTAATTAACTGACTGCCGGTTTCCCCGCCGATCGCCTGATGGATGGCATAGGCAAGTTCTGAGTCTGGGATGACGGGAATCCAAGGGCGATCGCGGGCTGTTCCCTGTTGCCACATCACCGGGGATTCGTTGCTTTCTACCCAGGCGATCGCCACCCGCATCCCTGAAGGTTGAGGGAGTTGATACGCTTGTTGGGCGGACTTCCAGGCGGTTTGTGGGGTATCCGTGATCATGGCAATCCCCTGGATTAATTGCACTTGAATCTGGACGATTTGTTCTAAGTGCGATCGCCCTTGGAAGAGGACCATCCGATCCAGGAGATAAATCCCAATTCCCGCCACCGCCATTGTGATCGCGGTGAATCCAACGGTCCAGTAGACCAGTTTCTGGCGGTTATTCGGGCGATCGGCATTGTCACCTATTTCCTGATTCTGGGAAACACCCCTCATGGAATTCCTCACCGGGACTTGCTTGAATTTTTAGCCTTTACTGCCTCAGTTTAAGCCACCTGACGGGGAATTATTCTCCCTGAATATGGACCACTAATTCTCGATAATGACCCTGTTGCCGGTGTTCCCAAATATAAATTCCCTGCCAGGTTCCAAGCACTAATCGACCTCGATTGATGGGAATTTGCTCACTGGTGTGGGTAAGGGCTGTCCGAATATGGGCGGGCATATCATCGGGACCTTCGGTACTATGGCGGTAGCGGCGTTGTTCGGGTACTAAATCAGAAAAGAAATGTTGTAAATCTTCTAAGACATCCGGATCGGCATTTTCTTGAAGCAGTAAGCTGGCGGAGGTATGGCGTAAAAATAAAGTACAAAGACCCGTTTGTACTCCGGATTTTGCCACGACTTCCTCCACCTTATGAGTAACTTTAGCTAAGGATTTTCCCGTGGTTTTCAGTTGCAAGATCTGTTGATAGTACGTCATCAATTTAATCAGTAAAAGGGTTAAGGTTCAGAGGTGGATGAGGTTTGGAAATAATCGACCACGGCTTGGGCGATCGCTTCTGTCCCATCTTTGAGTAAGGGTTCGGTTGATTGCGGAGGGAGAGGGGGTTCTCGCAAAAAGTCCCAATTCCCCTCAAAAAACTCTTCAGCGGTGACAATTCTATGATGAGAATGGTGTTGAATTCCTGATAGTAATAAGGGGGCTTCAGCAAAGCCTTCCCGGGTGAGAGAGATAATTGGCACATTTTGGCGACAAGCTTCTGAAAAGGTGCTAAATCCGGGTTTGGAAACGACTCGCCCACAAACTGGCATAAAATCGACGGGACGCAGGCGATCGCGATCGGTTTGATTGTCAATTTTAACTAAGTTCGGCAAATCTGGCGCATTGCGGTCAAAGGTGATAAATTGCCAGTCGGGAAAGTCCTGCAAATTATGATACGGAATTTGTTCTAGTCCCAATCCACCAAAGGTCAGTAAAATGGTTTGTTCACGGGGGGATTTTAGACCCCAGTCCTTGCGGAGAGTTTCCGGTTGGTAGCAGGGAGTTCCGCCGGTTAACCCAACATCTTTGATGATAGGAAAGGCACTCATAGGTTCGTGAAAAGGGAGACGAAATAGGCAGTTACATTGACTGAAACAGTCGGCAATCCAATCGGCGATCGCCTCAAATTCTCCTCCCCAAGGACGGTAAATAAAATCCCACCCAAAATTGCTCATCATCCAGACGGGAATGCCTGCGGCTTTACCAATTTTGGCCGCTAAGGGGGGAATATCCGCCAAAATTAATCCCACCCGATTGAGGTGAATAAAGTTCACTTCCCCAGCGGCGATCGCAGATTGCCGCTTGCGAATCTCTTGCAATTTTTCTAAGGTAGCTACTTTATCCATTTTCAAGCTATCTGCCTGAATCACTCCCACATCTAAAGCCCTTTCCCGTAAGATAAAATCTCCGGTAATATAACTCTCTAGTAACCAACGGGGGGCAGTGGTGACTAAAATTAACAGAATGTCCGGATTTAGCCTTTGAATTTCTGCCGCAACTGAGGCGGCGCGCACTGCATGACCAAAACCATGATTCGTAATGGCAAGATAAACAACGGGTCGATTTTTCACGGCCTATATCAGCTACAAAAGAACAACAGGATAGAGGTGAAATCACGCTTAGAGACCCCAGGTTTAGGGTCCCTACTGCCATCCTCAGACAATTTTAGACTATTTTTCCCCGGCTTCAGAATTAACGGGACCATTGGGGAAACTGCCTGACTCTTTTTGGGAAGTTAAATGGGATTAAATCTGATGACAATAATCTTGAATTCCCTGAATTAATTGGTCTATTTCCGATTCGGAAGTTAAATAATGAACACAAGCCCGCACACAATTAGGCTGAAGAATAGTCCGAACCATAACCCGATGCTCTTCAGCCAAAAATTTTACTAATTGTTCATGAGTTGCACCAGATTTCAGGCAATTTTCTTGAAGTTGAAAGGAGACTAAACCCGCTTCCGGGGGAGTTGACTTTAAGCAAAAAATCTCAGGGAACTCTCGAAGTTTTCCCCAGAGTTTATGACTGGAAGCTTGGAGGCGATCATAGCGTTCTTCAGAGGTTCCAATACTTTTATGAAATGCGATCGCATTCCGTAATCCCGCTAATAAGGGGTAAGCCGATGTTGCTATTTCAAAACGCCGTCCATCGGGTTGAAATTCTAACCAATCCCCGGTAGAACTTAAGGTAATGCTGCGCCAACCAATAAAAGTAGAATGGAGGGTTTCAGCGGCATCAGGACTGACATATAATCCCCCTAACCCCTCGGGTCCACACCACCATTTATGGCCCGTAAAGGCATAAAAATCCACGCCTATTTCTGTGAGGTTTAGAGGTAAAACTCCTACAGATTGGGCAGCATCCACGAGGACTCTAATTTTTGGTGAAAGAGAGTTTTGGTTGAATTCGTGGCAAACTTTAACAATATCCGTTAAGGGTAAAACTTGTCCGGTATTCCAAAGGATATGACTGACAACCACTAACCGAGTATTCGGATGAAGATGAGAGGCGATCGCCAAGGTAGGATTCCCCTCATTTAAAGTTTCCATCAAGGGACAAGTTGAAACTTGTAAATTGAACCGACGGGCGACTTCATCAACAGCAGCGACAATTCCCGGGTGTTCACAGTCGCCGATTAAAATGCGATCGCCCGGTTGCCAATCCAGACCCCAGAGGGGAATATTACATCCAAGGGAGACATTTTCTGTGAGGGTAATCGTATCGGGAGTGACCCCAAGTTCGGAGGCGATCGCCTGTCGAGTTGCGGCGATTTCTTCAAAGACCCAGACTAATGTTTCTCGGTTAAACGGTCCTTTTTCTTGAATCGATTGATACGATTGAAAAATGGCATTTAATGCCGATTCAGGCATCGGTCCTTGTCCACCATAGTTAAAATAAGTTTTATTTTTTAGAGCAGGAAATTGCTGGCGATCGGTTTCTTTCACAGGAATTTACCTCATGTTATAATTACGCTTCCAATAGAGTCTATCTCTCAAGTTAGTCCAATTTGAATAATTGAAAACCCGCCCTTAAAGATAGGGGAAATTTGCGGGTTTTAAGCAATCGATTACAAGATGTTCCCACTTCTATTTTACAGGGGATTGTCCACTTCATTCAAATTGGAGTTTTCAAGGTAAGGGATTAGTATATCATAATATTGTAAAAGGGGGGGCGGAGGTTTAAACCCACTGGTGTTCAAAAATCCCCCAAGGCTCAATTTTATCCCAAATAAACAGTCATAATTGCTCATTGACCTTAACCGGAGTAATGTTGAGAAGGGAGGTAAGGATGGGTGATTTTTAGGGGACTTACCGGGAAAAATCAATTCTGATGGACATATTTTGGGTGTGATATTCTTCAGAATTTTCTGAAAAATGGTAGCTTTGAGCCGCTGAGTCCTAAACTCATCTCTACCTGCGGCTAAACCATCGAAGGCGATCGCCCTTCCATTGCACCTGCCGTCATTACCAGACACAATTTGAGGGGACTGGGTTGGGGACCACTCCTGGCAAATGTTGCGGGTAGCTTCTAATCTATCAATTTTTGACATTTGAGTATCCATCAACACCACATCATAATGATGTTGATGCAATGCAACTTAAGCTTCTATCCCGTTATTAGCGACATTGGACCATTTAGGGGATAGATAGAAGACCTATAACAGGTATTGAGTGAGCCAGTAGATTATGATGGAGTCTTAGGGCGCAATTGAGTAATTTTTTATTTCAAGTTTTCCCTAAATTTTAATAAGAGATTCTTTATAATTAAATCAACCTTTACTAAAAATTCTATCCAATAATGTTTTTTCCCTTTGGGCTGTTTTTCTTTGATGCGCCATTTCTGAGCGATCGCCCAACCCACTGAAAGAGGGGTCAAGCTTGGATTGCTACAGATTCGGATCATAACCTCTGCCTGGGGAACCCAAAGCGATCGCGAGGTTGTTCATGCCCCTGAGTATTTTCTCCGACTGATTCTTGGTATGTTAAAGATATGCTGCTAACTGACGACCTTTTATTTGATTACCAACGCTGCGCACGCCTGTCATTCCTCAATCGATATGGAAATGGCAGCCCTCAAGAACCTGCCAGTGATTTTGCCAACAAACTGAAACGGGATAGCGAAGTTTACCGACATAGCGTATTGGCAGAATACCCCGCGCAACGCCCGAGTTATCCCTATGGAGACTGGGTAAAGGGTGCTGAGGCAACCGTGGCGTTAATGCAACAGGGTGTCGATCGCATTTATCAGGGCGTCTTAATGACTCCAGGACCCCAGGGAGTCACCCTCGTGAGTCGTCCTGATTTATTAATCAAAAAACCCGGTGGATCGGTTTATGGGAATTGGTCCTATATTCCCGTAGATATTCGCTTCAGTAAACGCCCAAAGGGGCAACATCAAGTTATGGCAGCCTTTCACGCCCTAGTGCTGGCGGGGGTCCAGGGGGCGTGGCCCCAGGATGCCTGGTTAGTTTGCCGTGAAACCGGCGAATATTGGGTGAATTTAGAGAAATATGTCCCTCAAATGCAGAAGGTATTAGACCCTTGCATTAAAATGTTGACCGATCGCCAGGAACCGGAAGTATTTATGGCACGGCATCCTTGCAGTATGTGCCAGTGGCAGAGTCATTGTTATGCGATCGCCCAAGAAACACAGCACCTCTCCCTCCTGCCTGGAGTCACCCCAATTCGCTATCAACAGTTAAAACAACTCAATTTGACCCAGCTAAAATCCCTTGCCCATGCGGATGTAATGACTTTAGCAAACGGTCTAGTAGAAGTTTGTAATAATCAATACGAACCGGAAACCGTCGCCCGTGATTTGATCATACAAGCCAAAGCCACTCTAAATAATCAACCGATTGCTCTACCCCAAAAATTGCCTCTTTCTCCAAAGTTTCTACCCGTGTCTCCCATTGAACTCTATTTTGATATTGAAGCGCAACCGGAATTAGACCTTGATTTTCTGCTGGGCGTATTAGTCGTTGATCGCCGCAATCTTTCCCCCGGAGAAGCGCCAACCCAGAAATTTTATGCCTTTTTAGCCGAAAAACCCGAAGAAGAATACCAAATTTGGGAGCAGTTTTTGGAATTAATCTGGACCTATCCCATTGCTCCTATTTTTCATTTTTGTGACTATGAAATTCAAACCCTCAAAAAACTTGCCCGACGCTATAATACACCTTTGCACCGATGGAAAGTGATTCTCAATCGGTTTGTGGATATTCATAAATTAGTTACCCAATCCGTAGTCATGCCAGTAGAAAGTTATGCCCTCAAGTCAATTGCTCGATATCTGGGATTTGAGTGGCAAAATGCATTAGCCTCCGGCGCGCAATGTGTGGTGTGGTACGATCGCTGGTTAGAAACAGGCGATCGTCACTATCTTGATTTGATTTTAACCTATAACGAAGATGACTGCATCGCTACCTTTGTCGTCAAAGACTGGTTAGTTAATTTCTCTCAAAATATTCCCTCTCTTTAAAATTCTCCAGTTTTTTTTTTAATTTAAGCTAAAATTAAAAATTAATAGGTTTAGAAATCGATTAAATTTCCTATTATTAGCTTTTTTTAAAACTCTTTTACTTCCCTAACCCTCAAACTTAATTGTATCAAACCTCTATGGTTCGCCGTAAAATTCATCCTATTTTATGGATAACTTTGGGATTGTCTTGTACTTTTGGAATGGGTTGTCAACCCCCAACCATTCCAAAAACCTTTGCTAGTCCTGACAATTCGGCGATTTCTAATTCTGCCTCGGTGATAACTTCTCCTATTGAATATCTAGGAGAATTCAAAATCCCCACCGGCTTTATTTTTCAGGATACCCCCCTCGGAGGATTCTCAGGAATCACCTATGATTCTCAGCGCAATCTGTATTATGCCCTCTCAGACGATCGCGCAATCCAAGGACCCGCAAGATTTTACAATGTAGAAATACAATTAAATCCTCTGGTTGTTACCCCCATTGGTGTTACCCCCTTGGTGGATCAAAGCAGTCGTCCTTTTCCCACTTACACCGTAGACCCTGAAGGGATTGCCTTAACCCGTCGCGATACCCTATTTATTTCCTCCGAGGGAGATGTGGTACAAGATATTCAACCCTTCATCAAAGAATTTTCCCGTGAAGGAAAAGAACTCCTATCTCTCCCCATTCCCGATAAATTTCTCCCCCAAAATGGTCAAGGAATTCGGGATAATCAAGCTTTTGAAAGTCTAACTTTAAGCCCGAGTGAGCAATTTTTATATACCGCCATCGAAACAGCTTTAGTTCAAGATGGAGAACCCGCTAATCTGGAAACAGGAACTCCTGTGCGCATTTTGCAATATGATTTAACCACCGGACAACCCGTCCAAGAGTTTTACTATCTTACCGAACCTGTACAGACTGAACCTAAGTATCCCGATGGATTGGCAATTCATAGCTTAGTCGAATTACTCGCCTGGGATGAAACAAAATTACTTAGTTTAGAACGGGGCTTTACCGAAGATGTAGGAAACACAGTTTTATTATATGAAGTTTCTCTGGAAGGTGCAACCGATATTCAGTCCATTGACAGTCTAAAAGAGGTCAATATTCAAACTATTCAACCCGCTCAAAAACGCCTGTTGCTGGACTTGCAAACTTTAGGGATTCCCGTAGATAACTTAGAAGGAATGACCTTCGGTCCAAAATTAGCCGATGGACGGCAGTCGTTAATTTTAGTCAGTGATAATAATTTTAATCCCTTGCAAGTGACCCAGTTTTTAGTTTTTGCCCTTACCCTAGAAAAGTGAAGGCGACTCCTGGACAATCGCGGGAGAAATCTTTGATAATAAAGACAGTAATTTCCCAAAGTAATTCAGGCAGACTCCCATCATGAGTAGACAATCATCCGTGGGAAAACCCAATAACAGAACTGAACAACAACTCCTTCCTTTAGAGAATGGCGATCGCCTGACTCGTCCTGAATTTGAGCGCCGCTATCACGCCATGCCAAATTGCAAAAAAGCTGAACTAATCGAAGGAGTCGTTTATATGCCATCCCCCGTCCGTTTTAGCCCTCATGCTGAACCCCACGGACTCTTAATCACCTGGTTAGGCGTATATCGGTCGATGACTCCTGGAGTCAGACTCGGAGATAATGCTACCATTCGTCTGGATTTGGACAATGAACCTCAACCCGATGCCTTACTCAGATTAGAAGAAAGTCTTGGGGGAGAGTCGCGCCTTACGGATGATGATTATGTTGAAGGTCCACCGGAATTTATAGCAGAAATCGCCGCCTCAACTGCCACCTACGATTTACATGATAAAAAACAAGTTTACCGTCGTAATGGAGTGCAAGAGTATCTGGTTTGGCGCGTGTCTCAAACTCAACTGGATTGGTTCCGACTCACGGAAGGCGAATATATCCCCATCGAACCAGATGAAAATGGAGTTTTGCGAAGTCTATTCTTTCCGGGATTATGGTTAGACTCTTCCAAATTATTATCGGGAAATTTTTCGGGCGTCCTCGCAGTTTTGCAGGAGGGATTGAGTTCACCCGAACACGCGGATTTTGTCAAGCAATTATCGAAAACCCCCCAGAATTGAGCGAGGGGCGGTTTTAGCAAAGATTAGCCTAAAACCGCTCTATTTTTGAAATTTTACCGTCACAGTTCTACCTCATCATAGATGTCGGAAAGAGATAGCTGTAATCCCAGAGATTGAAATTCAACGATATCGTTTTGTAAAAAAGTTGCTAAACTCCAATCGCAGGGGCGATCGCCTCGCCGATATACCTCCACCTTCTTTTCTGTTTGGGATACCAATACATACTCTTGAAGGCTATCTAATTCCCGATAATTGATAAGTTTCTCGTGACGATCTATCCGTTCCGTACTCGGAGAAAGCACTTCAAAAATTAGACAAGGGGAGTCCAAAAAATACTTTTGCCGGTCTTGAGGATTACAGCTAATTGAAACATCAGGATAATAAAACAAATCCAGTTGTTTAATTCTGACTTTCATGTTGCCAGAAAAGACGCGACAACCACTCCCTCGCAACTGATTTTTTAGGCCAGTGATGATATTAACCGAAATTAAATCGTGTTCTTGGCTACCTCCGGACATGGCATAAACTTGACCTTTAATATACTCGTGACGAATGTTGCTGAGTTCTTCATAGTGGAGATATTCTTCGACCGTCAGAACAGATTTTAAGGCTTGATTAGACATGATTTTGCCTTCCCTTGAAAATTTGGGGGGGTGATGGCGGGTTTAAGGTGGCGATCGCCCCTGACTCTAGGATAAATCATCCTTTAGCGCGTCATGACAGCAGCAACACCCACGAGTCCCCAATTGGCTGAGATTACAAAGCTGTAATCTGCCCCTTCCCTGGTCAAAAAACTTTTTTTAAAAAAGGGGTTGACAAATCCAAAAGCATCGTGCAAGATATAAAAGGCTCAAGGAAAGGGACTGTAGTTCAATTGGTTAGAGCACCGCCCTGTCACGGCGGAAGTTGCGGGTTCGAGCCCCGTCAGTCCCGTTTAAAATATGAATCAGGTTACGCGCCGTGTTTTCCTAATAATAGGGGACACGGCGTGTCTCCTTGCAAACGAAGTTAATTAGAGAAAATAATTGTGACTGTTCGCGTAAGAATAGCTCCTAGTCCGACTGGGAACTTACATATTGGAACAGCCAGAACGGCTGTGTTTAACTGGTTATTTGCCCGTCATCAAGGGGGCCAGTTCATTTTACGGGTCGAAGATACTGACGAGGAGCGATCGCGCCCGGAGTTCACCCAAAATATCCTGGATGGACTCACCTGGTTGGGTTTGAACTGGGATGCAGGGCCGGTTTTCCAGTCCAAGCGTCTCGATCTCTACCGGGAACGAGTCAAAACTCTCATTGATAAGGGTCTCGCCTATCGGTGTTACACCACAGCCGAAGAACTCGACGAAATGAGAGAAGCTCAAAAAGTCCGGAATGAAGCCCCCCGCTACGATAACCGTCACCGAGATCTAACGGTGGATCAAATCGCCAAATTTGAAGCGGAAGGACGACCCTCGGTAATTCGGTTCAAAATCGACGACGATCGCGAGATTGTCTGGAATGACTTGGTGCGCGGTGAAGTCTCCTGGCGAGGCAGTGACCTCGGCGGTGATATGGTGATCGCGCGGGGTTCCAGTGGTGCCGACATCGGAATGCCACTCTATAACCTCGCTGTTGTTGTCGATGACATTGACATGAGAATCACCCAAGTGATTCGCGGTGAAGACCATATTGCCAATACCGCCAAACAAATTCTGCTTTACGAAGCCTTTGGCGTCGCGGTCCCCGAGTTTGCCCATACGCCGCTGATTTTGGATATTTCCGGCAAAAAACTCTCCAAACGAGATAACGTGACCGGCATTTCCGAATTTCAGGCGATGGGGTTCCTTCCCGAAGCCTTGGTCAACTATATGACCTTGCTGGGTTGGTCCCCGCCGGATAACCAGGAACTGTTTACCCTGGATGAAGCGGCAAAGCAGTTTAGCTTCGATCGCGTTAATAAAGCCGGGGCCAAATTTGACTGGGATAAACTGGATTGGATTAATAGCCAATACCTCCACCAAATGTCCCCGGAAAAACTCACCGAAAAACTGATTCCGGTGTGGCAACAAGCGGGATACTCCGTTGATCCAGAGGGCAATCGTCCTTGGTTGGAACAACTATCGGCCTTAATTGGTCCGAGTTTAACTCGCTTGACTGATGCGGTGGAACTCAGTCGGATGTTCTTTGTGGATGAGGTCGAACTCAGCGACGAAGCGGCAGCCGAACTGGAAAAAGAGGGAGCCTCCCAGGTTCTCGAAGCGGTAATCGGACATTTACAAAGTCACGAAAGCCTGACAGCAGCAGATGCCCAAGACATCATTAAACAGGTCACCAAACAGCTCAATGTCAAAAAAGGGCTGGTCATGCGATCGCTGCGGGCCGGATTAACCGGCGAACTGCACGGTCCTGACCTGATACAATCTTGGGTATTACTTTATCAGCGGGAGCTGGACAAAGCGCGCCTGCACAAAGTCTTAAAGGTTGACGAACAAGAGGGTAGTACCTTGACTCAAAATCCTGAACCAGAAACACCCCAAGATAAGATTGTGGTAGAAATTCCTACTTCTGAAATCCCTGTGGACGAGATGTCTGAACCATCCACGGTCCCAGTGGTGACCACCGGAGTCCCCAGTACAGGGGCCACAAATGAACAGTTAGAACGGATCGGCAAACAAGTTCGCGAAATCCTCTCTTATCTCCCGGATTACGTGACTGGGTTTGTTAAAGACAACCAAAGACCCTTAACCACCGTTGGTTTACTGATTGCGGCTTTGGTCTCTTTGAGAGTATTGGTTGCTGTCTTGGAAGTGCTCAACGGCATTCCCCTAGTACAGCCAACCTTTGAAATCGTGGGTATGGCTTACTCCGGCTGGTTTATTTATCGGTATTTACTCAGTGCAACGACTCGTAAAGAGTTGTCGGTCAAAGTTGAGGAAATCAAAGAACAAATTACCGGGAACCATTCCCCTAACCCCTAGGCTATTGAACTGTCGGTTAAGGGTCCCAGCCGTGTCCTGACCCTTCCTAAGACTGTTCCCCGGTTCTATTTTGCCTTGTGCATTCCGCGTTTCGTTCCACACACTCCTTTAAAGATGGGCGTAGCTGGGGGGTTCATCCCCAGGAGGGGCTCTCGGCTGGACATCTAGCTGTCCCCTCCCATGCTGCTAAACCGCATCGCCGTTCTAGCCATCAACTTTGCTAAGGAATGGGGACAGTCTGGGGGACATTTAAAAAAAACCGATTGATACAAGATTCTAAGATGGGCGCACCGAAATGCGCCCATTTTTGCATTCTGGCGATCGCCTCTTTTACCCCCAACTCAATTTGTGAACTCAGGAGAAAGCCAAATTGTGAAATTGTCTTAACATAACTTAAACTTAAAGAACGGTTTTCCGTACCATTCCGCAAATTAGTGGAGTACATGAGTGGTCGGTTTACCTGATTCTGAGCGGGTTTTACCGACTTTTAGGCGAGTCAGTTGCATCGATCCTGATAATTAAGTTAAATTTGATTAAGATTCTGATCGGGATGAACGGTTTTACTCTATACCGGAACTCCACCCCTAGGGGTAGGAGCGGAAAGCGGAAATAAGAGAACCCCCCGACTGCCCTCAATCAACTCGCTTGGGTCTAATTACACCCAATTTGCTTTTAATCTCATTGTCTGAATTTGTACTAGAGGCCACCGCATCCTATGAAATCTTCCTGGAGAATAATTTTACTTTGGGCATTACCTGCATTAGTAATCGCCTTTGTCGTGTGGCAGGGAGTCTTTTCCTCCCCCGCCATGAATATGGGAAATAATGCCGCCAATACTCGCATGAGCTATGGTCGGTTTTTGGAATACCTGGACGCCGATCGCGTAACCAACGTAGATTTATATGAAGGTGGCCGGACGGCGATCGTTGAAGCCGTTGATCCGGATCTAGACAACCGAGTGCAGCGTTTGCGAGTCGATTTGCCAGGAAATGCTCCCGAACTGATCGCCCGCCTCAGAGACTCGAATATCAGTTTTGACTCTCATCCCATCCGCAATGATGGCGCAATCTGGGGACTGTTGGGTAATTTAATTTTCCCGGTCCTGTTATTGGCTGGCTTATTCTTCCTCTTCCGTCGTTCCAACAATGTTCCTGGGGGTCCAGGACAAGCGATGAACTTCGGCAAGTCTAAAGCTCGTTTTCAGATGGAAGCGAAAACTGGGGTGATGTTTGACGATGTGGCAGGCATCGAAGAAGCCAAAGAAGAACTCCAAGAAGTGGTGACGTTCCTGAAAAAACCCGAACGCTTTACCGCTGTTGGGGCGAAGATTCCTAAAGGCGTGCTGTTGATTGGACCTCCGGGAACCGGGAAAACCTTACTTGCTAAAGCGATCGCCGGAGAAGCAGGCGTCCCCTTCTTCAGTATCTCCGGGTCTGAATTTGTGGAAATGTTTGTTGGGGTCGGTGCTTCCCGCGTCCGGGACTTGTTCAAGAAAGCTAAAGAAAATGCCCCTTGTATCATTTTCATCGATGAAATTGATGCCGTAGGACGTCAACGGGGTGCAGGTATCGGCGGGGGTAACGATGAACGGGAACAAACCCTGAACCAACTCCTCACCGAGATGGATGGATTTGAAGGCAACACCGGCATCATTATTATTGCCGCCACTAACCGTCCTGATGTCTTGGATTCCGCCCTGTTGCGTCCCGGTCGTTTTGATCGCCAAGTGACCGTTGATGCACCGGATATCAAGGGTCGTTTGGAAATTCTCGATGTCCATGCACGCAATAAGAAGCTATCGGATCAAGTTTCTTTAGAGGCGATCGCCCGTCGAACTCCTGGTTTTACCGGCGCAGATTTAGCTAACTTGCTCAATGAAGCCGCAATTTTAACCGCCCGTCGCCGCAAAGAAGCGATTACCATCCTGGAAATTGATGATGCAGTAGATCGGGTGGTTGCTGGGATGGAAGGCACTCCCTTAGTGGATAGCAAGAGTAAGCGCTTGATTGCTTATCATGAAATTGGTCATGCGATCGTCGGGACCTTGGTTAAGGACCATGACCCGGTGCAGAAAGTCACCTTAATTCCTCGGGGACAAGCCCAAGGGTTGACTTGGTTTATGCCGAATGAAGACCAAATGTTGGTCTCTAAATCCCAGTTAATGGCCCGGATTATGGGGGCTTTGGGTGGACGTGCGGCTGAAGAAGTCATTTTTGGCGATTCTGAAGTGACCACAGGTGCTGGCGGTGACTTGCAACAGGTAACCGGCATGGCGCGTCAGATGGTGACTCGCTTCGGGATGTCCGATTTAGGTCCGATGTCTTTGGAAACTCAACAAGGGGAAGTGTTTTTAGGTCGCGATTTGATGACGCGATCGGAATATTCCGATGAAATTGCTTCTCGCATTGATGCACAAGTGCGTTCCATTGTGGAACATTGTCATGCTGAAGCCAAGCGCATTATCCGCGAAAATCGGATCGTGATTGATCGTTTGGTGGATCTGCTGATTGAGAAAGAATCAATGGACGGGCAAGAGTTGCGCCAAATTGTGGCGGAGTACACAACGGTTCCAGAAAAAGATCTGTTTGTGCCAATTTTGTAAGGCAATTTAGGGGATAAAGTTCGGGTTATTTGAACTCGTTCCCCTGGACTGAAATCAAAAAGGAGGGGGTAAAACGCCCCCTCCTTTTTTTATACGCCATCGTTTTTATATGAATGCCTTGTTTAAGATAACCTTTACCAAAGGGGGAAAGGTTTTAAAGTTTTTACCCTTTCACAGGGAAGCATTATTAAGCCCTATCTGAATAAAAAAGATGAGGTATGATGGATGGGTTTCGCTTAGGTTGCAGGTAACGCGCCTTGGACAATTAAAACGGAGCAAGGTGCGTTATGGGTAATGTAGTTACTGACGCTGCCTAAAAAGAGTTCAGTCATCCCTTTACGACCTCTGCGGCCTACTACAATTAAGTTAGCGCCCCAGCTTTTGGCTAACTCACAAGAGAGGACACCGGGATCGCCAACGGTATGATGGCAGATGGTGGGGATATTCCGGGCTATTGCCATTTCAGCATATCCCTGGAGTATTTCTTTAGTTTGTCGGACTTGCCCTTCGAGTCGTTGTTGCTGCATTTCGGGGATTTCTCGTCCGAGAGATGGACTTAATCCCATGCCGGTTCCCACCATTGGGGAGATCTCGGCTAGGGCTTCAACTTGAATGGCATGAAATAGCATGAGTTCTGCTTTTTCTTTTTCCGCTAAATCAATCACTTGATCAATGACAAAATCAGATTGGGGTGAACGATCAATCGCAACCAGAATTTTATGATAAGTCATGGGGAATTCTCCAAATGTCGTGACTGGGGCGATCGCCCCAGGGAATTGGCTTCCGTTTCAAGCTAACCCAATGATTAGGTTGGGCGCATCTTCTCCCAGGGCGATTTGTGGTTTCAGCCCTGATTGGTTTCCCCATTCCTTGGCTTACCCCTATCAGACTTCTTGCAGAATGATAAAAAGCTGATTGGCGTTTGATCGGGTGGTTAGGGGGTATCGATCATTGACTGAAAGCAAGCGCTCTACTTATCTTCTCTTTATCACTTTTTAAGGATTTTGTCAAGCTAAAATGCTCATAGCATTCCCAAATCCGGTGTCTTGTTGGCTTGACTCCTAGGGATAGGAGGTGCTTCAAAAAACTTAACTGAAAATCGGACAAATTGGACTAAGTTATACACAACTCATACAAGACGCAAACGCGATCGCAAACATTCGGGTGATAAATTGAAAACTAAGTTCAGATTTCCCGGCATTCAAAAGCCCTCTTAAAGATTTGTGATGGAGAGTAAAGATATGTTAACGAATCAGACTGGCAATTCGGATACCCCTTCCCCCCAACTCCTCGTCGATTTTCAGTGGTTAAGGTTAGGGTTTGCGGGGGGGAATGAGTGGAGTCGGGTGATTCAAGAAGACTGCTTGCAAATGCTGGAAGCTCCGGTTCAAGAGTCTAAAAAAAGTCACTTACCCTCAAAATTCAGTCTATTTGGAACTTGGTTATTATTAATCCTATCCATAGGGGCAATGTTAACTCCTATTTCTAATGTTTGGAGCCAAGAGCCTTACCCTAATGAAATGCGAACGGAAGACCGGGCGTTAACCCTTCCCGAATAAAGGCGATTGAGCGGCTACAAAAACTGAACTCAAAGTTGATAAAGATTGGATTTTTTTAAAATAAAGATGGGATAATTTGAATACAAATTTTTAAGGTAAGCTGGAGGAAAGGAATAGATTTTTTTAATTAAAATGCCGATGAAGGAGTGGGGGTTCCTGATTTTTATAAATTCAAGGAACTTGATAAAGGTCAGAAGTTAAAACAAGAAACCTTTTTGGGCTGCCCGCTGGGTCGGTGAAATTGAATCCAATCGCCACAATTTGATATCTGGATGATTCCCCCGATCGCATTTCACCGGGTAGTCCAAACCCTTGAAACAACAACCCTAGGCACTTGGAACGGGCAAGGCGATCGCTGAGAGTTAGGCTATGTTGAATGCCAATACTCAAAAGTCACTCCCCGTTTTGGTCGGGCAGTAATACGGGAAAGCGGTTTCCACCATCAACCTCAATTGAGGTTGATTTCATGCTTTTTTAACCGGAAGTCTGAGCGATCGCATCTCAATTGGTTTGGCATCAACAAAGCGAACTTGATGTAAAGGCAGCACCCATAGGACCAAGAGCGAACGGACTCCAAAGCGCTTAGGGCTAAATCGATGGTTAAATTCATTGAGGGTCGCTATATATTTAGGATAGTTTTTGAGCCTAGGCGCTCTTGCCGATGGCAAAATCAATAGATACACTGGCATTTGGGGCCGATGCACGTTTACAGTTGCTCCAATAACCAAGGGAGTTAAAAAATAAATGCTCTGGAAGAATAGGCTAGATCAAGTGGGTTGGCACGGTGATGGTTCGATGCAGAAGCACATAATATTAAACAGTCTGCGGTATGGGGTGTCGATTCCAGTATTTTTGGCGATCGCCAATTTTGCCGGGGGTCAAGCCATCGCAGCGGACATCGAACCCTTATTTTCCAGGGAATCAGCAGATTTTGTGACTGGAGATCCCCAGGAAACAAGCCCGGAAAAAGCCCTCAACAGTAGCGATCGCTTTCAGATATTTGGAACGGCGGGAAAAGCAGCGGATGCAACAACCCCTCCCCAGGAATTGGGACATTTGGGATGGGTAGAGGAGGGGGAAACGAGTTGCGATCGCGAAGCGTTTCGGAACGAGAATCGCCCCTGTAATGATGACAGTCAGGCAATCAATTTACAGAGCATAGCATCTCAGAGCCAACCTACTAGACTGAGCGCCGGGATGCCAATCGCCCAAAACCCGCCCTCCCAGCCGCCGCAACCTCCTACCCAAGAGCCGTTACCCCCCCTCCCGGAAGTAGAGCCGACCCCGCCAGAAGACCAGCAACCCCCTGTATTGACTCCCCCCGAAGAACAACCCACCCCCGATCAAGCTCCCGAGGTAGAAATTCCTATTCGCCAGGTGAACGTAACTGGCTCTACCGTACTCACCGATACAGAGATTCAAAACATCGTTGCCGAGGTGGAGGGACAAACCGTTTCTCTCGATCGCCTCCGACAACTCGCGGATCAAATCACCCAAATTTATCTCGATCGCGGTTATATCACCTCTCGCGCCGTACTCGGAGATCAAGTTATCGAAGATGGCATCGTCGAAATTAAAGTGATTGAAGGGACATTGGCCCAAATCGAAGTCGAAGGGAACAACCGGGTCAGAGAGTCCTATATCCGCTCTCGCATCGAACTTGGAGGGGGTGCGCCCTTGAATACCGCCCGCTTGGAAGATCAGTTGCGGTTACTGCGCCTCGACCCCTTATTTCAAAATATTGAAGCCAGTTTGCGTGCCGGTGATCAAATTGCTCAGAGTATTCTTACCGTGCGGGTACAAGAAGCTAATCCCTTTGGGTTGAATTTAGGGGTGGATAATTTATCTCCTCCCAGTGTTGGTTCGGAACGCTTAGGAGGAACCGTGCGCTATCGCAACGTGACGGGATTTGGGGATGAAATTGCCGCTAGTTATTATTGGGGAACCGGAGACTCACAAATCTACGATCTCAGCTATCGAATTCCGGTGAATGCGATGAATGGAACCCTGGGTTTTCGGGTGGCTCCGAACCAAAATGGGATTATTCAAGAAGAGTTTAGAGAGTTGAATATTGAAGGGGAATCTGAACTGTATGAAGTAAGTTTTAGACAACCTTGGGTGCGATCGCCTCGTCAAGAATTTGCCACTTCTGTGGGGTTTACGTTTCAAGAAAGTCAAACCTTTGTGGACGGTGAACCGTTTGGGTTTGGCAGTGGCCCTAGTGAAGATGGGATTACCCGGACTAGCACTTTCAAGATTGGCGCTGACTATCTGCGCCGGGATGTTCAAGGTGCTTGGTCCGTGCGATCGCTGTTGAACATTGGAACGGGTTTATTTGATGCCACTGAAAATGATGACCCCATCCCTGATGGAGAATTTTTGAGTTGGATTTCTCAGGTGCAGCGCGTTCAACGGTTGGGTGGGTCTCAACTGTTAATTATCCAAGCGGATTTACAGTTAAGTCCCCATAGTTTGCTCTCGTCCCAGCAGTTTGTGATTGGGGGGGGTCAATCCTTACGGGGGTATCGTCAAAACGTGCGATCGGGGGATAATGGCTTTCGCTTTTCCGTAGAGGACCGGATTGTGATTTTCCGAGATACATCCGGAATTCCAGTGTTTCAATTTGCCCCATTTTTAGATGTGGGAACGGTTTGGAATCATGTCGATAATCCCAATGAGTTACCGAGACAAACCTTTTTAGCTGGCATAGGGATGGGTATTCTTTGGCAAGTTTTTCCCGGGTTAAATGTGCGGCTTGATTATGGCCGTCCTATTTTTGAAATTGATGATAAAGGGACGAATGCTCAGGATGATGGGTTCTATTTTACGGTGAATTATCAATTGTAATTCCAGAATTGGGGTGTATAACGATTCCGAGACTCATAAGTTAGAGAGGCTATTAAGGAAGGCGAGCATCTTGCTCGCTGTCTTTATAGAAAACTGCAGCAAGATTGCTTATATTAAATGGCTTCGTCTGAAAATAAGTCAATATCTGGATTATTGAGGACGGTTTCTAAAATGCGGATGATACTGTTGTCAAGCGCTCGTTGAAAATCTGAATCTTGGGAGTAATTTGTGTACAAAGTTCGTTCTTTTTTCCGCTCATTAGTCACCGCTTGTTTGATGAGTTTACCGATCGCCATTCTGCTATTCTGCGGGTCTGGATTGTTGACGACCTGGGTTTGATAGTCGGTATTTTGGGCGACATTACGCGCCAGGTTAATCAGTTTAATTTTTTGTTCTTCGGGAGTGGCGTCCCATTGAGCAAAGTGAGTTTGATTAAACTGGGCAATGATTTCGTCTAGGGGATGATATTCTTTTTCCGATTCAGGGTAACCCCGGGGATTGGGATTCTGGGGTTTAATTTCGCTGCTAGATTCATCTAAGGCGATCGCTGCATTCAGGGTGACTCGTTCAATGCCGTAGGTACTCAGATCCACGCTATTAAGCAGTTCATCGAGTTGGTCCTGTTGGGGATTTTTGACGATGAGTTTAGGGATGAGGAATTTTAGGAACCAATGGAGTTTTTCCCAAGCCAGATTATGAAAGGGAATTAAGCAGGCAAGTTGGGCATAAACCTTGACAAATTGTTTAGCTTTAATTTTAAAATCTATTTTGTCCTCTTCACTGAGTTCTAGTTCCTGGTTAAAGCGTTCCGCTGCGGTGTCGATAATTGGACTCAGTTGATCCGCTTCTACACCATCAAAAAATAGTTGATTAAATTGGTTGATTTCGTGGGTTTCGTAAACGCCTAATCCGTCTAGGCTTTCTTTCAAGTCATGGAGAACATTGACATCGGTGGCTTCGCTGAGTTCGGTGGCGGTGTAGAACGGATCGAAGGCAGTTTTAATCTCGCTGGGGCTGTTGGCGAAATCGAGGATAAACGTATCATTTTTGCCCAGTTTGTTGTTACAGCGATTGAGGCGAGAAAGGGCTTGAACTGCGAGGACTCCCTGTAATTTTTTATCCACATACATGGTGTGCAGGAGGGGTTCATCGAAGCCGGTTAGGTACTTATTGGCGACGACTAAGAGGCGGTAATCAGGGGTTTGAAACTTGGCTTCGATATCCTTACTGGGAAAGCCGTTTAGGGAATCTTCGGTTTGTTCAATGCCATCTACTTTCTTTTTGCCAGAGAAGGCAATGATCGCCCCAAAGTCGGCATTTTTAGCTTTCAGTAGTTTTTGAATCTCGCCATAGTACCGAATCGCAGTTTTGATATTGCGCGTCACCACCATCCCCCTAGCTTGCCCTTGGAGTTTTTTCGGGTTCACCACTTGTTCGAGGAAGTGATTCACCATAATTTCGGCTTTGGTAGCGATGGTTTTGGGATTGCTTTCCACATAGGCTTTGAGTTTCTTTTGGGCTTGGGCGGTATCGAATAGGGGATTATCTTCGGTGGATTTTTGGATTTCGTAGTAGCTTTTATAAGTGGTGTAGTTGGCGAGGACATCGAGGATAAAACCTTCTTCGATCGCCTGTTTCATGGAGTAGAGATGATGGGGGGTGAATCGTCCATCGTTTTGACGTCGCCCAAATTTTTCGAGGGTGGTGTTTTTCGGGGTGGCAGTAAAGGCAAAATAAGAGGCATTTTTACTGAATTTACGCCCCTGCATGACCTTCAGAATTTTATCTTGGTTGTCTTCTGGTTCCGCTTCGTCCTCATTTTGGTTGAGGGTCATATTCAGGGAGTCGGCTGAACTTCCACTCTGGCTGCTGTGGGCTTCATCGATAATCACAGCAAAGCGCCGATCGCCTAATCCTTCGATGCCTTCTACAATAAATCTAAATTTTTGGATGGTACTGATAATGATTTTTTTGCCCGATTCTAGGGCATTTTTTAAGTCTTCCGCGCGGTTGGCATAAGCAATAATATTTTTGACTTCGGAAAAGTTTTTGATATTGTCCCGGATTTGTTGGTCAAGGTTACGGCGATCGGTGACAACAATTACCGAATTAAATAAAGGTTCACTCTGTTGATTTGGGTAAAGTTGGATCAGTTGGAATGCCAGCCAGGTAATTGAATTTGATTTCCCGGACCCGGCAGAATGTTGGATTAAATAAGTTTGACCGGGACCATTCGTTTTAGCATCGCTGAGGAGTTGGTTAACGACATCCCTTTGGTGATAACGGGGGAAAATCAGGGTTTTATCCGAGAGGGGGTCATTGAGTTTGCCTTCGAGTAAGACGAAATGTTCCAGAATATTGGCGAGGCTGGTCCGGCTTAAAATATCTTCCCAGAGATAGCTAGTTTTGTGTCCATTGGGGTTGATGGGGTTGCCTTTGCCGTGGTTATTTCCTTGATTGAAGGGTAGGAAATAGGTGTTTTTTCCCGTGAGTTTGGTGGTCATCCAAATTTCATCGGTATCGGCGGCAAAGTGGACTAAACAGCGACCAAAGTTAAGGAGGGGTTCTTTGGGATTGCGATCGCAGTATTGTTTTTTAGCGTGGTAAACGGTTTGGTTTGTCCAAGGATTTTTGAGTTCCAGGGTTGCGATCGCCAAGCCATTGAGGAAAATCACCAAATCAATAGACGGCGCGTTATCTGTGGCGGAAAAGTGGACTTGGCGGCTAATAGAAAAGATATTTTGCTCGAAGTTAGCGGCAACCTCGGGATTGAGGTCATTGTAGGGATGACTATAGTATAGAGTCAGTTCGGCATCATCGATCGCCACACCTTTTTTAAGTACCGAAACAACGCCGTTTTTCTTGATTTGGCGATCAATCCGTTCCAGAATCATCCGTTGCCAGTTGGGGCGATCGGCTAACTTTTGAAGTTCTTCCGGTTGGGTCATTTCCAGGAATTGCCAAAATTTTTCGGTATCAATGGCAAATTCGGGGTCAAAGTTTTTGTTACTACCCTGCTGATAGCCCGCATCATTCAGCAAGCGGTTTTCAATGAGGTCTTCAAGAGCTTTTTCGTTGGTTTTACTGACCATAATAGCTTAATACTCCTGGGTTATATTGCAAAATCTAAATCTTATCTTCTTGGGCAATAATTGTCTCTATTTCTCCTCGATTCTGTTGATAATAAATCCAGGCAGCAGTTAGATCGGTGGGCGTGAGGCTGGGATAATTTTCTAAAATTTCTTGTTCCCCTACGCCTTGTTGCTGAAAGCTAACTAATGTCCAAACGGGAATACGGGTATTGCGGATATGAGCATAGCCGCTACAGACTGAAGGGGTTTTCTGGATGCTTCGTTGGGCGAGGCGTTGTTGTAGCAGGGTATAGTCTTCGGTATCGAGGGATTCAATTAAATCGATTAGGGAGTCAACTAAGCGGGTATTCATGAGCAAACCTCTTTTTTTAGGGAAATTTTTTCATCTAAACTTTGATTTTTCCGGTAACGGCTTCGGCAATAAGAATTTGTTTGAGTTCGGTCAATTTTTCAATTTGATTTGTGTTTATGACTGAAAATTTTTCTATTTGTTTTTTTATTTCATGAATAAAATCAACTATTATTTTTTGTTCTTCAATCGGAGGAACGGGTAGAATTAAAGGGGAAAAATTGCTATATCTCATTCTTTTTCCTCTTTGTCTAACCGCTGGACATGAAACTTCAATAAATCCTGAAAATGCCATTTCTCTAATCAAATAAGAGTAATAGTAGGGTAAAACTTCATGATTATTAACTGGATCACAAATGACATATTCAGGAGAACACTTTCCATTGGAGTCAGAAACACCTATTGAGCCTGCAAAAGCATCCATAGAATTAATAACAAGTTGACCCACTCTAATTCCTTGATAACCTTGCTCTAGGATAGCAACTGTATAACCATCTAAGCGACGATTAGAGCGTAATGTAACCTCTCCATCTCGATAACAAGTGACGACACCATCATCTTTTTTTATAGGTAAGTGACTTTGCTTAAATAGAAATTTTGCTCTTTTAAGGGTCCAATGTTTAGGGATTTTTCCTAACCACTCTATGCCGCTATCTTTCATCGGTACATCAGAGTTTAAGCCTTTGGTGACGGCTTGGTTAATGAGGATAGTTTTTTGTTCTTCGAGGAGTTCGATTAGGCGTTGTTTTTTGCTGATGGCTTCGTCGATTTCTCCACACTTGCGATCTAAAAATTCAACTATTCGATTTTGTTCTGCGATTGTTGGTACTGGAGACTTTATGCTTAAAAAAGCCTCTCTTTTAATAACTTTTCTTAACCCTGTATATAAAGGTTGTAACCTCTTATCCAAATCCAGAAATAAATAATAATAGTAGATATATTTACTAAAAATTTTGGAATTGCACTTATAAATATCATAAGCCCCCGTAATCATCCCTTCAAAATCGGAATGACCAATAGTTCTAGGAGTTTCTTCAATATCAAATAAACAAAAAATTAAATCATTAGGTTCTACGATTTTATAACTGTTGAACTCAGCAGGAAATTTCCCTTGAGGATTTTCCATGTCTCGTTTAATGACACCATTTAAAGTAAGAGATAAAAGCGTAAAATTAACAGAATTTGTGCTTACAGTTTCTTTTTGTTCTTTGAATAAAAACTTATTTTTCAATAAATCCCAATGTTCTGGAATTTCACCCAACCACTCAACGTCAGTATCCTTGTATTTTTCATATTTCGGCAAACTCACCATAACTAAATACCTCTTTTAATATAATTTTCTAGTTTTTTATCAAAAGTAAAGATAGATTCTTGATGAATTTTACAATAGGCCCCTAAAATACAATCTACAAAATCAAACTTGGTTTCGCTATAAATCTTTAAAGCTTTTAGCAATAATTCTGGATTTTCCAGATAAACTAAATTCTCGTCAATTAACTTGCTTAAAACCTGTTGAATTTTCTCTCTTTCAACCTGATAAACTTTTTGGAGTACAAATACAATTTCGCAAGCTACTTCAATCGGCAAATTTACCTTATTCTTTTCAAGAATCTCCGCTGCCTTTGCTGATAATATCTCATGGTCATTAAGGATATAGCGAAGAATAATATTTGCATCAACTATCGCCATATTTTTCCCCCACTGCATTTTCCCAAGCCGTAGATTCTAAAGAGATTAAATCCGGTTTAGCATAACTTTGTAAAACTCCTTTTAAACTTTTCCTTTCAACCGGGTCCGGCTTTTTAGTAAACACAACAATTTCGACTTGTTGCCCCGAAAGTTCCGGAGGTAATTCTAATAAAACTTGACCATTTTTAACCGTTTTTACTGTGCGAATAACTTCCATAATTTAAACTTTTCTACAATTAGGATAACAAGATTTCTTCTAGTATTTCTGCCGTTAAACCCCCTTTTTCTGCATTGGCAGCAATTGTTTCCATAACTTCAATTAAATTTTTATTTTTCCAGTCTGACCCCAAAAACACAGAAACCAAGTTACTCAGTTCCTTTTTTGTCTGGGGATCTGCTGCCATGAAAGCCGCTTCTATCTTATCTTCTACATCAATAGAGATTTGTCCCATTGTTTTCCTCCATCACTTAATCAAAATTTAGAGCCTACATCCCTAGCCCTAATCTCAATCCTTTCGCCCTAAATTTTCCCCAAATCCTGATACCAAGTATTTAAAACCTTGGGAGAAATATGCTTGCCTCTTTTTTCAATTAACATTTTAACATATTCTTTGACCTGAGTCACAGTTTTATAATTATTTTTCACCATTTCGGTTAGTAGCCTCAGTGTTCGGGTATAGGGAATATTATGTTTTTTACAAGTCTCAACCATTAATCCATCATCACTGGCACAGAGTAAAACCCGATGTTGAGCTAGAGCCAAAGTAGAGCGATCGGCGATACTCAACAGAGGAGCTTCAAGGGAAAAATTCAGAAAACTTTTAAACATTGCCTCAGTCTCTAAGCATATTGGCGTGAGATGTTTTACCGCCATTTCTCTTGTTTCTACTTCCAGATTATCTGAATCAAGCAATTCTTGAGCAATATACAGCGGCCCATACTGTTTTTTGAGCCATTCCCAATCCCCTAGATAAACAAAATCAATTAGCGCAGTTGCATCCAAAATAGTCCCCTCCAACTGATTCGACATTTCAAGCAAGGGCATAAATCTCTAATTTAGCGCGTTCAAGGCGTAGAGCCTCAATGGTCATGTCTAGCAGTTCTGCTGCCTTAAACTCTGAGATTTTTTCCTGCTCTAAAGCCTCAAAAATTAACGTGTGATAACGTTGGTTAAGTGGAAAATCCTGAGCCTGAAGTTTTGGCTCCAACTCAATATCTTTCACTAAAGATTGCCCGGTTTTGCGTTTGTACCGCCACCGTAACTCTTTAATCATTGAACTATAATCCTTAATTCCCAATTCATCAAAGCGTTTTAAAATCGTGGCATAACTCACCCGAAAATAGGCTTTGAGCTTTAATAAATCATCGTGCATATTCTGACGAGACTGCTCAAAAGCCGATTGAGAAATAAGTAAATGACTGGCAAAATAATTTGCTACCGCCTCCCGCGCCTTTTCCTCATCACCATCTGTACTCCCTAAAAGCTGATCTTGGTATTCATCCCGATGAAAAATAAGATGCCCGATTTCATGAGCCAGGGTGAATAATTGGCGCTCAATGCTAATATTATGGGTATTAATCAATACAAATGCCCCTTGGGTAGCACTACAGGCACTCACCCCAAAGAAATCCTTTTGCTCAATGGGTAAACGTAGAACCTTTAAGCCAATTTCTTCCACTGCCTCAAATAGGTTAGCAATGGGTGCATCCCCAATTCCTAACCGGGCACGGAATAATTTGGCAATCTGCTGAATCCGGTTTTCATTGCCTTTGAGTTGGGTACAAGGGGTACTTTCCGGCGCATAAGGCGGTAAACCCACAGCCGTTTCCAGGGCGGTATAAATCATTAATAAGTTCTGGATAGAGCTGGCAAATTGAGGCTTTTTGGTAAAGGTTGAATGGGCTCTAAAACAAAAATGACTGGTTGTTTTAGAAAGTTGATCCATCGGACGCAACAAATCATCTAAGGTGACCCCTAGATGTTTAGCAAGTAAGGATAGGCTTTTACTATCGGGTAAAGTTTGAGCTTTTTCATAGTTAATGATGGTTTGGCGCGTCATGCCAACCCGTTGGGCTAAGGTTTCTTGGGAAATACCTAGCCCTTTGCGATACCGGATCAGATTTTGGGCGATCGCCTCTTTCATGGGGATGCCTCCGCAGCTCTACATTTTTACATTTTAGCAAAAATCTATACCCTTTTGTAAAAAGTATTTTACATTATTTCGGTCTACCCGTTGAGGCTGAAAGTCACCAAATTTTTTAATAACCCCTCAGTTTCTGCCTCTAGGTTCAGAATTTCGGCGGTTACCTCTTCCAGCGATCGCAAAGGCTGATGTTTGTAAAAATACTTATTAAAACTCAGTTCATACCCGATCGCCGTTTTGCTCAAATCCAGCCACGCATCCTCAACATGGGGCCGCACTTCCTGTAAAAAATAGCTGTGAATATCTTCATTTAAAGGAATATTTTCCGTATCCCGGAGATTACTATCGGTTTCATACTCCACCCAAACTCCGGCTTTTTCTGTAGGAAAATACCCAAAATCCGCGAGATTTGCCTCCGTGGTATTCAGTTGCGCCAATAATGCCGCTAACTTCTCCCCTTTGAGTTTATGATATTTTTTCACCACCCGCGCTGCTGAGTCTTCCGCCCAACTCATGGCGCTGACAATCTGCTTTTTCTCTGTTGCCGATAACTTCAGTTTCAAGTCGGCGATCGCATCATCCACCGCCGTAGAAAATTGATTAAAATCTCTCCACAACTCATCCCCAACGGTATAGGCTAATTTTTCCGCAATCTCCATTAAATCCCGTTGCTCTAACCATGCCTGAGTTGAAAGTAAACTCTTTAAATTTTTTGGAGAAAGGGTAATTTCTTCCTTCTCTATATAGGCTTTAATCTCTTTTTCATGCTCTTTAAGGTTACTGTAAACCTCGTCTCCCCACTGTTCATAAACCCACCTCATAGGTTCTGCGATCGGCCCGATAAATCGCAAACTCGCAATTCTTTCCGAGGTGAACTGCGCCGCCAATCTTAACGGACGTTCCACCGTCACTTTATAAAACCCAAAGTCTTGATTATTAAAAACCTTCGAGATGCCTTCATCCTTCATCGAAAGATAAAGTTCGGTAATTTGCTCAATATGCTCCGGGGCCAATTCACAATTTTTTGCACCCAGATTTTTCCGCAATTTTCGGTATAACTCAGACCCATCAATCAGTTGCACTTTCCCTTTGCGTTCCGGGGCTTTATGATTCGACAACACCCAAATATAGGTACTAATTCCCGTATTATAAAATAGGTTTTGCGGTAACTGGATAATCGCCTCAAGGTAATCATTTTCAATAATATACCGGCGAATATTACTTTCCCCGCTCCCCGCATCCCCAGTAAACAAAGCCGAACCATTATGAACCGAGGCAATCCGCGAACCCCAAGGACTCATCTCCAAAGGCTTCATTTTGCTGACCATATCCATGAGAAACAGCAATTGCCCATCGGAGGATCGGGGTACGGCATTTTCGGTTTTGACTTCCCCAGCAAAATCCCGTAACTCCACCTGAAACCGGGGATCTAAAACCTCTTTACCATCCATAATCAATTTTTGCTCAGTCTTCCAGGACTTCCCATAAGGCGGATTTTCGAGCATAAAATCGAATTTGATACCGGCAAATTCATCGGTTGCCAGAGTTGAGCCAAACTTGATATTTTCCGGGCTATTCCCCTTAATCATCATGTCTGATTTACAAATGGCATAAGTTTCGGGGTTAACCTCTTTACCAAACAGAGTAACCGCAGCTTTTGAGGCGATTTCCCCCTCGGTGTCTTGGATAAAATTTTGGGATTCCGTGAGCATTCCCCCGGAACCGCAAGCGCCATCATAAACCAATATGGTAGGGGGTAATTTATCTTTAACTGGAATAAATAAAAGATGCACCATGAGGCCAATCACCTCACGGGGGGTAAAATGTTCCCCCGCTTCCTCGTTATTCTCCTCATTAAACCTACGAATTAACTCCTCAAAGACATAACCCATACCCAAATTGGTTAGACCCGGGAGTTTCCGCCCATCGGGGTCGATCGCCTCTTCGGGACTGAGATTAATAAAGGGACTGGTAAACTTTTCCAGCACATCCAGCAACACATCCGATTGACTCATTTTCCGGATCTGATTGCGGAGGTCAAATTTCTCGATGATTTCCTTCACATCACTGCTAAATCCATCAAGATATGCCTTCAAATTGGCTTCTAAAATTTGGCGATTATTGGCCGCAGTGCTGACTAATTTTTTAAGTGTCCAGTCTGAAACGTTATAGAACACACAGCCAGAAGCATCCTGTAACCCACCGGATTCTAATACCGTTAAACCAAATTCCTCGCGCTGAGAGCGAACTTCTTCTAAAACCGCTGCTTTAGTCGATTCCAGGAGACAATCGAGCCGACGCAACACAAACATCGGGAGGATCACATCCCGATATTTCCCCCGGACGAAGACATCTCGTAAACAGTCATCGGCGATCGACCAGATAAAGGAAACGAGTTTGTTGTGGGTACTGTGATCCATTGATATCAAAAGGAGAAAAGGGTTTAACTCAGCATACCCTATAGGTGGCTCAGAGGCGATCGCCACGGTCTCTGTTGAAAATAGCCGAGGGAGAGGATAGGGACAATGCGATCGCCTCTGGGTTAATCCATAGGCTTAATTGGACCTAAAATAGGTGGTTTTAGGGAACTCCAGAAAATAAAATCTTCTAGGGGAGATCCCCCCAACCCCCCTTGGAAAGGGGGGCTTTTTCCTGGTGACTGGGCTCAAGTGAGTCACGCAATCTGGAGGCATTGCCTCCAGTCCTTATACAGGCAAGGAAAAAAAAGCCGATTGGCGTTCTTAAGGGGGGTTGGGGGAATCAAGCCGTTTTGTTGCCAAAAATCTACCGGCGATCGCGGGTTGTGGTTTGCTCCTGCTGCCAATTCAGTAAAGGGGCCTGAGCAATTTCTGAGAGATTGACAGCTTGTAGGAGGGCCTTGCATTAGTAGGGGGGCTAGGGCTTCTCCAGATGATTTACTCTTAGCAAACAGCCCAGTGACCCAGAGTACCCTACAAACTCGGCTATCCCCTTTGTCGGAATTTTAAGAGAGAGCGATCGCTTTTTAGGGGTGGGCGTTTTCAGTATAGGGTCGGCTTCATGGGTGGTATAATAGCAACAAATACAACCAGCGATTCAACTATGTTAAAAAAATTAACAGTCAATTACGATGGTTCAGCGTTTTATCCAGAAACACCCCTAAATTTACAACCCAATACCCGTTATACAATCCAGATTATTTCTCAAGAAAAATCCACTGAAACAACGCAGAAAAATGCTTGGGATCTACTAGAAGATATGGCAGGAACTTATGAAGCACCAGAAGATTGGTCTAGTGAACCTGATCACTATTTATATGGGACCCCAAAAAGAAACAGTCAAAACGATAAGATATGAGTCAAGATAGACTGTTTTTAGACACCGTTTTCATTCAAGCCATTCTTAATCCCCGTGACCAATATCATGCTGCCGCCCTGGAACTATTCCCTCGGGTCAAAAATGCACAAGAAGTCTGGATCACTGAAGCCATATTTATGGAAGTGGGTAACGCACTCAGCACCTATGATCGTCGTAAAGTCGCGGCTTTTATTCAAAAATGCTATGAAACTAATAATATTTTAATTGTAAATATCACCCCTCAACTCTTTGAAAAAGGATTCAATTTATATCAATCCAGAACCGACAAAACCTGGGGATTAGTCGATTGTTTTTCATTTATCGTCATGGAACAGCAAAACTTAATCGATGCTGTTACCTCAGATCTTCATTTTATTCAAGCTGGTTTTCGGGCATTATTGCGATAAAGGCTTGAGGGAACTCCAGAAAATAAAATCTTCTAGGGGAGATCCCCCCAACCCCCCTTGGAAAGGGGGGCTTTTTTCTGGTGACTGGGCTCAAGTGAGTCACGCAATCTGGAGGCATTGCCTCCAGTCCTTATACAGGCAAGGAAAAAAAAGCCCCCCTTTCCAAGGGGGGTTGGGGGGATCAAGCCGTTTTGTTGCCAAAAATCTACCGGCGATCGCGGGTTGTGGTTTGCTCCGGTTCCAGATTGATTAAAGGGGCCTGAGCCACTTCGGAGAGGTTGACGGATTCTAGCAACGCATTCCATTTTTCCTGTAAGAAGGGGTCGCTCGGGTTGTCCTGGAGGAGTTGCGCCAGGGTGCCGATCGCATCAAACCACAGCAGTTCCCGCTCATAGACGGCAATGCGATCGCGGGAGGGTAGTGCTTCGAGTTCTTGGGTTACGGTGGGTGAGGGTTCCACCCGTTCTATCCAACCCCCTAGGGATAATATGGAGGGGTCGGATGCTTTGGGATTGCAAATCAGTGAGAAGTACCAACTATAAAATTGATTGACTTGCAACGGAGGGAGATTCTCGTCATTTGGTAGAGTTAGGGCGATGGTTCCTCCGCCCGTAGGTAAAGGAACTCTCTGGTGATAAAGTTCTTGGACGTTTTCTGGGTCCGATTCATCCACCAGAACAAATTCCATGTCAATTTGCCCGGGATTGGCCCCATCAATTTTGGGGACGTAAAACAAGAAAGTAGGGGTATTCGAGAGGGTCAATCCCAGGTTATTCTCGGGGACTAGGGCAATCATGCCGGATGCACTCTTCGGACAGGTCCCCCGAGTTCCGCCGCCAATTCGTCGTCCGGGTGCACCTTCGGGGGTCTCAAATACGTTCCAATCCGTGGGTAACTCATTTTGGGCGATCGCCCTGGAGAAGGAACCCGGGATCGCAGGGTTGGTAAAACCGGCACTCCCACCGAATCCAACGGAGAATGCCATCGATAGAGAAATTAAAGCAACAGAAGACTTTCTCAACATCATCATAGAGGGGCCTTGTGGTGAATTTAGACAGTAAAAGCACGCGGAATAACGAGATTGACCCGTCCTGCCGAGAGGGAACCGCTCTCTCTGAACACATTGAATCCCACTAAAATTGCTAAATTAGCAACCGTGCACCCCAAACCGTAGCGATCGCGGGGTTCTTTAACCCCCACTCGCGCGGTTTCCCAAGGATTTGCACCCTTCAAGAGACATTACCCTGCTCTTAATATGGGGTGGCGATCGCGGATTCACACCGAGCGCCGGGTTAAACCTTTCGATAAGTGTTTAAATCCATCATAACCGCTCCCAACCCAAGGGCAAACTTTCCGTCTCTTCTCGGAGACAAGTTAACGAACACTTGAGAAAGCGACTGCCATGACTCTACCCCTGTTATCCGTTGATCTCCTCTCCCTTTTAGCACCCTTAGATTAGTTTTCTATGAGCTTTGATTCACCTGTTCTTTCCCATCAAATCGACCCCTGGTTACGCACGATTAGACCTTATAGCGTTTATGAGTTGCACTCTATGGCGTTTGTCGGTGATGCACTGATTGCCATTGATTCCGCCCGGGGCTATCTTTTAGAAATTGACTGTACGAACGATAACACCAAAATTCTCAATCCTTATCAGGCTTCTGAATTTGTTGATACCACTGGCCTTTGCTTCTGGGAAGATACCCTCTGGCTCACCCGAGAAAACAGCGTTTATTTTTGTGAAAATGCTCGTTCGGGTTTGGGAAAACAAGCACTCAATCCTCAACATTTTGTAACCTTGCCCTATCCGGCGAATGGGGTAGCCGTCTGGGGTTCTACGGTTTATGTCAGTTCTCAAAGAACGGGCTACATTTTGATTTTTAACCGCAAAACGGGGGAAGAAATCACCCGGTTTTATGCGCCGGGAATTGGGGTAGAAAGTTTAACCGTCCAGGCAGAATACCTCTGGGTTTCCGATTCTGAGGAACAAACGGTTTACTGTCTTGATCGCGCCACGGGTACTTTACTGTTTAGTGTCCTAACTCCCTTTGAACGTCCCTCGGGTTTGGCCTTCCATCGCCATCCAGAAACGGGGGAAGAAATTCTCTATGTGGCCTATGCTTCGGAAGAAATCTATATTCGGGATGACCCGAACTCTGCGGATCCCCATCAATTGGCTTTTCGCGATCGCACGTTTATTCATCCGTTGCATTTTCACTACCATGAAGATGAATATTTTGCTTTATCCAACGGATATCTCATGGAAATTTCCTACATTGAGGAACTCTCTCCCCTGGATGAGTTGGACTTGAGTGATTTGGAATGGCGGATTGCTTTTCCCGCTGAAACTCCCCGGCAAAAATTAAAGAAAATTGAGGCGATCGGACTGCCGTTTGAGGAAGAAATTCTCGATGGACAACGGATTGCTGTCTTTAAATTTGACAGTCTCAAACCCCACGAGGCGCGGGTTTTTGGTTGGAAAGCACTATTAGAGGTGCGGAGTATCAAGTACCGTCTTTCCCCTCGGGATGTGGAAAATCTGCCGGAACTGCCGCCGGAATTTGGCGATCGCTATTTAGTCGATAATGACAATCTGGCAATGGATACAGAGATTGTTCGGAAGGCAGCAGTTGAGGCGATCGGGACCGAAACCAATCTCCTGCGAAAAGTCCTGAGTATTCGCGATTATGTCTATGAAAAACTCGACTACGGCATCAAACCCCATATTGATACCCCGGATATTGTCCTCGAACGCGGAGTCGGGTCCTGTGGGGAATATGTGGGGTTAATGCTGGCCCTGTTGCGGTTAAATGGCATTGCCTGTCGCACTGTGGGACGTTATAAATGCCCTCCCCACCCCGATCGCCAAGGGGTTCCCATGCAACCGGACTACAATCATGTCTGGTTGGAATTCTATATTCCCGGATTGGGTTGGATCCCAATGGAATCCAATCCCGATGATAATCAAGATAGCGGCCCTAACCCGATGCGGTTTTTTATGGGATTAGCTTGGTATCATGTGGAATTGGGCAAAGGGATCCGGTTTGAAAGTCTCAAACTCAAGGGAGTCCCGTTACATAAAAGCGAGATCCGTCTGGGGGATTTGGCAATCAATCATGTCCGATTCACGATTTTAGGTGAACTGCCACCACCAAGGTAAAATAGCCCCCTCAGCGGCCCTCTGTTCAGGTGACTTCCAACAGGTAGATGACTGCCATCCCTTAAACTCGGACTCTGTTAACACTGATTTTTGATTGGGGAGGATTTGTGGATACGACTATCTATACTGTTCTAGCAACAGGAACCCTAGGGTTGATGGTCCTGGTAACGGGAGGAATTGTCTATCTCACCGCAGCGGAATGGCGCGATCGCCGTCGTCAGGAAAAGGAGAAACGCTCTCGTTAAGTTCTCAAGAACTCTAGCCTTTCTCTTGTGGGTGAAGTCCATTCACCGATCCCCCTAAATCCCCCTTAAAAAGGAGGAATTTCTAGGTTCCCTCTCGGGTTGGGGAAGCCCATTAAAAATCCCCCTAAATCCCCCTTAAAAAGGGGGACTTTCCAGGTTCCCCCCTTTTTAAGGGGGGCTAGGGGGGATCCAATAAACGTACCTCATAAATGTGAAAATTGCTATAAAACATTCAGGTATCACAATCTAATCCCAGACTCTCGAAGGACGCGGGAAATTAAACCCCCTGCCTCCCACTGGAAGTCTCGATGCGGTTTAATTTATACTCCTTTTATCCCTAAAGACTTGGCTGAAAAACTCGCTTTTTATTTAGACGATATTCAAACCCGGGCTGGAAAATGGATTAACCTCATTTTGACCAGTCTGGTTTTACTATCTTCCGTCATCTTTGTTATTGAAACTTATCCCATTCCCGGTGAGTTAACCTTAATTTTAGCTCGGGTCAATACTGCTATTCTAATTGTCTTTTTTGTTGAATATATTATCCGATTTTGGGCGGCAGAGCAGAAAATCAATTACTTATTTAGTCTCTATTCAATTATTGATTTAATCGTTATTTTACCGTTATTTATTGGCAATTTTGAAATTAGCTATTTGCGGCTATTGCGATGGTTTAGAATTTTGCGGTTGTTGCGCTTTGTGGAAAGTCAAGTTTTTTTTGACCGCACCGAGGGGGAAGACCAATTAATTATTCGCCGGATTATCTTTACCCTGTTTACCATTGTTTTTGTTTATTCCGGGTTAATTTATCAAGTGGAACATCCCACAAATCCCCAGGCATTTCGCACGTTTATCGATGCGGTCTATTTTTGTGTGGTCACCATGACAACCGTGGGATTTGGGGATGTGACGCCCTTATCTCAAGGCGGGCGATTACTGACTATTTTGATGATTATTTCAGGGATTGCGCTGATTCCCGGACAACTGGGGGCGTTAATTAAAGAATTAGTGAGAAATGCTAATCGGGTGGAAACTCCTTGTGGTGGATGTGGATTGTCTCGTCACGATCGCGATGCTCAGTTTTGTAAAGTGTGTGGCACTTTGTTAAATTCATCTCCCTTGAATCCTTCGCGATCGCCGGATGGAGAAAGTTAAGGCGGTGTGGTGAGGAAATCGGCCAATTTTTAGGCACCGTGGGGAGGATTGAAGGAGACCAATTCCGGGGAATTTGCTACCCGGACAACAGTAGCGATCGCCGCTTGACTTTAGCGCTTTTGCTTCATTCCTGATGAGAACATAGGTGGTCTCAATTGTCAAGTTTTTACAAAACTTAAAATTCCCGGAAAAATATGCTACAAATTGTTAAAGATTTTGGCTAAAATGCCAAAAAAATCACGTCGCCAGAAACTACCGCTGAACCAAAATAGACTAACAACTCATCAGGAAAGCTACCCGAGAGTATCTCGATTTGGACAGTCGAGGGCCATGCTCTCCACTGGCATCTATCTCTCAAATTTTAAGGGGTTCGGCGAATGGTCGGGGTTTGCATCACTCTATTCCAGGCGGCACAGTCTCATTCGGATATGTGGGTTCCGAGTAATACAGTCCAACTCGGTCTTTCTGCGATCGCGGTGCGGAACTTTTGAACCTGGAAAAAGACCAGTCAAACACCGGACCTCGGCGATCGCATGAGGGCACTCCACTCCACAACTCCGGAAACCCTATCTGCATTCCATCCCAGGAGGATTCCCACCATGCAACAGATTTCAGTTCATCAATCTCTCAAGGTGCAACCCAACCCCAACCTGAGTAGCAATCCCAAAACCCCGCGATCGCCATCGGCAAAAATCCCACCTCCTCTCCCGCAAAGCGAAGGGTTCTTATCCCAATTTGTGGAATATGTACCCGCAGCAGTAGCAATGGTTGATCGCCAAATGCGCTATTTGGCCTGGTCAAGACGGTGGTACAGTGAATATAGTTCCGGCGATCGCACCTGTGCCATTGGGCGATCGCATTATGAACTCTTTCCCCATCTGTGCGAATCTTGGCAACAGCACTATCAACATTGTATAGAAACCGGAGAATCCTTGTCCCATGAGGATTGTCTCCTTAAACCCAATGGCAAAGAGGAATGGGTAAAATGGGAGATTCAACCCTGGATCGCCGCTGATGGTGAAATTGGCGGGTTGATGTTGTCGGCTGAACTCCTCACTGAGCGCAAACAACTCGCCGATGCCTTACAACTCACCCAGTTTGCAATGGATAAAGCGGCAGATGCCGTCCTCTGGATGACCCCAGACGCCTGCTTTAGCTATGTCAATGAAGCTGCCTGTCAGTTACTCGGCTATACCCCAGAAGAGTTACGCGCCCTCACCGTTGCTCAAATTGACCCCGCCTTTTCTCCCCCGATTTGGGCCGAACATTGGCGTGCCATCAAACAGTTTCAAACCTTTACCTTTGAATCGAATTATCTCACTCACCAAAATGAGTTAATTCCGGTGGAAGTCCGGGTCAATTATTTAACTTTTAATGGTCAAGAATATCATTGTGCCTTTGTGCGCGATATTAGCGAACGCAAACAAGCCGAATCCGACCTGCATAATGCCAATGAGCAACTGCAAGCCGTCTTGGATGCAGTTCCCGCTTTAGTCTCTTGGGTGAGTTCAGATTTACGCTATTTAGGGGTAAATCGTCATTTAGCCGCAACTTTTCAAATGCCAGTGGATAGCTTTGCCGAGCGCCCGGTGGGATTTTTGCAAACCAGTCCTAAATTCTCGGAAATGGTTCAGGATTTTTTTGCCAGTCCCGAACTCACTCAATCTACAGAAATCACCCTAGAATCCCAGGGTGGAACTCGCAGCTATTTAGTGGTTTCTCAGAAATATCAAAAAGGGACAAAAGCCGTTTTTATCGGCATTGATATCAGCGATCGCAAACAAATGGAAGTCGCTTTACGCCGAAGTGAAACCCTCTATCGCACCCTGGCAAAAAACTTTCCCAATGGGACAGTTTGCCTCTTTGATCCGGACCTCCGTCACACCCTAGCCGAAGGAACTGAACTCCCTAAAGTTGGCTTATCTAAAGAATTAATTGAAGGCAAAACTCTAGCAGAAGCCTTTCCCTCGGATATTGCGGCGCTCTATGAACCCCTGTATCGTGATGCACTTGCCGGAAAAGAAAGCGTAACTGAAGTTCCCTTTGCCAGTCGTCTCTATCTGGCGCATACTTTACCCCTGAAAAATGAACAGGGAGAAGCCATTGCCGGAATGATTATGACTCAAAATATTACTGAACGCAAACAAGCAGAAGATGCTTTGCGCCGTTCAGAAGAACGATTTCGACAAAAAGCTGAAGAACTCAAACATACCTTACAGGAATTAAAACACACTCAAACCCAACTGATTCAAACGGAAAAAATGTCGAGTTTGGGTCAATTGGTGGCGGGAGTGGCTCACGAAATTAACAATCCCGTGAGCTTTATTTATGGCAATATCGCTCATGCTCGTCAATATGTCCGCGACCTTTTAGAGTTAGTGCAACTCTATGGTAAAGAATACCCAGATCCAACTCCTACGATTCAAAAGCATAGTGAAGGAATTGGTCTGAATTTTTTAATAGAAGATTTTCCCAAGCTCATGTCTTCCATGCAAGTGGGAGCCGATCGCATTCGGGAAGTGGTCCTATCTTTGCGAAACTTTTCCCGTCTGGATCAAGCTCAGAAAAAGTCGGTGAATATTCATGAAGGGATTGATAGTACCTTACTGATTTTACAAAACCGTCTCAAAGCCAAAGCTGGAATATCTAGTATTGAAGTGATTAAAAACTATGGAGAACTTCCTCTCATCGAATGTTATGCGGGACAACTCAACCAGGTTTTTATGAATTTACTCGGAAATGCGATCGATGTATTAGAGGAAGAGGGGAAAGAACAGCTTCAAAACCGGGGCAAAGTACCGACCCTGACTGATAGTTCTCCGGGACAGTTTACCCCCAGAATTAGCATTCACACCGAACAAGTGGGGGACTGTGCCGTGATCCGAATTTCCGATAATGGTCGGGGCATGACTGCCGAGACTAAAAAACATATTTTTGAACCCTTTTTTACCACCAAAAATCCCGGAAAAGGCACGGGATTAGGTTTATCGATTAGTTATCAAATTGTTGTTGAAAAACATAGCGGACAAATTGAGTGTAATTCTGTCCCGGGATTGGGAACGGAATTTATTATAACCTTACCCATTCCCTAACCTCAATTGGGGAATTACATTGGGCTGGGAAATTGGATCGGCCAGGGACACTGTATTTCCGTGTCCCTACGGTTGACAAGGTGTTGTGAGTTGAGTTAATCCAGCCGGAAAAGTTTGAATAACGGGGTTGAGAGTGAGTGAACAAAATCAGTCTTGTGGTCACGTTTGGAGGCGGGTTTTTAATTTTTTTAAATTTTATTAAAAAAAATTAGAGTGCGCCCTTCTTCTGATATCTTTTATTTAAACCCTGGTAATAGAGATGATTGAAGGAGTTACAAATATTCACAATAACTCAAAACTACCTCAATCAGAAGTCAGACCAATTTTCGGGAACTTTTGTGTCGGAGCAAACAACGGTTAATCGGAAACAAGTCCTAAACTATAAACATGATGGGTGGGGAATGGGGTAAAAATGAAGACTCAGAGGGGGCAAAAAATGAGCAGGATAGGCGTGGCCCTGGGATTGTTGGCGATCGCCTGGGGTGTGCTTGGACTGGACCAACCCGCTGTAGGATTGGCTTGGGACTGGCAACCGACCCAGACCCTAGGGCCAGTCCCTGGGGTGGCGATCGCGGCGACTCCCCTAGGCTTCTCCCCGGTTTCGCGTCCTCCCGATTCTCTCTGGACTCAGAATAGGCAGGGGACGCTACAGCCGTTAGAAACTGAGGCATTTCAATTAATAAAAAATCCGGGATTTCTTGATCCACCCCCGATCCAATTGCGGGAATTTATCCAAATTTTAAGCTCTTTTTTGCCCCCCGTCCCTGCTTCAATTTCGGGGGAATTCATAGAGGCGGCTACAAAAACTCACGTCCGTTCTTCCCCCTCTCACCCTTCTCAAGAGGTTTCTGAATCCTCCTTTCTGGTGGCAATGAACCCCTGGGGAACGGTTCAAAAGCCCTATCAAATTGCCCTGTTAATCTTGCTCAGTACCACCGGAACCTTCCTGATGCTGCATAATATGAGCCTAAGACTGCACAGCCAGTTCAAAGCGCATCTCACTCAAGAGGAAGCGTTGCCCGTCGCCTCAGACGGATTGTTGAGTCTACTCGACACTAACCCAGCCTTTAACTGTGCCATCAAACCCAATGGGACGGTTTTCTTTATGAATCAAGCGATGTTAGAACGTGCCGGTTATACTCGCCCGGAAGCCTTGGGACTGAATTATATTAATACATTTATCCCTGAACTGGACCGACCCCTAGTCGCTCAAACCTTAGAGCAGCTCACTAAGCATACTTGTTCTCAACAAATTCAAAACCGACTGCTCACAAAACAGGGAGAAGAAATCTGGGCGGAGTGGTGTGTTCGGGCTGTTTTCACCAGCGATCGCCAGACCTTAGATTATTGGATCGCCACCGGAATCGAGATTGAAGACCCCAGTCGAGTCGATGCCCACACGCGTTTGTGGGAGAACATGACCCAGGCGGTGAGTGCAGCACCCGATTTTGAATCCGCCTTAAAAATCGCACTTTGTAGCCTCGGAGAGACCCTGGGATACTCTGCCGGGGAAGCCTGGGTTGCTAACTCCGAGGGAAGCGCTTTAGACTGTTCTGGACTATACTACGCAGCACCGGGAACCGCTTACAGTCCCAGAGGGAGTGGCGTGCGGTTAGAACTCAATCAGGGGTTACCCGGACGAGTCCTGGCATCGGGAGAACCGGAATGGATTGCGGATCTGGCTGCCAAACCTGAGAAAGGGTTTCCGAGGGATGACAGGGCGATCGCCTGTGGACTCACCAGTGCCTTGGGGATTCCGATTCTGGCCGATCGCCGGGTTTTGGCGGTGTTGGTCTTTTTTCAGTCAACTCCCTGGGAACTGGATCTGCGAATGCTGCCGCGCATCTCCTCAATGGCGATCCAAGTCGGGTCTGTCTTACATCGGTTACAAACTTTAAAAGCCCTCCAGCAAGCCGAAGCCAACTATCGCAGTATTGTGGAAAATGCGGTAGAAGGCATTTTTCAGACCACTCCGGATGGACGGTATATGAGTGCAAATCCAGCTTTAGCGGCGATCTATGGGTATGCTTCCCTCCCGGAATTGATGGCGGATTTGTGCGATCGCTCCCATCAAATCTACGTTGATCCCCGCTGTCCAGAGGAGTTTATTCGGCGATTACAGGAACAAGATGTGGTGTCAGGATTTGAAGCTCAGGTTTATCGGGCTGATGGTAGTATGATCTGGATTTCTCAAAATGCTCGTGCGGTGCGCGATGTCAGTGATCAATTGATGTATTATGAAGGGTCTGTCGTGAATATTACCGATCGCAAATGGACAGAGGCGCAACTCCGATACAATGCCTCTCACGATGCACTCACCGGGTTATGGAACCGAGGCTTTTTTATGGATCGGTTGGTTAAAGCCGTCTCCCGCGCTCAAAGTCAAGCAGATTATGAGTTTGCAGTCCTGTTTATGGATTTGGATGATTTCAAGTTAGTGAATGATAGTTTAGGTCATTCCGTGGGCGATCGCTTGTTGATGGCGATCGCCGGACGACTGGAACAATGTTTAGGTCCTAACGATACCCTCGCCCGGTTTGGCGGGGATGAATTTACCTTGTTGTTAGAAGATATTCCCCGGGTTGAAGATGCGATCGCCGTAGCGCACCAAGTCCATGAAACCTTACGCCAGCCTTTTAATGTCGGAACTCACGAAGTGTTTGCCGGGATGAGTATAGGTATCGTTCATAGTACCGCAGGCGATCGGCGTCAGCCTGATTTTCTGCGGGATGCGGATATCGCCATGTATCGCGCTAAAGCCCGAGAAAAAGGCGGATATGTGGTGTTTGATGCCACGATGCGAGAGGAAGCTATCCTGCGCTTGGAATTGGAGACGGATCTGCGCTGGGCGATCGAACGGGGCGAGTTTCAGATGTTCTATCAGCCTATTGTGAGACTCTCCACGGGAGAGATTAGTGGATTTGAAGCCCTGATCCGATGGGTTCATCCTCGCAAAGGGTGGATTTCTCCCAATATATTTATCCCCGTGGCGGAGGAAACTGGCGCAATTGAACGAATCGGGGAATGGGCACTGATTCAAGCCTGTAGTCAGTTAAGAAGCTGGAAAAAGCAATTTCCTACCTATCCTTCTCTGAAAATGAGTGTGAATCTTTCCGGGAAGCAACTTAGTCAGAATTTGGGCGATCGCGTTGAAGAGATTCTCCAAGAAACCGGGGTTGATGGCTGGGATTTGAAATTAGAAATTACCGAAACTGCCCTAGTAGAAGACCCGGAAGGTGCGATCGCCATCTTGGAACGCCTCAAAACCCTGGATATTCAGTTGTGCATCGATGATTTTGGCACAGGTTACTCGTCTTTGAGTTATCTCCATCGCTTTCCCGTGGATGTGTTAAAAATAGACCGCTCTTTTGTTAGCAAAATGTCCCCCCTCAATGACGATTCAGAAATTGTCAGAACCATTGTTACCCTGGCCCATACCCTCGGATTAGATGTGATTGCCGAAGGCATTGAAACCCTAGATTCCCTGCATGAACTCCAAATCCTTCGCTGTAAATACGGTCAAGGCTACTTTTTTTCCGAACCCGTTAATGGTGAGGCGGCTGGTCTTTTATTAACCCGGGGTCAGTTAAGTGACCTAGAGGTGAGTTAAACACCAGGCGGGGGCTCACACCCTCGCTTAGTCTTCCCACAAGTGCTTTCGATGCCGCTTCAACCCAAACCCTCCCTCCACTTCATCTTGAAACTCCCTACCCTTGAACTTGTCACCCCTCAAACAAGTTTGAAGTTTTTTCGTTAGAATAAATGCGAGCCTTTAGGGGAAATCTATGCAAGCGCGATCGCGCTTTTACTTGGGTGACATTCAATCTCATCACCCCCTCAAAAAAAAGCGAATTTAGCGAATAGTAACTTTTCCATGAAACTAACATTTTTCCATTCAAGCTCACAACCCAATTTTTTTATTTCTAGGAAACGATTTTGGTATCTTCTTCCTTTCTTCTGTTCTGTAGGAATCGCCTTATTTCCTTCACTGACTGCTGCTAGGGATACTCAGGGTTCCGCCATTCCTTCCGGAATATCCCGAGTCCATCAGCTTTCTCAATCTCACGACCCAAAACCTGCCCTTAGCCAAGGAAGTTCCCCCAGTGATTTTGCCCAAGCTGTCACAACTATTGAGGGAGAATGGGAAACGGTATTTGAAGATTATTTCGGCAAAAATTTATCAGAAGTGACCCTGAGTGGGGAAGAGATTAGCGAAGCGTTGGCAGGAGTTGAACAAAAAACGGGTCAAAAGTCGGCGGTAATTTACATGATTCCTAGTGAGGATCAACTGCAACTGCTGTTAGTCACTGCGGATGGAGGCGTCACGGGTCGGACGATCGCCGAAACGAATCAAGAAATGCTGATAGAAACAGCACAACAATTACGGCAGCGCATGACGAGCCCTAGTCGAAGAAATACCCGGTCCTATCTACCTCAAGCCCAACAACTTTATACTTGGACGATCGCCCCCTTGCGCGAAGAATTGGAGTCGTTAGGAATCGAAAATCTGTTGTTATGTGTCGGTCCAGGGTTGCGATCGGTCCCCTTTGCTGCCTTACATGATGGGGAAGAATTTCTGGTGGAACAATACAGTATAGCCCTGATTCCCGCCTTTAACATGATTGACTTGAATCCCAGTGACCTCACTAATACAGAAGTTTTGGCAATGGGCGCATCCCTGTTTAAAACCCTCTCTCCCCTGCCTGCGGTCCCCGTGGAACTGTCTCAAATTGCCCGTTCTCTGTGGCCGGGAGAGGTGTTTCTTAATGAAGATTTTACCCAGGAAAACTTGCAGTTGCAATTGCAAGAATCCCGCTATGGAATCGTTCATCTTGCTACTCACGCGGATTTTCAGGAGGGAAACCCGACTCAATCTTATATTCAATTGTGGGATAGTCAGCTCACTTTAAATAATATACAAGAATTGAAACTCAATGAATCAGCGATCGGATTGTTGGTGTTGAGTGCTTGTAAGACAGCCGTCGGCAGCCAAGATGCAGAAAAGGGATTTGCCGGATTAGCGATTCAAAGCGGCGTTCCCTCTGCCTTAGCAAGCTTATGGTATGTGAGTGACTTGGGGACTCTAGCGCTGATGTCCGAGTTTTACAATACCTTCAAAACTGACGACCAAACCCAGCGATCGCTCCTCAAGGCGGAAGCCCTGCGCGAGACCCAATTGGCTATGCTGCGAGGAGAAGTGCGCCTAGAAGAAGGCAACCTAGTTACCAAGCGCGGGGTACTCTCTCTTCCGGAACAATTAGGAGAATTGACGGGGGAAAACTTATCTCACCCTTACTTTTGGGCCGGGTTTACCCTCATTGGCAGTCCCTGGTAAGAAGCTATTGCTGCTTGCGATCGCCTTTCTGGGGAACGGTAAAACTCAAGAAAGGCGATCGTCGCTGAAGCTTCTCTCATTTATCGTGGGATAGGTTCCAGACTCCACTCAATTGCTGAAAAATTTTATGACAGAACCGCCTCGATTTAATCTTACGGTTCGCTCATTTTAAAAAAAGTAAAAAAGATGGCAATTCAATCCTCTCCTTATGACTAGAAAACAACAGAG
>NZ_JAMXFC010000040.1 GCF_025370755.1 Laspinema sp. D2d | reverse complement strand
TCCCAGACCCCTTACCTCTACATCCGCTCACTTTACCCCTCAATACTTGTTAGGGGTTAAAAACATATATCTGTAAGCAGGGGACAGCGGGGACCAAGGGCCGCCGGGAAAAGGTTTCAATCCCTGAAAGGGATTAGAGGTCATTGGGACGAAATCGGCTCACCGCAGAATATTTAAAGGATCCAGTTTCAATCCCTGAAAGGGATTAGAGGTCATTGGGACGCGATCGGCAACTACTCAATTCCCTATTAATTGCGTTTCAATCCCTGAAAGGGATTAGAGGTCATTGGGACCTGAGGTTGTCCTTCTTTCGCGGCGGGCCAATTTGTTTCAATCCCTGAAAGGGATTAGAGGTCATTGGGACTTGAGGGAAAAAAATATTTCCGTAGCCTCAATAGTTTCAATCCCTGAAAGGGATTAGAGGTCATTGGGACCCGACCCGCAGAAGCAGCGGGAAGAGGAAGCAGAAGGAACCAGTTTCAATCCCTGAAAGGGATTAGAGGTCATTGGGACGGATTGTTCGGGCTGAATCCTCCCGCTGGCTGAAAGTTTCAATCCCTGAAAGGGATTAGAGGTCATTGGGACCGGGGCGTACCCTCAAGGTGGGGCAATGGCACTGTACCCGTTTCAATCCCTGAAAGGGATTAGAGGTCATTGGGACCCAAAACTGCTCTTTTTCAATTCTTAAATAAGTGTTTCAATCCCTGAAAGGGATTAGAGGTCATTGGGACGCCCGTCGCAATCGACCGCCAAAAAACCCCCGTGTTTCAATCCCTGAAAGGGATTAGAGGTCATTGGGACTTACAGGGCTGAGGATTGATGGAGATGGCAACGTTTCAATCCCTGAAAGGGATTAGAGGTCATTGGGACTGGCAATCGGAATGGCGCGATCCAGTGATTGCTAGTTTCAATCCCTGAAAGGGATTAGAGGTCATTGGGACGTAGTAATGGGTTTATTGATATCGAGTTCACCCTGTTTCAATCCCTGAAAGGGATTAGAGGTCATTGGGACTTGGGTAGAATCAATTCACCGGATTTACTGGTGAAGTTTCAATCCCTGAAAGGGATTAGAGGTCATTGGGACGCCGTCCCCGATAAAGAGCGATCGCCTGAATCTAGTTTCAATCCCTGAAAGGGATTAGAGGTCATTGGGACCGTCCCTTTTAAAGCGCAGCACTGCGCGTGACAGGTTTCAATCCCTGAAAGGGATTAGAGGTCATTGGGACGATAGTTGCCTCTAGCTGTTGCCTTCACCATTTGGTTTCAATCCCTGAAAGGGATTAGAGGTCATTGGGACTCTATCTCTAATGAGGAAGCCGATAATAACCTCGTTTCAATCCCTGAAAGGGATTAGAGGTCATTGGGACTCTATAGCGTCGCATGGCATTTCCAATTTTCCCGTTTCAATCCCTGAAAGGGATTAGAGGTCATTGGGACCTCTACCAAATCCCGGAGAGAGTCACTCATGGGGGTTTCAATCCCTGAAAGGGATTAGAGGTCATTGGGACCTGTCCTCACCAGCACGGAAAAACACCTCTTAAGGTTTCAATCCCTGAAAGGGATTAGAGGTCATTGGGACAAATCATCAGTGGCAACCCAGGTGATACCTCCTGGTTTCAATCCCTGAAAGGGATTAGAGGTCATTGGGACGGAAATAATGCCTTGGGTTGCAGCGATCACAGTCGTTTCAATCCCTGAAAGGGATTAGAGGTCATTGGGACGGTAACGTTATCTAGTTCGTCTCTCTATCATCTGGTTTCAATCCCTGAAAGGGATTAGAGGTCATTGGGACCGGGAGAAAATAGTGCCCCTTATTCCTGGGGATACCAAGTTTCAATCCCTGAAAGGGATTAGAGGTCATTGGGACACGGATGTACAAGTATGTCTCTGTCGCGCTGAGAGGGAGAGGTTTCAATCCCTGAAAGGGATTAGAGGTCATTGGGACTTTCCGCTGGTTTCTTAGGAAAGCGGGATTGGGTTTCAATCCCTGAAAGGGATTAGAGGTCATTGGGACTGAAGATTCCAGGGGCGGTCAGCATCCGGTGGATCGAGTTTCAATCCCTGAAAGGGATTAGAGGTCATTGGGACCGCCCGTGGTTGAAAACCTTGGTATATGGAGTTTTCAAGGTGCATTTTCGCGAACCTAGATTAAAAATACCATTACAGCGGCAAATTTGTAAATAGGTGAAATTCATTTTTACCTCAAATTCTTGCTCCGTATAGCTTTCAGGATTTGCGCGAACCGGCTGGAAGGGGAAAAGCATTCAACACCTTATCCCGTGGGAATTTCAGCCCCAAATTTTGCCCCCTTCTGTTTTACAGCTTGGGGTTCGCGCTGAATCTAGGCGAAAAAGATGGTCGAGTCCCTCGGTTCTACTCCCCCGATGCGTTCTATTTTACCTTGGCAGCAGGCACAGAGGAAGAAAAATCGGATATTGTCTTCGTCGGGTTTGATCTGTTTACTCAGGCGCATCCGCAGTTTCTGATACTGAGTCTGGTTCAAATCACACTCAAACATCGAAAATTGCACCCACTGTCCATAGGACTTGAGAATATTGTGAATTTTCGTGCGTCGTTTGTCCTCGGAAATATCGTAAGCAATCACAATATACATAACCCCTCCATCCCATGTTCTACAAATTCACCCCAACCCCATCTCAGGAAGCGGCAGTTGCGCCAATTCCTGGCGAGGGACAGCTATTTCAACACTAAGGGCGGGTATTGGTCGATTTCTTCCATCAAATACTTTGCCATCAGTCGTCCTTGAATTTCAAAGGATTCCTGATAGGTACATTTTTTTCCCATCACCGGATGGGTGAAATCAGACTGTTTTTTCTGTTCATAGAGTCGCAGAAAGGTTCGCAAGGCTTCTGGGGTCAAAGAGACTGCATTGCTAATCGGTTCCGTGGTAAATTCGGCTGGAGTGATGATGCGGTTATTAATCGCATTCAACACCATCGCATCGACAACAATTGGACGAAATTCTTCCATCAAATCCAGAGCTAAAGAGGGGCGTCCATAGCGTTCAACGTGCAGATATCCGAGATAGGGGTCAAAGCCTACAATATTTACTGCACTCTGGATATCATGGCTGAGTAAAGAATAGCCTAAACTGAGCAGGGCATTTACCGGGTCCGTGGGAGGACGACGGCGACGGGCTTCAAAGCTGAATCCTTCGCTACGAATTAAAGCATCAAAACATTGGAAATAAGCAGCACTTCCCGCCCCTTCTAATCCGCGCAAGGAATCAATAGTTACGGTTGATGTCAGGGAGGAAAGGATTTGTTTCAGGCGGTCCGTTGCAGTTTGGAAATTGACATCGCTTCGTTCTCGCTGTTTGCGTAACAAAGCAGTCCGATAGTTCTTGAGTTTTCCCCGAATAAAACCCCGCACCAAATGCAAGGATTTTTCCGTTTCTCCCGCTGCTTGCCATTGGGCTTTGCGGACAAAAATATTCTTAGTCAGTTCCGGTTCTAATCGTCCTAAATATCGTCCTGTTGTGGTTAAAAAACTCAAAGGAATATGGCGATTTAGCAATTCTGTCACCACGGCAGGGGACACAGTGGCCCGTCCCATAATTACAACGCCTTCGATATTAATTAACGGCACATCCAGCAATTTTTGCTTGTTCGCCCGAATATTTAACCGTTCATCAGTTTTACCAATAAAACAGTCATCTTGAGTGATATAAACTGTACCCATGATTCTCTCCTAATTTCAATCTCAAAGTATCTCAATTTTCCCCAAATTCACCTCCGGTCCCCTCCCCTTGGCAAGGGGAGGGTTAGGGTGGGGTCCTCTGATCCAAGGAATTAAAAAAAGCTCCAATATTCCCCAATTAACTCGCTTCTTGATAGCGTTTGACTTTCTCCCCAGCTTGGGGTAAACATTGATGAAATAAGCTGCAACCGCGACACCGTTTTGTGTAGATAGGCGGTGGCATGATTCCAGTTTGGAAGAGATTAGAAATGGCTTCTAAAGTTGCGATCGCCTCCTGTCGCAACTCCTCGGTAATCTCCACCGCTTGCCGTCGCCGAGTTTGGGCATAATATACATACCCTCGCTCAATAGTTTTCCCCATCATTTCCTCTAAACATAAGGCTTGAGCGCAAACTTGTAACTCATCATTATCCCATTCGCCTTTCTTACCCCGCTTATATTCAATCGGATAAACTTCCCCCTCAACGGATTCAATTAAATCCGCTTTGCCAATCAGTTGATACCGTTCCGACTTCAACCAAATCGCCCGAACTTGCCACACTTCCTCCCGATTTCCCTCTCCCAGGGTATGTACCCGTTCATGTAAATCGGTTCCTTCCAAGGTGTAGTGATTGTCCCGAAATTCGCCCGCACAAAACATCCGCCAGCAGCGATGGGGACAATAAGAATATTGATTGAGTGCAGCAATGGTAATGTAATCAGAATTATTCATGAGTTTAATTTGTGGGTAGAATTAACTTGCGATCGCCTCCAATCAAGACCCATTCAACCGCCGAATCATCCCCATTCCCATCGGCGTTTTCCGTCCTGCACCACTGTAGAGGGCAAAATCGGCTAAAACATTAATATCCTTGATAATTTGTGGCGAAGCCTCCCCTAAAATGGAATATCCCATTTCCCCCACACAGCCAATAAACTTACTGCGTTTATCGCTAATAATCTCCGAGTGAACATTCACATAAGTGGGGAAAATATACTCTGTCAAAGACTCCGCCAAGGGAATTTGACTATATTTATTCCAACGGTGTAGCAGACTATTAAATAAACATTCTCGGGTTGGCAAACAGGAATCATATTGACCCTGCCGAAAAGCCGTAGGCGTACAAAAAACCATATCTATTTTCCGTTGACTATCTGAGGCTTTTTCATGCAACTCCCCATAACTGCAAAAATTCGCCCAAGGTTGGCTCACCTGCGGGGTTCCTAAAATCCGAGTAATCTGCAAATTGGCAGACCCTAAATGCCAAGGTTGCTCGGGATTCAGATTTAACCAAAGCTGCATCAAATTGTTAAATAAACTATCATCTAACAGAGAAACCCGCCACCAACAATCTATCCCTTTGGGAATGGGTTTATTGTGCTGCCATTGTAGCAATTGACCAGGATTTTGAGAGGAATATCTTACTTGCAGGGGACTGAGGGTGAAGGCTTTTTCGCTTTTTTGTTCATGTAAAAAAGTCGCCAATTCTGGATTAACGGAATTGATGAGGGTTAGAAACAAAGCATGGAGATGTCTACCACTAAGAAATTGTGGCGAAATTGGTGAGGTGGGAACTAGGTTGATGATGAGACTATGGGGCATTTTTAATCCTTGCCTTAGAGGGTAGTGCAAATATTCTCTTGAAGAAAAGACGGAACTTTAACGAGATACGATGAAAATTATCAGGCAAATTTTCTCACTTAAATTTCGGGATCTTTAGGCCGAAATCGATATTTCATAGAAGCTGGAATTCTAAGTTTTCCAACAGAATAGCATTCCCCTTGTAGGCGCACATTTTGAATCAAACTAACCGGCGGCATATTAATCGTATCATAACTAAAAACTGGATAAGTAAACATGATATCTAGTGGATTAAGCGGGTGATTGCAAATAAACGGTTCTTTTGATGAAATTCGCTTAACTTCATCAGAAAAAGGAACTTCGATTACTTTTGCTTTACTCATCCATTTACCCAGACGAATCCATCGTGGTAATTTTATCGGCTGACTGGAAATGACAAAAAACTCAAAGATGCTTTCGGGTGAAACCTCTTTGTTTCTCCCATAACTGGGAATATTTTTTTGAGTTTTTGCCATTTCAACGTGATAGCGGTTGTCAGCATATTTCCAGGTATTGAGTTGAGTGGTATAGGAGAGCGATCGCGCTGGAGTAACATAAATTCCCGCCTGATTTAGCGCGGTCAAATGTGCCTCATATTGCGGCACTTGTTCTCGGCAAAAGTATCGGTAAGAATTTTCTTCTGGTACGCGAGTCGCGTAGCGATCGCTATCGACCAATCCCAGTGCATAGCAAAGGGCGTAATTATGCAAAATTGGTTCAGTTTCATACAGTCTACCGATTTCGCGAGTCGCATAATAAAGGCTATCGTGAAGTTCCAGATGATAGCGAGAAATAATAGCCATGAAAAATACCTCAAAGAATTACTTTGTTGTCATCATTCTAAATTAAACTGTATTAGGGACACGGCACTGCCGTGTCCTTTTCCAATTAACTTTCTTGACCTAGTTGCGTGAATTATTTAGATTTTTCACGGACTTTTTTGTCTTTATTTTTGTCATCATCTGAGGGCTTCTTTTTAATATGCTCCTTAGCATAGTCTTTGGCTTCCGCATCCGCTTGCTGCAAAATTGATTTCATTCCCTCTTCGCTGCGAATCAGGGTTTTCACTTCATTGAGCATGGGAGTAAAACTATCGCCTACAAAATCGGTATGCACAATAAATTCCTCCTCCATCAAGGCTTGAATGGTTGTTGTTGCAGCCGCCATGACTTCATCTTCGTTCAATGGATCGGGCGATCGCAGCTTTTCGGCGAGGTTCATTTCATCATAAATAGCCTGAGTCCATCGCAGATTGCTAGTAATTTCCCCATCGGCAAAAACCACACCGATTAACTCATTCCGGAGGCGACCCGTCCGCGTCGTTTGAGCGCCATAATGTCGGGTCCGAAGGATATTATTAAACACATAGAGAAACCCGGCCTCAGTGGGGTCTTTCAGGGTAACAATGCTAGGAAAAAACACCTGGGGTTTAATATGGTCTTGCTGATTGATTCGTGCGGTAGTCGTACCAATTTCACCATCTAGCTTACCCTCAGATTTTTTTTCGCCTTTAGATGCCATTGTCCCATTCTCATAAGGCGCATTTAAGGTAAAGGTTTCATGTGCGTTATCGAAGGGGGTAATCGAAAAAGCTGTATCAACTACCACTTTCGATTTTTCCGAACCAGACTCGCCGATCGCAAAGCCATAAATAATACAATCCGGATTGTTCATGGCAAATTTGACATTATATTCGCACTCTTCAGCCGTCATGAATCCATAGTTTCGCAGCAATTCCCGACCCACTAACCGTTCCGGAGTAGATTGCTTGCGCTTAAACATGGTCAACCGGCTAATCGGTTCTTTCGTCTTAATTCCTGAACTCACCCGCGCTTTGTTCAATTCCCCATCGGTTTGAAACAGGGGATAGGATTCGGTAACACGAACGGTGAGAAAGTGGACATATTTCCCCATTGGTTTATAGGGAATTTCGGTCTGAAAAAATTGGGAGGAGACAGTTTTTAAGAATGCCATGATTTTTGCTTCCATTAATTACAACAATTGACAAGGGTACGGGGAGGACAAGGCAGTACCTTTTCCCTGGGGTTATTCTGGGGATTCTTCTTCAGAATTTTCTTTGGATTTAGAGGAATAGTCTTTATTTTCTTGGTCATCGGCTAGACGATAAAGAAATTCGCAGGTATCACGAATCAGGTTAAGTTGTCGTCCCGCTAAACGAGCGCGATCGCCTCCAAAAGATTTTTCAAAAACCTCCATCACAAAATATTCAGCAAACTTTAAAATTGCCTGCCGTTCCTCTTCGCGATTTTTGAAAATCCAGCGTCCTTCTGCGGTGGAAGAATGGACCCGATCCATCAGTTTGAACACTTCAGCAGCAACAACCATCACTAACGCTTCCCCTTGAAAGCTCGGGTCAGCTTTGAGGATAGTATCGGCTGCAATATCAATGGGTTTGAGGACAGCATTAGCTTTGGGATTATATCGCTTATTGGCACGGTAAAATTCGCGATACAGTTCAGTTAATTGTTTGGGATGGTTCAAACTCGATTCTTCTCCCACGTTTAGGGTCTCCTGTTCAGAATTATAGGTACAATATGGGTCAAAGCAGGGGTAAAAATCATAAGCATACAGTTTGATTTTCTCAATTCGGGCTGTATCGACCCCTTGGCGACGCACCCAGCGATTGAGATAGGCAAATACAAACAAAGGACTGGTTTCAAAATCCGTTGCTAACTCAGTTAATTTCCCCCAGTTGGCATCATATTTTCCCTTGCTTTGTTTGGCATTTACATCCAGATGGATGGCATAAGCAGCGGTTAACGCCTTCAGGGGTGCGGGATAGGATGCGCCGTTTTCTTGCCATCCTTCTAGGATGTAGTCGAGGCGGAAACGCTCTCCCTTGGTGAGTAAGCGCAAGGCAACGGGTGCGCTATCTAAAAACACCGTTTCCTCAAATTCAGAACCATCATTAAAAGGCGGAATCGGTGACTCGGAAACCACGGTTTTTACATCCAGAATCATCGGAAATACAAACCCTAACCAAGCAGGCATTACCCAGGATTCCGTATCCGTCGGGTCCCGTCCCGGTGGGAGTGCCATGAAATAAAAGGTCATGGGTTGGTCTTCTAAGTAAGACAACTTAAACGTGGGGTCTTTTTTGTGTTCTTTATCATCTTCTGGCAACTCTTTCTTGCGCTGCAAATCCTCATCAATCAGAAACGCATCGACACTTTGATATTGAGTGCGGTCAAAATTCGCTTTAAACTCATCGCCGATAAAGTGATTGCGGATTTGAGCGTTAAACCGTGTTTGAGCGATATCCGTATAGGCACGATGGAGAAATTTGTTTGTTTCCGGAGTAAAGTAATAGGTGGGATAGAAATAGAGATAGCGATATTTGCCATCTTCAAATCGTTTCCCAGTTGCCTGGGTTTGATTCATCAAAATTTGCCGTAGCATCATCTCCAATCCCGCAATACTCGAAATATTCCGTTTGGCGTTAGAACCTCCTAACATTTGTTTGTTAGTGTAAACCTGCGGCGTGAATAAAACCGCTGATTCCATTTGTTCAGTTACGGTATAGGCAGAATGAGAAATCGAGCAAATCATTTGCCGTCCTCGTCCCGATTTTTTTGCCATATTATACCGATTAAGTTCATCCAGGAAGGTATCCGCCGATGTCTCAACGGTTGTCATTCCCGGTAGCATCACCCCTTGCTGTACCCACTGGCGCAAGTCGTCCCATCCATCGGGGAGTTCATATTGAGAAATAATCGGGGAATTGAGTTGGCAAATATGCCCGATCGCCTCTTCACAAATCGGTCTAACCTCTTCAATACCGGGATGATGTTGGAGATATTTGGCCGCTAGATAATACCACTCATAGGGTACACCGCCGGTATTTCCTTTGAGTTTTAGAGTTTTGAGACTTTCGTTAATCCGCTGGATTTCTCTAATCTGTGGCAGATATTGAGAAAGGTTCCAAAACTTTGCCATTTCCTGCACTAAATCTAAATCTGGCGGTTCCGGCAATTTCTTATTTTGCTTGCGTGCCACTTCAATTCGACTGAGGCGATCGCCCCAAATTTTGCGGGTTGCCACATCCCCAAATTCGGCAATTTGGTCGATTCTGATATCATCCTCAAACTTAAAGTCAGCATTCTCGGATAAAACTCCTTTCTTTTGAAAGGCAATCAAATTTTCACTCCGACTTTTTGCTACCGAACTTTTCAGCGGATTGAGAATCTTTAAAGTCGCACTAAGCGCCACCTCCATCAAACCCAAATCATCAAAAAACAGGGTGTAATAGTCAGCATACTTCATGCCGTTGCCACCTCTACCGAACCCGGTTTGTCGGCGTTTAAGCTGATTGGTGCACAATTGCTTAATTTTCGTGATCACTCGTTCGGGAATATCTTCGACGGGGACGGGTGGCGCATCTCGCCGCGCTAGATAGATTACTCCTGTTGGTAGATAAAGTAAGGGTTCATAGTAGGTGCAATCGGCAGTATTTAATGCTGTGTGAGCATCCATTAGCGCATTATTAACGACATTGGTTAACACGCCGCGATTTTCCGCCAAACTGTGATAGGTAAATTTGAGATTACCATCGCTCAGACTGTGGATGAGGTTGTTTAAACTGGGGTTTTCGGCATCATAAGGATGTTTGATAATCGAGGAGAGGCGATCAGCGAGACAGGTTAAGTCAGAAAGACACATCAACACGCGATCGCGCAATACGGGATTTAACCCTCCATGCACCGAAAAATTCAAATTCGTATCGGATTTACGTTGTGCGTTATAGGCGACACAGAGCAAATCATCCAGGTATTCTTGATACGCTGCGGGTTCTTCGGGATTGATGAAGCGATCGAGATTAAGTTCACAGGCGATCGCATCCACAATTTCTCCATGTTCTGGAATAGATAACGAGCGAAGTTGATCCGGCGTTTTTTCTCGAATGACCCGATACTTCTCCGGCATTTTGGGAAATGCTTTATAATCAAACTTCTCAAAATCATGGAGAATAAACCCCGCAATCACTAGACGCCGCTCTCTCTCTTTCACCACCTGCTTAACAGTTGTTTTAAACTGTTGCAAGCGCAGCTGGATTAAATTAGCCGGAAATAATCCATTCAGTAAATGAGTATTCAACGATTGATCACCAGCATTATCGCGTCTGACATTTTCTTTACCGCGTTTCTCATCCAGGCGATCAAAAAATTTACCCCCTTTTGCCGTCACCCCGATCGCCACCCGAAGCAAATTCGGTAAAACATACTCGGCAAAATCATGCATAATCACATCATTCGGATTTTGCGCCTCTATTGCCTCCCGCAATAACTTAAGCGTCAGTAACTCGCGCTGCTGGGGTTCAATCGTGCGATCGCTCGGTTCCCACCCCATCTCATCATCCCCATCCCCCATCCAATCATCCTCGGATTCCTCTTCGGATAACTCCTCATCAGGATTGGGTGTTATGTCAAACAGAGATAATTGCATCAATTGTTCATTATCTGATTGCTTCCGTTTTTTAGCCATTATTAACCTCTAAGGAATTGAGATAATTGTTTACTTGTCTCATGTAAAGGGGATATTCCTCTAACGCCCGAGAAATACAGGCATACACAACTTTTAGATCTATGTTTTCATGTTGATATTCTAAAATGTCCCGAATTCTTATCCAATCAGCCAGATTGTATGCTAAATCACTGGCAATAATTCCATTTTTACCCAACTCCAAAAAACACAACTCATTAGTTTCCGGAAAACCTTGATAGTCAGTTAGCAGAATATGCCGATTAATACCTAATGAAATATCAAGTATTAAATAAAGCAACCTTTCGACGATCAATTGATTATCAAAACTATCCAAAAATTCATTTAAACTAACAGATTGAAAGTCTTGAAGGGTTTTCAAATACTTATTAAGTAATTGAAGCCGCATTTCTACCAAACCAGAATCCATAGCTTTTATACACCCCATCTAAAAAAGTTTATTCCAGTATTTGCCGTTTAGATTGCTAGATATTTTTTAAGGTCAGAGATTTATGATAAAACTTGACCCCAGATAGATTAAGGGCTAGTCAGAGTCAAATTATGTAAATCACTAAAAAATGAAACAGCTTTATTTGAAGGGCAAACGCCTTTTCTAATTAAAGTTTTAAAAACTTTAATTAGAAAGTTTATCAACATAACATAGCAAATCTGAATGCAGAAAAAGCTATCCTAACAATTGATAAAAATAGGTGTTTGCCCTAGTGTATGATCCTATAAATTACAAGTCATCCTCTGGGGGACAGTAGTAACTCAGATTGGCGTGGAGATTAATATTTTCATCAACAAGATGCCTTAATTGATAAGTCATCTCCATCTGTAAATTTTCAATGGAATTTCCATGATTTTCAATGGAATTTCCATGATTTTTAATCTGAGTGTTCATGGTAGAGATTGTGCGCCAGAGAGTTTCTAGCTCTTTCAGCACCTTGCCTTCAAGCTCAGGGTTGATATTTGGTTGTAGCATAGAGCTTTTCTCCTTACTCCTTCATAATGTTTATTTAGGGCTGCCATACCTAAAAATTGATCTACAAGGTCTAAGTAGACCGAGTAGAGCAAGTAGACAAGGAGAAATAAAAAGCCCGATCAGCCAAAAAGGGGATGAGGCATAAATACTCATGTATCCACTCGTGCTCGCTATTCAAGGTATGGCTTCCTTAACTTCCCAATATAGACCGTGTATTTGATTCCGTCAATAAATTTAGTGTGTTTCATGGTACTTAGTTATTGGAACTGGTCAAATAGCCAAGCAGATCTTTAGTGTCTCTTCTTCCCTCAATAAATTTAGTGTGCTTCATGGTACTTAGCTATTGGAACTGGTCAAATAACCAAGCAGATCTTTAGTGTCTCTTCTTCTGTGCTATGATTAGTTTCACAAGTTGGTGGAGCGGATCTTGCCCAATCAGCAAGGTGATCAAATCCCTTTCAGGGATTGAAATAAATAGCCATGCAGCCAATGGTGATCGCTCCAACATACTCTTTCTATAAGAGTGCCAACCTAAAATCCCTTTCAGGGATCCACCTACTACACCACCCATACCTCACCCCCTTTGCTCTTAAACCAGTAGGCGAGGGTATCCAGTAATAGCGCCGATTGGCTGAAGCCGATCGCATAATCTGCACTTTTATCGTGCAAACTGGACTGATCCTTCATGGGATAGATCTGAAAGTGCATCGGCAGGCGCAAGCGCGATCGCACCTCGGCAACGGGATGAGGAATTACATAACAGACTAATCCCTGTTTCTTCAGTTGCTGGTTAATCTCTCGGAGCCAGGGGTTTGGCGTGAGTTGCCAAACTTGTATCCCTACCAGAACCTGTACTTTGCAGGCGATCGCCTGCAAGTTACCGGGATAAGTAAAATTCCAGTTCTCTTTTTCCTGACGATATTCCCGCAATTTCATAAACCCCAGACAATGTTTAAATCGTCCTTTGGCAATGGGTTTGCCGGTGCGTTGTGCGGTTTCTTCTATCAATCGCATAAATGCCACTTCTGTCATGGGTTCGATGTCCAAATGGCTTAACACTCCCGGCAAATCATAAGTTTTGAAGCGATCGCTCTCGTTGGATTCCGTCACATCATATAACCCACATTGGAGAGGACTCGATCCCCGGAAACTGGTGGCATCCTCTGCAATGGGATTTCCCTTATCTGTTCCCGATAGCTGTTGCCATTCTTCCTGCCATCCTTTAACTTGTCCATACTTTTTCTTGAGCAGAGTATCAAACACCTCCTCACAGGCTTTTTTAAACACCTGGGAAGCATCTGCATATTGTTCCTTAATCGTTGGATGTCCGAGTTGGCGGCATAATTGCATAGACTGTACTGCACCCCAACGCTTGTAATAGCCTTGAAAATTGTTAATTTGACGGTATTTTTCCCGAATCGTCTCGTGAAAGAACACGCGATCGCAAGTTCCACCCGATACCAACGGTGCCGACTCACCCTGAAACAACCGTTCGACTAAATAATTCGGTGACAAGGCATAGGCTGTAAACTTTTTAAAAGGAATCGTTTCCCCCTCTTTTTCATAGCTATCATGTCGTCCCAATCGTCCTAACCGTTGGATAAAACTTCCGGCGTCGGCAGATTCAAAAATTAGGAAATTAATTTTAAAATCTACGCCGACATCAATCGTACTGGTTCCTAAAACTAAATCAGCAAGTAGCGATCGCTCTTTCTGTTCTTTCCCTGTTAATCCCGTATTCTCGGCTACTACTAACCCATACGGTGCCAGCAGTTCCCGAAAAAATCGCGTCAGGCGTTTGACTGCGGCAATGGAATTGAGAACGATCGCCCCTTTACTCCCCGGATATTTCTGAAACTGAGATACAATTAATTGGCTATTCTCTTTCAACCAGGTTTCAGATGCTTTACCCGTTGGTTCTAACGAAATAAACTCTAGCTGAATTCCCCGCGATACTTGTCGCCATCCTTGCGCTTTCAACTCGTGGCACTCTTCCTCCCTATCCGGAAAGCGATACTTTTTTTCACTGACAGGATTAATCTCTTGACACCGAAATCCTGCCAATTTTAATCGGTTCAGCAAATCCTCATTGGGAGTAGCAGAAAGAAACAGAAACTTTTTGCGTCGATTGGTACAGCGAATCAACAGCAGTGTGTTAATGACGCTGGCAATTTGTGGCGCACTGAACACATGAAATTCATCAAAAATAAACAAATCGAACTGTTTATCGAGACGATTCCACAAACTATCAGGACTAGAATTTTTGGTGAGATAGGCACCGCGATGTAAGTAATGAAAAATATCTGGATTCGTTAACAAAATCTCCGATTGACTGGCACGAGTTTCGATCGCCGCACTTTTCCGCAATCCCTCAGTTTCTGCATAAATTTCTAGCACTTCCCCACTTAAGCGAGAAAGGCGAGGTGGATCGCAAAGCTGCAATTGCTGAGTATATCCGCCAATTTGTCCCTCCTGATCCCGTGCGAGTTCATTGGTGGGATAGAGGGCGACTGCCGCTAGATGTCCATATAAAATGCACAGAAAGGCGGCGAGGGTTTTACCGTCCCCGGTCATTGCTGTATTGAAAATTACATCAATATTCGGGTCCTGAATCGCCTTTAATGTCTCTAGTTGATGCCAGGAAAGTCTCCATCCCGCAGGCAGTTCGATGTCCTGGGGGACTTTTGAAGCTGGAGCAGAGTAAATTGGTTTGAGAAGAATGTCATAATTGGACATAAGTTTTTTGTGTCCGTACTTGCTTGTTATTTCTTATGTTGCCACTCAAAATAGAAACTGACAAGACCTTACCCGTATAAAGTGTCCGTATAAAAATTATGAGCCGCAAAGGTCAATCCATAACCCTATCTATTTCAGAACGAGATAAAACCCAGTTGCAAGAACTCGCCCTAGAACTGGGGAAGACGTGGGGCGATCGCCCGAATATCTCCCGACTGGTGGAGGCGATCGCCCGGGGTGAGCTGCAAATTGCCCCGAATAATGACTGGTCAAATACCCGGATAGAAGCCCTCAATTGTGCCTTGGATGCCCTCACCGATGCCGGGAGGATTTTGGAAGCGCAGGCGATCGCCCAACTGTTGCAAGAACGAAGCGAACTCTCTATCCCCCTCCGCAACAAAATCGAACGTTTTCTGGAGACTCCCCCTCACCCTTGGCGCATCGAACTCAATCGCTATATCCTCCGCCAGCAACCTTTTCAACTCTCCTATCAAGATGCCACAGGACGTCTGTGGACCTTTACCGTTCGTCATGCCCAGATTAACCGGCATGAAGAACGGCAATATTTGGACTGTTGGTGCGAGGAAACCGAACACAATCTGGACATCCCAGAACTGATCCATAACTGGTGTTTGCGTTTAGACCGCATTCCTGACGCCGCCATTTTCCCTATTCAGGTTCCGTGGCGTCCCCAGCTTGATCAGATAGCGGTGGAAATCCACTTGTACAATCGATTAGCTTTTGCCTATAAACCCAAACCGGGGGATATCTCCGCAGACTGGTTAGAAAATCAGGTTAAGCAGGTGGTGCGTCGCATCTCTAGTACCTACTGGTTTATCCGGGAAGTCCAGCGAGAAGCCCCAGATATGATGGTCGTGGGACCCCAGTCTGTGCGCGATCGCATCCGGGAAAAATTACTGGCACTCTGCCAACACTATGAAAATTCCTAGGGATTGCCCCCATCCTAGAAGAGGCCCCTTGACCTAAATCGGGGATGAGTTCACGGGGACCTGAAACCGGGTTTTTGGCTTAAATTAGTGCAAGCTAGGCCCAGATTTTTTCCAGGAATCCGGTTTCTAACCGTTACGGGGCCGATGTTTGAAGGAAATCACCCTAACCCCGGTGGCTGTGGGGTGCTTGTGTTGATTTCGTGAAACCGGCACTTGCCAAAATTGACTCCTTGCTGCTAATCAATGAAAGCAGAGATAAAATTAAGTTTTGTAACGTGAGGAGTAAAAATGTACATCGTACAGATTGCCTCGGAATGCGCCCCGGTGATTAAAGCGGGCGGATTGGGGGATGTGGTTTATGGGTTAAGCCGAGAGTTAGAGAATCGGGGTCATACGGTGGAACTGATTCTGCCCAAATATGATTGTATGCGCTATGACCATATTTGGGGCCTTCATGATGCCTATAAGGACTTGTTTGTGCCTTGGTATGGGGGGGCGGTTCACTGTTCGGTCTATTGTGGATGGGTTCACGGGCGGGTTTGCTTCTTTATAGAACCCCATTGCGAAGATAATTTCTTTAACCGGGGTTGTTACTACGGGTGTAGTGATGATAATATGCGCTTTGCTTTCTTTAGCAAGGCGGCTTTAGAGTTTCTCCTCAGAAGTAATAAGCGACCGGATGTCATTCATTGTCATGACTGGCAAACGGGTTTAATTCCAGTCTTATTGTACGAAATCTACAAGTATAATGGGATGTGGACTCAGCGGGTTTGCTATACGATTCACAACTTTAAACATCAAGGGATGGCGGGTTCAGAGGTACTTAGAGCAACGGGTCTGAATCAAGATGCTTATTACTTCCAATACGATCGCCTCCGGGATAATTTCAATCCCTTTGCTATAAATCTCATGAAAGGCGGCATTGTTTATTCTAATGCGGTGACGACGGTTTCCCCTCACCATGCTTGGGAAGCCCATTACACTGAGGTGGGTTCCGGATTGGGTCATACGTTACATTTGCATCAGGATAAGTTTACCGGGGTTCTGAATGGGATTGATTATGATTTCTGGAATCCGGAAATAGACCGCTACATTCCTGAGCATTACAGTATTGATGATTTTGAGGGCAAGCAGCAAGCGAAGAAAGCGCTGCGATCGCAATTATTGTTACGCGATGAAGATAAACCCATTATTGCCTATATTGGACGCCTGGATCAACAAAAAGGTGTGCATTTAGTGCATCATGCTATGTACTATGCCTTAAGTAAAGGGGCGCAGTTTGTCCTCCTGGGTTCAGCGACGGAACCGGCGATTAATGACCATTTCTGGCATGAGAAACAGTTTTTAAATGATAATCCCGACTGTCATTTGGAGTTGGGCTTTAATGAGGAGTTATCCCATCTCATTTATGCCGGTTCGGATATGATTCTAGTTCCGAGTAATTATGAACCCTGTGGTTTAACCCAGATGATTGGCTTGAAATATGGTACGGTTCCCATTGTGCGAGGGGTTGGGGGATTGGTGAATACGGTATTTGACCGTGATTATGACCAGAATAAGCCGCCAGAAAAACGTAATGGCTATGTGTTTTATGAAACGGATGAGGCTGCGGTGGAGTCGGCCCTGGGTCGGGCGATCGATTTATGGTATGAGTCACCGCAAGAGTTTCGTCAACTCGCAATTCAGGGTATGGAATATGACTACTCTTGGAATTATCCCGGAAAAAATTATGTAGAGATTTACGACTCCATCCGGCATCAATAATTAAGGGAAATCACGCCGAATAACCCAGGCAAAACAAACCACTTATACCGAAGGCGAGTCAGGTAAAACTTCACAGTTTTTGACTCGCCTTCGGTATTTATTTTGGGTAGAGTGGCTCTTTTCTAAGTTTAGAAATATTGAGGGAATTCTGGGGATAGGGATGCCTTCTCGCTTAGAGTTTTTTCGGGGGAAGGGCGACGATGGACAACCAATAGTTACATAAACTTTGCATGGCAACTGCCAATTTGTCGAAGGTTAAGGGGTTGACGATAAAGGAGTTAGCACCGGCATCGTAGCATTTAGAAATATCTTCTTCATGATAAGAACTACTCAGGATAACAACAGGAATAGTCTTGAGAATGGGGTCAGATTTAATTTCGTTTAATGCCTCTCGTCCGTCGAGTTTGGGCATATTTAGATCGAGTAAAAGGAGGTCGGGAAAAGGGGAATTAAGGGGGTCCTGATAAGGCCCACGCCGATAGAGATAGTCGAGGAGTTGCTCTCCATCTTCTACAAAAAATAGGGCGAGGTTGGCGCGAACTTCCTGAAACGCTTCTTCAATTAAGAGACAGAAGGAGGAATCGTCATTGGCGATTAAAATAGTGTGGGGGTTTAGGGCTGAATTCATAGCTGGGGTCTCGATAAGATTTGGGGTTTAGGGTTTGGATATAAAAATTAGGGCTAGTTATAAGGTAGGCTCTTCTATGAAAGGATTCTCTTGTTTTTTATGAGCCGGTATGGTAAAGTAAAATGTTGAACCCTGTAATGAACAAGATTCAACCCAAATTTTCCCCCCATGCAGTTCGACAATTTTTTTACAAATAGCTAGTCCGATGCCTGTTCCCGGGTACTCTTTGTCGGAATGGAGGCGCTGAAAAATTTGAAATATGCGTTCTCCGTGTTTGGTTTCTATTCCAATTCCATTATCCTGAATCGAGAAGATCCACATATCCTCCTGTAGAGAGACCCTAATATCGATCCGGGGTGACATCCTGGGATGCCGGTATTTCAGGGCGTTACTAATTAAGTTTTGAAACAATTGTAATAACCCCATGCTATTGCCGACGATCGCGGGTAAAGGGTCATAGGTGATCAGGGCTTGTGTCTCGTTGATTGGGGTTTCGAGATTCGCCAGGACTTGGAATAATACCCGATCGCAGTTGACCGTTTCAAAGACTTGTGCCATTCTCCCCACTCGGGAATATTGCAGTAAGTCATCAATCAATTTTTGCATCCTCAAACTACCCGTGATAATGCGATCAATAAACTGAAGGGCTTTGCCATCGAGTTTATCTGGGTAACGGTTTTGTAACAGTTGGGCAAAGCTGGCAATGGTTCCTAATGGCGCTTGTAAGTCATGGGAAACCACATAAGCAAATTGTTCAAGTTCATGATTAGACCGTTTCATTTCCTGGTTTAACTCCAGTAACTGCTGTTCGATGGCTTTACGCTCTCGAATTTCTTGTTCAAGTCGAATATTTTGCTCTTTCAGTTTATTTTGCAGTCGCAGAATTTGTAGTTGGGTTTCGACCCGCGCCACCACTTCTTTAACTTGAAACGGTTTAGTGATATAGTCTACTCCCCCGACATTAAAAGCATGGACCTTCTCAAGCGTCTCTTCAATCACGCTTAAAAAAATCACGGGAATTTCGGCGGTTTCCGGATTGGCTTTGAGTTGTTCACAAACTTGATAGCCGTTCATTTCAGGCATTTGGATATCGAGAAAGATCAGGTCAGGAGGATGGCTGAGGCAAACTCGGAGGGCCATCGCGCCAGTGGTCACGCACCGGACTTTATAACCCTTGTCTTTCAGAATATTTAAAAGCAAGCGGAGGTTATCTGGGCGATCGTCTACTAATAAAATATCTCCGATGGGATCGGTCATATTACGGATACTGATGATTTTGTATTTATTATCCCTCACAGAATCGCTTCGAGGGCAAATTAATTTGGATTCGGTAGCAGTCGCCTAGCCTATTTCTTTACCCTGCGGCCTACATTCAGGCCAATTTTATCAGCGGCGACCCTTGACAGTAGGGGTCAACTACGACTCAGCCTCTGAAGACTCTCTGGAGGTAACATTGGACTGATAACGAACTCTCAAATCAGCCGGAGAACCTCGGAACCGGATTCCCCCGGGACCAGCAACTTGGTTCCTTGGCTAGATTTGTTACAGAAGGCTACAGATTTGCTTAAGAAATTGGGTTTCTAACCAATCCTGTACTCACGGCCTAAAATAAATACAGATTCTTCTTGTCCCGGGAAAAAAGCCCAAGCGGGTTGAATATTTCCTGAGTGGGGGGATATTTTTCATGTTCCCGTAGCCGAACACAAAACCATGAGCAAAATCTCCGAAATCGGCTTGTTAGTTGAGCAATTGGGGTTAAAGAGATATCCCAAATTGCGGGGTTCTCTGAAAATTTTCCTGGCGATCGCGTTGCTGGGGGTAACTGTGCGGATGTTGCCTTATTTAGCACCGATCCCCGCTGAAGATATTGCCCAAAGTGAACAAGCGGTTTCCTTTCGCGATCGCAATGGACTCCCCCTCGGTACCCTGCTCACCCGGGACCAAGATCATACCGCTGTAGTCGCACTTGATCAGGTTTCTAAACCATTTCTCCAGGCAATTATTGCGGCAGAGGATAAGCGCTATTATCAACATGGTGCGATCGATTTACAAGCGATCGCCCGGGCAGTTTTAGAAGCGGTACAAGCGCGATCGCTGGTTTCTGGCGCATCCACCATTACCATGCAATTGGCGCGGATGCTAGAACCGGCCCCTCGCACATTGCCCAATAAACTGGGTGAAGTTTGGCTGTCTTGGCGATTGTTTGCCGGGATGAACCGGGATGAAATTCTCCAGGCTTATATTAACCGGCTGCCAATGGGGGGTAACATATATGGTGTAGAAGCGGCGGCGCGGACTTATTTCGGACTACCGGCTTCGGAACTGAACTTAGCTCAGGGGAGTATTCTCGCCGCGATTCCCAATGCACCCAATTATTATAATCCCTATTCTAATTGGCGATCGCTCAAAAAGCGGCAGCGGTATGTTTTGGATCGCATGATCGCCGATGGTTATATTACCCCAGAGGAAGCGACTCGGGCGGAACAAGAAGAAATCCAGGTTTTATTACCCGATCGCGCTATTATCGCCGCCCCTCACTTTCTATTTTGGCTCGCCGAACGCTTGCCGGACGGGGTGTCTACCGTACAAACAACCCTGGACCGCCCATTGCAACAGTTTGTCCAAACTCAGGTGCAGGAAGTGGTCCGGTCCTTAGTGGCTCATCAAGTGAATCATGCCGCAGCGTTAGTGATTGATAATCACACGGGGGAAGTGTTGGCTTATGTCGGATCTCCCAATTACTTCGCCGATGCGCAACAGGGGCGGAATGATGGGGTACAGGCATTACGCCAACCGGGTTCGGCGCTCAAACCGTTTTTGTATCAGTTTGCCTTAGAAATTGGCGCGATCGCCCCGAATCAGATTTTAGCGGATGTTCCCACCCATTATGCCATACCGGGCGCGCAGTTGTATAGTCCGGTAGATTATAGTGAAAAGTTTTTAGGGCCGGTACGGGTGCGGGCGGCGTTGGCAAATTCACTGAATGTACCCACGGTGAGAGTTTTGGAACAGGTAGGGGTGGAGCGGTTTTTAGGTCGGCTGCATCAATTGGGGTTTGAGCATCTCACAAAATCTCCAGACTATTATGGGTTAGGGTTAGCTTTGGGGAGTGGGGAAGTGAGTTTATGGGAGTTGGCGCGGGCTTATGTGGCGATCGCCCGCAATGGGGATTTGATGCCGTTGTCGGTGACTCCGGGCAGTCGCCTCCCCGCTTCCTCCGCACCTCCGCTGCCGGAATCCTCCTATTGGGCGCTGATTGGGGATATGTTGAGCGATCGCTATGCGCGATCGCAGGCGTTTGGGGTAGAGTCCGTCCTCAGTTTACCATTTCCCGCAGCAGTGAAAACCGGCACTTCTTCCGATTATCGGGATACTTGGACGGTGGGATATACGGTGGATTATACCGTAGCCACTTGGGTGGGGAATTTTAGTGGCGATCGCATGAGAAAAGTATCCGGAGTCACAGGTGCGGCCCCTTTGTGGAATCGCATTATGTTACATCTCCATGAAACTCGGGAACCGGCTGCCTTGCCAACTCCGGAACATTTGGTTCAGTATCCCATTTGTGCCGTCACGGGACTAAAACCCCAGGCCGATTGTCCAGCAGTGGTTCTGGAATATTTAGCCCCGGAACATTTGAGTGCGTATAATCGGGGAGAAGAGTTTGAGTTATCTGCGGAGTATAATAGCTGGTTGGCAAGGCAAAGTCAACCTCAACAGTCGGGCGATCGGCTGAAAATTGCTTTCCCTGAAAACGATGATTATTTTATCTTAGATTCCAGAGATTCTGCGCCACGCATTCAATTTAAGTTAGCCGTTGCACCGAAGACTCCGATAGAATGGTGGTTAAGCGGTCCATCGGGGAAACAAAAACTGAACCATGAGGCGAATCATGCTTTATTTTGGCCGATGGAGGTGGGGAAATGGACGTTAGAAGTTAAAAGCGGAAACTTGAGCGATCGGGTAACTTTTCAAGTGCAACCTCCAGATAATCGACCCAGCCGCCAAGGATTTCGAGTCAGCAGTGAGGAGGAAAAATGAGGTTTATTTCGGTTTTTTCAGTATTTATTGTAAAGATTTTCTAATCATTTTAAAAACCGAGAATAGGGCTTTAAACAGCTCCATTCTCGGCTGGGGTTTAGAAAAACAAAATTGAAATTAAACGCCGGATGTAGTCAGAAGTTAATTCACTTTATTTTTTGAGGCTGATGTGATCAGCTTGTTCGGCAAGGAATTGGGCATTTCTTGCCAACAATTTGAACAAAACCAGTAAGAACCGCCTTGGCGGATATGGTGTAATAAAGAGCCATTACAACAAGGACATTGATTGCTGACTTTCATGTAAATACACCTCCTATTTTATTTCAAAAGTTTTAGGCAATGACGGTCAATTTATCCTTGAAATGACCATTTTGGTGAATGGTTTTTGAGAGTGCAAGACGGTAAGCAGCTTCGTATCCATCAACCATTGTAGCAATGCTAAACTGGCTAACGACGCGATCGCGGCAAGCTTGGCGATCAAGCTTCATGACGGCAGGAATCGCGGCAATCATTTCTTCGATGGTGTTGCAGACAATGCCCGTTTTACCGTGGGCAATCACTTCGGGAACGGAACCCAGATTCATGGCAATCAGTGGGGTTCCTGTACACATCGATTCAATCATCACCAAACCAAAGGGTTCTCTCCAGGTAATCGGGAACAGAGTAGCGACGGCATTGCCAATTAGATCCACCTTTTGTTGATGGTTTGTTTCCCCTAAATATTCAATTTGGGTGCCATCAATTTGGGGCTTAATTTCATTTTCGTAGAATTTTTTGTCTACGGCATCAACTTTACCGGCAATTTTCAAATGCCATCCAGTTGCTTTGGCGATCGCGATCGCATGATGAATCCCTTTTTCTGGGGAAATTCTGCCTAAAAATGCCAAATAGGGCGGGTCCTGGGGCTTAGGAAAGAACGGATAGGCTTCGATATCAATCCCATTATAAACTGTCCCTAAATAATTCAATTCAGGTCCACCTTCGCGTTGAGCGTTGGTGATGCTAATATAACCCTGGTTGCCATACTTTTGATACAATTTCCGGCTATCGGCGCTAAAGTTCCCATGTAGGGTATGTACCACAGAGGTTTTCATCAGTTCCGCCAAAGGCAATGCCGAGTATCCATTGTGAAAGTGGATAATATCAAACTGGGAAGCCATTTCATAAATGCGGTTGAGTTGCAGCATATCATACACTGCCGGTTCTTTCACCGTGGGGTCCAGACGTAAAGCGCGGGGAACCACCGATTCCAAGTGAGCTAAAGTGTGGGAATCTCCAGAGGCAAATAAAGTGACATCATGACCCCGACGGACTAATTCATCGGTTATATGGCTAACAACTAATTCGATACCCCCATAACCTGGGGGGGGAACTCGTTCTGCTAAAGGTGAAACTTGAGCAATTCGCATATCTCTCTCCTCGGTGGTAAATGCAGTTCAATTCAATAATTAATGAACTAGAAAATAGCAATTAACGCATCTATCTTTAGATAGACTTTTAGGTTTGAACCAGAATACTTGTGCGAGGTTTAAGCGCTATTCCAGTTGAAACAATTGCTATTTCGTAGAAACTACTCATAGCAAGCATTTTTACCTTGTTGATTGCCTATGCTCAAAACTTAACGTGACTCTTCATGGGATGGGTAGTAGTATTAACCGTACCAATCTTTGCGTAGTAGTCCAGGGAACGGTTAAAAATTTAAGACCGGAGTTTTCAAAATTCCCTTAAGATTTCAATGCTTTGAGCCGTAAGAGATCCGCTGAAATTTCCAGTGGAGAAGTTGGAGGAGTCCCTGCGGGAAGATAATTGGCGGTTTACGCTATTCCTGCAATTGACTATCTTGATTCTATTTAAGTTTTGTTAATATTATTGATTGCAAATAAAAATCAAACCCGGGGTCTGGTTCGGTAAACCCTACTTAATCCCCTCTTGATTTATTCAGATTTGAGGTTTTAGCTGGAACCCTGGCAATAATTCAATGACTGATTTTAACTGATCTATAATCGAGAGTTATAATGCAACAGCAGCGTAAATTTGGCCCGGTTTCCAACGAAAAAGAGGCAGAAAACCTCGGATTAATGCTTTGCCATAGCTTCAATTTTACGGGGTGGGAACTGTTTCGCGATCGCATTGGTATCAAAAACTACCGAGCAATTTGGGAAGGCAACCAAATCATCGGCGGATTAGGACTGTATCCAATGGCACAATGGTGGGGTGGAAATCCCGTTACAATGGCAGGAATTGCGGCAGTGGGGGTTGCTCCCGAACATCGCGGGACGGGGGTAGCAGAAGAACTGCTTAGACATACCCTCCAAGAGATTTATAATAATCAAATTCCATTGTCAGTTCTCTATCCAGCGACGCAGGTTCTTTATCGAAAAGTAGGCTATGAACAGGCGGGAAGTCTGTGTAAGTGGCAACTCCCCATTAATAGCATTCGGATGCGCGATCGCACCCTGACAATGTACCCCGTCGAACCCATTTTATCCGAGGCGATCGCCGCACTGTATCAGCAACAGGCAGCTACTTGTAATGGCAATCTTGATCGCCACCCCGGAATCTGGGAGAACATCTTTAAACCGATCCCCGAAGAAACCCTTTATGCCGACTTAATCGGCGAACCCGACGACTGGCAAGGCTATATTATCTATAGTCAACGGAGAGAAGGGAACTCCCAAACCCTTGCGATCGCCGATTGGGTTGCCTTAACCCCTGCTGCCATCCGTCGCCTCTGGACCTTCATCGCCGATTTTCGCTCACAATTTACCAACGTCATTTGGCGGAGTTCTCCCCTTGACCCATTTTTGTTATGCCTCCCCGAACAAACCGGAAAAATTACAGAATTCTCTCACTGGATGTTACGCATCGTCGATGTCCCTTTATCCTTGCAACAACGGGGTTATCCCATCGGCATCGAAGCAGAATTACATTTAGAAGTCCAGGATAATATCTTGTCTGAAAATAATGGAAAATTCATCCTCACCGTATCCAATGGCAAAGGCGAAGTAACACCCGGAGGACGTGGGGACTTAATCTTAGATGTGCGGGGATTAGCACCTCTTTATACAGGCTTTTTCACCCCCCATCAACTCTATTTAAGCGGTCATCTTCAAGGAAACCCTGGTACATTATCCATCGCCTCTCAGCTCTTTTCAGGACCCCATCCTTGGATGACAGATATGTTTTAGAAAGCAAAAAACTTAGGTAATTGGCATCTGAATGGATGATAAAAAAGCCGAAAAACTCGCCTCTTGTCGTTTTTAGAGATTTGTAGTATAAAAATTAAGTTGAAGTGACGCATAGGCAAGCGCTGCTCTCAAATCATCCATTTCCAGATCGGGGAGTTCCTCTAAAATCTGTTTGGAACTAAGCCCAACTGCACACAAATCCAGAACATCAGACACTCGAATTCTCATGCAACGAATACAGGGAGGGCCCACACACTATTTAGGGTTTATGGTAATTCTTTCCACTAGGTTTGAGATAATCAAACAACCTCCATAAAATTAGTGTTTATAGAAAATTACGTTCATTATTTTCTATAATAAATAGAGCTTTTGAGTTAATGTTCTTCAAGGGTTTATAGGAAAGTGAGTTATTTGAATAACGATTTAAGGTTATCTTTATAAATACACAAAAAGTTTTCTGCATGACTGGCTCCGATTTTTTGGATTTCTACAGGAAAAAAACTTAAAAATGAGGTTTTTCCGGTAATCTTAAAAAGGGCTGCACCTTTAGCCGTCCCCGCATGAAGATAGACTAAATCGGGTGCTAGATTTAACCACATTCCCAAGCGTTGAGCCACATCGTAAGCTGTGGTTTCTCCTAATCCTTTAACCCGACAAGTCACTGACTCTACCCAGTCATGAAGTTCTGCAAAGGTTTTAAACTGCTGTGCTTGCTTACCATCGTGGCGAGATACGTTCAAGCCTTCTGCTAATTTATTAGAAGGGACCCGGTACTGATGGCGGTGCTTTTTTCCATCCGCAAATCGAGAAAGCCAAGCTCGTTCCAAGGCTGCATCCCAAGTCAGGGTGCGATCGCCCCACCATTGGGCTTGATCTTGATAATAAGTTCCGAAATCACCGAGATAATCATTCACCCAATCAGCAAGAGTGCGTTGATTTTGACTAGCCGGATTGCTATCACAAGAATGACCGCCTAGTTTGCCAGATGTTTGCTTGCAATCCCCACTCATAGCTTCCTTTAATTTAAAAAATTTAGCGGATTTTAAATAGCTCTAGCTTATTTATAGCACCATTTGATTGTTAAAAGCGTTAAACTCTGTAAAGATTTTTCCCTTGTTATGTAGGTATGTCCAGTAAGGTTGATCCCGGAAGCTCTGTTGCGTCAAGCACTCTTGGCGGCTTAAAACATCTATACCTCGTCCAGCAGCGTGACGCACTTAAGCCACATCACAAGAAAAATCAGTTATAAGGAGTGCGTCAGCAGACGCAAACGCACTCCTTATCGCATCTTTAACTCATAAATTGGGGAACCGCCCTCGTATTAAGTCCCCCCAGTTTGAGGAATCAAAATTGTTCGGTTTCCTAACTTTTCCTCAAACCTCAGATTGTTTTTCAAAGCAATTAAATCCCAGTATTCAAAGCTATCAAATCCAAAGGCTTTCTGAGACAATTGCGGTAAGCTATCTCCGGATTCAGGTTGATAGGAAACCCAAGTATAAGTTTTGCCATCTAGGGTAAAACTGGGAGACTTTTGCAACCATTGCTGATATCGGTTATCTCGATTCAAGTCTAAGCGAGATGTCATCTGATGCAAGGCTTTTTGCCAGAGTTGGTATCCCGCTTGGCTCAAATGGATACCGTCCGTGGTTAACTCGCGCTGTAATCTATCTTCGTCGTTGGTAAAGCCGGAATTCAGGTCTAAATAGATTGCGCCTTCGGATTTGGCGATCGCCGCGAGTTCGAGATTAATTTTACGAATTCTGGTATTAGGAAGTGCCGCCAGTCGCGTGGGTAAAATCGATTGCACCACCACTTTAGCCGGGGGGTGAATCAGTTGCAGTTCCCGGACTGTATAATAAATATTATCTGCAATACTGGCATCCGGTCTACCTTGACGCAAATCGTTAATGCCTGCTAGGATATAAATGGTATGAGGTTTAGTCTCGGAAAATGTCCACAATCGCTTTAAAATTCCGCTGGTATTATCCCCGGAAATTCCTTGATTGAGCCACAATCTTCCCGGCGGCAGGAGTTCGGGGGGAAACCACATGGAAATCGAATCCCCTAATAAAATCGACAACTGATTAGAACCCTGTCCCTTGGTAATTGCGTAAGCTTCCGAAGCTAATAGATTGGTCCAATCCTGATAGGTGGGTTGACCGATCGCTTGTTCCCATACTGATTTAAAGCTATCCGGTGGGAGTAGGGTATAAGTCCTACCAACTTTCAACCCTTCCATCCGTTGTAAATACATTTGAATTCCAGAAGTCGGTCGATTCATGAGTAACCCCTCACTATGCCTGGAATTCTAAGATAAGGGCATAAATTGAGGTTGAGTTGAGGCAGTGGACATTTTCGCAAGCGGCTGTGTTTAGGGCGATCGCCAAGAGGGAACCCCACCCTAACCCTCCCCTTGCCAAGGGGAGGGGACCGGAAATGCAGTTATGCTTAAAAGCCCTCCTGTTGTAAGTCTGAAACTCTCCCTATTTTTTCAGTTTATATGCCTGCCGCAATTCGACTAATGCTGTCTCGGATAACCCAGATTGCAGGGAACGAATCAACAATCCCCAAGCCTGTAACTGTTCTAATCGTTGGGATTTTTGGAGTTGAATCTGATAAAATTGTGTCCAAAACTCCGGTGCATAATGACTTCGCCACCCCTTGCGCCAGCGTTGATGCCACCGCGCTAAATCCGGCAGGGTGGGTGATGCCACTCCTAAAATTGGCGGAAAGTCGGAATAACTCACAAACTGACTCACACCTTTGCCATGCACATAGACGACATGGCGCATACAATCAATGCGATAAATGCTCCCCTTGATAGATGGTCCCTAACTTGGATGGATAATTCCTGTCTGAGATAGACAATGGCTGTCGTTGAGCCTGACTGGGTTGGATAGGACCTCGGTTTAGTAGCCAATGGCTTGAACCGGGTTATACTGTCCAGGCTTGTTTTAGGAGCGATCGCCTGTTAGTTTTCCAGGCCGGAGGGCGATCGCTTTCTCATATCAAACTCTGATATGATGCAATTGCATCACCTGTCAGGTATGGGTTTAGTTAGATTGAAAATTCGGGAATTAGCGGAGGAAAAGGTCTGGATCCTCAAAGAAGTCGCCGATCGCTCCGGGATTGTGTACAGTATCGTCAGAAGCTATGCAAGGCGTCTGGCGATCGCCACCGTTGATTTTACCGCCCTCCACAAATTAGCCCGAACCTTCGATGTTCTGATAGAAGACTGGGTAGAAATTATCGAAGAATAGCAAACGGGTTCCGGTGTTCGCCGCCTCTGAGAATCGCGATGATCCGTTGATAGGATCTGGATGGGCGAACGGTGGGACTTTACCCGACCCGGATTGAACAGGTGCAATCAGGGCACTAAACCCCGATTTGTGGTGTTTTTCTCGCCAATGATGGGAGTAGCAGGCAGAGGCTGCCATTGGTGAAAAATAGGCGGGATGACTTCTAGCTGTACTGAGGCAGATCGCTTAATATATGGGTTAACTCAGAGTAAAAACCCGGGGTTCAGGGTTGGGAATTCTGGGGGGGTTGGGGATCCCTGAATGGAAGTGGCGGGAATTGTCCCATCGAGATCCAAGTCAGTTGAGACAAAAGGACCTAGGTGATCGCCAGCCACCCCTCGGACCTCATCAATGCCGGTTCATCTGTGAGTCATGTTAAACAGGAAACTCCCTTAACAATCTAACTCAATAAATTGCCATGCATACTATTCAATCTGGGACTACTCAGGAGCATCAAGAAAAGCTAGTTGCACTCAAATCATACTTTATGACCCTGATTTCCCACGAACTGAGAACTCCCTTAACGACGATTTTATTATCAGCCGATTTACTCGAATGTTATAGCAATAGCTGGTCTGATGAGAAAAAACTAAAGCACGTTCAGCAAATCCAAACCGCTGCGCTGGAAATTACCAAGCTGATTGAGAGCGAACACTTTACAGAAACGCTCCAAAAAGTAGCCAGTGAAATTCACTAAGTGTTTTAATACATTTTACACCTCTTCTCTCCTTTTTTGTTGGAGAGAAGTTGAGCCCATGAGTTGAAAACCGCTGCTCTAAAATCCCCATAAACCGGGGAAAACCCGAAGCGATCGCCCCGATAATGCCTGTCACGCCCCGGACTCGACTCCTGGCGACCCGCATGATTAGGGCGCTCTCCACGGTGAACCGGCGATCGCACAAAAAAACCCCCAAATGGGGGCAAATCTGATCCAAGAGGGAAGTCACCTCCCCAAGGAGGTATAACATCCTGATTAGAACAAATACAGAATCGTAAACAACACAATCCAGACCACATCAACAAAGTGCCAGTAAAGTTCTGCTGCTTCTGGTCCAAAGTGACTGGCGCTAGAATAATGACCCGCCTTCAAAGATTTCCATAAGACTGCCAAAATCAACAGCAATCCAAAGGTGACGTGCAATCCGTGAAAGCCCGTTAGCACATAAAACGTGCTCGTAAAGATATTATCCGCCAAACCAAAGCCGGTATGAAAATATTCATACAACTGACCCACGAGGAACACCGCCCCCATGAGGGCCGTGAGACCGAACCAAAATCTTAGTCCCTTGACATCATTCTTCTTAATCGCCGCATTGCCGCGATTCATCACAAAACTGCTGGAAATCAGGATAATCGTATTGACTCCCGGCAGCAACAGTTCCATTTCTGGTGTTCCTTCCGGGGGCCATTCCGGGGTTACCGAGCGAAAAGTGAGATAAGCGGCGAATAGTCCCAAGAAAATCATCGACTCTGCCACCAGAAACATGATGATTCCAAAAATTCGATGATCCGGATGGTCACCATGATGACCCCCGTGGGTTCCCGCACTATGTTCGGCTTGTATAGCCGCGTTGCTGCTATCAATTGTCCCTTGCATAAGCCATCGTCTGTTGTAGAGTTTACAGGTTGAGTCTGGGATGTTTTGGGGTCGGGTCAAGCCCGACCCCAAAACATACAGGTGCGCGGCTTAGGAAACCGTCGGTCCCCCGGATAACATCGGGGTATTCGCTTGAGACTCCGGCATTGGAACGCCCGAGTTGCGATCGCCCATGCCGTAATCATAAGGCCCCGTCAAGCGCACAGGTTCCCCAATAAAATTCTCCACTGGCGGAGGGGAAGCGGTTTGCCATTCCATCGTTAACGCATCCCAGGGATTGCCCGATGCTTTCGCACCCCCAATCCAACTCCACACCGCATTGATAATCAAGGGGAAGGTAGAAACCGCGAGGATATAGGAACCCACGGTACAAATTAAATTCACCGTGGCAAATTTGGGGTCATATTCCGCCACCCGACGCGGCATCCCTTGCAGTCCGAGATAATGCATCGGCAGGAAGCAGAGGTTAAACCCAATGAACGTTAAGATAAAGTGCAATTTGCCCAGGAATTCGTTCATCATCCGCCCCGTCATCTTCGGGAACCAGTGATAAATCCCGGCATACAGACCGAAGACGCTGCCGCCAAACAGCACATAATGCAAGTGGGCGACAATGAAATAGGTATCGTGAACGTGAATATCAAAGGGGACCGAGGCAATCATAATCCCACTGAGGCCGCCGATCACGAACATGGAGACGAAACCCAACCCGAACAGCATGGCGCTGTTGAGGCGAATTTTGCCCCCCCAAACGGTGGCTAACCAGCTAAACACTTTAATCCCTGTGGGAACGGCGATAATCATGGTTGCAACCATGAAGAACATCCGTAACCAACCGGGGGTACCACTGGTGAACATATGGTGTGCCCAGACGATTAAGCCTAGAAAGCTAATTGCCATACTGGAATAGGCGATCGCCTGATAACCAAAAATCGGCTTACGGGCGTGCACCGGCAAAATATCCGAAATCATCCCAAAAATCGGCAGAATCATGATATAAACTGCCGGGTGAGAATAAAACCAGAACATATGCTGGTAAACCACCGGGTCTCCGCCTCCCGTTGGATTGAAAAAGGCGGTTCCCGCAATCAAGTCAAACGCTAACAGAATTAACGCCCCAGCTAAGACGGGAGTTGAGATTAAAATCAAAGCCGAAGCTGCCAGCATTGCCCAGCAGAACAAGGGCATATCATTTAAGCCCATTCCGGGCATCCGCATTTTCAGGATCGTGGTCAAAAAGTTGATCCCGCCCAAAATGGAAGAGGTTCCCAGGATCAGAACGCTCAAAATCCAGATAAATTCGCCCGCTTTTTCCCCAGAGGTACTTAAGGGGGGATAGGAGGTCCAACCGGCACCAGCGGCACCGACGAAGAAGCTAGATAATAGCAGGATTCCGCCGGGGGGGATCAGCCAAAAGGCGATCGCATTCAACCGGGGAAAGGCCATATCCCGCGCCCCAATCATCAGGGGAATCAGGTAGTTGCCAAAGGCCCCGGTCCCCGCAGGGACGATCCACAGAAAAATCATGACGGTGGCATGAATCGTAAACAGACCGTTATAGAGTTCGCGGCTGACAAAATCTGAGTCAGGAGTTGCCAATTCCGTGCGAACAGCAGTGGCTAAGGCACCACCAATCAGATAAAAAATGAAGGTGCAGACCAGGTATTGAATCCCGATCACCTTATGGTCCGTACTAAAGCTAAAGTATTCTCGCCAAGGGGTCTGTCCACCGGCTTCAACAGCCAGGGTTTCCCCGAGATTATCGGTTTCGGGTTCGGTTACTTGTGCCATAAATCAATTGTTATTACTGATGCGTCTGAGTTCCCCGGCGGGTGGGGGAGGATGGGTCATTCGGTCCCGCTTAAAGGGCGAATTGCATCTCCCCTGCACAACTAAAGACAGTGCCCGGGTTAAATCGCCCGATCGCCAGGATGGTGTTCGGCATGGAGTTGATTGAGGGTCTCGCCATCAATCCCCATCTCAGCGGCCATTGGTTGCAGATAGTCCGTTTCCGATAAGTCCGCTGGATTCAGGGCCACGGTTTCCAGTCCTTCAGATTGGGCGGCAATCTGACTCTGTAACCAAGCTTGAAAATCTTCTTCCGTCTGCACAATCACACGGGTTTTCATCCCGCCATGATAGGACCCACAGAGTTCGGCGCAAACCACGGAGTATTCCCCCACTTTCTGGGGAACGAAGCGCAACTCGCTTTCTCGTCCGGGGATGGCATCTTGTTTGAGTCGAAATTCCGGAATCCACAGGGAATGGATCACATCATTAGCACTAATCGTCAATTCCACCTCTTTTCCTGCCGGGAGATGCAATTCTCCAGAGGTGACCCCAGTCTGGGGATAGGTGAAAATCCAGGCAAACTGGAGTCCGAGGACGTTGACACTAACAAACGGGTCTTGGCCTTGGGTGCGCGGGGAAGCCCCAACGCCCAGGGCAACCAGTTTACCCGGTGCTTTACTAGGGGCAACGGCGGGTTCATCCGAGGGTAAGGCGGCGGCGATCGCAGCCCCAGCCTGGTGTTTATGGGCGACATGAGCCTCATGGGAGGCCATTGGGTCTAGGCCCCCCATTGAGTTGTAGATTTCAAAACTGTAGACCCCGATCCCCATGATGATGATGGCTGGGATCGCAGTCCAGAGAATTTCTAGGGGAACGTTGCCGTGAATGGGTGGCCCATCGGTATTGTCATCGGCCCGTTTTCTAAATTTGAAAATGGAAATCACGATAATCCCTTGCACAATCAGGAAGAGACCTGTGGAAATGGTCATCATCGTGTTAAATAGTGCATCAATCCGAGGCGCTTCTTCTGAGGCGGCAACGGGCATGAGACTATGATTCTGGCCGACCCACAAGCTCACCAGCGTGATGGTGATGCCTGCTATCATCGTCCAAATAGCACTGGGTACTTTCACTTCAACCTCCTTGATGAGAAATTTGGCCGCGATCGGCGACTCCGAGTGCTGTCTTGCAACAGTTTTTTCTGACTCCAATTGCTAAGTTAGCAATTTTTCGGGTCCTCTGTATCGGTTGTGGGTATATTCCGTCCCTCAATTTGTCACCGATACGGGATAAATCGGGGGATGTTTTGGCAATATCGCGTCGATCGCCTGGGAATTGCACAGTTGTTCTCGGTGAATGTTTTCGGCAGTGAACGGGGAGGACGGTTAAAATCGTCACTCTAAAACGGGATTTGTGAAGAAAGGTTAACTTTAGGGGAGAGATTGTCAGGAAATCCAGGCAATTTTTCGGGGAGGGAAAATCAGGGAAAAGGCTTGTCGCTCTCGCTTCTGACTCGCTACTGTAGAAAAAGAATGGGCTTGTTGGATTTGGGGGAAAGGATAAACTACATCAGAATAATTACTCAGTGTTACTTTAACATAAGGAACGAAAATGACGCGAAGGAGTAGCAATCATGGCGAACTCAGTCGTTGATCGGCATCCGGCGATCGCACCCACGGACTCTCCCCCTCGGGATCGGATTCGTCGCTTAGTCTGGAAAATTGCGATCGCGACCCTGCTATTAATGGCAGTCGGCAGTGCAACAAGGGTGATGAATGCGGGTCTGGCTTGTCCAGACTGGCCGCTGTGTTACGGGAAGTTAGTCCCCACCCAGCAGATGAATCTTCAGGTGTTCCTGGAATGGTTTCACCGCTTAGATGCGGGATTAATCGGTCTTAGCGCGATCGCCTTAGCCGGATTATCCTGGTGGTATCGCCGGGAACTCCCCGGTTGGTTACCCTTTGCCTCCACCGGCGCCTTGGGTTTAATCGTCTTTCAAGCCGTCTTAGGCGGGCTCACCGTCACCGAACTGCTGCGGTTTGACATTGTAACCGCTCACCTGGGCACTGCCCTCTTATTTTTCACTACCCTGTTAATCATCGGCATGGCACTGTTACCCTATCAAGGGACGGGCAGTGTGGGGAAACTCCCCTGGATTGGCCTGTTCGGAGCAATTTTCGTGTATGTCCAAAGTTTACTCGGGGGATTAGTCGGTTCCCAATGGGCGCTTCACCAATGTTTCGGCTACAATCAGCTATGTACCGTGATGAACAGTCACATTCTGGGGGTTGTTCCCCCGACCGTCACGATTCTCGCCTTAGTGATTTTGGCATTACGAACTCCAGCATTGCATCCTAAATTACGACAACTCGCAAGGTGGGCCGGTATTTTGTTGCTCTTGCAAATTGGCTTAGGGATTGCTACCTTTTACGAACATCTGCAAGTGGAACTGCTCACGGTATCTCACCAAGCGACGGGTGCAGCCTTACTCGGAACCCTGGTGGCGTTTACCGTATTAGCACTGCGCGATCGCGCCGGAAGCGTTCGGGTTTGAGAATTTTTCCATCGTCAACTGTATTTCGATGCAATGGCCCAGCCTCTTGACTGCTGAAAGGAAACAAAATATTTATCATGCAAGAAATCATCGCAACTGGTACACAACGGCATCATGAAACTCTGTTGCAAGTGCTAAAAAGTTACTACCAGTTAACCAAACCTCGAATTATTCTGTTGCTGCTGATTACCACGGCATCCGGACTCTGGGTCGCAGCTAATGGCGAAGTCGATCCCCTGTTAGTGTTAGTGACAATGGCGGGCGGTGCTTTAGCTGCTGCCTCAGCGAATACGATTAACTGTTTGTACGATCGCGATATCGATTACATCATGGAACGCACTCGTCATCGACCCTTACCCTCGGGTCGGGTGCAACCTCGGGATGCGCTGATTTTTGCGATCGCCCTAGCTGTCACTTCGTTTACCTTGCTAACGGTGTTTGCGAACTTACTCGCCGCACTTCTCGCCATGTCGGGAATCGTCTTCTACGTTGCCATCTATACCCATTTACTCAAGCGTCACAGTACCCAAAATATCGTCATCGGAGGCGCTGCCGGGGCAATTCCCCCCTTAGTCGGTTGGGCGGCAGTCACCGGAGACTTGAGTTGGGCACCTTGGGTAATGTTCGCCATTATTTTTCTCTGGACACCGCCTCATTTCTGGGCATTAGCCATGATGATCCGCGATGACTATGCCGCCGTCAATGTCCCCATGTTGCCGGTGATTAAGGGAGATGAAGAAACCGCCCGTCAAATCTGGTATTATACTTTATTGCTTTTGCCATTAACCCTAGGGCTGACTTATCCCTTGCATACCAGTGGAATGGTATATGCCGCCTTGGCGGTGTTTTTAGGGGCGATTTTTGCCAAAAAAGCCTGGGAACTGTTGCAAGCCCCCACAGACCGAGACAAAGCGCGATCGCTGTTTAAATACTCGATTTTATATCTGATGTTATTATCTGCCGGAATGGTGGTAGATAGTTTGCCCGTAACTCATCAGGTAACGGCGGCGATCGCTCAGAATGTCCAGGTTTTAATCAGTGCCACTGGAATCATGTAATTCTCAGTTAATTGCCAATAAAACTAACCCATTTGGGTTAGTAAACCACAGAGATTGTGGGATGGGGTGGGCCAATTGCCTACCCCTAATTTTTTGGATAATTTTCATATTAACCCGCACCCTTTCCTCGTGACGTGGCTCTGCTGCGTCACGCACTTTTGGCGGCTCTGCCGCCTGTAGCTCTCATGAGGAGTTGAAGCTGTAATAGATACAATAGTTAACTTAAACACTTGCTTGGGGACTGGAGGCAGAGCCTCCAAAGCGGCGTGACGCGGCAGAGCCACGTCACGAGGAAAAAATGTACAAAAACCTAAAATAATGTATGAGAATAACCCTATCCAATGCTGTAATCATTCCCATAATTTAAACAACTCGGAGTAAAATGTTAAAGTGCATAGATATTAACATCAGAGGAGGGAATGTGGAAGTCAAAGCCAAACTGACCCTAGAAGAATTTTTTGCTTTACCGGAAGGGGATATTACTTACGAACTGGTTGATGGAGAAGCTAAACCCAAACTATTACCAAAACGATTTCATTCCAGATTAACGGGCATCTTCTGTTTACTGCTGACGCAATGGAATCAAGACCGGGGTGAGGTGGGGGTTGAGTGGGCCATAAGACTCAAACGCAAGGGTCACGACTGGGTACCCATCCCGGATTTGCTGTATATCTCAGCCGATCGCGACAGAGGCGATCGCATCCTCGATGAAGCTTGTCCTGTTCCTCCCGAATTAGCCATTGAAATTATTTCACCGGATCAAAGTTTTGGCGAAATCAGTGGCAAGGCGATCGATTACTTAAATGCCGGAGTTTCTCGCGTTTGGATTGTCGATGCTAAGGTCAAAACTATAACAATTTTCTATCCCGATTCTCCCCCTCAAACCAAACGCGGGGATGAAGTTATTACCGATGAATTATTCCCCGGATTAGAATTCACTCCCGGCCAAATTTTTGATGATGCTAAAATTCCTTAATCCCCGGAAAAATTGGTAGAAATTTAGCAATTTAGGAATTACCCACGCCATCCCCCTCGCCCAATTCGCCTCATCCACCGCCAACCCTTGATCGAGGGTAATCCCTCGGACTAAAAGGCCCCATTTTGAAATTTTTACTCCGGATATACCATAAAGCGTTTAAAATAAAATTACAGAGTGTGTAGATTTGTATCAAGTTCGGATTAAGAAACTCATGGCCCCTGCTGTTTTAATCGAAAACCTTCAAAAGCGTTACGGAACCGTTGAAGCGGTCAAAGACGTCTCGTTCCAAATTGATCCGGGTGAAATCTTCGGGCTGTTGGGTCCCAATGGTGCAGGCAAAACCACTACCATTCGCTGTTTATGCAGTCTGGTCACACCGGATGCCGGTCGTCTGGAGGTTTCAGGCATCGATGTGGTGGCAAATCCTAAATTGGCCCGAGGGCGTCTGGGTTATGTGGCCCAGGAAGTCGCCTTAGATAAGGTGCTGACAGGTCGCGAACTGTTGGAATTGCAAGCCGCATTATATCACATTCCCAAATCTTTGGCAAGAGATAGAATTAAGACGGTCCTCGCCTTATTAGGATTGGACGAATGGGCCGATCGCCAAACAGGCAAATATTCCGGGGGTCTCAAGAAGCGTCTGGATTTGGCCGCAGGATTGTTGCACCAACCGGATGTTTTAGTCTTAGATGAACCGACCGTGGGATTGGATATTGAGACTCGCATGGCGGTTTGGGGATTTCTGCGGCAGTTGCGCGAAAATGGGACAACGGTTTTGATTACCAGTCATTATCTGGAAGAAATTGATGCCTTGGCCGACCGCGTGGCAATTATCGATCGCGGTCAAGTGATTGATAGTGGTACTCCCTCTGCCTTAAAAGATAAAGTCGGAGGCGATCGCATTACCCTACGCATCCGGGAATTCTCCCCAATGGAAGAGGCGCAACAAGCCAAATCTTTACTCGAACCCCTGCCTTTTGTAGAAGAAATTATCATCAATAACGCCCAAGGCAATTCCCTGAATTTGGTAGTCAAATCTCAAAGTGATGCCCTATTAACCATTCAGCAAGCCTTACGAGATGCCGGTTTACCCACCTTCGGAATTGCCCAATCTCGACCCAGTTTAGATGATGTTTATCTCACCGCCACGGGTCGCACCCTGTTAGATGCAGAAATTGCCGCTGCGGGAACTCGGGACCCGAAACAGGAACGTAAACAGAATATGCGATAACATCCTTCCCAATTGGGTCTTTACCCTGTTCATTCAACTGCAAAAAATACCATAAACAATCAGATTATGAGTCAAACCGTTACACCCAATTCAGCTACCGCCTTAAGTAACCCCGGGGTTGAGATTCCCGCCAGTAAACCCCTGGGAGAATTTACTCAGGAAACCTTGGCCCTAACCAAACGGCTATTTATTCAATTACAACGCCGTCCTTCTAGTTTAATTGCCGGAGTAATTCAACCTTTAATGTGGTTAATTCTATTCGGCGCATTGTTTCAAAATGCTCCCCAAGGAATGTTTGGGGAGAGCGTGAATTATGCCCAATTTTTAGGGGCGGGAGTGATTGTGTTTACTGCCTTTTCCGGGGCGTTAAATGCGGGATTGCCGATTATGTTTGATCGCGAATTTGGCTTTCTAAATCGCCTCCTGGTTGCCCCCCTTTCAACTCGATTTTCGATTGTAGTGGCTTCAGCAATTTATATTTTGCTGTTGAGCTTCATTCAAACTGGGGTGATTGTAACTGCCGGGGCTTTTATGGGCGCAGGATTACCGGGAGGATTCGGATTAGGGGCGATCGCCTTTATTACCCTGCTGCTGGTTTTAGGCGTCACCGGATTGAGTCTGGGATTAGCCTTTGCCTTACCGGGACATATCGAACTGCTGGCGGTGATTTTCGTGATTAACTTGCCGCTATTGTTTGCGAGTACGGCATTAGCGCCTCTTTCTTTTATGCCGAAATGGTTGCAAATTGTTGCTACCTTAAATCCCTTGAGTTATGCGATCGAACCGATTCGCTATCTGTACCTCCATTCTGACTGGACCCTCAGCAGCATTGTCATGCAAGCCCCTTGGGGAGAAGTCAGCTTTGGCGGTGCATTGGGGATACTCGCCGGATTTGCAGCCGTAGCATTATTGAGCATTCAACCCCTACTCCGGAGAACTTTTGCTTAGTAGAATGGTCAGTATAACTCATGGTTCACCTGACAACCCTATGAAATCGAAGTTCACCTTTAACCCAATGGCTCGAATTTCACTCGGAACCCTGGCGGCGATCGCCCTGACTGCCGTAATGTTACCCGAGTCGGCGGCAGCACAAGAAACCAACCGCGCCAGTGATTTACTAGAACCCCAAATTCAGCTTCAAAAGAATCCCTTTGAATCGACAACGGGGGATGGGCAGCAGTTGAATGTATTGGATCTCATTCATCGCGCCCAATTCGGAACCACCCGCAGTATGCAGGAATTCAATCTCCAGCAACAGCAAAGCATCAATGATGCAGCCGCCGATTTCCGTTCCCGACAATTGGAAATGCTGCTCAATTCTGAACCGGAAATCTCTGAAGAAGAAGCCCTACCGAATGGGGATTCAACCTCTGGGGATACTCCTTAACTCAGTTGAGTTTAGAAATGAGTAATAGACGCTGATGGATTCAGTTCCATCGGCGTTTATTTTTATCATAAATTAGGCAGGGATACTATCACTCGGGCAATTTATAAGGGAGGATTAAGTGCGAGTTCTAAACGGTTAGCTAAATCAATAATGTCATCTTTTCTAGGAATTGCATCGACCCAGTGGGTAGGAATGGCAGCAAAGCCATATTCAATTCCTGCCAAACCGCCCGTAACGGCTGCTGTCGTATCGGTATCATCTCCCAAATTAACTGCGGTTAATACCGATTCGGCATAAGAAGAGGTATTTAACCAGGACCATAATGCAGCCTCCAGGGTATGAACAACATAGCCACTCGACTCAATTTCATCCATCGAATAATCAGCAATTTTACCGCTAAATACCCGTTTAAAATGAGAGAGTTCGCTGGAATAAGTGGGGGTTTGATAAATCTCTTTAATTTTTTCGATTCCTTGTAAATAGGCGGATTGCCGATCGCATCCCGCTAATAATTGGGTCGCAATACTCACATAAATTCCACAAGCCATTTGTGCGCGGGGATGGGCGTGAGTGATGCAAGATACTTCATGGACACGCTGAATTAAATCAGCAAAGTTTAAAGTTTGATGATAAAATGCTACGGGTAAAATTCTCATTAAGGAGCCATTACCATTATTCCGTTCCGAGTAACCTCCAGCCTCAACCGGCGGAATACCCCTTTTGAGACGATCAATGGCGTTAATCGTCGTCATTCCCATGTCAAAGGCATGACCATGTGGTGTCCAAAATCCCTCCTCAGACCACTTGATAAAAGAATCAGCGATCGCTTCAAGAGAAAATCCGCCACACATTGATTCTGCCAAGCAAAATGTCAGAGAACTATCATCGGACCACAGAGAATAAGGGCTCATTCCTGTTACAGGATCCTTGATTCGTTCCTCCCGGCTAATAAATTGTACTGGAAAGCCCAGGGCATCACCAATACAGACACCCATTAACCCGGATAACACTTGGGAACTCGACTTTAACATCAGATTAACCCTTCTACAGTGATACTCCCCAAATGTACATCATAGCTGTGGGAACCACTATATTAACAGTAAGGACAAGGCATTGCCCTGTCCCTCTGGTTAAATACAGAACTTTTTTTCGGGAAATCTTTTAGAAAAGTGAGGCGTTATCAAGCCGATCGCACTTGGGCCAAAACTAATCCAAACCAATGATTTGGATCGGTCCAAGTTTTGACGGTAGTCAACCCTTGTTCTTGCAAATACTGCCGCATTTCCTGTAAATCAAATTTGCGGGAAATTTCCGTGAGGATGGTTTCTTCGGGTTCAAAGTCAACGGTTAAATCTAAAGCGCGCAGTTGTACAGTTTGCGATCGCCGACTTCTTAAGTGCATTTCAATTTGATGTAGTTCTTCGTTATAAAATGCCCAATGCTCAAACTGTTCTAATTTAAAATTTCCATCAAATCGCCAATTCAAATGGTGCAGAATATTTTGATTGAACTCGGCAGTTACCCCTTGAGCGTCATTATAAGCCGGTTCTAAAATGGTGGGAGATTTATGCAAGTCAATGCCTAACAGGAAATATTCTCCCAATTCTAATGCTTGAACAATATCGGTAAAAAAGCGATCGCATTCGTCTGGGTTCAAATTTCCCAAGGTACTGCCTAAGAAGCAAAGGGTGCGGGTCGGTAGAATGGCAGGAGTCAAATTAGCTAGGGCTAATTCATAAGTGCTGACTAATCCATGCACCTGCAATGAGGGGTAATCTAACAGTAACTGGTTGGCGCTGCTTTCTAACATTCCCCCACTGACATCAATCGGCAGATAGCGAAGGGGATATCCCAGGTTTTTGTAAGCATCTAACAGAATTCGGGTTTTGGTGGAACTGCCACTGCCGAGTTCTACAATTTCGCTTGAACCCGTAATTTGGGCAATTTCTGCGGAACAATTTTGCAAAATGGCCGCTTCAGTCCGAGTCGGGTAATATTCAGGTAATTCGCAGATTTGCTCGAATAAATGAGACCCGCGATCATCATAAAAATAGCGAGGGGAAAGGGTTTTTTGCATCTGGGTTAACCCCTCAATGACATCAGAACCATTATCAATTTCCGCAGGAGAAAGGGTGGGACTGACTAATCGTTCTAGCCGCAATCGTTTAGATAGAATAGCCGGTTCAAAGTCAACCCGAGTGGCTAATTCTGGGGTATCAGACGGTTTTGCAAATTTCATCCGTATTTTTTAGGTGTGAGGCATAAACAAATCAGGCTCACGGTTCTATCAGCTATCTCATGGCTTATGAGGCTGATAGAATCCCGATCGCCGTTCTTACTATTGTCTCATTGTCTGGGAAGAGCGGGCAGAAAAGTTCCTGCTTTAGGAATAAATTTTCTCACTAATCGCGAACTCTAATTAATCCGATAGGTTTGCATAATTCCTATTAATCACGTCCCCCAGCACAGCGAAATCCTGCTAAAATTTGTCGCATCCAAGGATGATACCAGTTACGGAAACTGCCGCGCATCGCCCAAGGACGAGTCGCCCAACTGCTGCCGCGTAAGACGCGATGCTGTTGGTCAAAATAGGTTTGGGAGTATCCGGGGTAGGGATAGGGCTTAAATCCGGGATAGGGGGCAAACCAGCTAGAGGTCCATTCCCAGACATTTCCCATCATGTCATAACAACCGTAGGCGCTAACACCTTGGGGATACTGATTAACCGGGGTTGTTTGCGCTTGTTGATTATCATGATTGCAGCGATCGCCTGTGGGAAATTCATCCCCCCAAGGATAGATGCGCGGGGTCTGGGTCTGGGGGTCCCAGCAGGCGGCTTTTTCCCATTCCGCTTCTGTAGGGAGTCGCTTCCCGACAAATTTCGCATATGCTTCCGCTTCATAGTAACTGACGCCACAGACAGGATGATGATGAAACGCCGGTTCATCCCGCCAATACAGCGGTTGAGTCACTTGTGCGCCTTGCAACCAGTCCCAACCGGCCTTAGACCACCATTCCTGGGTTTGATACCCTCCGCATTGTATAAATTGCCGATATTGGGCACAGGTGACCGGATAGGGGTCAATCGTGTAATCGGGCAGGTACAATCGTTGGGGGGATTGCTCGTTATCCAGGGCATCGGGTCCATTATTTCCAAACCAGAACTCTCCGGCAGGAATAGGGACAGCTTGAGTCTGCAATTCTGAAGCATTGCGAAGTGCCTCGTCTTGTTTTCCCCTAGCCCGTTTGTGCAATTGTAAAACAAAGGCGATGGTTTCCGTATGCTGACTTTCATGCTGCAAGATAAACCGCCAAATGCGCTCTTGTTTTTCCAAGTCAGCGGTTTTTAAATAGTCGAAAACCTGCGATCGCACTGCCGAAATATAATCCAGAATCTCCGGCAACGGAGGTAATTTGACCCGTTGATGTTTCGGCAATCCATCCTGTGCCATCAGTTGCCGATACTGGGGAAATAAGGGCGGTATTCCTGCACCGCGTTCCAGCAACCATAATCCTTCCGTAAATCCGATATGTCCTAAGTGCCAACCCACGGGACTAAAATCGGGATGGACTTGACAGCGAAAGGTCGCGTCATCCATCGATTCAAACAGCTTGAGGGTCCCGAGGCGACAGTGATGCAGGGATTCTCGGAGTTCCTCTCTCACCGCATCCGGGTCACGGACTACCCCCGAGGCGATCGCTTTAGATTTGATGGATATTGATGTCAAGGTTCTCCCCCACCGTAATTATACTTTCTTCCGGACATTTATGCCAATCTCCCTCGAACAAAGGTTCCGAGGCAATCATCACCGACTCGGGAAAGTTCGGATCATCCCGTAACCAGTACAAAGACGGTGCACCCGTCTGATTAGCAAAGCGTGAAGCTACCAATTGATGTCCATCGGTAATGATAAAATTCGCCGAAAATTTCACCCTATCGGGTCTAGCAAGTTCCGTTAAAATGGTTAAGGTACTGTGTAATGCAGAAGTGAGAGGGGGACGAGATTGCGGGTGATGATCTGCCGTGATATCTAAGAGGGATAGAAAGAGGGCAAAAATATGTTCGGTGTCCGTCGTCCCACTAATTTGCTGGTAAATATCATCCTCTAGCTTGTTGCGAATTGGGCGATACAGGGTTTTGCGGAAGTTTTCGATAAACCCGTTGTGAACCGCCATAATCCGGCGATCGCCAAAAGGCGGACAATTGCTTAAGGTCACATCCTGTCCCGCCGTCGCACTGCGGACACATCCGAGGAACGTTCCGGTTTCAATATACCGACTCAAATGCGGCAGGTTCGTATCATTCCAAATCGGCAGCAAATTTTTGTAGGTAAACGGGTCAACGTCCCGATCCGCATCATACCATCCGATACCAAACCCATCAGCGTTGACGACTCCGGAAGTCATCTCTCGGGGTTGATAGCTTTGCGCTACCAGGGAATGCTCAGGTTTCAGGAGTAGGCGATCGAGTTGAATCGGACGGCCTAAATAGGCAAGTAAACGACACATAGTAAATTTTTGATTTGACTCTGTAAAATTATAGAGCAAATCAGTCCCGAGTGAAGTTTCAACGTTACTCGGGTGAGTCAAAACTCTTGTAAAGACAGGCAACCCACTCAGAACTATGAAGTATATTGTTTTGTTTATCATTTTGGGGACCGGACTGCTCACGTTGGGAGAGCAATTAGGCGGATTCGGATGGGGGTTCGCGTGGTTAGGTCTGGATTTTTTAATTGTGGCTGCGGCTTATCTAAAACTGGGGTATAAAATTTTTGGCAAGCGCTCCACCGATGGACAATTGGCGCTTCCTTCGGTTATCTTATTATTCCCTTATCTGTTATTTTGTTGGGGATTTTGGCATCTACAACGCCGATTTTTGAGAGAAGACTGTTATAATTATATCGCTCCGGGTTTGTGGATGGGAAGACGGGCGTTTGTAGATGAGTTACCCGCCGATATTAGTTTATTAGTGGATTTAACCGCCGAGTTTCCCGAACCCAAAGGGGCGCTAAAAGGGAAAGACTATCTTTGTTTACCCACGTTAGATGCTCATGTTCCTGATGAGGGAGAATTCCGCGCCTTAGTCCAAAAAATTGCGGATTGGCCGGGAAATGTTTACATTCACTGTGCGATTGGACATGGGCGATCGGCTACTGTCGGTGCTGCTGTTTTGATGGCCCGAGGATTGGCAACCAATGCCCAGGAGGCGGAAGCGATGTTAAAGAAAGCCCGACCTTGGATTAAGTTAAATCACGCCCAGCGCCAGTTATTAGAAACCCTGGTGTTTTAGTTCAAGAATAAACTGAGCGGGTGAACTGTCCTGAAGTCAGTCAGACTTGAAAATTAAAGATTTTCACCCCCAGTTCACCCCCTGGCTCCCGGAATTGGGGGAGTTTAATCGGGTGATGAAGTAAATACTTAATACCGGGGAATTCATGAATCCCCCGCTGGAGATTTAATTCCCTATAAATCGGTTATTTTATGGCGGACTAAAAATATGTAAACATTGAATTGGAATCCGGCGTCTATGCTATTTATTAGGACAAAAACAGGAGTCAAGGCTTTATGAAATCTGAAAAAATTCTTTTTTCGTTGGTGTTAATGGGGTTGATTGGATTAATCGCCCCTTTAGGGGGAGTGAATGCTGCTGAAGTGACGCGCCAAGGATTCGGTGTAGAGTCCGCCACTTTGATTGCTAAGGGCGATCGCCAGTTGAATCTGGATGAGGTCCCCAGATCTGTCCAAAGTGCGGTGATTAGTGACCTGTCGCGCCGCCAAAATATCCCCGAACGACAAATCCGGATTACGGAAGCGACCCGCCAAACTTGGACGGATTCCTGTCTGGGTTTGGGAGGACCGAATGAATTATGCGCTCAAGTGCGAACCGATGGATGGCGGATGGTACTCACGGAAAACAATAATCGGTGGGTCTATCGCACCGATGAAAATGGGCGAACGGTCCGGTTAGAATCGGGACAGAATGCAACGAGTACAGAGTTACCGCGATCAGTGTCCGATGCTGTCTTACAAGCAGTTTCCAGTCGGGCGCGGATGTCTATCAATAACTTTCGGATTGTCAAAGCAGTCCGCCAGACTTGGCCCGATGGCTGTCTCGGAGTTCCTCAAGCTGGATCAATGTGTACTCAAGCGCTGGTTGAGGGATGGGAAGTGACGGTCATCAGCGATCGCGCTGCGGGTCAGCGGTGGATTTATCGCACCGATAACGCCGGTCGTACTGTTATTTTATCCGAAGCTTACGATAGTCAGTCCAGCTTACCGCGATCGGGTCCTAGTGGTGTCTTACAACAGGTTGCAAATCGCCCTCTCCTGAATTCTTCCCAAATTCCCTCTCACGAAATGCCGGAACCGTTAACTCAAGGCATGATCTTCCGGGGCATTTCGAGTGGGGGCATCACTGGACAGACCTATGAAACGGTACTGATGAATAATGGCACAATCATGCAGGTCTTACAAGGACCGGGCAATGCTAATGATTCCGGACGGCGAGTGGGTCGGATTTCGCCCCGAGAAGTCCAGGAGTTTCGACGGTTGCTTTCTCAGCAGCAATTCGATCGCTATAACGGTTTGAATGTATCTCCGCCTGGGGGGAGTGCAGATTATATTACGGTTATCCTTTCTAGCCGTTCGAGTACAATTCGCTATGCCGATATCAACCAAGAACAGCTTCCGTCCAATTTACAGCCGGTGATTCAATCATGGAATCGCATTGTGAGTCAAATTGGACAGTAAAGGGTCCGATAGGATGGGGAATCCATCCCAATGAATTGAGATGAATAGGAGCCAGTTCAGGAGGAGTAGGAGTGACTGAAAACGAGGGTAAAAGAAAAGTTGAAAAGCGGCTTTTTAGTCCGATTAAGTGATTAATTCTGCCTCAATCTTATCAAGAAACCTGGTGTTTTTTTAGACCTATTTCAGACTGAATCAAGGGGTTAGATCAACAAAATCGAATAGGGTCCCTGGGATCTCAACCCGGATAAATTGAATCTATGTAGCCTGGGCTACAAACGGGCAGAACGATTTGCTTTACTTAGCGCGATCGCACTGCCCGTCTTGATTTAGGGGATATATTCTGTTACAGTTAAAAATATACCCGTAGTGGGTTTTACAAAAACACCGAATCAATAAGGGGGCGGGTTCCGAGCAAACCGCGATCGCCAATTCCCTGCAATTACTCGGATCCCTATAGGGAAAAAGATAGGTTGCGAGTAATATCTTCTGATTTGAAGTCTGCTTAAATGACCGGGAAAGTCTTTGAGTTAAGGTTCAGTTGTGGCATGATCCAGGAACTTGCAATCTCGCGATTGAAGTCGCGTTTGCGGAACTTGCAACCCGGGTGTTGTTGTCTAAATTGACATCTGAGGTTTGGCCCGATCGCAGAAACTCCATTGCGATCTTTCCCCCAGGATGCCACGTGCAATCTGGGTTAATTCCAACAGGCATTTAGGCATCGCCAATAACGGAGCAGTGCTATGAACCACGACGAACAACGCCGTAAAAAACAGCCTAACCCGCTGGTACTCGCCGTCATGCTGACAGGTGTCTTACTCATAGAGGTCCATCCCAAAGCAACCTCTAGTGCGAGTGCAGTGAGCGATCCAATGGCGATCGCGGGGCAACTTGTTCGCAACACGCGCAATCTCCTGCGTCAAACGATTGACCCTTACCGGCTCCCGGATGCAGTGACTCAAGCGGTTCAACAAGACCTTTCCCTCAAACTGGGAATTCCCGCTTCTGAACTCTCCATTACAGAGTACAGTCTCGAATCCCACCCTTCTCAGTGCCAGAAAAAGTTGGATCCCCCGGTTGATTGTAACGATACCACCCTACATCAATGGCGGATTGTGGTCTCTGATCGCTGGGTCTATCGCAGCGATCCCCAGGGACAAACCCTGAAACTGGAAACCCCGGATGTGCCGGTTAGCTACCTCCCCGCAGAGGTTGCCAATGCCGTGTTAGAAGCCTCCGCCCGTCGTTCCGGTTTGGACCTCTCTGACCTCAGCATTACCGAAATTCAGGTCCGGGATTGGCCGAACCTCTGCCTAGAGGTAGATCCCTCCCGTCAAACTTGTCATACGGGGACGGTCCCGGGTTGGCAGATTGCGATCGCCGCTGGTCAGGAACGTCTGGTTTATCAGGTGGATCGTTCTGGAGACCAGATCTTATTCAATCCCCTCTTATCTTCCACCATTGAGCGCTTGATGCAGCCCCCTTTGCCCTCGGGTTTAGCCGCCTTAGTTAAAGCCGACCTCGCCGAAAACGTGGGAATTTCACCGGAACAAGTGGAAGTAGCGGAATATAGCCGCCAAACTTGGACCGACAGTTGTCTGGGATTGCTCCATTCCAAAGCCGTCTGCGATCGCAACACTGTCAACGGCTGGCGAATCGTCTTATCCAATGGTGGCACTCGCTGGGTTTATCGCACCGATGCCACCGGCAAAACCCTCGGCTTAGAAACCGCTATTTCGGAACATCGGGACCCTAAAAACTAAGCCTTGAAAACCTAATTTAGACCGAATCTATAACCTTAAACCGTCAAATTTTCCGCTGATCCCAGCTTTTAAACCCTCTAAAAGGAAACCTTACCCCACCCCGTCCCGCTCGGAATTTACTCCGAAAGCGGGCCTATTTTTATGAACTTTAAACCCATCCGGATCCGGCAAGATTTGCCCGGATCATCGCTTAGGGAACTCCCCCAAAAAGGATTCCTAGACTCAGAACAATCTCCTCAAATAGTGCTAATCTACCTCTCAAAAGGGGGGATTTCATATTTTCGGGAGTTTCCCTCGATCCAGCTCCCTTTGCTCCAAGCCGCTTTAGCTTTTAAACTAAGGTATTCTACAGAGAAAGAAGCGCTTTCCTTCGTATCGTGTCTCGGTGGCTAAATACGCGAGGAAGCGCTTTCCTTGTTAAGGGAATCGAACTCCAGGAGGATTTTGCCATGTTATTACCCAAAAACCTGTCGATCGCCACCTGCTATGTACTCTTGGGCTTGACGGGTTTCAGTCTTGCGGGATGTCAAAACTTCAATTTGGGTTCATCCGGGAATCTCAGGGTGGATCAGCCAGTGCGGTTAATCGCCGAAGCCGATCGCGAAGCCGTCTTCGTCAGTCTGCCCTCCCCTCTAAGTAACCCGAATCCCGACTTTTCTGCCGAAGTTCTAGAAATCGACCTGAACGGGAAAAAGCGCCGCCTTGAGGTCACCCGGAAGCAACTTGAATATCCGGATTCGGTGACGGGGGAATCCAATTTGTTACATCTGTTGGGCTTTAATTGGGCTGGAAGCCAACGCTGGATTCCTGATCCCCAGCATCCTTCCCCACAATTCTGGCCGAATCCTCAAGACCACTCGGTCCTATTGTTTCAACCTCAATTCAACCTGGGGGGTTTATATCTGCTGGATACGAAGACTCTGGAAGTGAAGGCGATCGGCAACCATCATGCGCTACGGGAGACTATCTCCAAAACTAGGGCATTGCCCTCAACGCCCCCGCCCTCCACTTGCCAAGAATCGGCTTGCGAGGCTGGGGTAAAAATTCTCTACTGGGCTTCTGATCCCAATTGGTCCCCCGATGGTCGGATGATTGCCTTTACCTCGAATCGGGAAACGTTGGGATCAGGCTCTGATATGAGTGTGTGGGTTTTGGATGTGGCAACGGGTCAAGCCAAAAAAACCCTGGGCAGCACTGGGGATAAATATCGGATTTTTGGATGGACGGCCCAAGGTCAAATTTTGGCTTGGGAATATAGCCAATTACCGAATTCATTGGTGGCTATCTCCCCCTCCACCGGAGATAAGGAAGTTTTATTACAAGGTGAACATCTGGAATTCTTGGCCCTGAGTGATGATTACAAAACGTTACTCTATGCCAGCCGCCCCTCGGGGGAAAACTCTACCAGTAGCTTTGCTAAACTCTACGCCTTTTCAGCGGATACGGGAAAAAGCCAACTCTTATTTGAAGAAACGCCCATCGAACGGTTATCTAGCATCCGCCCAGATTTCTCAGAAGAAAGCGATCGCGTGGTGGCGGTCCTCAGTGATAGCATTGGCGGTCACACCCTCTGGGTTTATGATTTACCTCGCCAAATCAGCCAGCGGGTTTACCTCCCTTCGGGTAAACGACTCTTTGCCACAGAACGCAAGCTGGAGTGGGCCGGAGATCGTCTGGTTGTTCCTCTGGAAGATGTCCAAACTCAGACCTTTAGTACCCTCCTGATGACCGTTGACTTGTAGGGTCCAGCTTCGGAGTCTGGGCACAATTTTAAAGATTTGTTTAATCTACGGTTTTCCGGTCGGAATTAGCTTGTTTTTTCTTCAAGCCTTTGATAGAATTTCTTTTATACCTAGCAACTGGTTAGCTAAAAATGAGCGTTCACCCTCGACATTTACAGGGTTTGCAGGCCCAACCTTCCCTGAGCAAAAGGTCAACCCGATTAGAATCTCCCAGCGAAACCTTTTACTATTTCGCTTATGGTTCTTGTATGTGTCCGGTGGATTTAAAACGATCGCTGGGGGAACCCACCCATCCGTATGCGATCGGTCCGGCTACTCTCAAAGGCTATCGACTGCAATTTTCTGGGTATTCAACCTTACGAAATTGCGGCGTTCTGGATATCATCAAAGACCCAACCGCCTCTGTAGAAGGCGTTCTCTATCAACTCCCTTGGCGACTGTCCGATCGCCTGGATGAACGAGAAAAAGGCTATCATCGTGAGGCGATCGAAATTTCCTCGGGTCACCAAGTTTACCCAAATGTTCGCACTTATACCGTAGCCCATAAACTTTCGGAAGAACTTCCCCCTAACGATTGGTACTTTCAGGTTGTCTTACGCGGGGCAGTTACCTGCGGACTTCCGGAATCCTACTGTTGGCATCTATTTAACTATATGCATCAGTTGCAAACCCGCCCCCGTCAAAACGCAACCCTCAAAAAGGCTTTAATTTCTGCTCAATTGGCTCGATGAAAGCAGCCCTTTTTCTAGGGGGTAACCTGACCGAACCTGCTCATTTCAATCCCTCTATATTTTGCCTCCTTACACCCCTTAAAAAACCCGTTTCTGTGACGAAAACGGGTGAGAACTTGGAGTATTTTCAATCTCTACCGCACTGGGGAGAGACCCAGCGGTTTAACTAACCGGAACCGTACGCTGTTCTAGTGGAATCTCAATGCGATCGCCCGGTTTGGGGTCGATCGCCCGGGTGGAAAGCTGGTGCTTTGCCAACAACGAGCGAAAATCTTCAATCGTTCCTTGGGCGCGAATCAGAGACATTAACAGCCCCTCAAATATCACATCCCCTCCGGCAGCTGTGGGTAACATCACTTGGGGTTTCAGCATTTTAGCCAGTTCTAATGCACTTTCTTTCCCTTTAATAATTGACCCCAACAAAGGCAAAGATAAATCAACAATGGGGGCGATCGCCACATCAATTGGACCTTCATTTTTTAGGGTCGGAGAATGAGACCCGTGGGGTTCATAATATAGGCTCGTACCCGTTTCTAAATCCCGGATAATATAGGCATTTTCCACCAAAAAAGGTCCGAGGGGTGAACCGGGAATCGCCTTAATTTCCAATTTATTTCCTAAGTAAAAACTTTCCCCATGCCCTAGAGGGGTAACTTGAGTATAATTCAACTCCTGGACTATCTTAGCCGCATTAACAGAAGCCACAACGGGAATCTGGCGATCGAGTTGTTTTAAGGTAGGTGGATGTGCGTGGTCTTCCAAACCCTGAGACAGTAAAATCAGATCGATATTGTCCGGGATGGAGCGAGGACTGCGGCGATCGCTTTTGAACAACCAAGGCTGGTTTCCAAATACTAATGGACCCACGAGCCACGGGTCAAGTAGGATCCGCTTAGAGGCTAATTCAATCAGCCATGAATTACTGTCTAACCAAGTCAAATACATAATCCGAACAATCTTATCTTATTGATAATGCCTTTCAATATTTTACGTCTTTGTTACAATTGCTTATCAAATTTTTAGGAATTGCCTCGGGTAGGGGCTTGCATCCCATGAGACTGGACGTCCATAAAATTACCCCTTCTTCAACCCTCGCTAGTAGCGCTGAGGGATGAGTTGGGTTAGAGTAGTCAGGGCTGCTCCAGTCTGTATAGCGATCGCCGGTTCTCAGAATCTCAAGAGTCTATCAGCTAAGAGGGGGGGGAAAGATAGAAAATTGACGATCCAAGGCTAGTTAATTATACGTTCTAACCTCTCCGAAGTGGTGCAAACCCTGTAAGGGAACAAACCCCCTATTATCGCCAGAATCCATAGCCCTTTTTTTAGTCGCGATCCCTAGTCGAAAAGATTCGATCCCCGATTCTATTCCGCCTCATTTTTTCTCGCGATCGCCTAGGCGTAAGAACGCTCCTACAGCAATGGGTTCCAGGCAGGGGTCCTGAAAATTTATCCAAATTTAGAACTCAAATCACACCGAGACGGAGTTTTAAATCACAGATTGACTTGATAAAATACCCGATACTTGAGATAATAAAGTTAAAGAAATCATTACGTTTTCACGAGGGGAGAAAATGGTAATTCAGGGAAATTTCTACAAATTGACAATTTCAGAAATTTTTTGTCAAATCTGGCGATCGGGAAAAATTACTTACCTAGAACGCTGGGGGTTAATGAGTGCGCTGCTCAAGGATTCACTAACGGAAGATGAAATGGACGCCATCAACCGTCTACTTCATGCAGTCCGCCGGGGATGGTTACGCGTGGAAGAGTAAACCCGCTTTAGCAAGGGATAATTGTACTCCAAGCCAAGATTATCCAGATCAAGGGTGATTAAACAGTCATCTGGGATCCCTCTAAAAACAAATAAATTTTCGGTTTGCAGCGATTCGTCATTAGAAGGAGAGCAAGATCGGGTTTCTCCAGTGTCTGAGGTATATTTTGGATTTTTTAAAAAACTAGACCCCCCATGATGCGCCAGTAGAGAGACAAGGTTCCTAACTTCATGGCCGATAAAGCCTGGAGCGTCCAAAGCATACCAACTGCCGTATCCCGATCCACTCCTATACTCCCCCGCCCGAAACAGGTCTACTGTTCGGACATTGTTCCCTTTTAATAGTTTCTCGCTCTCCATTCCAGACGTCGTAGATCTAGTGCATTCTCCCCTTTCTCCACAAGTTGAACGCACACCGAGAGATCCAGGGGTCAATCTATGGAATACTCAGCCCCTTTAATCGGCATTTTTAAGCGGCGATCGCCCGATCTCCTTCTCAAGACGACCGATGGAAAGCAACGGCCATTCTTCGGATAGGAGTTGCCCGAGCATTCAATCCCTAGGACAAAAACCGTAGTTTCTGGGCGAAATATATCGCTCATTGCTACAAATTCCCTAAAAAAATGCAATTGCTCTTCCCGCTCCAATATCGACGCTCTCAGAGGCCGATACCTTATGGAGTATAATTTGTGGGGACTTCCCTAAAATTCTGTACAGAAATCAAGTTGTCTTCCCTTACCGGATGAAGAAACTCAAACCCAAAACCCAGTTTGTGCCATTAATTTGTTGTCAACTCCCCCACATTTTGTCAAGAAACTGGGTTGCTAACTGCTATTGAACAGGCATTTTAGGTGCGGGGTTTTCCATTGGGTTGAATCACCCCTTTCAAACTGGCTCCGCGAAGGTTGACATTGACCACATTGGCTTGAGAGAGGTTTGCGCCAGAAAGATTCGCTTTTGTTAAATCTGCATCCATCAAATGAGAACCCATCAGATTTGCCTCACTCAAGTTCGCTTCACTCAGATTCGTTTGAATCAGATATGCGCCACTCAAGTTAGCAAGACTGAGTTCAGCACCACTGAGGTTTGCGCCGGTAAGTAGTTTATGACTCAAGTCAACCCCGGTCAAATTAGCCCCACTAAAGTTAATCCCACTTAATTGCGCATCCTTAAGGCAGACTTCGGTCAAATCCGTCTGGCTCAGGTTGGCTTTGCTGAGATTAGCACCGCAGAGGTTCGCTTCCCGAATATCTGCTCCTGTGAGGTTAGCCCAATTGAGATGAGCTTGACTGAGGTTGGCTTGCTTGAGATTAGCACCCGTGAGGTTGGCATGAGTTAGATCGGCGAGGTTCAAGTTGCTTTGCTTGAGTTTGGCACCACTGAGGTCCGCTTTACGCAGATTAGCTTCAGTTAAATCGGCTTTGTTGAGGCTCGCTAGAGTGAGATCCGCTTCTCGCAGATCCGCAGATTTCAGATTCGTTCCGATTAAGTAGGTTTGATTTAATTTGGCGTTATGGAGGTTGGCTCCGCTTAAATTGGCTCCGCTGACGTCCGCATTGGTGAGATTGGCCCCACTGAGGTCGGCCCCACTGAGATCGGCCCAATTCAGGTGAGTTCCAGCTAAGTTAGCCCCGCTGAGGTTGGCTCCGGTGAGGTTAGCGCCACTCAGGCTGGCTCCGCTTAAATTGGCTCGGCTGAGATTCGCTCCACTCAAGTCGGCTTTAGTGAGGCTGGCTCCACCTAAGTAAACGCCACTGAGGTTGGCTCCCCTTAAGTCGGCTTTGGCAAGGCTCAGGCGATTAAAATCTCGGGTTCCTCCTGCATATTGCTGGAGGAGTTCTTCTTTGGAAAAGCTAAGTTTTGGTGCGCTCAGGAGGTCCGCCGTCATAGCTAAAATACTTTCTTATAATTATTTAATCTTTCTATTAAAATCTTACTCAAAATTACGGAGTCTGGGAAACCGAGTATTTTCTGAAGTATCATTACGTTTTGTAACGGATGCTCTCGGGCTGATGTCCGTGGGTTCAATTCCGCTGAATTTTGATGAGATTGTCTGAATAATTCTGAGAAAAATTTTGTCGCAAAGCCTTGTATAGAAAGGGTTTTACCTGGTATTTTCTCTAAACAAAGAATTTTAGAGACGGCGGAAAAGTGTGTACCCGTCTGGGGGTAGGTTACGTCTAAAAAAAGCATTTAGGTTACGCGCTCATTTTGCTCGCCATCCAAAAACCAGTGATCGCGGACTATTAGGGTATTTTTCTACCTGTTTATAGGCGTTCATTTCCTGGGTTACATTTTCCCGATCAGGAAAATTTTACGAGAATTCGCGGATGACAACGGGGATAATTTATGGTAAGAGGTCAAATCAAGGGACGGGAAGTTAAGGGGGAAATGTCCTAGGGATTTGAACCGAGGGCGGTTCCTGACGGATAATAAACCCTTGAAGCCCAACCCTTGAAAAACTCCAGAGATAAAAATGACTTTAACTCCTTCAACCATGCTGGCACTGGGAACCCCGGCACCAGATTTTAAACTCCCGGATGTGGTGACCAAAAAGACCATCTCCCTGGAAACCTTTCGGGACAAAACCGCACTGGTTGTCATGTTTATCTGCCAACATTGCCCGTTTGTCAAGCACGTTCAAGAAGAACTTGCCAAGATGGGGTCATATTATCACGATCGCGGGGTGGGAATTGTAGCCATTAGTTCTAATTCCGTGGAGACACATCCCCAGGATGCCCCGGAACATCTCAAAGCAATGGCGTTGACGTTAGGATTTTCCTTTCCCTATTGTTACGATGAAACCCAACAAGTGGCGATCGCCTATACTGCCGCTTGCACCCCAGATTTTTTTGTGTTTGATCGCAGTCGCCACTTGGTGTATCGGGGTCAACTCGATGACAGTCGTCCTGGGAATAATCAACCTGTGACGGGAAAAGACTTGCGGGAGGCGATCGATGCGGTATTGGCAGGAGACCCCATCTCCCCAGACCAAAAACCTAGCATTGGCTGCAATATTAAATGGAAACCGGGCCATGAACCGGCCTATTATGGGGCATGGTAGGAACCCATCGCCCCAGGGGAGGAAAACCCCGGTCCTGGCGCGATCGGCTATTTTCTCCTCCTCTTGATATATAGCGGTTCTTGGACTCATGAGGTAAAGGGAATCAGCCCTTGTGCTTGACCCAGCCTCAAAAGTGAGATATGATGTAACCCCAATTATTGAGCCGCCTTGACCCGGACTGCTTAAAAACAAGGGTTCGGGTGCAGACCGGCTAATTACAGTAACATAACCCCTAACAGTTCGCATCACTCCTAGGGTAGAAGCCACAGAACAGGGAAGCCCGTAAATTTAAAGAGAGAACAATCGAATGCGATCGCCAACAGACCCCCTCAAGTTCCGGGTATAACTTGCGATCGCCAGTTTTGATTCTCTTTAAAAATTCGTGGTGAGTGAACCGATCAATATGCATTTAGAAGTATGGCCCGGTAAAGTCTATCCCTTGGGTTCCTACTGGGATGGTAAAGGAACAAATTTTGCTTTATTTAGTGAAAATGCCACGGGAGTAGAACTCTGTTTATTTGACAAAGATGGGAAAGAGCAACGCCTTTCTCTAAACGAAGTTGATAACCATGTTTGGCATGGCTACATCCCTGGAATTTCCCCGGGGCAGCGATATGGATATCGAGTGCATGGGCCATACGACCCCGGTGCAGGTCATCGATTTAACCCCAACAAACTCCTGATTGACCCCTACGCTAAAGCGATTGAAGGAGATGTAATCAATGGGCCCGAACTGTTTTGTTATAACTGGGAATCTCCCGAGGAAGACCTCTCTTTCAGCGAAACTGATAGCGCTCATTTAATCCCGAAATCCATCGTGATTGATGAGTCTTTTGATTGGGAAGGAGACCAACTTTTAAGAACTCCCTTCCATGAAACCATCATTTATGAAACCCACGTTAAAGGATTTACCAAACTTCAACCGAATATCCCCGAAGAAGTGCGCGGAACCTATAGCGGACTAGCGCATCCGGCGGTAATTTCTCACCTGCAAACCTTGGGAATTACGGCGATCGAATTGATGCCGGTTCATCACTTCCTCGCCTATCCTGGACATTTGGCGGATAAAGGACTCAAAAATTATTGGGGTTACGACTCCATTAATTTCTTTGCCCCTTATTCCGGTTATAGTTCCGCGACTGTACCGGGAGAACAAGTGCAGGAATTTAAAGCAATGGTCAAGGCCCTGCATAAAGCCGGAATCGAAGTTATTTTAGATGTGGTGTACAACCACACCGGGGAAGGCAATCACCTCGGTCCCACGGTGTCCATGCGGGGGGTAGATAATGCCTGCTACTATCGCCTCGTCGATGACAATCTCCGGTATTACATGGATTTCACCGGATGCGGCAATTCCCTCAACGTGCGCCATCCGCAAATCCTGAAATTAATTATGGATAGTTTGCGCTATTGGGTGCTAGAAATGCACGTCGATGGGTTCCGATTTGATTTGGCATCGGCCCTAGCGCGGGAACTGTATGACGTCAATAATTTGGGTTCTTTCTTTAATATCATCCATCAGGATCCAGTCCTTTCCGATGTGAAACTGATTGCTGAACCCTGGGATGTGGGTCCCGGCGGCTATCAAGTAGGGAATTTTCCTCTGTTATGGTCCGAGTGGAACGGGCGATATCGGGATACGGTGCGTGACTTCTGGCGGGGAGAGGACCGGACGTTAGGTGAATTTGCTTATCGGTTCACTGGGAGTTCGGATTTATATGAAACCACAGGGCGCAGTCCTTATGCCAGCATCAACTTTATCACGGCTCATGATGGCTTCCCCCTCTACGATTTAGTGAGCTACAACGAGAAGCATAATGAAGCCAATGGGGAAAATAACTGTGATGGGGAGAGTCACAATCGGTCCTGGAATTGTGGCGCAGAAGGAGATACGGATGATCAACAGGTATTGGCCTTGCGAGAACGCCAAAAGCGGAATTTTCTGGTGACCCTGATGCTGTCCCAAGGTATCCCCATGTTATTGGCGGGGGATGAAATGGAACGTAGCCAAGGGGGGAATAATAATGCCTACTGTCAGGATAGTGAAATTTCCTGGCTGAATTGGGAGTTTCCCGAGGAAAAAGCCCAGTTGTTAGATTTCACTCGGCAATTGATTTATTTCCGTCGCAAGCATCCGGTGTTTCAGCGGCGCAAGTGGTTCCAGGGCCGCCCGATTTATGGGAAGACGGTGAATGATATTAGCTGGTTTAATCCTGATGGCAGCGAGATGGAGGATGAGGAGTGGGGTGTAGGGTTTGCCAAGGCGATCGCAGTCTTGTTAAATGGACAGGAAATTCCCCGGCGCAATCGCTATGGTCAGCGAGTCATTGACGAAACGTTCCTCCTGTTCTTTAATGCCCATTGGGAATCCATCGAGTTTAAGTTACCCGAGGGGTTAAACGAACATCAGTGGATTACTGTGATTGATACCAAGGAACCTAGCTTTTTAGAAGATGGACCCATCTATACCGCAGATAAGGCGGTCCCCGTTTTCGGGCAATCGGTGGTCGTGTTAAGGCGTTCTGAGTAGAGACGCCAGGACACTGCGTCGGGACAGTCGCTGAATTGTCCCGACATCCTCTGGGATTAATCTCAGAAATGCTGGATTACTGCTGGATTGAGTTTTGGGGAAAAGAGTGCGTCACGGAAGCCACCGTAACGCACCAAAACACCTGCCTTTTTTAGGGCAAGACAATGTAACAGGATAGTAAGGAATTGTAGATTACCATATTGTCTGCATCCAAAATCACAATTTTTTCAAATCGATTTTAATTTAAGGGAGATCCGGGGAACGGGTAGATGTTAAAAGGCCCAGTTTCTAGTCTCTGGGCTTTAAGAGGGTACTCCAGGACTTGCTTAGACGAGGCCCGAGTCGTAGTTTGTTTGTAAATTTATGTAAAATTGCGTCATGAAGTCATTTAGATAGAACCGATGGATACGACGACTCTCTCATCAACGTTTTTTTTAACCCTACTCATGACAATCGGGTTGTTTTTCTTTATTCGGGCGTCGGTAAAAGACCGAACGGAGGAACTGGAATGGGTAACGGAACAGCCGGAAGAGTCGATTCTGCCTGAGTTACAAGGGTATTTTGATCGCCGCGCTTATCGGGTGAAGGCCGTGGATGGGGAACGCAATCAAGTCACGTTTGAAGGATTTGTCCGTCCCAGTTGGTTTCTGGCGATTTTCTTGACCCTGTTGGCGGCAGTGGGGATGCTGTGTTTGAGCCTAATTTTATCAATGGTCATCCCCCAAGTCGGGAATTTATTTCTGGGATTGATTCTGTTATCTCCAGTCGCCGGGTGGTTTTATTGGCAAAATTCGGGTCGGATTGAACAGGTGTCTCTCCAAGTGACGTCACTGGAGAGTTCCGGGAATAATCCAACCCAAAATAGAATTAAAGTTACGGGTCATCGCGATGAACTGGCCGTACTCAAGCAAACCCTAGGACCTCAGTACAGTCAAGGTTAGAAACCCGGTTGCTTGACTGGATCTCTACTCAAGAAACTGACTCAGTAGGGCTAAAAACCCGGTAACCGCCCGGGTTATTTTAAATCCTGTGACCCTAGAGGGTGATAGGATAGCAGAAATTAGCCCGATGCAAACCCGTGAGCTTGTCATGGAGCTAATTTCAAAAAAGCGTGGTAAGTTTAATCGGTTTGTTTCCTTAATTGACCCCATGAGGTCAAGTCGGATTTTAACGGTTAGTTTTGATCGGCCAAACGCTTTTTCCCCTGTTCCTGGTTAGGAGGACGGGACATTTCGGCAGTGTGATAGCCGGAATTCAGACCGGAACTTTACCCTGACCGTGGCGCAACCGATCGCCCGGGACCCGTTCAGGGTTTAGCACTCGCGGCGATCGCGACCCAACGCAGGTTTCCCTAATCGCCAAGGAAACTGGATGCGCCTGTAAAGATCGCGACTTCTGATGCGGCACTCAAACCGTTTTTTCCCGTGACCAATCAACCGATTGACGGAACATTTGCCGTTACGGGACTCTCTATAACGCCAGTTTTTGCCAAAACTGAGTTAATGCCCCTGTAAATCTGCTAAATTTACTCGGTACGCTGTTCGAGTCTGCTATAAATCGAACCTTCGCACCGAAGGATGATCCGAGGCGATCGCCAGATCAGGACAATCCTGCTCTCGCCGCCGATAAGTCCCTTAACCCTTCAGTTCTTATGACTGACAGAAAAACCCTTTTACCGGACTGATAAAGCCACAGGGGGTATTTCTGCTTTGCTTTCAAAAAACTTTAAGCTTGGGAATAAGAAATGATTTTCTTCTACATATTGAGCACCGAACAATCCTTTTTCTGCCCAGAAGTATCGATCCGTGGTATGCTCGTTTCTCTTAACTAACAACAAAGCCGGTGGCACGATGCCTTCTGCCTTGATGAATTTACGGGCGGCTGTGACTGGCTTATCTTCACCGCTTTCGATACTATACTGAGGCACGTGCTCTAAAATCCTGCGCCCTTCTTGGCGGCGACGGCTCTTACGCTTACGTCTCCTTGCCAAAATCCTTACCTCCTATTTCAGCCGACAGGTGTAGTGATGGTTACAAAAGTCGTGCTGATTATATCCGCTGTAATAAAAAAAATCAATCCCTCTTGCTAAGTTTGTTACAAAACGCCGCATCTCTTATATCATAAGCCTTTTCAGACTTTTTTTGCTCCCCTTTAGAGCGAGGGTGGGGTAAAATTCACAAAACTATAAAGTTTGTTACAAAAATCAATAGAGTAGAGCCGATGGGGGAGATCAGAATTACTCACTGGAGTTGACCCGAGGACAGCGGCGCTCTCGAAGGGGGGTAATTGCCTGTATTCAATTCCTGACGCCCCGGAATTGCCATAAAATTGCCACAGAATTGCCACAGAATTGCCCGAAAATAAAAGAACGTGCAACGGGTTTTCTCAATGGGGCTAAAGTATCTTACCCCAGAAGTAAGCAACCGGACTCAATTTCTGCCAACATGAACATAGAGGGTCCGGTCCTAGGCTTCACCTAGTTAGGATAAACAGGGTACGGGGGGAAAGCGGCGGGCATCGGTGAGCGTTACTGTAAATCGAATAAGGGAAGATGGGAATGGGAGCCAGTTCAGAATTTGTGGCCCTGTGTAAATCACAGGTGGGTTTGCTCTCGAAAGGGCTAGGATCCTCCGTGAGCGTGGTGTATTTGACCGAAGAACTGGCAGAAGACCGAGAAGCCAAGCTGATTCCGATTGTGACTTATCCCGAAAGTGCTGTGGTGTGGGAAGAAAATCCTGCCCGGGCGATCGCCGGTTCAGAGATTGCCACAGAAATCCCAGGGCGTCCTACCCCCGACTTTCCCCCTACGGCAATTCCCGGGGAAACGCCGACAACGGGAACGAATGCCCCCCTGGCTCAAGGGCCCCCCTTAGTGTCGGCTTCCTCCCAAGGACCCGTGACGGTTCATTTAATCGAACCGATCCGATATTTAAACCCAGAAGATGAACCGATCGTCGAGGGGGAGGATTTAGCGCAACACCGACAAATTGTCTTACCCCTGATCCATGAAGAAATCGTTATGGGACTGTTGGTAACCCGCCGAGAGGACCGACCCTGGACCGATCGCGAACGGATGCAGATTGAATGCATCGCCCAAACCATCGCGATCGCCTGCATTTTGGATCGGCGGCAACGGTGGTTAAGTCAGCAACTACGCCAACATCAACGCCTCCAGGCGGAACAACATGATTTACTCGATAACCTCCTGCACCAGGTGCGCAGTCCCCTGACTGCCTTACGCACCTTTGGGAAATTGTTGTTAAAACGCCTGCGGGAACCGGATCCGAACCGAGATATTGCCGGAAGTATTCTGCGGGAGAGCGATCGCGTGCAAGAGTTGCTACAACAGATGAATTTGGCGATCGAACCCGAAGAAATAGAAGCGGTCCCAGATGTGCAAACCGAGGTCCCGTTGGAAACTCCGATGTTGGAGAAGCGATCGCCACAATTGTTACTCCCCGCTTTTGATTTAGAACCCTGCGATATCCGGGCGGTACTGGAACCGTTGCTAATTTCGGCCCTGGCGATCGCCAGCGATCGGCATCTGGAGTTGAGGACCGATATCCCCTCGGAATTGCCTGCGGTTCTCGCTTCTCCCAAAGCCCTGCGGGAAGTATTGAGCAATTTGATTGACAATGCCTTGAAATATACCCCCTCCGGAGGCAAAATTTATGTGAAAGTGGGGGATCAGCGCCCAATGGAGGGGGTAACCTTGATGGCGATCGCCATTAGTGACACGGGTATCGGCATTCCTCCCCAAGACTTAGAACAGTTATTTCAACGGTATTATCGAGGAGTCAAAGCCCAGAGTGATATTCCCGGGACGGGACTAGGATTGGCGATCGCCCGAGAATTGATGACCCAAATGCAAGGGGAAATCGAGGTTTTTAGTCCCACTCCCCCACAATGGCGAGACCCCAATTGGCAAAACCGATCTAGTTTCGATCATTCGGGGACAACCTGTATTGTTTGGCTGAAACTCTCAGAGGGATTTTTCCCTAAATAGTCTCAATCTTTTCATTTACTCTATGACTTTATCTTTCCTCTTTGCGATCGCCTTAGCGATCGTTCATATTTGGGCCAAAAATCTACTCTTTCTGGGTTCAGTCCCGCGTAATTACTGGCTTTCTATGGCGGGGGGTGTATCTGTCGCTTACACATTTATTCACATTTTTCCTGAACTGAGTGAAGGACAAGCCACGGTTGAGGCATCATCCCTCAATGGCTTAGAATTTTTAGAACACCATGTTTATCTCATGTCCCTATTAGGATTTTCTCTATTTTATGGGTTGGAAAAATTAGCAAAGACATCCCGACAGCACCAACTTAAAATCGGGCGAGGACATGGAACGAGCGAGAGAGTTTTTTGGTTACATATTATTTCTTTTGGGCTTTATAATGCCCTCATTGGCTATCTGCTGGCCCATCCCGAAGAAGAAGCGAGTGTTTTGAGTTTATGGCTCTTTTTCATCGCTATGGGGTTACATTTTCTGGTTAATGACTTTGGCTTACGGGAACATCACAAACGGGCTTACAATCATAAGGGGCGCTGGGTATTGGCAACGTCGGTGATTGTCGGATGGGCGATCGGTAGGGTAACGACTATTTCTCATGAGGCGATCGCCCTGCTATTTGCCTTTTTAGCGGGAGGCATTATTCTCAATATTCTTAAGGAAGAACTACCGGAAGAACGAGAAACCCAATTTTGGGCCTTTGCTACGGGTGCAGGGGTTTATTCTGTGCTGTTACTGATCATCTGACACCCAGAAAGGCAATAGGATTGATTGTTGAGCAGAGTATTCCAAACCCTCCAAGGTCTTGGAGTATCTTTTAGGTATTTATTCTGGTTAACTGGAGTTTAGACTAAGCCAGTGACACGAAAGCAATAAAGAGGGGAGCCCGACTTGCATCTAGGCTCCCCTTG
>NZ_JAMXFC010000039.1 GCF_025370755.1 Laspinema sp. D2d | reverse complement strand
ACCCGCTTTTTTACGACTTCTTCATTATCTCAAACAATTGCCCCGTATGGGTTTCCCCTGCCTTGTCACCCTCTCAGGTCAAAACCTTAATCCGGGCGATGGAGGACTTAGATACCGCTATCTCGCTCAACCCGCAGATGCCGGTATTATATCCCATGCAGGAAGTGAACACCCTTCCCCAGCAACCCCAGTCCCCGGCACTTATTGCTTATGGCATTCGGTTAGAAGTGTGGATTGTATTGATTTTGCATTTCCTTGTTTTATTGAGCTTCAAAAGACGCTAGTGGGTGAGGCTATAAACACCGCCAGAGGAGGCTTTAAACCTCTGATGGTGTGATAGCCTACTATAGATTTAGCCTGTTTTTGTCTTATACCACGCTCATTTCTACTAATTCATTCGCCATATCAAAATTGGCAGTGACATTTTGGACATCATCCAAATCATCCAAAGCATCCATCATTTTCAGGAGCGATCGCGCTTGATCGGGGTCCGTTACTTCTACATTATTGTTAGCAATCCACCGTAATTCTGCATTAATAATCTTATATCCCCGCTCTTTTAAGGTTTGGTTGAGGGTTTCTAAATTAGTGGCTTCGGTAAACACTTCATATCCCGATGTATTTTCATCCAGTTCCGTAGCTTCATAAAACTCGGCACCCCCTTCTACCGATGCCTCCAAGAGTTCATCTTCCTCTATTTCCCCTTGAAGCGTCACCACGCCTTTGAGTTCAAACATCCAACTCACGCATCCAGTCTCACCTAAATTGCCGCCATTCTTACTAAAAGCGGCCCTCAAATCCGCAGCAGTCCGATTCCGGTTATCCGTCAGCGCTTCCACAATTACCGCCACACCACCGGGACCATATCCTTCATAGCGGATTGCTTCATAGTTGCTGCTGGCATCATCCCAGGTTCCAGCACCCTTGGCGATCGCCCGTTGGATGTTCTCATTGGGAATCCCTGCCGCCTTTGCCTTATCCACTGCCGTGCGTAACTGAAAGTTGCCATCCGGATCTGGAACGCCACTGCGCGCCGCAACGATAATCTCCCGCGAGATTTTTGTGAAGGTTTTCCCCTTCACCGCGTCCACTCTAGCTTTCTGCCGTTTAATATTAGCCCATTTACTATGTCCAGCCATACCGTTAATTTCTGCTTGATGTACTCTACAGCTTTAGCATAAAATTATAGAGACATGGCGGGAAGAATGGGTTTATGGGAAGGGTCCGGAGGCTTACAAGAGTAGGTTTTGATGCTCATGCTGATTGCCTTACTATTAAGTGCACCTCCGGTCCCCTCCCCTTGGCAAGGGGAGGGTTAGGGTGGGGTCTTCTTGACGTGCATAAAGCACGTCAAGAGGAATGCTTAGTTGGAAGGTCCTCTTGACGAGCGATCGCCACATCAGGAGGAAAGAGGTTGGACCAGTCTCCACACAGGCGCGATCTCTGCTCATAGTATGTGACGTGTGGTCGCCCAAGAGGGACCCCACCCTAACCCTCCCCTTGGCAAGGGGAGGGGACCGGAGGTGCACTTAAGCGTAAAAACCCCTACTGTTGCAAGCGATCGCCACCTGGTTGGGTCCTCACAATGGGGGACAACCCCTATCAATTGGATTGTCCCAACTTCCTACTCAATCGGCATAAAGTGAGAATTTGTGAGAGAATTAGCGTTGACGCCATTGAGGACGGCTAACAGTTCATCGGTAGTGGCAATGTGAATTAGAGTGTTGTCTCCTTGTTGTGTGAGCGATAGTTGGTCAAAAGTGAGATTGCTGCCGATCGCGATCGCATCTCCATTCCCGCCAGTGGGGGTGAAGTCTGCAATCACATCAACTCCCAAACCGGATTCTAGGATAAATACATCTTTGCCTTGTCCGCCGGTGAGGGTATCATCCCCTGCGCCTCCGGTGAGGGTGTCATCGTTTGCGCCGCCATCGAGGATGTCGTTGCCGTCTTCTCCGTAGAGGCGATCGCGATTGTTGCCGCCGGTGAGAGTATCATCCTCTGCACCGCCATACAGCGTATCATCTCCCGTGCCTCCGGTGAGGATATCCTTCCCTGCGCCGCCAAAGATTTCGTCATCCCCCGAGTTGCCGTCAAGGGTATCATCGCCACTGCCTCCGGTTAAGGTATCGGTACTCGATCCTCCTGTGAGGTTAACGGGAGGATCCGGTTGTACTGGGGTTTCAGTAACGGGTGGCGTGGGTTCTACTGGATTTTCCGATACTGGCGGAGTTGGTTCTACTGGATTTTCCGATACTGGCGGAGTCGGTTCTACTGGATTTTCCGATACTGGCGGAGTCGGTTCTACTGGATTTTCCGATACTGGCGCAGTTGGTTGTACCGGATTTTCCGATATTGGTGGAGTTGGTTCTACTGGATTTTCCGATATTGGTGGAGTTGGTTCTACTGGATTTTCCGATACTGGTGGAGTCGGTTCTACTGGATTTTCCCCCACAGGTGGGGTGGGTTCTACTGGATTTTCTGATATTGGTGGAGTTGGTTCTACTGGATTTTCTGATATTGGTGGAGTTGGTTCTACTGGATTTTCCGATACTGGCGCAGTTGGTTCTACTGGATTTTCCGATACTGGAGGAGTTGGTTCTACTGGATTTTCCGATACTGGAGGAGTTGGTTCTACCGGATTTTCGGCAACGAGTGGGTTGTTTGGTTGTCCTGGATTTCCGGCAACGGGTGGGTTGTTCGGTTGTCCTGGATTTCCGGCAACGGGTGGGTTGTTTGGTTGGATGACGGGGGGAGAGATTGGCGGGGTGTTGGGTTGGGGTGCAAAGATAATGGTAGTTTCGCTGGGTGCGGTTTCGGTTTCCGCAGGCAGTTCGGAGAGGGTGATTTCAGGAATCACGGAGAGTTCTGGCGCAGTGGGTTCGCTGCCGATGCGGATGCCTTTGAGGACGGCGAGGAGTTCGTTGTTGCCGGTGTAATGGATGAGGGTATCGTTGATAAATTCGTTAGTACCGGCGGTGAAGGAGATTAGGTTTTCGGTGAGGTCGCCGATAAACCCGAATTTGTCTTTGGCGAAGTCGAAGTTATAGATAAATTCTACTCCAAACCCAAGGCCAAGCATGAAGGTGTCTTTACCGGCACCACTATATAAATGGTCGTTGCCGAGTCCGCCGTAGAGGATGTTATCTCCTTTTTCTGCATGGAGGGTATCTTCCCCTTGGCCGCCATGTAGGATATCGTTGCCGGTATGTGCGAATAGGAGGTCGTTTCCTTCTTTGCCGAAGAGGGTGTCATCGCCGGAATGTCCCTTGAGGGTGTCGTTGTCTGCGCCACCGTCGATATAGTCGTGATCTGCACCGCCGTCGATGAGGTCGTTGCCGCTGTCTCCATATAAGATGTCGTTGTGGGAACCGCCGGAAATTTCGTCATTATCTGCGCCACCGTGGATGGAGTCGTCGCCGGAACTGCCATCGAGGAAATCTGTGCCTGCGCCTCCGGAGATGGTGTCATCGCCGGAACGTCCGAGAATGCTGTCGTTGCCTAATCCGCCGTCGAGAACATCATCTCCTTCTCGTCCATCCAGGTAATCGTTGCCTTCGCCACCGATTAAGGTATCGGAACCGACTTTGCCATCGAGGATGTCGTCGCCGCCTAATCCGCTGAGGACGTTGGCACCGTTATCGCCGATCAGGGTATCGTTATATTCGGAACCTTCGACGTTTTCCACGTTGCGAATTCTGTCCCCTTCGGCATCGCCACCGACGCCGCGTCCCGGTTGCAGGTGGAGGTAGATGGGTGCGGGGGAGTTGAAGTAAGATACAGTATCGTCACCTGCGCCGCCATCCTGGAAGTCGGCACCTGCGCCACCGACGAGGAAATCGTCGCCATCGCCGCCGTAGAGTTCGTCATCATCTTCGCCACCGAATAAACTATCGTCTCCCGCATCCCCGGCGAGGATATCTTCTCCGGTTTCGCCGTAGAGAAGGTCGATGTCGTTGCCGCCACTCATTTGGTCGTTGCCTGCGCCGCCGTAGAGGGTGTCGTCGCCGTTGTCTCCGGCCATGATGTCGTTGTCGCCATCGCCATAGAGGGTGTCGTCGCCGTCGTTCCCACTCATTTGGTCATCCCCTGCGCCACCGGAGAGGAAGTCTTCGCCGCCGTCTCCGGCCATGATGTCGTTGCCGTCTTCGCCGTAGAGGAGGTCGTTTTCGCTACCGCCACTCATTTGGTCATCGCCGCTTCCGCCATAGAGGAGGTCTTCTCCGGCATCTCCGGTCATGGTGTCGTTGTCGCTATCGCCGTAGAGGAGGTCTTGACCGTCGTTGCCACTGATATGGTCATCCCCTGCGCCACCGTGAAGCGTGTCCTCGCCTCCATCTCCGGTGATTTGGTCGTTGCCGTCTTCGCCGAAGAGGAGGTCTTGGTCAGCGTTGCCACTCATTTGGTCGTTGCCGGTTCCGCCGTGAAGGGTGTCATCGCCGTTGTCTCCGGCCATGATGTCGTTGTCGCCATCGCCGTAGAGGAGGTCTTGACCGTCGTTACCGTTCATTTGGTCATCCCCTGCGCCACCGGAGAGGAAGTCTTCGCCATCATCTCCGGTCATCGTGTCGCTGCCGTCGTCGCCGTAGAGGATGTCGTTGTCGGCGTTGCCACTCATTAAGTCGTTGCCGGTTCCGCCATGTAGGGTGTCTTGGCCGTTGTCTCCGGCGATCGCATCATCCCCACTGTCGCCAAATAGCAAGTCTTGGTCATCGTTGCCACTCATTTGGTCGTTGCCATCGCCACCATGTAGGGTGTCGTTTCCGCTGTCTCCGGTCATGATGTCGTTGCCGTCTTCGCCATACAGCAAGTCTTGGCCGTCGTTGCCTTGGAGGATGTCCTCTCCGGCGTCACCGTGAATGATGTCTTCGCCTTCGTTGCCGGTGATGTTGTCGTTGCCGTCGTTGCCGTTGATGATATCGTTGCCGAGGTCGCCGGTGATGTTGTCGTTGCCTGCATCTCCGAATATGCGATCGTTGCCGTCATCCCCGGAAATGCGATCGTTGTCGGTTCCGCCGTTGATGATGTCGTCGCCGTCGTTGCCTAAGATGTTGTCGTCTCCGGCATCTCCTTGGATGCTGTCGTTGCCGAGGTTGCCTGCGATAATGTCGTTGTTGTCGCCACCACTGATGGTGTCTTCGCCATCATCTCCGGTGATGCTGTCGTCTCCCGCATCTCCGAAGATTTGGTCATTGTGGTTGCCACCGGAAATGGTGTCTTTATCGTTGCCGCCGGAGATGGTGTCGAGACCATCGTTGCCTTCGATGCTGTCGTTACCGTCGTTGCCTTCTATATAATCTTGGTCGGCATTTCCGGTGATGTTGTCGTCTCCGGCATCTCCTTGGATATTGTCGTTGCCGCTGTCGCCGGTGATGCGATCGTTGTCGTCACCGCCGGAAATGGTGTCGTTGTCTTCGTTGCCAGAGATGTTGTCGTCTCCGGCATCTCCTTGGATGCTGTCGTTGCCGAAGTTGCCAGCGATAATGTCGTTGTTGTCGCCACCACTGATGTAGTCGTCGCCGTCATCTCCGGTGATGCTGTCGTCTCCGGCATCTCCGAAGATTTGGTCGCTGTCGTTGCCGCCGGAAATGGTGTCTTTGGCGTTGCCGCCGGAGATGGTGTCTAAACCATCGTTGCCTTGGATGCTGTCGTTGCCGTCGTTGCCTTCGATGTTATCTTGACCGGCATCTCCGGTGATGTTGTCTTCGCCTTCGTTGCCGAAGATTTGGTCATCCTGGTTGCCGCCAGAGATGCGATCGTCGCCGGTGTTGCCTTCGATGTAGTCGTTGCCGTTGTCGCCGGTGATGATATCGTTGTCTTCGTTGCCTTGGATGGTGTCTTCGTTGTCGCCACCGGAAATGTTATCGTTTCCTTCGTTGCCTTGGATGCTGTCGTGGCCGTCGTCTCCAGTGATAAGATCGGCTCCTGTTTCCCCATAAATTAAATCATTACCATGACCCCCAGAAACTGTATCATTACCAAAGCCTGCATAGATTCTGTCTGCATCATCGCCACCATATATTTCATCTTCATAAACTCCAGTAGTATTAAAATTAGAAGCTTCTGGAGGTAGAGAATTTAATACCAAACCAGGATTGAATCCTTGTTCAGATGCTTCGGCGTTAAGTGTTGAACTAAAGGAGGTAAAGCTGGCTTCAGCATCACTAACAACAATATCTCCATCATAATCTTGAATTTCGTTTCGATCTCCATGAATTTCGTCTACACCTTTTCCACCCCAAATTTTATCGCTTCCTTCACCGCCAATAATTATATCTCCCGGTGTTCCAGCATCTTCATCTCCTCCATAAATCCAATCTGCATCATTTCCCCCATTTAACAAATCACGTCCTGCGCCTCCCTTTAATTCATCACTGCCCCCAAGTCCAAAAAAGTAATCATTACCGTTTCCACCAGAAATTTTATCAGCAAAGCTTTGAGTTCCTGGAGGTACTGGGCCTACAAATCCACCAAACTTTGCATTTGAACCAATAATTATTTCAATATCAACAAGAATATCTTCATTTCCATATCCATCATCAGTTACTCGATAAATATCAGAACCACCTAATTTGTCTATTTTAAGAGAAATGCCATGATCGCTGAGAGAATAATTTACTACATCGTTACCATTACCTCCATCTAGAAAATCATAGCCCTGCATCCCATTAATGATATCGTCTCCTCCCTTCGCACGGACAACATCATTTCCTGCAAGATCAAAAAATACTTCCCCTCTGGCAATTTCTTGTCCTTCTATCCAGTCTCCGTGATTAGAACCCGTGGATACCCAACCATTTTCCGTTAATGTGGGTACACCAGATGGTGATAGCGGAGAAAAGTAATAACCCTTTGGATTGAGTGCTTCAAAACTATCTCGAAAATCGGCCTTGAAATCTTCTCGGTTAAAATAACCCACAAAAGGAAGGTCTGCACTGTGGTGAATACCTAAACCCTTCAATATATCGCCCATTAAGTCGGGTAACGTTGTGAGAAAATGCAGAATCTTGTTTTTATTTGATTGAAGTCCAGAAAATTGTAGCTTGGGAACTGGATCTCCTTCGTCTTCATATTTAGAAATTACAAAACCTGTAGAAGTTGGCGATTCATAATTAGTTGGAGAACCTAACCTAATAATTTTTACTTTTTCCGGATTTGTTCCGGAAAAGCGAGTATTTCTAAGGGCATCTTCAACAAAATAATTTCCTTGAGAATGAGCAACAATAATTAGAGAATTATTACTATCACTTTTGAGTAAGTTAGTTGCATTATCAACCCATCCAGTAGCACCAGCTCCACCGAAATTAACATCACTACTTGCTATACTAGGATTATCAGACATAAACTGATGTAAGGATTCTAACAAATCATTGGGAGTATTACCTGGAATAAGAAATTGTTTCTCTACTTCCCACAAAAATTCATCTAAATTTCCATATTTTTCTAAAAAATCAACTATTCTTTTAGCGCCTTCTTCGTTTATTATTCTTAATAAATCAGAATGCTTACTAACTCCATCTACTAAATCTTTTTTAATTATGTTTTCCAACCATTCTGGACTTAAAAAATCAACTGTTTCGTTCCATTTTTCCAGTGCTGGCTTAAAAAGCAATCTAGATAAAATTTCATGAAAATCTGTATAAGTCTCTTCTAAAGCCATCACTGATGAAACAATTGGAATCGGTCCTATCTCTACAGAAGAAGGATTATGTACTGGAGTGTAAATTGCTGAATTTACAGGATGGTTTAGATTTACTTGTTCCGATAAGTTTTCTGCGGTTTTTTCAAATAAATTTTTATCAGTTTGAATTCCGTTGATAAAAACAATTTGAGTTTTATTTCGTTCTTCAATTAAACTATTAAAAGCAGAATCAGCATTCCAACTGTATCCATTTGAAAAACTTGTAGCTGATTGTTCCCCTTGAATGTTAGACGATAAAGGCAATAGAAGAGATTGGTTATTCAAGCTACTATTTTTAATAGTAAACCCTCCATTCAAAACGATCGCATCATCTTCACCCTGCAACGCCTGAACCTGAGACTCACTCAACTCAAACCCTTGCACTAAATTAGAAAAATATTCCCCTTCATCCCCTGGAGTATCCTCATCATTAATCTGCCAATCCACATAATGGCCGATTTCTTCCAACAACACGCTGTTAATGGCGGAAAGATTATCCGCATACTGACTCAGAAAGTCTTCGGAGAAGTAAATCGTATTATTTTCTCCGGCATAAGCAGCATTTGCGCCACGGAGTTGGGTTCCGGTGAGGATTTCGATTTGCGGAAGTGATGCAAAGTCTCCGGCAATCCACTGCTGCCGTAACCCTTCTAATTTATCCGCATGGAAGGTTTCGCCAAAAGCGGTTTGGATTTTGAGGAGAAATTCTTCACGGTTGGCGAAGTCGCTTAAGGTGTTGTAGGCGTTTTTCAGGGACTCTTCTACTAAGGCGGCGTGAGTGGAGTTGGCAAGGTTGGTATTCAACATGGTTCTATCCTCGTTTTTGTTTGATGGTGTAGGCTGTTTTTTCGGTGTGAGGCACGGGTTTGGGTTGGATTCGGTGCCTGGGTGGGGATGATTGGGGGCGGTTTTACGGAGTGGGTTAGGGGTGGGGGCGCATCTGGTTTGTCTTCGATAGACTCCGGTGAAATGACTCTATTTATTTACTGGGGAAGCGGGATGAGTTTTATGCAGGGATAAATGGTGGTGGGAGAAAATTTGACGGGGTGATGCCGCTGAAACCCTCTCCTGTGGAAGGTTAGGGGAATTTTGCCGAGAAGTGGCAATGGGCGATCGCCAAGGCATGAGACTCATCAAATAAACGCACTCCTTGCTACAAACAGCATCACGGTTGGGGTTTGGGGGGCGATCGGGACCGGAGTGGATTTCCAAGTCCCCCTTTTTAAAGGGGATTTAGGGGGATCCGTCTGATTCGGGTCAGGGTGCGATCGCCTTCTATTCCCTTCTCTAGGACTGTCTCTGCTGGAAAATGCGGTTTTTACGCCGAATCTCGGATATTGTTACAAAGCTTTACGTTAGGCGGGTAAAACGGGGTCAATTCTGACTCTGTGGAAAAGGTGCAATCAACCCGATTGGGCGTGACACCTGGGTTGCACAGATCTGGAGGTGCTTATTATTAAAGTCCAGAGGAAATCTGAGATAAGAACCCTGGATTCGGTGTCTGACGCGGGAATGACCAGATAAGGGTCTTTTATTTAGGGTTTCAAGTCTATTGAGGTTCACCTACTTGGATGAACTGGTTTTTTGCGATTCAACTCAAACCGCGCACTTTTAAAATCAACCAATTGGGGGATACTTTTTGGGTGAAGCGGTTAGATAGTGGATTTAACGGTAGAGAAAACCGTTTTAATTTTATGGGGAGTGATTCCAAGAATTTACTGATTTTCTTGATGACCTCCTGTAGTTTTGCAATCTTGCCGTTAGTATATCACGCAATTTTTCTTTGTCCACAAATTTATTAAATTAATATTTGTAAATTGATGGTTATTTACTGTTTTTTGGCAATAGTATTAATACGAATATATCGGGGAATTTTAAAATTGATGTATCAGTCAATTAGTGAAATTACAGAGGGAATGTTGGGGAGTGGGCGCAAGTTTAGCCACTACCAGAAAATCTTTACTTTTTTAATACAATGAATAATTTGTAAGTGAGTGAGAAGTGATAGGGGTTGAGGAAGGATGAAACAGTGCGAATTTTGAGCAATTCTATCGGGAAGGATGCAATAGAGGTGGAAATTGTGTCAAAGGGCGATCGGGCTTCCTGTGAAGTTGGGGATAAGGAGGCGATCGCTCAAGAAGAACCCCACCCTAACCCTCCCCTTGCCAAGGGGAGGGGACCGGAGGTGTAGTTAATAACAAGGGAAGGCGATCGCTCAAGAAGAACCCCACCCTAACCCTCCCCTTGCCAAGGGGAGGGGACCGGAGGGAGGTGCAGTTAATAACAAGGGAAATCACTATGAGTGTAAAAAACTTCCGCTTGTAAGGAGAGGGGGCTTTGCTGGGTACGGAATAGGCGATCGGTTCCTGTGTTTCTAAAACTTATAATCCCAATTCTTCTCGCCATTCTTCAGTAGAATAGGCAAAGACTGGAACTTGATATTTTCCTAAAATTTCCATAAAACTTCGTTTAGAATATCCGGCTAATTGTGCCGCTTGTCCTAGAGAGACTTTGCTCACTTCATAAAGTTTGATGGCTAAAAAAAGTTTAGCTTCGTCCTCAGACAAGCCTGGGGGTAAATTAATTTTGAGTTCGCTTACATTCATCAGGGTTGACTCTATCCCTACTATTTATAAAATTGCTAACTCTATTATAAGTCGATGCGATCGCCCTTGGTGGGGTATCCTACATTGTCGGCAGGGTTACTGGTGGATCGGTTGGGGCGATCGCCTCTTGGTTTGGGCCTATTATCCGGTGGAAATCCTATTCCTCTACCCCATTTCGGTTCATGACTTCGCGATACCACCAGGCACTTTGTTTGGGAATGCGTTTACCGCTGTCAAATTCGACGCGAACTAATCCAAATCGGGGATAAAATCCATGTGCCCATTCAAAGTTATCCATCAGGGTCCACACATAATATCCGTGTAAATTGACGCCATCGGCAATGGCATCATGAGCGGCAATAAAGTGCGATCGCAAGTAATTAATGCGTCCCCAATCTTCTACAAATCCCTCGTAATTGGGAGTATCTTGCAAGGCACAACCGCCTTCAGTAATATAGAGTTTCGGATTGCCATAGTGGTTTTTAAAATCTAACAAAACTGAGGTTAATCCGGGCGGATTGACTCCCCATCCCATATCGGTTTGACCCCAACCGGGTGCAGAAACTTGGGTAGAGTTTAGTTTGAATAATCCTCCCCATTGAGCAAAGGCAACGTTTAAGGTAAAATAATAGTTAATCCCTACAAAGTCGATGGGGGTCGATATGAGTTCCAAATCTCCGGTTTCTATTTTTGTTGCGTGGCAACCAATCCAGTTAAATAAGGGTTCGGGATATTCTCCTTTGAATAGAGGATCAGCAAATAAGGCGGTACTGGTTTGATACATTCGCTCACAGGCGGCGATGTCTGCTTGGCGATCGCTGGCGGGTTGATAGTGATTCACACTTAGCACAATGCCGATTTCACCGTTATAGTTGCCTTCTCGAAAGATTTGTACGGCTTTTCCGTGAGCAACCAGCAGGTGATGTGAGGTTTGATAGGCTTGGGAATAGTCTGCTATACCAGGAGCAAAGTTCCCGAAAGCATATCCCATAAAGGCGAGGACTGCTGGTTCATTGTGAGTCGTCCACAAGGGAACGCGATCGCCTAATTTCTCAAACACGACTCGCGCATAGTCTGCAAACCAATCTATACTATCGCGATTTACCCATCCGCCAAGTTCTTGGAGGGTTTGGGGTAAATCCCAATGATTTAAGGTAATATTGGGGATAATATTGGCTTCCAGGAGATGGTCTACCAGGCGATCGTAAAACTCCAATCCTTTGGGATTGACTTGACCTCTTCCTTCCGGTAGAATTCGAGGCCAAGAGAGAGAAAAGCGATAGGTTTGTAACCCCAATGCCTGCATTAATGCCACATCTTCCGGCATTTTATGATAGTGGTTACAAGCAACATCCCCGTTGTCCCCATTCAGAATTGTATGCTGGCGATGGGTGAATCGGTCCCAGATACTTTCCCCTTTGCCATCTTCATTCCACGCGCCTTCGATTTGATAAGCAGCGGTTGCTGCACCCCAGAGAAATCCCTCGGGAAATTGTCTTAAACTCATTTAACTTTCTCTCTCTATTTGTATTAATTTAATCTATACTATCAAATCGGATTGTCTAAAGTTTTTTTGTTGAACAGCCTGCGGAGGCAGGCTTTGTCCCTGTAGACCCCCCCTTTAGAGTGTAGGATTTTATAGCCATTACCGGGTAAACAAATTTGGAAACAAATATCTAAACCCAAGGAGGAATAAGAAAGCCCCATATAGTTTTTTCATAAATTCGCTACTGATAAAGGGTTGATTGGCAAATAAAGCACCAAAATAATTTCCAATGAGTAAACCCAATGCGATGACTGCTGCATATTTAAAGTTTAAATTGCCATTTTTATAATAGACCATTGCACCTAATAATCCAATGGGTAAAATTTGAGCAGCGATAGAGGTTCCCGTTGCCAATTTTTGGTCTAATGACAGCACCAAAACCATTGCAGGGACCATAATCGCACCCCCACCAATGCCAAACATTCCACCGGCGACACCGGCAACTAATCCAATCACAAGCAGTTGAATTAACAGGGTAGACATGGCAATTTATCTAATCAGGTTGGGGTTAGATTATCTCGGTTGGGGGACAATCGTCAATAGCCAACAAATACTTTTGGGATTTATACGATCGCGCTGACTAACCCTTGATGCATCATGTACACAGATAAGACAAATAGGATGAGGCGGAATAGAGTATTAATTAAGGTAGCGCTGAGGTGAGGCAGGAGGCGGGTTCCCAGTTGCACCCCGAGGATGCCACCGCAACCGATACATAAACCGGGAATCCACAAAACATTGCCATTCCAGGCATATTGGACTAAACCGGAAGCGGCGATCGCGGTGACTGCGGCGAGGGTTGTCGGGACGGCGGAGGCGATGGATTCTCCCAGGAGTAAGACTTGTAAGGGAACCATAACAATGCCACCGCCAATCCCAAATAATCCGGCGATCGCACCTCCGAGACAACCAATTTTGGCAAACTCCCACCGGGAACGGGTCTGATTTTTGCCCGAAATGTCCGAAGAATCTAAGTCTAGTAAGTTGGCAAAACTTTCCGTATCAATTAAGGTCTTTCTTAATCCCATTAAATAAATAGCTCCTAATAATAATATAGAAAAAGAAATAGCCAACCAGCTATCAGGAAGATGTCGAGCCAGCCAAGCTCCCATTTGGACCGCAGGAACCCCAAACAGAGCAATTTGCAACGCATTTCGCCAGTTTAGTTGGTTGGTCCAACTATATCGAATCGTGCCAGATAGTGCGGTTAAAAATACCCCAATTAAACTGGTGGCAGCAGCAGTCACTACAGGAAATCCCCATAAGTTTAAGACGGGGACAATCAAAATTCCTCCGCCTAATCCAAACAGTCCCGCCAGCAATCCAGTACAAATTCCCAACCCGAACAGTATCGCTAAATTCATTTAAGAAGCTCCTTAAAATGGCGGTTTATTCTGCCATTATAGAAGTTTACAACGATGGATTCACTCCGTGGGTAAGCGGGGATACCTTTAAATAAAAATGCCTGTCATTCCTGCATTGGCATCGAATCCAGGCATTTTTTACCCAATTTTTCTACTGCACCGGATCTAGCGCCTTACTCGGAGTCGCGGGGGGTTAGTTCTTCAATTTGTTCTCGGGTTAATTCCGTAACATTCATGATTTGTTCCACGGACATTCCACTGAGCAGTAGATTCCTGGCAATTTCGGCGATCGTTTCCTGGCGTGCTTCCTGACGTGCTTCTTCTAGTCCTTCTTTGAAACCAATCTCGAAACCTTCGGCAAAAATCTCTTGATAAATGGATGATTCACGCATAGCAATAATAGAAGTCTATAAAGATGGATTAACTCTGTTGATAAGTTTAAATAAAAATGCCTGTCATCCCTGTATTGGCATCGAATCCAGGCATTTTTACCCAACTTTTCAACTGAACCGGATCCAGCGAATTACTCGGAATCGCGGTTAGTCAATTGCTCAACTCGTTCTCGGGTTAATCCTGTGACATTCATGATTTGTTCCACGGACATTCCACTGAGCAGTAGATTCCTGGCAATTTCGGCGATCGCTTCCTGGCGTCCTTCCTGGCGTCCTTCGGCTAAAATGTCTTGATAAATGGGTGACTCACGCATAATGTCCCTCCGGAGAATCCTGTTAATTAACTCTCGATCTAATACTAACCCAGCTAGAACCGAAGAAGCCGCTACTAAATTCGCCTGTTGTTGTCGGTTATCGATGCGTTCAATTAATTGAGCAACTTCGTTTAACACCTCTTCGGCATTTTCTGTGCGGGTTAAGGCAGCAAATGGAAATAAACCCGGTGCATTTAAAAACAGTTCGGTGGGTTGCTCCCAGAGACGGATGACCTCAAACCGATGAGTCATTTGTGGGAGAATAAATTCGGTTTGATGGACTAATGACGAATTGGTTTTTCTGAGGTAAATCACCACCTGGCGCATATCTTTTCCCGAAAGCGTCGATACCCGCGTAGCCGATAGTCGGCCATGCGAAATGGAATCTCTTCATCGGGGTCGGTTGGGAATTCTATATGCAATACCGAATGTTCGGACTGGTGGAGAATCAGAGAATCGGCGCGAATGGGTTCTACGGAGTACGGAGAGTTCTTTGGGACTGAAAATCGTTAAGTCGATGGGTTTTCCCATTAACAAGGAGGCAAAGTCCCGGCTAAATTTATCAATTAGAAATCGACATAAGATATCGTACATGATTCAAACGAATAGAGTTTGATATAATTGGGTGCATTACGAATCCAAAACTCAGGCTCTAATGCACCCAATGCTTTACATCCGGTCAATGAGTTGGATCCCTAATAAAGACAACCCAAGTTTTAAGGTTTTTGCTGCTAAATCACAAAGCAATAAGCGGGAGGTGCGCTGTGGTTCGTCTGCTTGCAATACGGGACAGTTTTCGTAGAACTGATTGAATTTTTTGCTGAGTTGATAGAGGTACTCACACAGACGATTCGGCAACAACTCTTTTTCTACTTCTTTGAGAACTTCACTTAAACTCAGGATATGTTTGGCTAAGGCTAATTCCGTCTCTTCTTCCAATTTAATTTGAATATCAGAACTGAGATTGTCGAAATCGATATTGCCTTGGCGGCTAATTCCCTGAATGCGGACAAAGGCATAGAGCATATAGGGTGCGGTATTGCCTTGGAGGGAGAGCATTTTATCGTAACTAAAGATATAACTACTGCTCCGATTTTGACTAAGGTCGGCATATTTGACCGCACCAATTCCAACGACGCGGGAGACATTTTCGATGAATTCTGCGCTTTCGGAACGGCCTTCTTCTTGGATAATGCTTTCGAGTTGAGCGCGTGCACGGAGGACGGCTTCATCTAATAAATCCCGCAAGCGCACGGTGTCTCCTTCACGGGTTTTGAGTTTCTTTCCACCTTCTCCTAAAACTAATCCAAAGGGGACATGAACCACGTCAATATTGTCGGGAATCCAATCGGCGCGTCTAGCAACTTGAAAGAATTGAGCAAAGTGGGTGGATTGACCGCTATCGGTGACATAGATGATACGATCGCATTTATCTTCTTCAATCCGATACCGCAATGCCGCTAGGTCAGTGGTGGCATAATTATATCCCCCATTGGTCTTCTGAACGATTAACGGTTGGGGTTCCCCTTCTTTGTTAGTAAATCCCTCTAAAAAGACACATTTTGCACCTTGGTCTTCCACTAATAATCCTTGATTTTCTAAATCTTCTACAACTTTAGAAAGCAACGGATTATAGAAGGATTCTCCTCGTTCAGTTAGCTGAATATCCAACAAGTTATAAATTTGTTGAAACTCCTGGCGGGATTGTTCGCACAGCAGTTCCCAGGCGCGGATTGCCTCGCGATCGCCTGCTTGCAATTTGACCACTTGCTGCCGAGACATCTCCCGGAATTCTTCATCTTCATCAAAGCGCTGTTTCGCCTTTTTATAAAAGGCCACTAAATCCCCTAACTCTAACGCATTCGCCGTGGTTAAGGCATCGGGAGATACTTCCCGTAAATAGGTAATCAACATCCCAAATTGTGTCCCCCAATCTCCTACATGATTGAGGCGCAAGACATCATGTCCCCAAAATTCTAAAATTCGGGCGATGCTATCTCCAATAATTGTAGAACGCAAATGTCCCACGTGCATTTCTTTTGCAATATTGGGACTAGAAAAATCTACTACCACTCGTTGCGGGTGGGTAACGGGTTCAATTCCTAACCGTTCATCCCCTTCAATGGCGGCGAGTTGCTGTTCTAAATAACTCCGTTTTAGGGTAAAATTAATAAAGCCCGGTCCGGCAATTTCTGGCGGTTCACAAAATTCTGAGACATCGATATTCTCTATGATTTTTTGGGCAATATCCCGGGGCTTTTGCTTTAAAGGCTTTGCCAAAGACATGGCTAAATTTGCTTGATAATCCCCAAATTTGGGATTAGTCGTTGGTACTAAAACCGGATCAGTCCCGGCCAGTTCTTCCCCAAAGGCAGCGATTAGGGCTTTTTCTACTTGGTTTCTTAGCAGTTCGTTGGTTGATTTCATAAGACGCGATAAGATGGCAACTCCAGAAGATTGACGCAGTTTTTTTAGCAATCTAGTTCTCTCTCATCCTATCATTTTTGGTGATTAATGATGGATAAGGTGGGAGGAGAATGAGGTAGAGTAAAATGAATGTGGTCAAGTCTGGATGTCCGATGTCAGATTTCCGACATGATTACCTCGAATCCTGCAACCACTACTAAAATAATGAAACACCTTGTTTTAATCGGTGGGGGTCATAGTCATGCGATCGCCTTGCGAGAGTTTGCCAAGTCTCCCGTCCCTGGAATTCACATCACCTTAATTAGCGATGTGCTTCAGACTCCCTATTCGGGAATGTTACCCGGTTATTTGGCGGGGTTTTATACCTTTGAAGAAGCACATATTGATTTGAGACCCTTGGCAAATTTAGCGGAGGCCGAATTTTATTGCGATCGCGCGATCGGTCTTGATTTACAACAAAATCAAGTCCTCTGTACCCATCATCCCCCCGTTCCTTTTGATATCCTTTCTATTGATATTGGTAGCACTCCTGCTACTCTCAATGTCCCCGGTGCCGCCACTTATGGCATTCCCGCTAAACCCGTCCCCAAATTATTAGAATTCTGGCAGCAATTTCGAGAAGAAGTCATGCAGTCTCCCCAACAATTCCGCAGTGTAGCTATTGTCGGGGGAGGTGCTGGTGGGGTTGAATTAACCTTATCGATTCAAGCGCATCTGAACAAAATATTAGAGCAAAAATACCACAAAAATATAGAATATCATCTCTTTCATCGCAGCAGTCACATTCTCTCCAGCCACAGTCGCTATGCTGCTCAAACCTTAACCCGCATCATGCAGGATCGGGGAATTCACCTACACCTCAATCAAACCGTTAGCCGGTTAGAAAAGCTCCCCTCAGAACGCCTAAAATTAGACTGTAAATCAGGATTACAAATAGAGTGTGAGCAAGTATTTTGGGTGACTCAAGCTTCTGCACCCGATTGGCTATCCGCCTCGGGATTATCCACAGACGATCGCGGGTTTATCCAAGTCAATGACCACTTACAATCTATTTCTCATTCTACCGTCTTTGCTTCCGGAGATATTGCCACCCTGCTCAACAATCCGCGACCCAAAGCAGGAGTCTTTGCCGTACGCCAGGGAAAACCTTTGTTTGAAAATCTCTGCCGCAGTTTACAGGATAAACCCTTAATTTCTTACCATCCGCAACAGCAATTTTTAACCTTAATTGGTACGGGTACGGGAAAAGCAGTCGCCTCCCGAGGGAAATTTGGGTTAGGTCCGTTTCGGTTAATTTGGACTTGGAAAGATTGGATTGATCGGCGGTTTATGGACCAGTTTAATCCGTGACTTGAAATCCCGGCGATCGCCCTAAAAAGTTAACCCTATCTCCCCTAGACAACCCAGGACCGACTTTAATCTATCTCTCGGTAGAGGTAAGAGCCTGCAACGGTATCTTAGGATGCTAAATATAACCAAATTCTCGTTTTACAAGTTCCCTAATCAAGAGGTCATTAGATATGCAACGCATTTTATCCGCTTTAAAACAAGTCCGCTTGGGACTGATGGCGATCGCCTGTGCCTTTACCTTCATCAGCCTTTCCGGTGCCTTCGCCTTCGCTCATCCCAGCCAAGCCGCAACCGGCTTAGATTCAAGATTAGTCAAAGAAGAATATAAAATCGATAACAACAAACGGGACAATCAATTAGAGAGCCGAGAAGAATCCTACGAAAAAATGCTAAAAGAAGCTAAAGATATCCACACAGAAGAAAAAGCCTATGAAGAAAATCTTTCTGAATATCGAGATGAAAATCCCGCACCGGGTTTAGCTGAAAAAGCCCAAGGCTTGATAGAAAAGTTAACCGATACTGAATAAGTTTTTCAATCAAACCCTTGAACGGGTTCTAACCCTTTTCCTTTAGTTTCATCTTAAAATCAAGGCAAACCTATCGGGATAACGTTTGGGTTAAACTGAGCCTTTTTCTTTCCCTTCCTAACTAAGACATCACCCTAAACCTCTCCTAAGTCTAGGGTATAAAAAAAGCTGTAACCCTCATGCTGCAAAGGTTTCAGCTTTTTTTATTTTCCAAAGGTTTTTACCGATCTCCGAGTACCGGATGCCGGAGGATACCAAATCCGGGTAGGATACGGAATCCGGCATTCAAAAGTCTATCGTAACCCGCACCTACCCAAAAAAAGGGGCGCATTCTCGCACCCCCTCTGAGGAATAGCCGAAATTGACTTACAATTGGCTAATCTTCCGCAAACACATAGCGATATAACTCCGAAGGGTCGGGTTCGGGACTATTCTCCGCAAACTGCACCGACTCATCCACAATCGCTTGCACTTTATTCTCAATTTCCTTGAGTTCCTCGGCGGTTGCCAAATTCTTCTCCGTCAGATAAGCACTCAACTGTTTAATCGGGTCCCGAGACAGCCAAAATTCCTTTTCTTCCTTGCTGCGAAGTTCATCGGGATCTGCCAGGGAGTGACCCCGGAACCGATAGGTCATTGCTTCAATCAAGGTAGGACCTTCTCCGGCGCGGGCGCGTTTCACTGCTTCTAGGGCCGCAGTCCGAACCGCCAAAACATCCATTCCATCCACTTCGACGCCAACCATCCCAAACGCCGCAGCCTTCTTATAAATTTCCGGTTCAGAAGTAGCCCGTTCGTGGGCCATCCCGATCGCCCATTTATTATTTTCTACCACATAAATAATGGGTAACTTCCAGAGTGCCGCCATATTCAAACACTCAAAAAACTGCCCATTATTGCAGGCCCCATCGCCAAAGAAACAAGCCGTCACGCTATCCGAACCGGCGTCTCCCATTGCTTCCCGACGATACTTGCTTTGAAACGCGGCCCCAGTTGCCACCGGAATGCCTTCCGCCACAAATGCAAAACCGCCCAACAAGTTATGTTCTCCCGAGAACAAGTGCATAGAACCGCCACGGCCCTTGCTGCATCCCGTCGCCTTGCCGAATAACTCCGCCATCACCTCTCTAGCAGGAACCCCCGCACTCAAGGCATGAACGTGATCCCGATAGGTGCTACAAACATAGTCCCAATCCCGTTTCATCGCCCGGATCACTCCGGTTGAGACCGCCTCCTGTCCATTGTAGAGGTGGACAAAACCAAACATTCGGCCTCGGTAGTACATCTCGGCGCATTTGTCCTCAAAGAAGCGCCCTAAAACCATATCTTCGTACAACATCAAACCGTCTTCTTTTGACAGTTGTACGGTGCTTACGTCAAATGTTGGTAAAGTCCGTTCCTGAATCATCACAGTCTCCTGGTAGCTTGGAACCCGAGGGTTGAGACCTCGGAAGAAAAGCGAATTGCCCGGGTTTAACCCCTTAAAACATAAGAAACCCAGTTTTTTTTGTTAGGAAACCTGGAAAACCAATCCCTTTGCTGGAGAACCCCGGCGGTTGTCGTCACTTTAAATTGATTTCAATCCCTATCGTTTTATCCCAATCAGGGATTAATCCACCAGCATCGCCACTAGGGCAAACATCATATCATAAAGGTTCGATCGCTTATAGGGGTAAGGACAACTGCCCCAGGAAAACCCAACTGAATTGGCCCCCAGTTGACGAAGCTCCCTGGACCTTGTTAAATAGAAGCCAACACCGGGCAAGCCACGCAAACCCTCTTTAGTACGGCAGAACCCTAAATTAACCTTGAAGTACGGCGCAATTCTCCAGATAAGATAACTCTGAAACCTTTTATCATAGAAACTAAAGGCTATAATTATCGGACTCTTTTAGTCGTTTATATTTGCTGCTATTGGTTTGTCTGGTTGCTCATCAAGCAGGGGAAGTAGATTGTGCTAGTGCCACTCGATTATTACCGGATTCTCGGCCTGCCAATTCAGGTACCTGGGGTCGAAACCCCTGGCTATGCTGAACAGCTTAAGCAGGCCCATCGCGATCGCAAAGAGCAACTCCCAAGGCGGGAATATTCTGAAGTCGCCACAAGTGCTCGCAGACAACTCATTGACGAAGCCTATACCGTTCTGAGCGATCCCGAAGAGCGTCAAAAATATGACGCCAGCTTTCTGGCTAAAGCCTATGAACTAGAGTCAGCCCCCGCCGACTCTTCCAAGGGAAGAGGGGGACTAGAGTCAAGTGACTCTTACCTTGACCCGAATACTCCCAGCATCGATGTTCCCTCGGAAGGCTTCATCGGGTCCTTACTGATTCTCCAAGAACTTGGGGAATATGAACTGGTCTTGAAACTCGGACTCCCAGTCCTCAGCGGTAGCAACATTAGTTTAAAAAATGGCCGCTTCGGAGACCCCAAACTCGTAGAGGCAGATATTATCCTCACCTTAGCCCTCGCCTGTTTAGAACTGGGGCGGGAACAATGGCAGGGGGGTAAATATGAAAATGCTGCCATCTCCCTAGAAAACGGCCAAGAAATGCTCTTGCGCGAAGGACTCTTTCCCGCAGTGCGCGGAGAAATGCAAGCGGACCTCTATAAACTCCGACCCTACCGGATTTTAGAACTATTGGCCCTCCCAGAAACCCGAGGCAAAGAACGGCAACGGGGATTGCAACTCTTGCAAGATATGTTGCAGGAACGGGGTGGAATTGATGGTACCGGGGACGATCGCTCCGGGTTGTCCGTAGATGATTTTTTACGCTTTATTCAGCAACTCAGAAGCCACCTTACTGCCGCTGAACAACAGGAATTATTTGAAGCCGAAGCCCGTCGTCCCTCCGCTGTTGCCACCTACCTCGCCGTTTATGCCCTCGTTGCCCGAGGATTTGCCGCCCGCCAACCGGCCCTGATCCGCCGGGGTCAAATGCTGTTGACTCATTTAGGGCGACGTCAGGACGTCCACCTGGAACAATCCGTCTGTTCCCTTCTATTAGGACAAACCGAGGATGCGGCCCAATCCCTGGAATTGACTCAGGAACAGGAAACCCTCACCTTTATTCGGGAAAATTCGCGGAATTCACCGGATTTACTCCCGGGATTGTGCTTGTATGCCGAAAGGTGGCTACAATCCGAGGTCTTTCCCCATTTCCGGGATTTAGCAACCGCCCAGGCATCGTTAAAAGATTATTTTGCCGATGAACAGGTGCAGGCTTATTTAGAGGCCCTCCCCGAAACAACTGCCGATGAAGTGAACGAGTGGATGGTGGTCCCACCGCCCCCAAATCCCGTCACCATTGGATTACCGCAACCGACCCCAAGACGGGATACGGCATTCATGACGACCTTGCGGTTAGATAGTAATGGGGCCAGCAATGGGACTCCCGGCAAAAATCCCAGTCTCTCGTCCTCAGCCGTGTCCTTGGCAACCCTTCCCACAGCCATTCGCACCAGTTCTAGTCCAGATACTGCGGGTCCCGGCAGAATCCGCGATCGCTCTCGTCCCAGCGAGGACCGCAGCGCATCCGGTAATGGGAAACGCGACGATCGCAGCAAATTACCCGTCGCCGCCCGAGTCCGAGGATTAGAACCCATTGAAACCCCCCCATCTCGTCGCAGTGGCGTCGGACGCACCGGCGCTAAAGGCAAAAACCCCAAACTAGAGCGCTTAATTTTATTAGGCGTCGGTGGATTACTAGGGTTATTGCTGCTTTGGTTGCTGATTAACTCCCTCCGATGGATGGCTGGATTATTTCAAACAGGACCCTCATTACGCGGGGAACAGTTGAGCATTCAGCTTGACCAATCTGCGATCCCGATCGCCACTCAACCCACCCCAGAAGAACTAGGGGCGACCGGACCTATCAACCAGGCGATCGCCCAGGGCGTCCTTCAAAAATGGTTCACCATCAAATCCGAAGCCCTCGGCAGCACCCATAAGGTGGAAAAATTACCCGAAATCTTGATGGATCCAGCCCTCTCCTTGTGGCAACGCCGCGCCGAAGCTGCCCGTCAGGAAAATTGGTATTGGGAATATGACCACAGTATTAAAGAAACCGGCTTTGAAATGAGTCCCACAGACCCTAACCGCGCCACCATAGAGGCCCAGGTCAGTGAAACCGCCCGGTTATTTGAGAATGGACAACTCAGTAACACTCGTGATGACAATTTACGGGTTCAGTATCAGTTCGTTCGCCAAGACGGTCAGTGGCGCATTCGGGATTGGGTCATCCTACCCTAAATGCGAATTAAGTCAGGATTTAAGCCGATGGGGACCAACCCCCTCGGTTTTTTTCTTTGTCGGGACAGGGCTGAAGCCCTGTCATACCCCATCGGGTTTTTATAAACCGTTCAATATCAGATCCCATATAACGAGGGATCCCCCGTCTTTCCTATCCCACATCTCCCGCCCTATAAGGCTTAAGAGCGATCGCTCCCCAATTGTCATCAAATCTTGACATAAACGGTTAGGGACCCGATCCCCGATCCCAGGCTTATATCAAGAATTCCTGACATTACGATCCCCGAACTGCTTGTAAATCCGTAATAACCCGTAGATTGACCTAGAATCACCTGCCGTACCCCCTTGACCCTATCGAATCTTTTCTGCAACATAGACATAACCAAGCGATCCCCCACGATCCCAAAAAAAAGCTGTACTCAACAGCCAAGGGACCCAATCGAGAGTCAACACCCTTGAGGTGGAAAACCCTCAACTTCGGGAAACATTTGGTCAGTCCCATTCGGGTAACGATAGGTCCGCGTATCCAGCGAGGACCCGTTCAACGAAAAAGACTCTCGGGGGTTTATTCCCAAGCGAATCCTGATTCAGAATTTTTGAATCAAAAGTTGCAAAAGAAAACCCAGAGTCAGTCCAAAGTGCACACCCGTCTAGCAGGACCTTAGCCGTAGGGACAAAGAAAAACGGCGATCGAGCCGCCGCTAATTTTTATCAACCAGGTAACCGTAAGACAACAGTTTTATTATCCTGCGGTACAAATTCCATTCACACAATTAACTCGGGATTTGTCCCGCCATAAAAACTTTAAGGATAGGGAAGGAGGATCGCGATCGCTCATTTACAGGCAAGGCTACCTAACATTCCGAAGTAATTCCTCGAACCAATATCAACCACAACGAGAAATTTTAACATCGGAAGCAACCCACCTGCCGTATAGCCGAAACATAGGAGGCCACGAGAACAATGGCAAAAGAACGACCCCCATTAGAAGAGATGACCCTCCGGCAACTCCGCCGAGTTGCAAGTGAATATGGAATCTCTCGTTATAGCCGGATGAGGAAATCTCAACTTCTGGCATCCATTCAAGAAAAACAACGCACCAAGATTTCCGTAGAACAAACCCGTACATTGGAGGCACAGGAAGAAGTGGAAGCAGCAAAATTTGAACTGGGTCAAGAAGATCGGACAGGTGGAACTCTCGCCTCAGTCGATGAAGGACTCGGCGATTTACCTGGTGGTTACGGTGAAAGCCGAATCATGCTGTTACCCCGCGATCCCCAATGGGCCTATAGCTACTGGGATATTCCCAACACCAACAAAGAAGAAATGCGCCGTCAAGGGGGCCAACAATTAGCCCTGCGCCTGTACGATGTGACCGACATCAACATCGAAACCCAAAGCCCCCACAGCATTCAAGAATATCCTTGCGACGAACTCGCCCGGGAATGGTACTTACCGATCCCCGTGAGCGATCGCGATTACGTCGTTGATATCGGCTACCGTTGTGCCGATGGTCGCTGGTTAGTCCTCTCCCGTTCCGCCCTCGTCCACATTCCTCCGGTTTATCCCTCCGACTGGATTGAAGACCACTTCCTCACCATCGAATGGGAAGAAGATCTGCGCGGCAAAACCTTCATGCAACTGGTTCCCCCCAGCAAGAAAGCGCCAGTGGCAAGCCCCAACGCCATCTACGACGAAATCTTTGGTATGGCCGAAAGTGCCGAATCTCAGCGCGTTGCCGGTTCCCTCTTCGGGTCCATGCAGCACGTTCCCGGTTCGATGGCCCCCGAACAGTCCCTCAGTTCCTACGTCTTCCCCTCCGGCGTGGGAATGTGGGCGGTTCCCACCGCTTCTGGTATCGGCATGAATATGTCCGGCGTCGGCATGAATATGTCCGGTGCAGGATTTGCCTCCGCACCTCCGAACCGTCCTCGCAAATTCTGGCTCGTTGCGGATGCTGAATTGATCGTCTACGGTGCCACCGAACCTGATGCCACCGTGACTATCGGTGGACGTCCTATCAAACTGAATGCCGATGGGACCTTCCGCTTCCAGATGTCCTTCCAAGATGGCATCATCGACTACCCCATCGTAGCAGTCGCTTCCGACGGTGAACAAACCCGCGAGATTCACATGAACTTTAATCGGATCACTCCTGCTCGTCGGACCAACACCAAAGAAGAAGCCGTCGAAGAATGGTTTGCATAAAGGTTAGAAATTGAGGGGTTGAAAATTCTTTTTCAATCCTTCATGTAAATCACCTTTTCAATCAACCCCTGGCGATTGCCGGGGGTTTATTATTGCTCTTAAAAGTTGCAGCAATTTTCGTATATTTTTTATGGACATTATTGAAATTCTCAAACAAGACTATCAACAGTTTCCCGAAAATCAGACCTATAGCCTTTATAGCGAAACGGTTTATTTTAAAGACCCGATGACTGAATTTCGGGGGTGCGATCGCTACCGCCAAATGATTGGCTTCATGTCCACCTGGTTTAAACAAATCAAAATGGACTTACATGACATTCGCCGCATCGATGACACCATCGAAACCCGCTGGACCCTGAATTGGACCACCCCCCTCCCCTGGCAACCTCGGATCGCCATCTCGGGACGCAGCGAATTGCAACTCAACCCCGAAGGAAAAATCATCTCCCACATCGATTACTGGGATATCTCCCGCCTCGACGTCCTCAAACAGCACTTCAAACCACAGGTTTCGGAAAAAAACCGCTAAAGTAAAGAGATGTTAACAATTCTCAGGCAGGGGTAAAAGATCCATGCGATTAATTTTAATGACCGGGAAAGGCGGCGTGGGTAAAACATCCGTTGCCGCTGCCACCGGATTACAATGCGCCGAATTAGGCTATAAAACCTTAGTATTGAGTACCGATCCAGCTCATTCCTTGGCCGATAGCTTTGACATGGAATTAGGTCATGAACCTCGCCTCGTGAGAGAGAACCTCTGGGGAGCAGAACTCGACGCACTCATCGAATTAGAGGCTAACTGGGGCTCGGTTAAACGTTATATTACTCAAGTGTTGCAAGCCCGAGGACTTGATGGCATTCAAGCCGAAGAACTCGCCATTTTACCCGGCATGGATGAAATCTTTGGTCTAGTGCGGATGAAACGGCATTATGACGAAGGCTTCTATGATGTCCTAATTATTGACTCCGCACCCACCGGGACCGCCCTGCGTTTACTCAGCTTACCCGAAGTCGGGGGCTGGTACATGAGACGATTTTATAAACCCTTCCAAGGCATATCTGTCGCCCTCCGGCCCTTCGTCGAACCCATCTTCCGCCCGATCGCAGGTTTTTCCCTCCCGGATAAAGAAGTGATGGATGCGCCTTATGAGTTTTATGAACAAATTGAGGCATTAGAAAAAGTATTAACCGACAATACTCAAACCTCCGTGCGCTTAGTCACCAACCCCGAAAAAATGGTGATTAAAGAATCCTTACGCGCTCATGCCTATTTGAGCTTATATAATGTAGCCACCGATTTGATTATTGCCAATCGCATTATTCCAGAAACCGTAACAGACCCCTTCTTTCAACGCTGGAAAGAAAACCAAAAGCAGTACCGAGAAGAAATTCACGAAAATTTCCGTCCCTTGCCGGTGAAAGAAGTGCCGCTTTATTCTGAGGAAATGTGCGGCTTAGAAGCGCTCGATCGCCTCAAAGAAACCTTGTACGAAAAAGACGAAGACCCCAGTCAAGTTTACTATAAAGAAACCACCGTTCGCGTCGTCCAACACCAAAATGAATACAGTTTAGAACTGTATTTACCAGGGATTCCTAAAGACCAAATTAATCTCAGTAAAAGTGCCGATGAGTTGAATATTACCATTGGCAACCATCGTCGAAATTTAGTGTTACCCCAAGCCTTAGCAGCCTTACAACCCTCCGGCGCAAAAATGGAAGATGACTATCTGAAGATTCGCTTTTCAGAAGTCGCTAAGGTGTAGGAAATATAGCCCGCACCCTCAAGGGTGGGGCTATCCAAACAAAGCCCGCCTACGCGGGCTAATCTTCTTCAGTTTGTAGTAACGACTTCAGTCGTTATCTGGGTGCGTTATCACGACTGAAGTCGTTGCTATAGCAAGCCTAAATGAGTTGGAATAAAGCAAGGGATCAAGATGCTTGCCCTCCAGGATCCAGGACTTTCAAGGTTGAATATTTTTTTACAACCTAGTGAAGACTGATATATGCTATAATTTACAAAAATAGTAGTTTTGAAGGAAGTAAAATGGAACCGAGTTCAAAACAAATCAACCTGGTTGATCAGTATAGCTCTACTGAATCGACTCCCGAAAATAGTAAAGCCACCGAACAAGGGCGATCGCCAGACCAACCCTTATTTACTTATGCCTCCAAAGAAGAAGTCCAGCAGGCTTATTTAGCCGTCGAACAAGAATGGGAGGAGGTTTTCCGTCGCCTTGCAGACTCCTAGATTTATTGAAATGTCCGAAGTTCTGGATATCCATAACCGTCAACTCAACAAATTTGGCGGCACTTCTGGGATCAGAGACGAAGGGTTACTCGACTCCGCACTAGCTCAACCTCAAGCTACCTTTGGCGGACAATTTCTGCATCCCACTCTACCAGAACAAGCCGCAGCCTACCTCTACCATTTGGCAAAGAATCATCCCTTTGTGGATGGTAACAAGCGCACTGCCTTAGCGGTAATGTTGACATTCCTCAGAATCAACGGATACCGCCTCAACTTGTCACCGGATGCGACATACCAGATGGTCCTGGATGTGGTGGAAGACAAAATGAGTAAGGAAGCATTAGGCGAATTCTTAGGAAAACATATCAAACCGTAGGAATGGCCCAAATCCAGATAAAATAGGTTTACTGTACTCTGGTGCAACGCCCTAATCCATATCTGCAATCTCAAATGCCCCCTTCGGGTTAGACAGTCCCGACGACCATAATCTATCCCAAATTCTATCAACTTTCGATTTCAGTTCCGGGTCGGCTAGAATTTGATTAACTGACTTACTTTTGTTACTGTTTCTGCTGTAAAAATTCGGCAAAATCGCGAACTTCAGCAACTAAATCATCCGATAAATTATCTAAGACTACTGTTAAATGTTCTCGAACTCCCATCGCTTCACGAGCAGGAATGGTTAAAACTAATTGATGAGGGTAAACGGTTTCTACTCCGATTGTCTCCATAAACGAATCAGCTTCATCCTGAGTCGCTGACACAAAATTACCCTTTTCATCGTACTTAACCCAACCCCCAAACAATTCGACAAGATAAGCCTTTCCCTCTCCCAGAACTTCCACAATTGTGCCAACGGTTTCCACCTGCGCCACTCCCCCATCGGTTAAGGGAATTGCTTCCGTGAGTTTAACCCCATCAAATAGCTGAAATTGAGCCATTACAACCCTCCTAATCTATCCGGTACTGCTGTTACAAACCTAGCAACATCTTAATCAAATAGCACAATCCAAACCGTTCTAATGCGTCGAGAGATCCCAGAAAAGCCTGTAACTTCAAATTTCACGAACCAATCACTTTCTTTGCTAATGGCTCGACCCAAACTTTATATAAATTAAATCCAAAAGTTAAGCTTTTCCACCCATGAGAAAATGTGACTGAAAAAGCAATTTTATTTACATCTAAATAATCTATAATAACCTTCTTTATTACTCATTGGCTATCCCATTTTAATTTTTTTACCAATCCTTTAATCATCCTTTTCAGCTAAATGCTTTGAGCTTAAATAAAAATCTCTATCCCAATAAGAATCCGAGGATTCGTCCCGATTAACTATATCCATCAAAGTTCCACAATTTGGATTATTATCCCAAGGCAAGTAAATTCCTCTTGCACCATATTCATTAATTAAACCTTTGAGAAAAGGTTCAAATTCTGAACTGATTTCATATGTTTGTTCTCGGGGATCGTAAATTATATATTCTTCTAATGAATAATCATTTCCATTACTACAAGTTAAATAATCTACTTCCCATTCTATAAAGAAATGTGCTACATCCTCGATAAGGTCGGCAGCAAAATGTGGTTGCTTTTTGAGGATTAATTCAGCAAAACCTTGGGAAAAATCGTTGACATACGTGGAAGACCATTGTTTATCAAACCACTGCTGGAGTTCCTGGCAATCTTCTGGAGCATCAAATCTTGCATTTAATTCTCCCAATCGATGTTCTAGCCCGGAATAAGTGAGGTTACTACTACCCAAAAATGCAGTAGTCGCTATTTTTGATTTCTGTTGATATATAAGATAAAGTTTGGCATGAATGTTAGATGCTACAGTAAATCTTAATTCAACTTCTCCGAGTCTTAGTTGATTTGTGAATTTTAGCAATTTATCTTTTTGTGTAGGTAATACTCCACGAATTAAGGTTTCATATATTTCAGTTTGTCTAGGTCTTATACCTACAAGTAAACGACAACGGCTCCTTTCAAAGGTAAAAAATCTATCAACTAAGTCAGCAATTAGCAGCCACCCACCTAAATTAAAGTAACCCACACAAATATCAATATGGCTAGATGTTTTAATCGTTTCTCTTAGTACATTTAAAAATGCTTTTTCCGTATTATCAAAAAAACGTGACATATTATTATTTGGATATTTTAAGCTACCAAGTTCTCAGTAAACTCAATCAAATCTTCCGCTTGTTGTTTCTCGGTAAACCATCGTTCCACAGCATACTCACTACCAAAACGCTCCAGCGGTTCTTCATACAAATCTGCTACCTCCAATTTACGCTTCTTCAAAAACATATCTGCGATAATGCGATTTAACTGTTTCGGTGTCGCCGTTCTTAGCTTAGAGGAAAAACACCTCTGGCGCTTCTCAATCTCTGTAACGTAATGCCTCACCTGCTGTTCTGCTACCCTGGGATCGCGGCTTTGTCGCTTCGCCTCCACAACCGCGATCGCCTCGCCGTTCGGCTGATACAGACAATAGTCCGTAACTCCGTTCCAAGGTGCTGCATCGTAGCCATCTACCGGAATCTCTATCCCCACCTGGTTTGGATCTTCGAGATTCCATCCCGCTATCTGTAAGGCTTTATCGATTAATTCTTTTCGGGTGTTCGCTTCGTTACGAGACATTACGATATTATTTGCTGGCCCAATTTCAATTTAGGGATCCTGCGCGATCGCTCCACCCCTCATTTACCCGATAACAAGTCGTAAACTTCATCTGAAAGCAATCCGTACCCATTATGCCATAGCTGCGGCGATCGCTAGACCAACTCAGCATTAGGCGAATTGTTAGGAAAACATATCAAACCGTAGGAATGGCCCAAGTCCAGATAAAATAGGGTTACTGTACTCTGGTGCAACGCCGTAATCCATGTCTGCAATCTCAAACGCCCCCTTTTCTCCGGAAGAAATCGCTGCCGAAAGTCTGAAACCGGCAGAATATGAAGAAATCGTCAAACGGCTAGAACGCCATCCCAATAAAGCAGAATTGGGAATGTTTGGCGTGATGTGGTCTGAACACTGTTGTTATAAGAATTCGCGTCCCCTGCTGAAACAGTTTCCCACCACCGGCGATCGCATCCTAGTCGGTCCTGGAGAAAATGCTGGGGTAATAGACTGCGGAGACGGATTGCGACTCGCCTTTAAAATCGAATCCCATAACCACCCCTCGGCGATCGAACCCTTCCAAGGTGCAGCCACCGGGGTTGGCGGCATCCTCCGAGATATCTTTACAATGGGTGCTCGTCCCATCGCCCTTCTCAACTCCCTGCGCTTCGGAAATATCGAAGACCCCCGCACTCGCCGCATCTTCACTGGCGTTGTAGAAGGAATCAGCCACTATGGTAACTGTGTTGGGGTCCCCACCGTAGGCGGCGAAGTGTACTTCGATCGCGCCTATACTGGCAATCCCCTCGTTAATGTCATGGCACTGGGGATTATGGAAACTCCAGAAATTGTTAAATCGGGGGCTTCCGGTGTCGGTAATCCCGTCCTCTATGTTGGTTCTACCACCGGCAGAGATGGCATGGGAGGCGCGAGTTTCGCCAGTGCAGAATTGACGGATAAATCCGCAGACGATCGCCCTGCGGTTCAAGTGGGCGACCCCTTCTTAGAAAAATCTCTGATTGAAGCCTGTTTAGAAGCCTTCAACACCGGCGCAGTGGTTGCCGCCCAGGATATGGGCGCTGCGGGAATTACCTGTTCCACCTCGGAAATGGCAGCGAAAGGTAATCTCGGCATTGAACTGGATTTAGACTTAATCCCTGTCCGAGAAACCGGCATGGTACCCTACGAGTTCCTCCTCTCCGAATCCCAGGAACGAATGCTGTTTGTGGCGCACAAGGGACGGGAACAAGAACTGATTGATATTTTCCATCGTTGGGGACTTCAGGCGGTGATTGCCGGGACGGTGATTGCTGAACCGATTGTGCGGATTCTCCATCAAGGGGGCGTTGCCGCAGAAATCCCCTGCCGCGCTTTAGCGGAAGATACGCCAATTTACGATCGCCAGTTAATGGCAGAACCCCCAGAATATGCCCAAAAAGCATGGGAATGGACTCCGGAGACTCTTCCTCCTTGCACCCCAGAAGGTATCGAGATTCAAGGCAAATCCCAGAGTTGGACTGAGATTTTATTGCAATTATTAGATACTCCCACCATTGCCTCGAAGCGATGGGTGTATCGGCAATATGATCATCAGGTACAGAATAATACTGTCTTGCTGCCGGGAGGGGGAGATGCGGCAGTCGTTCGGTTACGTCCCCAAGCACCCCTCTCCTCCAGTCCCGCCACCCATCGCGGAGTTGCCGCTACGGTAGATTGCAATTCCCGGTATGTGTATCTGGACCCCTACGAAGGAGCAAAGGCAGTAGTAGCAGAAGCTGCCCGGAATTTAAGCTGTGTGGGTGCCGAACCCATTGCTGTTACAGATAATCTCAATTTCGGTAGTCCCGAAAAACCCATCGGCTATTGGCAGTTAGCATCAGCCTGTAAAGGTATCTCTGAAGCTTGTAGCGAGTTTGCTACTCCGGTGACTGGGGGGAATGTCTCTCTTTACAATGAAACCCTCGATGCCAAAGGGGACCCGACGCCTATTTATCCCACACCCGTGATTGGCATGGTGGGATTGATTCCCGATATTACCCAAGTTTGTGGACAAGGGTGGCGCAATCCTGGGGATCGGATTTATCTATTAGGATTACCAATTACTGCCATAACCCAGAATGTGTCTTTAGGCGGTTCGGAATATTTAGCCGCCATTCACGAGATGGTTGCGGGCAAACCGCCCGTTGTGGATTATCCGTTGGAACGACAAGTGCAAGCAACTGTAAGAGAAGGGATTCGCCAAGGGTGGGTACAATCGGCTCACGATTCGGCGGAAGGCGGCTTAATGGTGGCTTTGGCTGAATCCTGTATTGGCGGGAATTTAGGGGCGAAAATCACCTTAAATACTGATGCAGCAGCCGTCTCGCGTTGGGATGAAATCCTGTTTGCCGAAGGGGGTGCACGGATTGTAGTCTCGGTGTCTCCAGAACAGGTGGAAAACTGGGAATCTTATTTACAAGAGCACTTGGCAGGAAATTGGCAAAAAATTGGGGAAGTATCGGAAATCCCGACGGGTTTAATCGTTAATTCCGATGTTAACCTTCCCTTAATTGACGTTAGTATGACAGATATGCGCGATCGCTGGTCGAATGCCATCGAACGTCGCCTATCTGCATCCCCAAACCTTCCCGGTTGATCTACTACCCCAAACAGGAGCGAAGCCGTAAGCATGATCCCCAATCGTCCCTTGTCCTCTGACGAGCATTATCCTGCATCCGCAGAGTCTTTGAGTGAACCAACTGAGGTTAACCCGGCTATGTCCAACCGCCCGGATAAACCAGAAGAAGCCTGTGGCGTGTTTGGCGTTTATGCCCCCGGTGAAGATGTGGCGAAAATGACTTATTTTGGTCTCTATGCCCTTCAGCATCGGGGTCAAGAATCCGCTGGAATTGCGACATTTGACAGTAATGCCCAAGTCCATCTCCATAAAGGGATGGGGCTAGTGTCCCAAGTCTTTAATGAGACGATTCTGGACGAATTACCCGGACATTTGGCGGTGGGACATACCCGGTATTCGACGACGGGAACCAGTCGGGTGGTGAATGCTCAACCGGCGATCGTCCCGACTCGGTTAGGTCCGTTGGCACTAGCACATAATGGTAATCTTGTCAATACTGCCGCTCTGGGTCAAGAGTTGATCGAACAACAGTGCAACCTGATTACGACAACGGATTCAGAAATGATTGCCTGGGCGATCGGGTTGGAAGTGGATAAGGGCAAAGATTGGTTAGATGCCGCTATCAGCGCTTTTCATCGGTGTAAAGGAGCCTATAGCTTGGCGATCGCCACCCCGAAAGGCATCATGGGAGCCCGGGACCCCAACGGCATTCGTCCCCTGGTGATTGGGACCTTAGAAGGCAACCCCACCCGCTATGTTCTAGCGTCGGAAACCTGTGGATTAGACATCATCGGTGCAGAATACCTGCGGGATGTGGAACCGGGAGAATTAGTCTGGATTGGAGAAGAAGGATTAGCCTCATTCCATTGGAGTAAAGAATCCCAACGCAAACTCTGTATCTTTGAAATGATATACTTTGCGCGCCCCGATAGCATCATGTGCAATGAGTCCTTGTATAGCTATCGCCTGCAATTGGGACGACAACTGGCGAAGGAATCTCCGGCAGATGTGGATATCGTCATTGGCGTTCCTGACTCAGGCATTCCAGCAGCGATCGGCTTTTCCCAGACATCGGGCATTCCCTACGCAGAGGGACTGATTAAAAACCGTTATGTTGGGCGCACCTTCATCCAACCGACTCAGCACATGAGGGAGTCCGGGATTAAAATGAAGCTCAATCCCCTGAAAGATGTCCTCGTCGGCAAAAAAGTCTTAATGGTAGATGATTCCATCGTGCGCGGCACCACCAGCCGCAAAATCGTCAAAGCGTTGCGGGATGCTGGTGCAACGGAAGTACACATGAGGATTTCATCCCCTCCCGTGACTCATCCCTGCTTCTATGGCATCGACACCGACAGTCAGGATCAACTGATTGCGGCGACTAAATCTGTAGCGGAAATTGAAGCGCAAATCGAAGTAGATTCCCTGGCTTATCTGAGTTGGGAAGGAATGCTGATTGCTACGGGAGAAGACCCTAGCCGCTTCTGTTCCGCCTGTTTCACCGGCGATTATCCGATTCAAATCCCCGACCCTGTGAAACGTTCTAAGTTGATTATGGAGAAGGCCCTTTCCCCTACCCCCGCAGGCTAAAGCCTCGGGTTATAGGAACAAAGCCCGCCTGCGCGGGCTTTGTTTTTGTCATGACACCCTACGGGGATATCAGCTTTTTTCAGGCAGTCGCTTACAATCGGACCGACTGTAAATGACTGCGGGGGTTGTAGTGACGGGCATTGCGAATCTTTTCGTAGAGGTCCTTTTCCGTAGAATTGAGGTCTTTGGGAGGGGCGATCGCAATTCTGACCAACTGATCCGTGCGATCGCCCTTGGCAGTTTTCCATCCCTTACCTCGGAGTCGTAGGGTTTGTCCTGATCGAATTCCCGCAGGAACATTCATTTTCACCGTTCCATCGGGAGTAGGAATCTCAATGGTTGCCCCCAACACCGCCTCATCCGGGGCCACGGGGACCTCACAGATCAGATTATCTCCCTCAAACTGGAAAAACGAGTGGGGTTGGATTTCCACCTTCAAATACAAATCCCCCCGTTGTTGGTTGTAGGAATTCACCAAACCCTTGCCGCGAACTCGAATCCGGGTCCCTGGTTTGGCCCCTGCGGGAATCCGGACATCGATCGCCTCCGTCCCCAAATTTAAGCGCTTTTGGGTCCCTTGAAACGCCTCAGAAAACGTCAGGGTAATACTACTTTCCCGGTCCGCAGAGGTCCCACCCGTAGGGCGATCGCCTCCAAACCCCGACGCAAAATCCTCAAACCCCCCAACCCCACTCGTCGAAGTCGAACGCGGATTACGATAATTGTAACTGGCCCCTCCCGGACGAGGGCGACCCGCCCCAGGCCCCCCGACGCGACCGAGCAACGCATTGATAAAATCATCAAAGCTAGAGAATTGGCTAAAATCGAAGCCGCCAAAATCCACATTCCCACCACCGGGGGGCCATCCTGCTGCACCGGCTGCACCATCCGCTTGACGCCAATATTGTCCGAATTGGTCGTATTTTTTGCGTTTGTCTGAGTCACCCAGCACTTCATACGCTTCTGAAACTTCTTTAAACTTAGCTTCAGCTTGAGCGTTTCCTGGATTCATATCCGGATGATATTTGCGAGCAAGTTTACGAAAAGCCTTCTTAATTTCATCAACACTTGCGGTTTTACTGACTCCTAGAATTGCGTAGTAGTCCTTGAAGTCGGTCGCAGCCATTAATATTCCTCCTATACCGATTAAAGATTTAGTCTATAGTTTTTTTCTGGAAGCAGCCGAGGCGATCGGTGCTCCTAATCTAGGGTATCTAAATTTAACCCCGGCTTCAGTTCGGTTCTTACTCTGGGGTTCTAACGCAATTTCCGTACTGTCTTCAATCTCAGCAGTTCAGTCCTTCCCCTTCAAATCTTCAACGTCACGACTGGGGTCGTTGCTTCCGCAGACCGAGGGCCTGGTTTAAATCCCTAGGGCATTGGTACAGTATGGGGAAGGACAAACGGGGTTTCTTTAGAACATCTGTAGGCATCAGCAACCTAGAAAGGTCGAGAACCCCGCTTTTTTGTCCTTTGAACTTAATACTGTATTGGCGTTCTAACGGTGCTGGTTGTTGTGATGATCAACCCAGAAACAATTTCAGTCGTTTCTATGAACAGTTGAAAGATAACGACTGAAGGTTTGATACAGAATTTAAGGGAAAGGAACTTTTTTTCTTTGAGCAGGAAAAATGGACTATTAAGCCATTCCTGCTCAAAGAAAATAGGGAAAATTTAACCCTTTTAAATCACAGTTCCATCAGTAATGATGGCATTTTTCAGAACGACGACAATTCCATTACGGATATAGAACCCCTCACTTTCGCGATTGGCTTCTTCCACATGGTCTTTATTGATAATTTGTACCTTGCGACCGATGCGGGCATTTTTATCAACGATCGCCCGACGAATCGTCGTATCCGAACCAATTCCCAAGGGAACCCCACCTTTTTGAGAACCGGATTGGCGTTCAGCAAAGGGTTCGTAGAAGTCCGAACCCATAATCAGACTATCTTGAATCAAACAGCCCGCTTCAATGCGCGCTCGCACCCCTAACACCGAATGTTCAATCCGACATTCCTTGAGAATACAACCTTCCCCAATAATCGACTCTGTGACATGAGCATCTAACAACTTAGTCGGCGGCAAATACCGGGGACGAGTGTAAATGGGTGCTTTTTCATCATAGAAGCTAAAGGGTGGGTGAGGTTGCTTCGTTAAGGCCAAATTAGCATCGTAGAACGATTCCATCGTTCCGATATCTTCCCAGTACCCTTTAAACAAATAGGCTTGAACGTTATACTCGCTTGAGGAAGCGGGAATAATTTCCTTCCCAAAATCCGTGCGATCGGTAGATTCCCGGAGTAGCTTCGCCATTACATCTTTATTAAAGACATAAATCCCCATTGAGGCAATGTAAGGCGTTTTTTGAGCTTCCTCTGGGGTTAAACCCAAAGCCGTCGTATCGACCGCCATTTGGCGCAAAGCATCTCCTTTGGGCTTTTCGCTAAAGGAAACCACTCGGCCATTGTCGTCAATCTTCATCAGACCAAAATCTGAAGCCCGTTTCTCATCAATCGGCAATACCGAGAGGGTAATATCGGCATTGGTTTCGCGATGGCGTTGCAAAAACTCGCGATAGTCCATCCGATAAAGATGGTCCCCGGACAAAATCAAATATTGATCAATATCCCATTCTTCAAACAGCCACAGATATTTGCGAACTGCATCAGCGGTCCCCTGGAACCAACTGGTCGGATTTTCCGCCGTTTGCTGGGCCGCCAGGACCTCTACAAACCCCTCGCTAAAGCCAGAGAAATTGTAGGCACGAGCAAGGTGACGGTTTAAAGACGCCGAGTTGAACTGAGTTAGAACGTAGATTTTGAGAATGTCAGAGTTAATACAGTTACTCACGGGAATATCGATCAGGCGATATTTCCCGGCCAGTGGCACGGCTGGTTTGGCCCGCATCTTGGTTAATGGGTAGAGACGGGTGCCAGCGCCTCCTCCAAGAATAATGGCTAAGACTTTTTTCACGAAAAACCTCTCAACAGCGTCACGCGGTCAGCCGTGAGCACTCAGCCGGTCGCCTCCGAGTCGTTCGCCTTGAATCAGCGGCCAGTCTTAACAGAAAGCGTAGCTGCCATTGCAAAACCCGGGGACTCGGTACTTGCACGCAGGTGCAAGCATAGCCGATAGCTGATGGCTGACGGCTGCTCTTAACAAGTTAAGTGTCTGATTGTGTGGAACCATTGACAAGGGGGGGAGGGGGTGAGTTTGCTAGGGAATTCTAAGTGCCACGGCAAACCCTGAAAGGAGAAATGGTCTCAGAACCCTTACCCACTCTGGTTTTAATCTTCGAGAATCGGGCTTTTCTTCGGTGAAAAACCGTCTGGGAGAGAAAACATCAGCTCATTGAAAGAGTTGCAATCCATCTGTAGGCCATCCTCAGTACAAATCAGGCACAGAATTGGGAGCAAGGAAATTTGGGTCAAAGAGATTCCTTATCCCAGGACCAGACCCAGGGCAGTATTTATTTGAATAAAACGGGGACAACCCTGAAAGGGCAAATTTTTCATGAGCGCCCTCTCCTAGGGACCAGAAAGGGGGCCGCAGATCGCTTCTTCTGTCAATATCCCCGCACCTGTGCTCTCATAATGGAAGAAGGGGAAGCTCAATCCAAATTCCTCTTTCATCATGAGGGAGGGATTTAGGATGAGGATGACACCCTTGCGATTCACCCGATTTCAGGCAGAACTATTGAGCGGAGGATAAATCATGCTGCTATCGAAAGGCTTTGAGGTGGAAATTTATACGGGGACGCCCCAGGGAGATATTGTCGGACTCTCCGATAAAATTGTGGAGGCTCTACCGCGCTTTATGAGGGAGCCCGATAACCGGAATGTAGAATATACGACGCCACCCCTGTTGCGGTATGAGCAGTTGTTATGTGAACTGGTCCGGCCTCGGCGAATCCTGCGGGAGTATCTCCAGACGGTGGGGAATTACACATTAATTCCCGGGAGTAGCCTCTCTTTGGGTAGGACCGACCACTTTTATCGATCGGACCCCCATAACCCCTATCACGGGTATATCGAGAACACTTATGGGACGAAAGTGGTAACGGCGAGTGTTCACATTAATGTGGGCATCGATAATCCAGATTTGCTGATGCGCGCTTGTCGGTTGATTCACTTGGAGGCCCCGTTGTATTTGGCCCTGAGTGCGGCCTCGCCGTTCCTGGATGGGGAAGTGACGGGGTATCACTCTACGCGCTGGCATCTGTTCCCGCAAGTGCCGGAAACGGCCCCGTTGTTTGAAAATCATGCTCATTTTATCCGGTGGACGGAGCAACAGTTAGAGACGGGGGTGTTTCAAAATGTCCGGCATTTTTGGAGTTCGGTGCGTCCCAATGGCGATCGCCGTCCCTACACTCTCAATCGCCTAGAATTGCGAATCTGTGAATTAGTCTCCGACCCGATCGCCTTACTTGCCATTTCTGCGTTCCTAGAGGCCCGGTTGTGGCAGTTAATTGAAAATCCCCACCTAGACCCCTTAGAACTGAGCTTGTTACCGGCACAAACCCGCGCTGATGACCTAATTGCCCTCACCGATGCCAATGAGTCTGCCGTAGCTCACCGCAGTTTAGATGCTCAATTGCGGCACTGGCAAGATGGGAGAACGATTCTGGCCCGAGATTGGATTGAGGAACTCTATGAAGAGGTGTTGCCGACGGCGAAGAGACATGGATTTAGCTGTTTTCTGTCTCCCCTGAAAAAAATTCTGCGGGAAGGGAATGAAGCGCAACGGTGGTTAAAGTCGGTGGACCGGGGGCTGGACCCTCGGCAAGTGATTCAAGGGGCGATCGCCTCGATGAGTGACCAAGAGGCGGAATTAGAAGATAAACTCTGTCACCCTTGGGTTGCCTGATCAAGTCCCCGGAGTCAATCAGAATATCTAATCAATCGGGTTCAAGGTCGGATGATTAAAAATTTCTATCATTGAACCCGGTTTCTGGTTAAATGATACCCGGATAGCCTCGGATCGGGAACCCCGATCGCCTTGGATACCGAGTTGGATAGAGAAACGGTACGCGCTCCATGCCTCAAGTTGTCTTAGTTCATCCCCAAATTCCTCCCAATACGGGCAATATTGCCCGCACCTGTGCGGCGACGGGGACGCCGCTTCATTTAGTTGCTCCCTTGGGATTTGAGATTAGCGATCGCTATCTCAAACGGGCGGGATTGGATTATTGGCCCTATGTCGATGTTCACTACCATGAGGATTTAGCGGCGTTTCGGGCGTTTCACCGTCAGGGTGGAGGTCGTCAATTAGGGTTTAGTGCCCGAGGGGCTGATAATTACATTGAGTTTGAATTTCAACCCAATGACTGGTTATTGTTTGGTTCCGAAACCACGGGGTTATCTCCCGAACTCTTGGCGGAGTGCGATCGCACCCTTTATATCCCCATGACCCATCCCAAGGTTCGCAGTCTGAATTTGTCTGTCAGTGCGGCTTTAGGTCTATTTGAAGCGCTCCGCCAATTGGGTCAACTCCACTGACGAGACTAGGACTTTGGGTGAGTATTCCATTCTAAACAGGGACAAGAAACCAGGTTTCACTCCCTGGATTTGGGCCTAATGGCTCCAGATTTTCTCCACAAACCTGGTTTTTCTTCCCCTTTCTCTACCCCCGCCCTAGATTTTCTGGAGGAAATGACTTGAAGGGACCTCACGGGGGCGGGCTAAAAATGCCTCACCCCATCCGGGATTGAATTTCCGCAAATCATAAGAAATTCATATAGAACTACCCGGGTGGCGATCGCCTTTTCTCCATAGAATTTCATCATTCAATTTTAGGGGGCGATTCCCTTCAAACCCTTATCCCGTAGGCTTAGAGAGCCAAATTCTTGGAACGAACGACCGGAATGGGGGAAGAGAATCAAAACTAGGAGTATCCCCGGGATACGGTTGTGCTTTAGAGTTAAATCTGCTTAAAGTCTCATCTGAAGGATTGAGGGAAAATACCTCAAACCAAACCTGGTACATTTACTTAAATCGGGAGTCGGGTCAATTCCAGTCTGGGTCCAGTTCTGTTAAATCAGCAAACAACCCGGATGGGGGCAAGAGTTACGGTATCTGTAAACCGACCCAAGTGCGAGTTTTTCCCCGGATTTTAGGTCCCAATTAAGGGCCCTAAAAAGGGCGCTAAATAGAGCAACAGGGTTATTCAACCAGATTCGTAGCGATTGAAACAGGGATTCCGGTCTAAATGCCTTATAATCACCAAACAGCAGCTTTTTTCTGAAACATGGAGCTTGTCCCCTAGAATTCAAGGCAGAACGGAACGCGAAAGCGCAGAAGTTAATTTCGCCTGAAAGAAGCGCTGGATAAAGGAATATAAATTGCCCGTTAACATTTTGTGAACACTACCAACTTGTCGAAAACAGAAAATCAGGGTAATCTTGCCTAAGTAACATTCTGTTGTCAGTGACTTCGGTCTCTCAGTGATGTGATCTGCATCATAGACTGGTGGTAAATTCATTGACTTATAAAGACAGTTAAGCACTGGTCGTTAGGAGGTCGTTTTTTTGAAACGAGCATTTCCGCAGAAGGTAAAACCTGTTCCCTCCTGTGCCGCCGATAGCAATCGGACGGTAGCAGAGATTAGACAGGTACTCGCTGGCCCCCGTAAGGTTCGTACCTCGGCAGCCATGATTGGACTTGCAATTTCGATGGGGGCGTCTAGCATATTGCTGCCTCAACAAGGCGAAGGTGCTGGAGCATCAGAGCCACCGATCGCAGCAGATACCTCTGCTACCGATCCCGGTTCTTGGTCCACACTGGAGGCAGAAGCAGCCTCAACAGATGAGGCCGGAACCCAGATAGCAGAACAAACTACTGTAGATCCGTCTGCTGTAGAACCCCAAGTTCAGGAAGAAGCAACTCCCTGGACCCTAACTGAACAGGGTCCGGTACCCTCACAGATGGCCTCTAATCCAGGCGATCGCGGCCAAGCCGAAGGAACCGGGGAAGTCAACTTAACCCTTCCATACCCACAGGAATTGGCTCGCGAAGGGAACCCTGCTGGCGCAAGTTTTAGCTGGCAAATAGACGAAATTCGCTCTGATTCCGGGGTTTCCAGCGCAGGAGTGGTTCAATCCGATGAACCCACCCTGGATCCAAGTCTGGCGGAGTGGTGGGGTGAGGAGTCGGTCAGTTCAGTCGTTGAATCATCCCTGGGAATGTCTCAGGAGTCGGACGGCCCCGGGCCGGAAATGGCTCCATCTGGATTAGTTCCCCAGGTTGAAGGTCAAGAGTCCACGGAAGGGACCGTTGTAAACTCCCTCTCCTTGGAGGGTAGAACAAGCGAACCCTTACTCGGTGGCATAAGGCCCGAGGGGGAAGCTACCCCGTCCCAGGTCAATTCCCAACGAACTTCCCCAGGTTGGCAATCCTACTTGGAAGAAAATTCCACCGGGAACGCACAGGAAATTTCCCAACCGGCTACAGCGGAAGTGAACGCCGGTGAGACCTCGGGATTCGTTCCCTTAGTGACCCCCGAACAGGAAACCCGTCAGGAAGAAGCTTTACAGCCTGAGTTATCGAGCTTCCCGGAAAGCGAAAATGACGACCCCACGGCGTTAAACCTGGCTGAACCGGATATGAATGGGGCGATCGCGATTCCTGCGGTAGAAAGCGCATCAGCGACGCGCATCTACCAAGTCAGTTTCGGAGATACCCTCGATGCGATCGCCCTCCGGAATGGCGTATCGGCAGAAAAAATCGCTGAAGCGAATAGCCTCAACGATCCAGACTTACTCGAAGTCAATCAGACCATTAAAATTCCGTTGAGTTCAACGGAATCGGGACCTAACTCCATCGCCGGGGACCTGAGTCACCTAAACCGCGAGGAAGCAAGGGATCTGTCCGCATCAGCAAAAAGTGATGTCGTTGCCTTACCTAAATCAGTCACAACAGACACCACCTTTGCACTGATTGCCCCAAATAAACCATCAGAAGCGATCGCCTCGATTCCGGAAACCGCCGTCTCAGTGATTGAGCGAACTCCGGAAAGCGCATCAGACTTGATGACTGGCGATCGCTCAGTCAGCGAAGAGATGCGATCGGCAAGCAGCACCGCAACCCTCATCGCTCAAGCGGCTCCCTCCGTGGAAACGGAAGCCAATGAAAGTGACCATATTGATGGGTTAAGGGCTGACATTCTCAAACTGCGGCAAAAGTATCGGGAACAAGAAGCCCTCGGTCAACACTCCCAAATTGAGGCAGTAGAGACAACTTCTCAACCCCAAGACGAGACCTCCGTCGCTGAAAACTCTCCTAGAGTTGAACCGCAACTTTCTGCCCAGGCGGATGAAGGCAGCTCGTTCACTGAGTCCATACAGGCTCATGGGATAGAACCGGAGCTACTCGAAACCCGTTACGTCGATAGTTTACGAGCGGAAATCGAAAAACTTCGCGAAAAATACAAAACTGAAAACCTCAGTTTAGAAGCCAGCGGGGAATCCGTTCCAGCGACCCTTCCGAATACCTTGGCTGTTCGGACCACTTCCACTGCCCCCGCTGGGCCATCAGAACGGATCAATCCCCAGTTCAACCCACAGCCCAACGAAACCTTAGAAAACGCCCCCAGAGCACAGGAAAGCCAAAGAGAAGAGATCCTCGCGGTAGCGCCCGTTGGATCGGAAACCTATGCACCCCTGATGCAACCTGCTGTGGGACAGATAGTCTCTCCGGAGTTGCCCCCGTTAAAAGCTCCAGATACCTATCTTCCCGACAGTCAGCCTACCTTTAATGGCTTTATTTGGCCTGCTCATGGCGTGTTCACTTCTGGTTATGGCTGGCGCTGGGGTCGGATGCACAAGGGAATCGATATCGCCGGACCCACCGGCACCCCGATTTATGCCGCCGCCACTGGTGTAGTTATCACTGCGGGGTGGAACTCCGGTGGTTATGGAAATCTGGTTGAGATCGAGCATCCTGATGGCAGTGTTACCTTATACGCCCACAATCACCGGATTATGGTGCAAGAAGGACAGCAAGTCGAACAAGGTCAACAAGTTGCTGAAATGGGAAGCACCGGCTTCAGCACTGGACCCCACCTGCACTTTGAAATCCATGCCTCTGGACAAGGTGCGGTCAATCCAATGGCACTACTGCCACCAGAATAAATTACCCATCTATTCTGATCGAGGGGGTTTCGGAATTATATCCGACTTCCCCCTCTTGATTTAGCCCGTATTATGGCGGGCTTTTTTATTGGGGGATGGGGGAGATGGGGAGGATGGGGAGGATGGGGAGGATGGGGGAGATGGGGAGGATGGGGAGGATGGGGAGGATGGGGAGGATGGGGGAGAAAAAACGACTGAAGTCGGGACGTTGAACATCTCCCCTATCTCCCCTACCCTCCCTATCTCCCCTATCTCCCCTATCTCCCCTATCCCCCCTATCTCCCCTATCTCCCCTATCTCCCCTATCTCCCCCATCTCCCCTATCTCCCCATCAACCCTCCTCACCCGATCGCTGAAGTGCCTGCCGGAATCCCAATACGATTAAAATATTAGAGAGGGTCAAAAAGACTTCTGCTCCTCCATGCAAAAGATCCACATTTGCTAAGGACTGGTGATAGACTTTGAGGGCGTAAATCCCCGTGGGAATGGTGACAGCAACAAAGACTAAAGTGCCGTAAAACCCAATCAATGCTAACCGGGGCATTTTCCCCGATCGCGTGATAAACCATAAAAATCCCAGATAAGGAAATAGGGAAACTGCAAACAACGTATCTTTAGAAATCATCGGTTTATCTTAAAAACTTCTGGATTTTATCTACAAAATTTGGAGGAGTGCGTTAACTTTGCCCGGGTTTATCCTGTTATTTTTTCCGCATCATCTCCCCCATCTTCCCCATCCTCCCTATCTCCCCCATCCTCCCTATCTCCCGCATCCTCCTTATCTCCCGTCTCTTGATGGAGATCCGATCGCCGGTTCTTGACTCTCCTCCATTACCGTAGAATTCTTCGATTTGTCGTGAAGTTTTGTCGATCGCCAAATCCACCAAGCTGCTAGACAGAGGGTACAGTTTCCTACTACCGTCATGGTGGCTTGTAGGGTTACTAACCAGTCTAAGGAGGTGGGATTATCAAAATAGTGCCAGGTACAAGCACACATCGCCCCCACCAATGCCGGAAGCATGGCAAAGGATAATCCTCGCCAATAGCGATCGCCCGTTAGTTCGCCATAGCGCCAAATCAGCCAAATGGCGGCGATCCACTCAATGACGCTGGAAATGTGAATCATCCAGGTGGGAAGAGACAGGGCGTGCATGAATTTAATCGGTAAAAAATAGACAACACAAGAGGCGCTTATACCAATCCAGGGGTTAAAAATCGATTTTCTGTATGAGCCTGCATAGGCAGGCTTTGTCCCTATAACCCCACCTTTGAGGGTGTGGGTTTTGAAAGACCTACTCCAACCGGATTCCGTATTAGCCTTTGTTGTGTTTTATTTTAACCTGATCGGGGAGGACTCCAACCTCTTGACAAGGGTGATGGGTTAATCCTGTTATGAGGGAAGTGCAAAATATTTAATCCATTGCTGAGTTTGACAGGAGAAAGATTGTGGGGCCAATTCGGGCGGTCTGTTGTGGATATTATGGAAAAGGGAATGCTGGGGATGAGGCGCTGTTAGCCTCGTTATTGCAGATGCTGCCGGAAGGGGTCACCCCAGTGGTACTCTCGGGCAATCCCCCCCAGACTCGCGATCGCTATCAAGTCTCTGCCTGTAATCGAATGTCAGTAGTTTCTGTCGGGCAACTGCTGCGGCAGTCAGATGTGTTTATTTGGGGGGGAGGCAGCTTGATCCAAGATGTCACCAGCGCAGTTAGCCCCTTGTATTATGCCGGGTTGATGGGATTGGCGCAGGGACTGGGATTAAAAACGATCGCCTGGGGACAAGGGGTAGGTCCTTTACAACGCCCCTTCACCCGCCAGATTGCAAAACAGACGTTTTCTCGATGCACTCGGGTGAGTGTGCGCGATCGCGGTTCGGCTGCTTTACTCGCCGAATGGCAGATTCCCTTTACAATGGCACCAGATCCGGTTTGGGCGTTAGAGGGGAAACCTGTTCCCGGGTTATGGGATTTACCCGCCCCTCGGGTTGCGGTAAACTTGCGATCGCATCCTCTGTTAACTCCTGCCCGATTAGACACTCTCACCCGTGCCTTAATTTCCTTTCAAAAAGCTACTAATACTTGTCTGTTATTGGTTCCCTTTCAAGCGTCTCAAGATTTGCCGATCGCTCAATCGATTCAAGCCCAACTTCCCGGACCCAATCATCTATTTATGATTGAAGACCCCCGGGAACTTAAAGGACTCTTTCGCGGGGTTGACATGACTATCGGAATGCGATTTCACAGTTTAATTATGGCGGCTGCGGAAGGATGTCGCTGTTTCGCGATTAGTTATGATCCGAAAGTGACTCAACTCATGACTGAGTTAGAACTCCCAGGCTGGGAATTAACGGACATCCCCGAAGACCCTAATATCATTAGTAAACTTTGGATAGAACACTATGCCAATGGTGAGCCACTTTCTGATATTTCCATTCAAGCCATTGTCGATCGTGCCTTGATTCATGAAGAACTCTTGCATACTTTCTTTGCCAATTTTTTCACCAGACCCTAATGAATTTTTATCAAATAAAAACCCCGGGAGTAAAACGGGATTTCTAGCCCTAATTTAGGGTAGATTACTCCCAATTTTTTACAGAAACCCAGTTTTTAATTGAAATCTACCCGGTCCTAAATCAAGTCTGACTTTTTGCAAACGGAAGCAAAATGGGATAAAATTAGATATCTTGCAAAAATCTGGATTGATCCCTACAACTCTCTTTTTTAAGGGGGCTTTAAAGAACTTTGCCAGAGGTTTATTATACTCCCCATTGCCTAATTTTCTAGGAGGTCTTTAGATTGGTTCGAGTACGAGTTCGACAGCACGTTAATCCCCTCAGTTATGCCTATCAAACCCCGATTGAACCCCCAAACTGGGCAGAAATCTATACCAATCCAGCCCTACCTTTGCATTTAGATATTGGCTGTGCTTGGGGGCGTTTTTTATTACAAATGGCGGCCACGGAACCCGATTGGAATTTTCTGGGAGTTGAAATTCGCGAGTCTTTAGTAGAAACGGCACTCGCTGAACGAGATGAACAAGAATTAAGCAATCTACACTTTATTTTTTGTAATATCAATCATGCCTTTGCGCCCTTGATTGAGAGCTTACCTCCTGGGATTTTGCATCGAGTTTCAATTCAATTTCCCGACCCTTGGTTTAAAAAGCGCCATCAAAAACGGCGGGTGGTCCAACCGGAATTAGTGGCAAATGTGGCAAAGTATCTTGTCCCGGGAGGAATGGTTTTTCTGCAATCGGATGTTCATGATGTGGCGGTAGAAATGCGCGATCGCTTTGCGGAACATCCCAGTTTTGAACAGCAAGGGGACGGGGAATGGCTACCGGAAAATCCGCTGCCAGTGGCGACGGAACGAGAACAGTCCACCTTAGATAAAAATGAGCCGGTTTACCGGGTTGTCTTCCTTAAAAAAAGGGAAATTCCTGGATAAAGCGGGTAAAAGTATGGGGAATTGCAGTATCGGATCGGGTGGTCCTTTAAACTGGAGGCTGATTTTCTTTTTTTGAGGGAGACTAGAGAAGATGAATCCAGACGATCGCCCAAATCCGATTCCTCCCAATGGGAATCAGAATTTCCGACTTGCGATTGCCCAATTTTTCAAATTTCGGGAAAATCACACAAATTTTCGCACGGAAATTATTGCTGGGATGACTACGTTTATGACGATGGCTTATATCTTAGCCGTGAATCCAGCAATTTTATCCAATGCGATATTTTTAGAGAGTCCCGGGGATTTATTTGGGGAGTTAGTCATTGCCACCGCACTCTCGTCAGCGATCGCCACTTTAGTGATGGCAGTGACATCTAACTATCCCTTTGCCCTCGCCCCAGGGATGGGATTAAATGCCTTTTTTGCCTTCTCCGTTGTCATGGGTTTAGGCATTGAGTGGCGGGTTGCCCTAGCTGCTATTTTTATTGAAGGGATATTGTTTATTCTCCTCACGTTTTCCAAGGTGCGGAACCAAATTATTAAAGCGATTCCAGAATGCCTGAAACACGCGACTGCTGCTGGCATTGGCTTTTTTTTAGCTTATGTTGCCCTGTCTGGAGATCCGGCAACGGGAGGGGCAGGAATTATTGTAGCCAACCCAGTGACAATTACGGGATTGGGTAATTTGAGGGAACCGGCAACATTAGTGGCGATCGCCGGAATTGTAATCACCAGTGCAGCAGTGGCGCGTCGAATTACTGGGGCACTGTTGTGGGGGATTCTGGCAACGGCACTCCTGGGCTGGATTTTGGGCATTGTACCGCCTCCCCAGGGCATTGCGGCATTTCCCACGTTTCCCACCCATTTATTCGGACAGGCGATCGCCGGTTTGGCAGGCATTGGCAGAAGTAATCTCTGGGATTTTATCGCGGTTACCTTTGTCTTTTTGTTTGTGGATTTGTTTGATACGATTGGGACTTTGGCGGGGGTGGGGGTCCAGGCGGGATACATTCGAGAAAATGGTGAACTGCCTCGGGCGACAGAAGCTTTGATGGCAGATGCGATCGGGACGACGGCAGGGGCGATTCTGGGCACTTCTACGGTGACGACTTATATTGAGTCGGCGGCGGGAGTGGCGGAAGGGGGGCGCACCGGGTTTACCGGGGCGATCGCCGCGTTGTTATTTGTCTTATCTATCTTTTTTATTCCGTTGTTACAAGCTGTACCCGGGTTTGCCACAGCACCCGCTTTAGTGATTGTGGGGGTATTGATGGCGGGGAATGTGAGGCGGATTCGCTGGGATGACCCCGCCGAATCGATTCCTTCATTTTTAACGATTTTGGTGATGCCGTTGAGCTTTTCCATCGCGGAAGGGTTAGCAGTCGAGGCGATCGCTTATCCGCTGATCAAGATGTTTCAAGGAAAAGCGCGAGAAACGGTTCTCACCCAATGGATTCTAGCCGGTATTTTTGTCTTGCGCTTTGTTTATATGGCAGTGACTCCCTCTCTGTAGATATCCCCTGCCTAAAAAAGGGCATGGTATATGAGTGGATCAAAAACGAAGTCTATGGATTAATGTAAAAAAATAGTTCTTCTTCTGCTCCCCCTTCCTTTGCCAGGATGGGGGTTGGGGGGTTAGGTTAGTAGGGGTAATCGAACAAACCGGATAGGATTCACTCACCCTGAGTAACCCGTTGTTACTTTGTGTTAATGTCTTTAGAGATAGAATTTTTTTCTAAATGTATCTAAAGATACCTCATCGGATAGATGCAATATATCACTGTCTTACCCGTAGTTACGCGCTGGAATCCAGTCTACTGAGCGATCGCCAGGGAAAGCGGTTAAATCTTGACTTTAGCTAAGTAAATTAACTCAATATTACTTTTTTTTATTCTGTTTAAAATTCAATCTTAAATCGTTCAAAAGTTGAAGGTGTAGATCTCCCCGGAGGTAGAGGGTGTTTGGGAATAATTCTATTTAAAATGAAGGGGTACACAGGAATGAAGGATACATTTTTATCATGGCTTTAGTCAAAATTCACGATTTTTATCCCAACTATCGAGACGAAATTTTTGGTGGCACAGATATCAAAGGAATGGATATCTATGCGGGTACAACCGATGAAAAAATCGGTTCAGTTCACGATATTCTATTAGATGAAACGGGCCGTTTCCGTTACTTAGTGGTTGATACTGGGTTCTGGATCTTCGGTAAAAAAGTGCTGCTTCCCATTGGGTCAGCTCGAATTGATTACGATGCCGGACGGATTTATGCGATCGGCTTAGTGGACAAAAATCAAGCCGAACAGTTGCCCGAATATGACGAACTGCAACCCATCGATTACGAGTATGAAGAGCGGGTCCGCGATGTCTACCGCGATCGCACGGCGGTAACCGGCGCAGCAGCTACACCAGCTGTCTCCAAGGCAGCAACTACTGATCGTGACACCTACAATTACGATCAAGAACCTCATCTTTACGACCGCAACGATACCGATCACCAGAATATCAAACTGTACGAAGAACGTTTGATTGCTAACAAGAACCGTTACAAAGCTGGAGAAGTTGCGATCGGTAAACGGGTAGAAACTGAAGTCGCTCGCGCGGCGGTTCCTGTAGAGAAAGAGCGGATTGTTATTGAACGCACCAGTGCCGGAATGAGCGATGCCCAACCCGTTGCTCCAGGAACGGTGAGTTTCCAAGAAGGCGAAGTCGCACGCGCCGAAGTGTACGAAGAAACGGCTGATATCCATAAAGAAGCCTTTGTCCGCGAAAATGTCGAAATCCATAAGGAAGTGGAACGCGACATGGTAGAAGCTCAAGAAACCCTGCGTCGGGAAGAATTGCAAGTGGATACCGACGGTAAACCCGTGGTAGAACGACGCCCCCGGAAGTAATAGCTTCTAGCTTCTGGATCTCACAATAACCGGGCGCGGGTAACCTCTCGGCCCGACCCCCGAAACTGGGGAATCGGGCCGGAAATTACTCCGAAAGATGCCTAAACTAACCTGAGTCAAAAGCTGATCACACCACGGCTTTTGGCTCAGGTAGAATGACTTAAAATGGTTTTAAAATTTCGTCCAAATTTTTCAAATAACCCTAAAGGAATAATCAAGTTATGAATGATCAAGTAAGGGGGAGCGAGGATACCCTTGGGTATGGTCAAACTGAGAGGGAACTTCCAGCGCGCTTGGATAACCTCAAGAGTCAACTGATTGATTTTACAGTGCGAGATTCCGAAGGACAACCCTTGGGGCGAGTGATAGATTTAACGGTAGAACCGGATAATCAACTCAACTTAATTGTGTCTCTAGTAGACGATCGCCCCGGTCGGTTGGTGAAGGTGAGGAGCGATTTGATTGAAAAAATAGAATATGGGACAAATACCGTTTTTGTCTTACTGACGAGAGACCACTTGGCCGCCCTACCGGAATATCAAACCCCAGTCTACCGAACTGCAATTGATGCATCAGAATTACCGGGAGAGTGGGTAGAGCCGGTTCCCACCCCGGCGAGTCCAGACTTGATCGCCATTGAGGAGCGATCGCATCAAATCGACTCACAAAGCTCCTTGGCTGACTTCAAGCAAATCCGCAAAGAAGTAATTGCCAGTAACATTCCCTTGCGCGAAGAACGATTAGTGCTCAATCGCCACAAGCGCAAAGTCGGTGAGGTGGTTGTCCGGAAAGAAATTGAAACCCGGATGATTGAAGTCCCCATCCGTCGCGAAAAATTAATTGTTGAGCAAGTCAGTCCCGAGTATAAAAAACTCACGGAAATTATTTTAGGAGAGGGAGACGGTTATCGGATCCTATCCGATGAAGCGCCGGGAATCACGCCTACGGCGTCGGGCATCTCACAAGAGCCAGGAACTCATCGAGTCAGCGGAGAATTTCACTCCCCGGAAATTGCGGCCCGAATTTTAGAAGAAATTTCCAAGCGACATCCGAACGGTTGTGCAACAGTGCGAATTGAACTCGTAGTGGAAGAGGAACGGTTTCGCAATACCTATCAGTCTTGGTTCGATCGCTATTCTACGCCGCAATCTTGAATTCCCCAGAGTTAAGGATACGGGCCTAAAAACGGGTGGAGGTGTGAACCTCCACCCGTTTTTGCGGCTGGAATTGGGGGAGGGATTAACCTGATGCGCTATAATCGGCCATCGGTTCCCCGTGATGATTATAGGCAATGATGCGATCGCGACCGGCAGATTTAGCTTGATAGAGCGCTTGATCCGCACAGCGATACAAGGTATCCACCGTTTGACCATCGTCGGGATACTGCGCCACCCCGCCACTAAAGGTCAGGTGTAGACGCTCTTCCCCAATCAAAAAGGGTTCCGCATGGAGCACTTGGAGTAACTCACTTAGGCGTTGCGCCCCGGACTCCTTATTCATGCCATACATTCCCACTACAAATTCTTCCCCACCCCAACGAGCAACAATATCCTCACTCCGAAAGGTACGAAGTAAGAGCTTACCAAATTGCCGGAGCACGGCGTCTCCCATTGCATGACCGTGGATATCATTGACTTGCTTAAAGCGATCAAGGTCTACCATCGCCAGACATAAGGTTTGTCCATGCAGTTGACACAGGTGCAGAAACTTGTCGAATTCGGTGATGGATTTGCGCCGGTTTGCAACCCCAGTAAGCGGATCAGTTTCCGCCATATTTCGCAGTAACTGAATGCGTTCAAGACGGTTGAGGATGCGGGTGACCAGTTCTGGACCGACGATGGGTTTACTAATATAATCATCGGCACCGGCAGCAAACACTTGATGGACGATATCTGGACCTGTATGGGCGGTCAAAAATAAGACCGGCAGACTGTTCCATCGCGGGTCGTTGCGCACAACCTGACAGAGTTCAATTCCATTGAGGTGGGGTAATTCTACATCGAGAATTAGCAGATCCGGGGAGGACACTTCTAGGGTTTCCCAGAAGCGCTCGACGTTAGAGAGGGCAATGGTTTTCATGCCCCAAGGTTCCAGAAAATGTTTCACCAGGGAGAGAATTTGCGGGTCATCATCCACCACCATGATTTTAGCTTCCGTGGTCTGCACGCCTTGCAACACTTGCAACACCGCTTCCATGATTTGAGCGGGTCTCACAGGTTTTTGTAAGAAAGCACGGCCCCCGAGTCGAGCGACTTCTAATCGGTCCTCTACCCGACTTTGGTCGGTAACAACCAGAACCGGGAGGGGTGGGAACCCATTGGCGAGTTCCGAGAGTAAGGATAATCCTTCTTCTTTAATATTGGGGTTGATGGTGAGGGGATCTTCTGCCGATAAATCTAATAAGACGGCATCGGGACGGCGATCGGCGATCGCAGTTCGGGCAGAGGCGATCGAGTCACTATTGACCACCTTGATTCCCCACCCTTTGACCTCAACTCCAATCTGTTGGCACAGTTCTTGGTCCCCCTCAATCATCAGGAGCACGGGGCGATCGTTGAGGGGACTTCCCCGGCGGCGATCGCTCTCGATGGGGGCCTGGTCAATCTGCGATCGTAGGGCCTGTACTAATTTCGTGAGATCCCCAGATTGGGTAGAATTCAGGGTGGGACTCTGCAACAACTGTTCCACTTCCCGCGCAATCACTGAACCTTGAGTTAACCCAAAGGTGCCTAAAGACCCCGCCAATTTGTGCGCTTCCTGTTTTGCCTGGGCGTGCAATTCTGGGGGTAATTCGCCATATTGTAGGGCCTGACTGGCCTGTTCGATCGCCGTTACTCGGTCCGCAATCCTGTCCTTGAACCGTTCCCAGACTTTACCAATGGCCGCCACAATAGTGGGGTCCTGTTTCGCCGTAGTTTGGGGGTCTGATAAGTTCAGATTCAGGAGTTTAGCCACTTCACGGGCGAGTTCCTCCCCATCTAGCGGGTGATAGAGAAAGGCACTGACCCGATCTAGGGTTTCCCATTGTTGTTGTGCCGTTGAGCTATTCCGGCTTTCTTTGGGTTTTCGACCTTTGCCCAAGGGGGCGACGGGGTAGGGTTCTAGCCCTTTTATCCCGCAATAAATCACCGGAAAGGGGGGGGCGGATTGCCCTTTGTTAGTGATCGGGTTGAGCAGTTCTGCTGGGGAGGGATGGCGCAAATGTTGATCTAAAATAACCAAGGACCATTGGCGATCGCTCAGTTCGGTTCGGGTATCTTCTCCCGTATGGGTGACCCGCACCACCGCATTTCCCAAGCGCTGTTGCAACCAAAACCCCAACTCGTCCGGCAATCCTGCCATCAGGATCCGAGGCGGTTGTACCCATTTTTCCTCACTCAGGGGTTTGAGTCGATACCCCAACCCATAGACGGTTTCGATCGCATCAGTGGGGGCACCGCTGGATTTAAGTTTTTGCCGTAACCCTTTGATATGGGCTCTAATCGTATCTTCTGAGGGGGGTTCATCAAAAGCCCATAAATGATCCAGAATTGCACTGCGACTATAAACCCGGGTGCTGTTTCTCATGAACAGTTCCAGCAGACGATATTCCGTTGGGGTCAAGGTTACGGGTTGAGTGTTATAGGTAACGTCACAGTTACTCGGATTCAGTTGTAACGGTCCCCACTCTAACACCGGGGGTAAAGGCGCAGTTCCCCGACGTAATAAAGCCCGCATTCGGGCGGTAAGTTCAGGTAATTCAAAGGGTTTGACGAGATAATCATCGGCCCCGGCATCGAGTCCTCTAACTTTATCTTCTATACTATCTTTCGCCGTGAGCAATAGGATGGGCATTTGATAGCCAGAACTGCGTAACTTCCGGCATAAACTAATTCCATCTAGTTTCGGTAGCATGACATCCAGCAACAGCAGGTCATAGTCACAGGCTTCCGCTAATTCTAAGCCTAGTATCCCATCCGTCGCTACATCTACTACATGGTTTTGGTGTTTCAATGTAGTGACGAGTGCTTGGGCGATCGGTTCGTCATCCTCCACCAGTAAAATTCTCATAGTAATTTATTGTAAGGGTATGAATTAGACTCCTAATGAGTCAGCGAGTTAAAAAAGCATCTATTGTTAATCCGGCGGTTCTTTTTAGCAATTTTGAATAAAAATTTGCGGTCACTGAACCCGCCTCCCCAAGAGGTCTCAGAAGAAAATCTCTGGACTGTTCAAGCTGCGGTGAAAATAGAACGCACCGTTAAGTTGAGGGCTTACGATTGTTCCAGACCGTTCAAACCTGGGGCTATTCTTAAGATTTATCTGAGACCCTCTACTCCATTCCTTGCACTCCTCCAGAAAAATTACCTATGGTTCAATTGTAAACTAAAGTCACCTCAATTCGAGAAATTACGGGGATAAAATCTATCCCCACTATCAGTATATTTTCTAGGGTAAAAGAGAACCAACCGCCAATTTAAAGGAGAACTACGGATATATTTTTAACGAGGATTTCGGAAAAATTTGGCCTTGATCCTCCCTCCCGTGAGAGTTGATCCTTTGGCCCTCTGGCGATCGCCTACTTTCCCGTAGAGAGTCACGAATACCAAGGGCTGAAATTCCTCCGTATTCATCAGATGTATGAATAATTGTTAACTTTCTAACTCTATTTTGAAGGCTTTACTTTCCATTCCAAATAGAGACCGACATAAATTATCCGGGTCCAGAGTTCAGGGGGAAACCCACCGCCGGTTACCCATTCTGACCTTATCCCTTAAATTTAGACGGGCTATCTCGTATTTTTTTATCACACAATCCACTCAAGTTATGTTAAAAAATTTAACAAAATTTGCCGCCTAATCTAACGGGGAAAAAAACCGAGAGCGATCGCTCCCTTAATAACCGGCTATATTTCATCCTATCATATCTCCGTGCTCGTACCCAGACGGCTCCCGGGATTTTACCTAGGATTCAGGTCACCTATGAAAGGAGAACTCTTCAGGGATCTCACCTAGAGCCTAGTTTGGATCCATCGAAATCCAGAGCATCATCGAGACAGGGGTAGGAGTCTCCAGGGGTGGACCCCAAGGGACCCCTAGGGACAATCAACCCAGTTCTTGGTCCATCCATGCCATCAAGACTCAACCCCTATCCCCTGATTCCCGTCAAGTCCCCAGGAGTGAGGCAAAGGGTGGGATGTAATCAGAGAACAGGGGTGAATTCCTCTACAGTCTATCTCAGAGGAAATGCGGTAGCCGATTGGAGTATCCTAACCGAACAGAAAAGCGTTATAATATCGCCGTTGACATCCGAGAACGTTTAAATCATCTGCTCATCAATATAATACCCTCCAACTCCTATGATTTTGAACGTTTATGTCATCACTCCCTCAAAAACCGTCTGGAATACTCCCAGTTCCGAGGTGATTTTGCCCACAACTACCGGACAAGTCGGGATTTTATGTGGTCATGTGGCGATGGTTACCTTTATTGAAGTCGGAGTCATGAAAATCCGCTATCAAAAGACTTGGATTCCAATTTTTGTAAAGGCAGGATTGGCACAAATTGAAGGAGATATTGTGACCGTTTTAGTGAACGATGCTGAACGAGGCGATCGCATTGACTTAGAGATTGCTCACGCCGACTTGGAAAAAGCACAGGAACAGTTAACTCAGTCCCAAAATTCCCGAGAAAAAATCCGCGCCCAACTTTTTCTAAAACAAGCCCGTGCCCGGGATACTGCCGCCCGCGAATTCCCGCGTTCTTTACAACTGAATATCCCCGATCCGATTGTTTCAAAAAATTCAGCAGTTTCCGCTTTAACAATGATTGAACATTTATAAAAGCTTTCAAGAATTTAGGATTTATAGCTCTGTAAAAACCCCCACCCGTGCATAGTGGGGCACTTGGGGATAAAGCCCGCCTGCGTAAACGGTTATCCCGGTCCAATGCTCTATCAATGTCTGATTACCCCCCACATGATCCGAGTGCTGGTGGGTATTGAAAATTGCCGTTAACTCAGCACCGAGGGCCTTGAGTTGCCTGAACAGTGGATCCGCTACTGCCGGATCCACTGTTAGTTGCAGTCGTTGTCGGATTAGCTTTGGGTCCTCTTTTGGCAGCTTTGGTCCGCGCCAGTTATAGAAGTAACGAACCGAGAATTATCGGGGTTGGGGCTTAAGTTAATCCCACTTTCCATAAACGTTGCTACCTTTACTCACAAGTTGAAAAGGGTAGAGACGGTAGCGATCAAATCTCTATCAATGGAAGGGTGTATGTGGCTGACTGGTTCGGTATCGTGAAATGAAGTAGCCATAATCCTCAGCAATCTGGAACGGTTTGCTGTTTGGGTAGGCAGCACAATAATTAGAATTAGCATAATTTGATTCCATGCCAAACACGATAGAGATACTTCCTTTTTCACACTCGCCGAGTCTTTCCAAAAAGCAATCCTTACTCCCAAATTATGAAGCAGCCGAGGGGCAATTTGTCAATTTGCTAGAAGTCGAGGATTTAGATAAAATGGTGGCGACAAAACCGTCACTTGTCAGCGATTTTGAAAGCGCGATCGCCGATGCAATTCAATCCGCTTACCAACAGGAACCGGGGGATGAGGCCGCTCACCGCTTCTTGCAGCGCGTGCTTTACCGCATCAACCGCCTCAACTTGTTTTGGTACGACGATTTACAGCGCTACAACAACGAACGATCGCACTATTTGCGTTCTGTGCGCGATCGCATTGAGGAACCTTGGCAGCAGTGGGAAATCGCGCAAATCGACGTTGCAGCGCTGCAAAAATTGCCCGATGTCAAGCAAGCGCTGCGCGATCGCGCCGCCGCCGATGTCGATCCTCCGCTAAGTGAGCTTGATTGCTATTTGCGCGAACAGATGACAGCAGCCGGATACAGACACTTGCTGGCGATCGCCTCTTTCGATGGTTTAGTTGAAGCCAGCCGCCTTTCTCGCATCCTCGGCGGCGCTGGCAACGAAATTCAGTGCACCCTTACCCGAGTGCTGATCGAAGAATACGGCGGCGGCCGCCTCCCCCGCAAGCACTCGACCTTTTTTGCTCAAATGCTGGCTGAATTCGATATGAGTACGGAACCGGAAGCGTACTTCGATTTAGTGCCTTGGCAAGTGTTCTGCGGCATTAATCACAACTTTCTGCTTACCGAACGCAAGCGCCATTTTCTGCGCTACAACGGTGGACTCACTTATTTTGAGGTGGCGGGCCCTGTCGCTTACCGCAATTATCTAGCTGCCGCCCAGCGTCTGGGCCTCTCCCAGGCTGCGATGGGTTATTGGGAACTGCACATCAAAGAAGATGAGCGTCACGGTCGCTGGATGTTGGATGAAGTGGCGATCCCGCTGGTTGATAGATACCCGCAGGAGGCGTGGGAGCTGGTGTTGGGGTACGATCAGGAGAAGTCGATCGGCGATCGGGCTGCGGCTGCTGTAGTGCGATCGATCCAAGCCACAGAACAGAATTAACCGCTATATCCTAGGGTGGGTCAGAGACTGACGCACCCTAGGATATAGCTTAAAATGCTGTCATTAACTTAATTAGCTCCCTCGACAAATCTCTTTGCGCTTTGTGGTGCTTCTTAAACAAAACTCCACCCAGCAGATAGATATTTTCCGAATAAAAAGCCATTCCCTGTTTTCGGAGAGTGGCGATCGCGCTTTTTACCTTGGGTTCCGAGCTATAATAGCCAAAATTTAAAGGTGTAATTTCAAAATTTGCAACCGAGTAGCCTCGATTCAATGCATAATCAATCAAACCCACCGGATTAGAATAGCTAGAAACCATCAGCAAAACTTCGTCGCAGCCGAGAGATAAAAGTTTTTTAGCAATTGCACAACCATCATTCCCACCGTGCAACAGCGGCTGGTAAATTTTATCATCCACCGCTGGCAAATAAGGCGGATTTGAGATGACACAATCCGCCGACTCGTATAAAGGCGAATCAAAAAAAGAACAATTGTTGACGGTGTATCGTTCGCTCAGTTCATATTCCTTAATTTGAGACTGAGCAATTTTCCAGGCTACTTTATTTAGCTCAAATCCCTGTATTGTCCCGTCAAAATCCGTTCTCAGCAAAGATTTAATAACTGGACTTCCCTCTCCTGAACCTAACTCTACGATAAGTCGAAAATTATCGCTGGCATTTAACACTAAACTTTCCAAGCAGTGCGCGTAAAAATCCGATTCTTCCGGGCAGTGGAATACCTGTTTTAAGGCATGGGATAAAGTGAGCATAAATCCTATATTAAAGTTGACTATTTTAAAAGTATCTAATCATTAATATTACCGCCCTCTACCCCAAGAGCTATTTTATCAAATTGTGAACTTTCTATTCCTGTTTTACAGACTGCAATCTAGTAACTATTACTGCGGGCATATAATAAATTTAACTAGATTAATCCGATTGATAGATTGCAATTAAAGCGATTGCTGTTGAGATACTACCTCAGCAACCAATTGTAAATTTAAATAGTGTCAGATATAACCTTTTTTAATTCTTCAGTTCCGCTTCTGCAACGCCAACCGATTAATTCAGCACCCGTTGCCACCCCAGATTCTGAGGTACAGTAGTTTCCTGGCAACTTGATCCGGTGGTCGGGGTCGGGGATAATGTAAATGCCCGATCGCAACCGAGTTTAGAAAGTGAGGCGATCGCTACCCTAACTAACGAAGGGGTGCAGCTTGATCACAGTCGTCAACTCCCCGAGACCTTTTAACGTGCCTTAGATAAATTTTTTGAGTGGATCCTGCTTTATCGGGGCTCCACATTTGAATAACGTGATCATCATTAATTCCGTTGGGTTTGGCCCTGGTTGATTCTCCAAACTGCCAGACCTAACAGTTATCGAGTTGATTCGTTCGCCAGCAGAACTATGACAATCATGAGGAAATTGCGGCGGCGGTTAATGCCCACAGACGCGATCGCAAAACTCTCCGCAAATTTGACCGTAGCCCTCAGACGAGTGCGGCGGCTGCCTTATACCAATTCCCTAAAATAAAGCTACACATCACGTTTGATGCTCCCGAATTGAGCTGTGAGCCAGCCCCGTATCTGTAGTTAAGATTGAGGGAATTGGTATAAAAAGTCGTTTTTTTCTGTAAGCGGGCTTCATCCAGATTTTTGTGAGAATTGCCCCGATTTTGTAGGGGAATGAGGGCGTTTTCCCAGGGCGATCGCCACTGATCCAGTAACGACTAACATTGCGCCAATTACGGCTAAAACCGTTAATTGTTCTGGGGCGATCGGCAGAGGAATTCCCAGGGAAATTACCCAGACTGAGAATAACGTTATAATGGGTGCTGTGGCTAAAATGGCACTAACTTTAGAAGCATCCCAATGGGCTAAAGATTCAGCAAAAGCGCCGTAGGCTACGACGGTATTTAACCCACAGAAAATCAACATTCCCCATTCTAAGGGAGTTAGGGTTAACAGTTGGCTAGGACTGGAAAAAGGCAAGAATAAGATAGCACAAATTCCATATAACAACAGCATGATATTAGAAGAAGATAACTGTTGTAAGAGTTGTTTTTGTGCTAGGGCATAAACAGCCCAAGCGGCTGCGGCAATCACCAGAATGATATTGCCGATTAAATAAGTGCGAGGTGCGGCCAGGACCGTTTGTAATTGTTCATGAAAAAATACTACAAAGCCTAGGGTTAAAATGCCCAATCCGGCCCATTGACGCAGGGTATAGCGTTCTTTGAAAATGGCGATCGCTCCTAATCCCATTAACACCGGCGCTAACTGAATAAAGACTTGAGCATTGGCGGGAGAAGTTTGCGCCAATCCTTGTAAATACAGTCCATAATTGACGGCCAAAAAGCCTGTGGCGATCGCCAGTAATTTCCACGATGTTCCTCGCAGTTTTTCCAGGGAAGGAAGTTGCTGGCGCATCCCTAAAACGGCGACTAAGATTCCAAATGACAAGGAAAACCGAAACCAAGTCACGGTATAAACATCAAGGGCTTGAAGGGTTACCTTAAGGGCGATCGGTAGCACTCCCCATAAGATGACCGTCACCAGGCACAGACCCAACCCCAACCGCCACCGCCCGGAACTTTCGTGAAGTTTCATGGGAGATTTAGTTGGCAGAGGAGTAGGTTGATTTTCTAAACTCATTATGTTGATTTAAAAAGAAGAAAAAGTTGTCACTCTTCTATTATGCAACATTTCCCATAATACTAAATTCGGTAGTAATAGGTTTGTAAAAACCCACCCCCTTTAGGGTGCGGCTATACGGACGAAGCCTGCCTACCCAGGCTACTCTATATTTCTAAAGCCCCCCTTTTTAAGGGGGGTTGGGGGGATCTCTCCTAGAAGATTCTATTTTTTGAACTACCCCAATAACTCCAGAAACTCAGCTTCAGAGAGTTGTTTAATGCCTAACTCTTGGGCTTTTTTGAACTTAGACCCGGCATCTTCCCCGAGGAGTAAGTAATCAGTTTTTGCACTCACTGACCCGGTGACTTTCCCTCCAGCATTTTGAATTAAATCTTTAGCTTCATCGCGTTTGAGAGTGGGCAGCGTTCCCGTAATCACAAAGGTTTTTCCGGCAAAAATAGCAGGGGATTGATTCCCCATTTTTTCCGCAACGGGAGTGGCAGCAAATTGTAAACCAGCGGCTTTGAGACGGTCAATTAAGGTTTGATTAGCCGGGACTCGGAACCAGTCGGCGACTGAATTAGCAATTTCTGCACCAATCCCATAAACGCTTTCAATTTGGGCAGCGGATGCGGCAGCTAATTGGTCAACCGTGGGGAATTTTTCCGTTAATAATTGGGCATTCACACTGCCAACATGACGAATGCCTAATCCATAGAGGACGCGGGACCAAGGTTTTTGGGTGGATTGCGCGATCGCCTCGACTAATTTTTGGGCGGATTTTTTGCCAAATCGTTCTAATTGAGATAACGTTTCTACATCTAACTCGTAAAGTTCTGCGACAGAATTAACTAATTGGCGATCGACGAATTGCTGAACAAGTTTTTCTCCTAATCCGTTAATATCTAAGGCATCGCGACTCCCCCAATGAATGAGAGCACCGCGCAAAATTGCGGGACAAGACAAATTGATACAGCGGGTGACAGCTTCCGTGGCGGGTTTAACTACAGGTTGTCCGCATTCGGGACAGTGAGTCGGCATTTGGAAACGTTGAGCACCTTGGCGGCGTAATTCGGGCAGAATCCGGACGACTTCTGGGATGATTTCTCCGGCTTTTCTGACGATCGCAGTATCGCCAATATGCAAATCTAATTCAGCAAGGCGATCGCTATTATGTAAGGAGGCACGCGAGACGGTGGTTCCCGCTAATTGGACTGGGGTTAATTCTGCCACAGGAGTTAAAGCCCCCGTTCGTCCGACTTGCACTGTAACGGCTTCAATTTGCGTCGGGGCTTCTTCTGCGGGATATTTGAGGGCGATCGCCCATCGGGGGAATTTTTGAGTGAATCCCAGTTGTTTTTGCAGGGGGATAGGATTAATTTTTACCACCACCCCATCAGTCATATAAGGCAAATCTTTCCGCCTGATATCCCACTCATTATAATAGGATTCAACGGCTTCTAAGGATTGACATAAAGTGCGGTTGGGGTTGACTTTAAACCCCATTTCTTGTAAGAGTTCCAAGGATTGCCATTGAGTATGGGCAACAACATCATCATCCACCCCTGGAATCTGCAAGGTATAAGCAAAAAAATCTAATCGCCGTTGCGCAACAATCCGGGAATCCAATTGTCTCAAAGTCCCGGCTGCCGCATTCCGGGGATTGGCAAATTCTGCTTCTCCCGATTGTGTTCTTTCTTGATTAATTTTAGCAAAGACTTCTAATCCTAAAAAGGCTTCGCCGCGCACTTCAACTAACGGTGGTGGGTTTTCTAAAGTTAACCGCAAGGGAATCGCCCGAATGGTTCTAACATTTTGGGTAATTTCTTCCCCTTCTATGCCATCCCCTCGGGTTGCACCTCGGACTAATAAGCCATTTTCATAAGTTAAGGCTAAGGCTGACCCATCAATTTTTAATTCGGCAACATATTCAAAGTTAGAAGTAGAAACAATCCGTTGCCAGCGGTCCTGCCATTGGGAAAATTCCTGAAGATTAAAAGCATTTTCTAAGCTGTAAAGGGGAATGTTATGGCGGACGGTTTGGAATTGGGTAGCGGGTTTTTCTCCTACGCGCTGGGTGGGACTGTCGGGGGTGATGAATTGGGGATTTTCTTCTTCGAGTTGTTGCAATTCTCGATAGAGGCGATCGTAAACGCTATCCTCCATGATGGGATTGTCTAAGACATAGTAGGCATAGCTGGCTTTTTGGATTTGTTGGCGGAGTTGTTCGATTCTCTGTTGCAGTTCTAGGGTGGGTTCTGGCATGGGTTTTGTAGGATTGATTGTTTTTGATTAGGAGGGGGAGATAACGAAAGCAAATCGTTATTACAACCCGCTTGATTTTTGAGGGTTATTCTCTTGCTGTTAGATGTCCATCTTCCATTTTAAGGATGCGATCGGCATAGTGTTCGATGCGGGGGTCATGGGTGACGATCGCCACGGCTTTTTGATGGGTTTTGGCAACGTTACTTAATAGTTGGATCACCGATTGTCCCGTGTGATAGTCTAGGCTGCCGGTGGGTTCATCAGCTAAGAGTAAGGGGGGGTCGTTGGCGAGGGCACGGGCGATCGCTACCCGTTGTTTTTCCCCGCCACTTAAGGCAGGGGGAAAGAAATTAGCCCGATGGGCGATGTTTAATTCTTCTAATAAAGTTTTAGCCCGTTGATGGGCGGCTATTCCCGATTTTCCGGCTAAATTTAAAATCAGTTTGACGTTTTCTAGGACGGTTAGAAAATTGAGGAGGCGGAAGGTTTGAAAGATAAATCCAATGTTTTTTAATCTAAAGTCTGTCAGTTCAGTTTGGGGGAGACCCGTGACTTCGCAATCCAGAATTTTTATCCTGCCTTCTGTGGGTTTACCCATACAGCCTAACAAGGAGAGGAGGGTAGTTTTGCCACTGCCATTAGGGCCGCTAATCATGACGAGTTCTCCAGCGTTTAACTCTAGGCTGACATTTTCAACGGCTTGGACTAAGTTCAGATTTTTTTGCCCATACATTTTGTACAAATGTTCAGCTTTTAAGATAGAATAAGGCGACATAATTAAGCTCTAAATACTTCTGCGGGATAGATATTTTTTAAGGTTCTAATCGGGGCTAAAGTCCCGATCGCTCCCAGAATCAAGCAAGCGACTAATACTCCAGCCGCATCCTGCCAGGTAAAGACTAATAATATAGAAGGAATCACTTCACTCAGCAAGGGGGCGAAGGTAATATCCACAATTAGTCCCAGGGAAAAGCCCAATAATGCGGCTAACATGGATTGTTTTAAAACCAGGGTTCCCAAGAAATTTTGAGATGCACCGACGGCTTTTAACATGGCATAGTCTTCCCGTTTTTCGAGGACCGAAGTGTACATCATCAGGACAATCACCGTTCCTCCAGTAATTGCTCCAAATAAGACGATGGTCCAGAGAATGGGCAAGACGCCAATTTCCATTTCTTCTACATTATTTTCGGCAAATTCAGCTTTAGGAATAAAGACTAAATCCGGAAATTGTTCTTCTAAGCGGGAGATGATTTTTGGGGAATCGGAGTCCAAATTGAGGAGGAAAAAGCTGCGGACATTTCGTAAGCCTAGTAACCGAGGAACTTCATCAATACGAGTAAAGGCAAATTGGCCGACAATTAAGTTAGTACCTCGGCTAATTCCAACGATTTTAAAAGGATACCCTTGCAGGAAAAGAGAATCCCCAAGCTTAAGGTTATGGGTGGCCGTAAACGCTCGGTCTAAAATAATTTCTTGGGGTTTGAGATTGGAGGTTCCTGAACTGATTTCCGGTGCGCCGATTTGACTTTCGGTGTCAAATCCGAAGATGTATAAAGTCACTGTTTTATCGGGAAATTCAGCAGGGGCTATGGTCCGCAGCAGACTATCCACGCTTTTAACCCCCTCTACTTGGCTGAGGGAATTACCAAGGGTTTCCGGTAAAAAAGAAGAGGTCTTAATTAAGTTTCGGGTGTTACGTTGACTGACCCAAACCTCAGCTTGGGTATGTAACACATAACTTTTTGAGCCAAATTTTACTCCTTGGTAAACCCCGAGTAAAAAGAGCATCAGCATGACACTAAAAGCAATCCCCAGAACGGCGATCGCAAAGCGTCCTTTCGCTTCCCAAATCATTCGCAGGGCAACGGGAACCATAATTGAGTATCCTATCCAATCGATGAAGTGTTCTTGTTCACCCGTGAAGGCTATCATAGCGCGATCGCCCCAAAATCTGACTCCCTTCCCCTGTAACCACCCTTAGCCCTCGTTATTAACTCCGGACAGTCAGTCTGATCCGACCCCAACCCTCCGCGATCGCCCCCAAATTCCGCGATTGACAGAACTTCAAAATCATGCCTTGACCCTAAATCGCCGCAAACCATTCCGGTTTACTCTAAATCCGTCCAAAATTTCCGGTCGGGAAACGGGCTACAATAAACTTAGCTTGCCTAAATCAAAACAACATTACATTTACGCGAAAGATTTTATCTGTGGAATTGCCAGAAAACGCCGCAAAACAATCGTTTGAGTTTGACTCAATAGAGGAGGCCCTCGCTGAAATTGCAGCAGGCCGGTCCATTATCGTGGTCGATGATGAAAACCGAGAAAATGAAGGGGATCTGATCTGTGCGGCTCAGTTTGTAACACCGGAAATCGTAAATTTTATGGCGGTGCATGGTCGAGGGTTGATTTGTCTAGCGATGACCGGCGATCGCCTGGATCAGCTTGACCTCCCCTTAATGGTAACCACCAACACTGACACCAATCAAACCGCCTTCACCGTCAGTATTGATGCCTCTCCTCAGCAAGGAGTCACCACGGGCATTTCTGCCGAGGACCGCGCCCGAACCATCCAGGTTGCCATTAATCCCAACACCAAACCCAAGGATTTGCGCCGTCCCGGTCATATTTTTCCCTTGCGGGCCCGGTCTGGGGGGGTCCTGAAACGGGCAGGCCATACGGAAGCTGCCGTAGACTTGAGTGAACTCGCGGGACTCTATCCGGCTGGGGTAATCTGCGAAATTCAGAATCCCGATGGCTCAATGGCACGATTGCCCGAACTAATCGAATATGCGGCCAAATATAACCTGAAAATGATCAGCATTGCTGATTTAATCGCCTATCGCCTCCAACATGAGCGATTTGTGATTCGGGAAACCGTGGCGGCATTACCCACGGAATTCGGCCAGTTCCAGATCTACGCCTATCGCAATACCCTGGACAATACAGACCATGTGGCGATCGTCAAGGGAGACCCGGCCAATTTTACCGATAAAGCCGTCATGGTCCGGGTCCATTCGGAATGCTTAACTGGGGATGCCCTCGGGTCCCTACGCTGTGACTGCCGAATGCAACTCCAAGCCGCCCTGAAAATGATTGAAAATGCCGGAGAGGGGGTGGTCGTCTACCTGCGTCAGGAAGGCCGGGGAATTGGCCTGATTAATAAACTCAAAGCCTATTCTCTGCAAGATATGGGCTTGGATACCGTGGAAGCCAATGAGCGTTTAGGCTTTCCGGCGGACTTGCGCAATTATGGGGTAGGGGCGCAAATTCTCAATGATTTGGGGGTGAGCAAAATCCGCCTGATTACCAATAATCCGCGCAAAATTGCGGGATTAAAGGGATATGGCTTAGAAATGGTCGATCGCGTTCCCCTGCTGATTGAGTCCAATCCGTTTAATTGCACCTATTTGGCAACCAAGGCGGAAAAATTAGGGCATATGCTCTTACAAACCTATTTGGTCACCGTAGCAATCCATTGGCAAGAACCGGATCTGGAAGAGGCCCCTCCCGCCCAGGTCCAAGCCCGGTATGAACATTTAGAAAAAATTCGCGAACTGGCCGATGAGCACCATCTGGTTCTCCAAGAAGAAAAACGCCCCGTCACCGTGGCCTTATTTGGCAAACCCCAGTTAACTTTTCACCTGGGATTTGACCAAGCGCATTTAGCGACAACGGATTGGTTTACCCATGCTGAACATCCTTATGTTCAGGCGACCTTTAGGATTCTCGATCGCCTGATTCTCTGGGCGGATATTGATCAACTCCAGTTCCTGGTCTCCACCGGCGTCGATCCCCTGACCAATCTGGGGGTGCAACTACAACGCCAGTCTTTCCCCTTGAGCAAAATGCCTTCGGAACTGTGCGATCGCTTACATCCTCAAGTGATCTATTGCTTTAAGGGGTAAAGGTAAAAGTAGGGGAATTAGAGCAGAGAAATCGAGGGGGATTTTATAAGACAAATGGAACAGAGATTAAGTAGCTGTTGCTACAACTAGGGGGATAACCCTCCTCAAATTTCTGGGGTGGATTAAACGCCTTTCAAAATTCTCCTCGTCCCCCTTGATCAACACCGGAGGGGAAGGTCTTGATAGGTCAGATCAACCGCCGATTAAGAATTGAGAAAGATTTGGGTAAAAATGCAGGCTTTTCTTGTTACTTTAAAACTATAAGTTTGTGAGCAAGCTTCCTTTATCCTAATGTAAAGAGTCTCAATGGTGCGACCCATCCCCCGATCGCCGGTGTTCTCCTATAGCGCGGCTGTCTTAGCTGTTGTCATTGCCTTACTCCTGACCCTTGCGTTCAAACCCCTCCTGGCTTCAACCCTGTTTGTATTCTTTTTTCTAGCCGTAACGGGGATGACTTGGTATGGGGGAATGGGTCCGGGACTGGTGACCACGGTACTCTCGGTGTTAGCCCTCGACTATTTTTTAGTCGTTCCGGTCCATAGTTTAACCGTGTTCAGTGGACCTAGCCTGTTGCGAATGGGGTTGTTTGTCCTAGCAACCCTCGTGATCGCCAAGCTGAACGCCAACCTCCATCAGACAAAGCGGCAGTTAGAAATCAGCTTGAATCAGCTTCAGCAGAGTGAGGAACGCTATCGTCGGATTGTGGAAACCGCCTCAGAAGGCATCTGGATTTTGGATGAGGCAGGGCGAACCCGCTATGTGAATCACTGGAGTTTAGACTAAGCCAGTGACACGAAAGCAATAAAGAGGGGAGCCCGACTTGCATCTAGGCTCCCCTTGGC
>NZ_JAMXFC010000038.1 GCF_025370755.1 Laspinema sp. D2d | reverse complement strand
GTTTATTGGTACAGTCAGAGGAGCCTCTTGTTCATTTGCCACCCCCTGCTTTTTATAACTTTTTCAGCAAACCCTAATTATTTTTACTCTTATTTTTTATAAAACAGTCTAGTTTCTATTAGAAATTTATAATTATCATTACATATTTAGGACGACCGAGATTCTTAGAAGGCGAGGCAGGCATCTGGCCTGCCCCACCCTAACTCAAACTAACTCTATTCTATCCCTTCAATCCGGTCCTCCACTTCTTGATACAACTCGCGCAGGCGGTCTAAATTCTCCTCACTGGTTTCCCAGTACCCGCGACCATTGGCTTCTAGCAACGTGGTTACCATCTTGCGGAACGAGTTGGGGTTGAGGTTGAGCAAGCGTTTCTGCATCTCCTCATCCTTCATAAAGGTTTCGTTCGCTTCTTCGTACACCCAGTTATCCACAGCACCTGCTGTCGCACTCCATCCCATCGTATTCACGAGGCGTTTCGAGAGTTCGCGGACGCCTTCGTAGCCGTGGGAGAGCATTCCCTCGTACCACTTGGGATTGAGCATCTTGGTGCGCGTATCTAAGCGGACGGTTTCCGAGAGGGTTCGCACTTGGGCGTTGGCGGTGGTGGTGTCGGCGATGTATGCTGCCGGTTTCTTGCCGTCGCCGCGTAAGGTGCTGATGACTTTGGTCGGGTCGGAATCGAAATAGTGAGAAACGTCGGTGAGACTGATTTCCGAAGAATCCAAGTTTTGGAACGTGACATCCGCTGTTTTCAAGGAAGACTCAAAAATCTGACGGTCCTGTTCCATTGTTCCCGGATTATCCGAGGAGAAGGCAAAGGATTTACGGGTGAGATACATTTCCTGTAACTCGTTCTCGCTTTCCCAGGTGCTATTCTCCACCGCTAAGTTGACGTTAGAGGCGTAGGAACCGGAAGCGTTAGAAAAGACGCGGGTGGCGGCTTGGCGCAGGTTGATTCCCATGTCTTCGGCTTGTTTCATCGCGTGTTTACGGATGAAGTTCATTTCTAACGGTTCGTCGGCTTCTGCGGCCATTTTTACCGCTTTGTCTAACAGGTTCATTTGGTTGATGAACAAGTCGCGGAAGACGCCGGAACAGTTAATCACCACATCGATGCGGGGACGTCCTAACTCTTCTAAGGACAGCAGTTCCAGTTTGTTGACTCGTCCTAATGCATCGGGAACGGGTTTGACTCCCACCATCCACATGATTTGGGCGAGGGATTCCCCGTAGGTTTTGATGTTGTCGGTTCCCCAGAGGACACAGGCGATGGTTTCGGGCCATTCTCCGTTATTTTCTCGCCGTTGCCGGTCTAACAGGCGGTCTACGACGATTTTGGCCGAAGTAACTGCTGCTGCAGTGGGGATGGATTGGGGGTCGAGGGCGTGGATGTTTTTGCCGGTAGGGAGCACATCCGGGTTGCGGATGGGGTCGCCACCGGGTCCGGGGAGGACATATTCCCCTTCTAAGGCGCGCAATAAGGCCCCGAGTTCGTTGTCGGCGCAGATTTGCTGCAAGCAGAATTCCAGGTACTCAAACAGGGGTTTGAGGTCTTCTGTACTGACGTTGGGATATCCCGATTGGTGCAGGGATTCGACCCAGGGGGCTTTTTTGCCCATGTTGAAGAAGTTGAGTTTGGAGACTCGGGAGACTCGTCCTTCGGCATCGGTTTGTTCTTGGACGAGGGCGGCGACTGCGGCGCGAGTGGCTTGGATAATCGCTTGTAACAGTTCGACGTCTTCTAGGATGCCTTTATCGTTGTTGGCATAGAGTTCGTCGATGTCTCGTCCGATGCTGTTGGCGATAATCCGCAGCAGACTCTTGACGCCTTCTTCATCGCGATCGAGGGAGGCGATGTTGACTAAGGTGGCGATCGCCTCTTCTGCTGAAGGCGGTTTCCCAATGACGTGCAACCCACAGGGTAACAACCGCGATTCGATTTCCATCAGCTTGCGGTAGACTTGACCCACCACATTATCCCGTTCCTCGGCAGTCAATTCGATCGCATCTTTGTCGGGTAAGTTGATATCCTGATCCAAATTCACCAACCGGCATTTATCCATGATGGTGTTCACGATCGCCACTCCCCGTCCACTCTCTTTCAGGGTTTGATAGGACCCAATCAACTCATTCAGTTCTTGCAGTCCCTTATATAACCCCGCATTCTCTGCCGGTGGCGTCAAATAGCTAATGGTTTCCGCATAAGACCGACGTTTGGCAATAGTCGCCTCCGAAGGATTATTAGCCGCGTAATAGTAAATATTCGGAATCTTGCCAATCAAGCTGTCGGGATAGCATTCTCCAGACATCCCCATCTGCTTCCCAGGCATAAATTCCAAGGACCCGTGAGTGCCAAAGTGGAGTACCGCATCGGCCCCCCAAATTTGCTCTAAATAGGTGTAATAAGCGGCAAATCCATGATGGGGACTCGCCGATCGCGAGAATAGCAACCGCATCGGGTCTCCTTCATAGCCAAACGTCGGCTGAATCCCGATAAAGACGTTTCCAAATGACTTGCCATACACCAACAAATTTTGCCCGTCGGTATTGAGATGTCCCGGAGGCGGTCCCCAGTTTTCTTGCAGTCGTTCCGAATAGGGGGTCAGTTTTTCATACTCTTCCACCGACATCCGATAGGCGACATTCAATTCTGGGCTATTGTACTGCGCTTGGGCATCGTGGATAACTTCCAGCATCAGCGCCTCAGCAGACTCAGGCAACTCCGGAAGATCATACCCATTACATTTGAGGGCTTTCATCACTTCATAGATGCTGCCAAACACATCCAGATAGGCAGCAGTTCCCACGTTGCCTTTATCTGGGGGGAAGCTAAAAATGGTGATCGCCAGTTTTTTATCCAGTTTCGGCTTGCGGCGGAGGGTCGCCCATTTAATCGCCCGCTGAGTGACCGTTTCGATGCGGTCCTGGAGGGCGATCGCCTTCCCGGTAGCCCCATCTCGTCCGGATAAAATAATCGGTTCGATCGCCCCATCCAATTCAGGAATCGCAATCTGTAGCGCCACTTGAATCGGGTGTAACCCCAAATCACTATCCTGCCATTCTTCCGTTGTTTGGAACACCAACGGCAAGGCCACCATATAGGGTCGATTTAAGCGTTTCAGAGACTCGATCGCCTTGGGATGGTCTTGACGGGCGGGACCTCCCACCAAAGCAAATCCAGTCAACGAAATCACCGTATCCACCAACGGCAGGGGTTCGACTCCTTTCGCGCCGACATCCCAGAAATAGGCATCCACTGGCTTAGAAAAGTCCAACCCTCCGGCAAACACCGGAATCGGGCGTGCACCCAAGGCTTCGATTTCCTGGACCATTGCCACATAATGGGCATCATCCCCAGTCACGAGGTGGGTGCGTTGCAGCACTAGGCCAATACAGGGGGCTAAGGGGTCTTTGAGGTCATCGGAAATGTCGTCGCGGCTGTTATACCAGTTCAGATAATCCTTAACATCCTCAAACATTTTCGGGGCCAAGGGATGCCAGACCCCCATATCCAGATAAACCACTGGATCCTGAAATTTGACCGTTTGCTGACCTTTGAAGACGTATTTATCCGCCAACATCAGCAAGAAGTTTTCCAGGTTTTCCGAAGATCCCCCCAACCAATATTGGAAACTCAACATGAAGTTGCGGGCATCCTGGGCCTTGTCCATCGGTAGATATTTCAGGACTTTGGGCAAGGTTTGCAGCAACTTGAGCATTCCATCTTGGAAGGAAGAACCAGATTTTTCCTTGCGCTTCTTCATAAATTGCCCGATCGCACTCTTGGATTGACCCAATTGCGCCATCGAGAAACTGCCCATTTTATTCAGACGCATCACCTCCGGCATGGAGGGAAACACCACAGCGACATCCAGGCGATCGCGGTGGGGCTCGACTGCGGCAGTCACTTTTTGGGCTAAATCTTCAATGAAAATTAGGGAAGCAATAAAAACATTTGCCGTGGCTAGATCCTGCTTAAAAGCCTCGTAGTTATTCGAGTCACGCAGTTCTTCTATCAAGTAACCACTGATTTCAATGGCTAAATTTTGGTTATTTTCGTTGATTGAGCGAACCGCAGACGATAAAGCACTCTGATACTGGGCTTCTAGCACGACATAGACCACCTTCAGTAAAGAACGCCCTCTGATATCATCCGGGGCAATGTGTCGAATGGTGGGCTTGACGTGAGTGAACATGAAGTTTGGCTCCTTTTAGATGCGCTTGCAGCAATTTAGCAGTTAGGTTTGTCGCGTCGAATTTAGGGTCTAGCGAGTCCAACGCAACAGTGGCAACTGTAAGAGTTTTTACCAAAAAATGCGTCTCTCTGGGGGCTTTTGGCCCGGATCCGACACAATTCGATAAGAACTGATTGCCAATTGTGTAGTTTTGTTAACTTTATTAGCAGGTATTTACTTTACCATGTGGGTTACAGAAGTTCATAACCTTCAAAAATTTAGAGAGTTCCCTAATTGAATTAACAGATTAGTGATTAATTATTACAGTTGTGTAACAGATTAAAGAGAAGTGTACGATGGAGTTGCCGGAACAGAACCGAGTCCGCAGCCCCAGGCATCCGCTGTAAGTGAGGTCAAAAAGCCAACACTTCAACGGCCACCAATCATCGGATAACTCGGATTAAATCGATTAAGGGGTTAGACAAGGCTCCTCGGTAATCCTGGTCTTTTTTAATCTTTTTAAAAGAATAAACTATCTTTGGATCCGAAACTCAATTATTAAGGTAGAATACGCACCATATCCGTCAACAAGTGACGGGTTAAAATTTTCTGGTGTGAGGAAATGACAATGAGTTTTGCAGTTTACAACGAAAGTTTTTATTTAGCAAATTATCCCGATATTCAACAAGCGGTTAATGCCGGAATTTTTACCTCCGGTCTCAGCCACTTCCAAATATTTGGGTTGGGGGAAGGAAGAGTCAAAGTTTCTCCATTTTATGACGAAGCAACTTATTTAGGGAACAATCCGGATGTAGGAACCGCTGTCGCCAATGGAACGCTAATCTCTGGATTGCAACATTTCATTCAATTAGGAGAAGCTGAAGGACGGTTCAGGATTTCCCCAGTTTGGAACGAAAACACTTATTTATCCCTGAATCCCGATGTAGCCGGGGCCGTAAGTAGTGGACTTTTAGCCTCGGGATTGCAACACTTTCTAGCCCTGGGAAATGCCGAAGGACGCCCCGGGGGACCCAGCGCTTCCCAGACTCCTGCTGGGTTTAACGAATCCGCTTATTTAGCGATCAATGCTGATGTCAGAACCGCTGTAGAGTCGGGGATACTGAGTTCAGGATTAGCCCATTATCAAAGTTTTGGACAATTTGAACCCAATCGGGCCGGAGTTTTCCTCGGCACGGGTGGGAGTGATACGATTAATGCCTTTGGACAAGCTACGGGCCTTCTCGGCGTAGGACTTTCTAATATTATCCCATTGGGAATTGGTGGACTTGATGGAATTCCCACCAGTTTAGGCGGGGGAGAAATCGACACTTTAATTGGAGGATCGGGAGTCGATATTGTTAATCTCGGATTCGGGATTACTCCTTTAAAACCTACCCCTCAAAAATTGTATGTAGGACAGGGAAATCTCGACTACGGCCTGATTAAAAACTTTCAGCTAGACCAAGATTTAATTCTGCTGGCGGGGGAACCCAGGGAGTATCGATTTGATGCCGCCAATGGAAATTTCATAATCTCTACTGCGGGGGGTGATTTACTCGGGATTGTAGAAGGAATATCCAATCTACAAATTAGAAATATTTTTGATGATGGCACTTTTATCTTATCCGGTGGAGAAGGGTCATTAATCACCGAAGTTCCGGGTTTCAACGATAGCGTTTATTTAGCCGTTAACCGGGATGTCGCAGCGGCAGTGGAAGCCGGTATTTACGCCTCTGGATTAGCCCATTATCAACAATTTGGACAGAATGAAGGCCGAATTGGGGTGTTTACCGGGTCCAGTGGCAGCGATGAAATTACCGGATTTGGTCTGAACACGAGTCTGGTGGGAGTTGGACTAACGGTGGTGGCGGATTCGGCCAACCAAGATGTGGTGATCACGAATCAGGGAACGGGTCAGATCGATCGCTTGAACGGCAGTTCTGGTGCTGATACCTTTGTCCTGGGGACAGGAATTAGCTTTGCTAATTCCACAATTCAACCGTTCTATATCGGGAATGGAAATGAAGATTATGCGGTGATTCGCAACTTTGAACCGGGTAAGGATCAGATTCAGTTAGGGGGAAATCCAGGGGAATATACTTTCCAGGTCTCCAATGGTAATTTTAACATTTTCCGTAATCCGGGTGATTTAGTGGGGATTGTCGAGGGGGTGACGAATATAGAAGTTACACAAACGTTTACAACAGGACGATTCTTGATGAGTTAAAGGGGTATTAGGGATCAGTATTGTTTGTGCCGATTGGAAACCGGATGGCGATCGCCATCCGGTTTTTGTAGAGGAAAAACTCCTGTTTAAGTGCGATCGCGCGCTTGTTTAATCAAGTCTACAATCTTGGGATGGCCTTCTTCTGCGGCCCAAACCAACGCTGTCCAGTTATTGCGGTCCTTGGCTCGAATATCTGCACCGCGATCGATTAAACATTGTACCACCTCGCCATGTCCATTGGCCGCTGCCGTAATTAAAGCGCTCACCCCAAACTCACTTTGGGCATTGATATCGGCACCCGCAGCAATTAACGCCTCCACAACCTCTAATTTACCCGCACCTGCCGCACTCATTAACGCCGTCCACCCATCATTATCGGCATTTTTAGCCTCTGCACCAGCATCGAGTAAGAATTGGACCAGTTCCAGATTGCCACTCTCCGCCGCAGCGGTTAAAGCTGTTAATCCATCAGCATCTTTTCCATTGACGTCAGCATTTCCCTGGAGTAATGCCTCTACCTGAGATTTTTCTCCGGTTTTAATCGCCTCGATTAACTCAGTCATCCCTGATCTCCTCTGTGATTATAAGGTGATTAACTACCCACAACGTCTGATATTCTATCGAGAATCTAAACCCTAAACTTTAAACTTTAAATCGTAATCATGACAGCGATCGATATTGTAATTTTGTCAAATGGTCCCGGAGAATTAGCCACCTGGGTGCGTCCCGTGGTTCGCGCTTTGGCACAACAGCTAGGCGATCGCAAAGCAGACGTGCGGATTTCCTTGATTCTGTCCCCTTGTCCCCATGCTACCGGAAAAGAAGGGGCGATCGCCCGGTCCTATCCAGAAATTGATCGTGTGCAGGAAGCACAACATTTTTGGCCCTTTCTACTTCGAGGAAAAACTGCTGAGAATTGGGACTGGCGAGAAAAAGGGGTCGTCCTCTTCCTAGGCGGTGACCAATTTTTTACCCTGATCCTCGGCAAACGTTTGGGGTATCGGACTGTCATCTATGCCGAACGGGAAGCGCGATGGAAACGGTGGATTAACCGTTTTGCCGTGATGAATAGTCAAGTGCAACCCCAGGATTTCGAGAAGTATGCCCATAAATTTACTATTGTCGGGGATATAATTGCGGATGTTGTGGGGGATTTGGGAAACGAAGACGAGGAAAGAGGAGAATGGGTTGAGGCAGCGGAACTCATTGGATTGCTACCGGGGTCGAAACCGGCGAAACTGATGCAGGGAGTTCCTTTGTGTCTGGCGATCGCTGAATGTATCCATCAAGTGCGACCCCAAACCCAATTTGTGATTCCTGTTGCGCCAACCTTAGAGATAAAAACCCTAGCTGAATTTGCCAATCCGCTACTCAATCCCGTCCTGGAATTAGTCAAGGGTACTGCTGGAGAGTTAAAACAAGAAGAGACCAATGATATAGCCTATTTGGAAACCCCTAGTGGATTGAGAGTGCAACTTTGGAAGCGATCGCCTGCTTATGACCTCCTCTCCCAATGTACCCTCTGCCTCACAACCGTTGGTGCCAATACCGCCGAACTCGGTTCCCTCGGCATCCCCATGATCGTGCTTTTACCCACCCAACAACTAGACGCCATGCGAGCTTGGGATGGATTACCCGGAATCCTCGCCAACCTACCCGTATTCGGCACCATCTTTGCTAAACTCATTAACCGCCTAGTTTTGCGTCAAGGCAAACTCTTTGCATGGCCGAATATGTGGGCAAAAACTGAAATTGTCCCTGAACTGGTTGGAAAATTGCAACCCCAACAAGTCGCTGCGATCGCCTTAGATTGGTTAGAAAACCCCGAGAAATTACAACTCATCCGAGATAAATTACATTCAGTCCGAGGACAACCCGGTGCCGCCCATCACATCGCTCAAATCATCATAGAAGAAATCAACGCCCAATTTAATTAACTCAAAATCTGCCGGGGCAATTTTCAAATTGTCCCCTATTTTTTATCCCAAAACCCAGACTTAAAACTATCTACAAAATTTTACAAAATACAACAAAGCATCCTTGATATTTTTTTTAATTTTATTGTATAATCAAGAAACATACGCTTCAAGAACATCAGGAGGAATCAGGGTGGATACCCCTAACGCCAACTATGACCAACCTTGGAAAGAAGCCTTAGAAGACTATCTCGAACCCTTCATGGCCTTCTTTTTCTTCAAAGTTCATAGTCTCATCGATTGGAGCCGAGGATACGAATCCCTGGACAAAGAACTCCAACAAATTACCCCCACCGCCACCAGTGGAGAAAGAGAAGGGGATAAACTCTTCAAAGTCTGGCAAAAAAATGGAGAAGAAGCCTATATCTTGATTCATATTGAAGTCCAGAGTCAAGAAGAAAGCCAATTTCCCGAACGGATGTACATCTACCATTATCGGTCCTTTGACATCCATAAAAAAGTGATTAGCCTTGCCATCCTAGGAGACGATCGCCCGTCATGGCGGCCCAACTCCTACAGCTATGAACTCGGCGGCAGTTCTATCCGCTTTGAATTTCCCATCGCCAAACTCCTGGACTACGAAAGCCAGTGGGAGACCCTTAAAACCAGCCTCAATCCCTTAGCCTTTTTAGTCATGGCCCATTTGAAAACCCAAGCCAGCACTGGAAAAGCGGAAGAACGGGAACAGTATAAATGGCAGTTGTTACAGAACCTCTATGAACGAGGTTATACTGAAAATGACATCATCAAGCTATTTCGATTACTAGACTGGATGATGACCCTACCCGAAAGCCTGCAACAAAGTTTTGACACCAAACTCAAAAACTATCAGGAGGAACGAAAAATGCCAATTCTGAGCAATATCGAACGTCGCGCAATGGAAACGGGTATCCAACAAGGTTTCCAAAACTCTCGTAATATGGTTTTGGAAGTCTTGAACGAGCGGTTTAACCCACTCCCAGCCGAGATGATTGACCGAATTAATCAAATTTCTGATTATGAGACTTTAAAGCAACTGCTGAAGCAGGGAATGTCTATCGGTTCAATTGCGGAATTTGAGCAAGTTCTGGAATCCATTGTGACTCCCAATTAAAGATTCACTTTATCAGAAAGGACCAGGCATTGTCTGGCCCTTATCTTTTTTTTAAGATGCAAACTGGTGATTATTTGAAGAAAAGATTAGAAAAGGGAAAAATCCAGGGGAAATCATGCCCTTGAAAATAAAATTTGGCTCTAAAGTTGCTGAGATTACGGAAAGTTAGGGGAATGACCGCTAAGACCGGGAGTTAGCGGTCAGGGGTCAATGTATGGAGGTTTACCAACTTAATTTTAGCCATGACGATCGCCTTTCTCTAGCCAAAACTTAGAGAGCATTAATTCCGAAAGTGCTTAGGAAATCTGAATTTGATGGTTTCCCCAACTGGATTGTTGAGGACCCAAGGCGATCGCCCCCGGTTACGACATCCCATCTCGACGGCCCAATTCATAGACGCCACAAATAATACAGGCGATAATTCCCACAGAAATTGCCCAACTGCTGCCGAGGGTGAATTGCACGCCCCAATTGCAGAGTCCGCCCATCGCTAAAAAGGGGATAATACTCAAGACTGAGGCATAGAGGGCATTTTGGGACTCTCTAGCCTGTTTTGAGCGCTCGAACTCTTTTTCTGAGGTGTAGAGGGCGCGATCGGCAAAGTTAAACCAGCGATTGAGTTGTTCCATTACCCATTCACTGAGGCTGGAAAGGCCCAGATAGAGGGCCAGGGACCATAATGAAGTTCCAGCTAGGGCGGTGGTATCGATCGCAAATTGAAAAGGAAAAATTTCAGTTAACATAGTTGAGGCACTGGGGTCATGAATTTATCTTTTCAGCGATTTTAACAAAAGTTTAAGAACTCAGGACCCGGTGTCCTCTGATGACATGAGATTGATTCAGGGTAGCCCCAAAATTAAACCGATTTATGGATTCGCGGTGTGAATGAGTGACATGGGTACAACTTAGGTTACAATCCACGTCGAGAAAAAATTTCGATAGAAGCTTTGGGGTAGGTCCTGCTGAATGACTGGGGTGCAACATTTTACGGACAGCAAGAGGTCCTTATAGGGACCATTGCCTCGGCGCGGTGGATTAGTCCTCCCTCAAAAGGAGGAACACGATAATTTCATGGCCCTATCGGGAAAAGATTTGTCGGCTTAATGTTCAAAATGTTAATCTGCGGTTGAGGAATTGAAGAGATGATGCGAAATGCTATCCCCGGATGGATGCACAAAAACTTAACCCGTACTTTACGACGGCTGTTATTTGTCGGACTAGGTTTAGTAGTGATGCTGGTTTTGGGATTGCAACCCCAGATCGCTCAATCTCAGGGACCGGGTACGCCACAGACGGCAACGGCGAATTATTGGCAAGGGGCTTCCTTTCCTGTGGAAAATTTTCAGGCTTATACCTCGCCGTTTGGCTATCGTCAGTCCCCGACTGGGGGGTACAGCAGTGAATTTCACTCGGGTTTAGATATTGCGGCACCGATGGGCAGTTATGTCCGCAATTGGTGGGCGGGTACGGTGTCTCAGGTGATCGATGACGATCGCTGTGGCATTGGTTTGGTCATCACATCTGGGGACTGGGAACATATCTATTGCCATATGCAAGGAGCGGTTGAGCAGTCGGGGGGGCGTCGTTACCTGATCGATCGCACCGGGGGCTTACAAATTTTTGACCGTCAACAGGTTCCGGCTGGGGTCCGCATCGGTCGAGTGGGGATGTCCGGACGTAGTACGGGTCCCCATCTTCACTGGGGTCTGCGATATGCCAATGACTGGTATGACCCGGCATTGATTTTGCGCGCCATGTATGGCTCATCCCGCAGTGTTTCTATGCAACGTTAAAAAAAAAGCTCCGCACCCGTTTCGGGTGGAAGCTGATTCGGATCAAGCCCGCCTGGTGAGGTGGGCTATTTTTTTGAGGGTTAACCTTTTTTACTCACCAGTTGTTTTTCTGGGAGTTCAACCGATTGGCTGACGAGGGTGCGAAAATCTTCCCCTTCGATGGTTTCTTGCTCTAACAGCATATCGACGAGGCGATCAAGTAGCGATCGATGCTGACGGAGGATGACTCGGGCTTTTTCATAGCAGTCAAAGGCGATTTCTCGAACCTGCCGGTCCACTTTAGAGGCAACTTCTTCGGAATAGTCGGCTTTGCTGCCGAGGTCCCGACCTAAAAAGACTTCGGCATTCTGGGTTTCTAAGGCTAGAGGACCTAGGGCAGACATTCCGTAGCGGGTGACCATTTCTCGGGCTAAATCGGCGACAACGCGGATATCGTTACTGGCTCCAATGGTGATTTCCGTATCCCCAAACACTTCTTGTTCAGCGGCTCTCCCCCCTAGAGTAATGGTAATTCGGTCGATTAACCAAGCCCGGGTGTAGAGACCACTATCAATCATTTCTTCGTTGAAACTTTGTTGCGCGAAGCCGCCAATGCCGCCAGAACGGGGAATGATGGTGACTTTGTTTAAGGGGTCGGAATTTTCCAAAAGGGTCATTAGCAGGGCATGACCGATTTCGTGGTAGGCAATCAGGCGCTTTTTCTTACTATCCAGTAGGGGAGTTAGTTGTAGTCCGATGGTAATGCGATCGATGGCGTCGTCGATTTCTAGGGGGCCTATTTCTTCTTTCCGTCGCCTTGCGGTTAGGATGGCGGCTTCGTTGAGCAGGTTAGCTAAGTCGGCCCCAGAAAACCCCGGGGTGCGACGGGCGATCGCCTCGATAGAAACTTCTGGGGCCAGCTTCTTATTCCTTGCATGGACTTGTAAAATCCCGAGGCGGCCATTGTAACTCGGCAAATCGACCATCACCTGTCGGTCAAATCGTCCGGGACGGAGTAAGGCTTGGTCCAGGACGTCGGGTCGGTTGGTGGCCGCAATAATAATAATTCCAGAGTTGCCCTCAAATCCATCCATTTCGGTGAGGAGTTGGTTGAGGGTTTGTTCTCGCTCATCGTTGCCACCGCCAATGCCTGCGCCACGCTGACGGCCCACGGCATCAATTTCATCGATGAAGACGATGCAGGGGGAGTTTTCTTTGGCTTTTTTGAACAGGTCCCGCACGCGGGAGGCCCCGACGCCGACAAACATTTCGACGAATTCTGACCCGGAGATACTGAAGAAGGGGACGCCTGCTTCTCCGGCGATCGCCTTGGCGAGTAAGGTTTTGCCAGTTCCGGGGGGTCCAATTAATAAGACGCCTTTAGGAATTTTGGCCCCGATCGCCGTAAATCGTTCGGGTTTTTTCAGAAAGGTGACGACTTCTTGCAGTTCTTCTTTGGCTTCTTCAATCCCGGCAACATCATCAAACATGACGCCGGTTTTAGCTTCCATTTGGAATCTAGCTTTGGATTTGCCAAAACTCATGGCTTGATTTCCCGCTTGCGCCGATCGCCGCACAATCATCATCAATCCCCCCAGTAAGAGGAGAATTAACAGAAGATTGGCAGCCATGCCAACGGCAGCCGAGGGGTCTGAGGTGGGCTGAACGTCCAGTTGGATCGTCTCGGCTTCCTCGTTTTGTAATCTAATTTTTTCAAATAATTCAGGGTGGCGATCGAACAGGGGAACGGTATATTCCTGATCGCCCTGGAGTAACTTAACGCGGGCAAATCCTTGTGCCGGATCCACTGCCACCCGTTGGACTTCTCCCGCCTCAATTTTCCGCAATAATTCGCTATAACTCAGGGAACTGGCTTCGGTTTGGGCGATCGCCGGAGTCGTCAGCAGTACCCCTTGAGTGAGTATTCCCGATGCCAGCATTGCCCCTAGGGTGCTGGCTAGTTTGACGGGGAGAGATACTTTTTTAGCGACAGGCCCTGTACTGTTGGCACGGTTGCCTTCTCTTGTCATGCTTTGACGGTTGAGTGAACTCGGTTGACTGACTCCCCGTTGTCCCTCGATCCACTGTTTCAAAAAACCTTTCATATTCAATCGCTTCACCTGTGCCTGTTTGAAGTTGTCGATGCTGAGGTCCTAAATAATGAACCCTCGGCGATTTATCCCTCGAAATTAGGTCCCGCTTCTAGTTTAACGTTTGTCCGGTCGTACTGCCTTGATCCCTGTTGCGCTTTCAATTAAAACCCTCCCTCTGGGCGATCGCCTAGGGGGAGGGTTTAATGCCTGCCAAATCGAGGGATCTGGCGTCTGTTAGCCCTCATGCTCCTTCACCGACGATTAGTTTGGGGTCGGATTAGAGGCGGATGGTGCAGACTGGGGAGGGCATTTGGTCCTATTTAGCTGTGGGAAATGCTGCTCGGAATGGATGTTTTGGATGCTAGAAACGACAAGGGAATTAGGCCGGGGGGAGACCGGGAAAATGTGCGATCGCCCTTGAGTTTAAGGGGATGAAAATGCGACTAACATGAGGGCGGCAAGGCTCAGGGTGACGACTTGCAGGGCGATTGTGCCTGCTAACCACAGAAAAGGTTTCCACGTATAATCCATAAATGACTCCTCCTCAACACCGTGAGGAATACTGACGTTCATGCTCAACGAATTCTCCACCAAGTTGGGTGATCCGATCGCCTTCAGTTGTGCGATCGTTATCACTGGGAATCTCAAAGGCGATCGCCAGAGTGCCGGTTTCCCAGTTGTGGGGATCGCTAGAGCGCCTATCATACTTGTGATCCCCGCTGGCGATCGCAAGGACTAATGGGTAAAAAAATGGATGGCTTGTTATTTTCCAAATTCTCCATTTTTATTCTAGTTCTGACTTTCAATGTTTCCTGAGTCTCCCTCACCCTAACAAAATGTTAGCCCTAGACGATGGCAAGGGGCTTTCTCCCGAGAGAAAGCCCCTATAAACGACTCAATTTTAATCAATTGTGTCAGTTTTCTAATCTAACATCCACTCGATGACAGCATTTTCCTGAATGATCCCTCTACTCAAGGGATTCTCTGGTGGCTCATCCCAAGCCTCCAGTCCAGGGTGTCTCAGGATGACGCTCGGTTGTGATGAATTGTTTCATCCGGGGATGTTCGAGCAGTTTACCACAGAAATTAAAGGGGTATCTGTTTTCTAACTTCCCCGGATGAAACCTTTAGTTTTCGGGCAAATGGGTCGGTTGATTGATCTGTAATTTCCCTCTCCAGAGGGATCACCCGAAATGTGTGATCAGTTTTCTACCTTCCGATAGATTTTTAGTGATGGTGGTGATGGTGAGGGGTGTGAGGAACTGCCACTAAGGGGGTTCCGGCTACAGCAGCGCGATCGCTGAGTAAGTCTTCAATCAGCGGATTTGCCCATTCGGCCACCATTTTCAAAAACTCCGGCTGTTCGTTAACACAGGGCATTTGAATATAACTCACATCGGAGTGACGCTTCTCTAAATCATGAATAATATGATGCACATCCAGCAGGGTTTCATGATTTTCCGTTGCAAACCCGATCGGCATAAACACAACGGCTTTTGCTCCGAGTTGAATCAAGTTCTCGGCGGCGAGAGTGGCGTTGGGTTGAGTCCATTCAATCAACGGAGTTTGGTGATTCAGCCAACCCACAGAAATCAAGGGGTAGCGCTCAATCAGCTTATCCCGGACAGCATCATACAAAGCCTGACTTTCCGTAATTCCTGACGTAAAGCCTTTTGCCTTGTGAGGGCAACCATGATTCATTAGCACAATGCCAATTTGTGAGGCAAGATGTTCTCCATTGAGTTCAGCAGCAATGGTTTGTTCGACCATTTGTGCCATCAAATTGATATAGGCGGGTTGGTTATAAAAAGAAGGGATATATCGCATATCCTTAACCCAATGCTCGCCATTGCCATCCTTGAGCTTTTCGAGGGCTAAATTGACTTGTTCTACGGCAATCCCGCTGGTAAAGATAGAATCAACCACTAACAGGGGATAAATTAGTAGTTTATCAAATCCTTCGGCTTTAATTTCGGTGAGAACTTGCTCGGGAAGGTGCGGCGCACAAAAGTTAAATGCTTTGAAGACTTTAATGCGATCGCCCCACTGATGTTGCAGTTCATGCTCGATTCCCTCCCGTTGTTTCTCAAAAATGGCATTGTGAGGGGAGATGAATTTGCCATGCTGATGACTCCACTCATGGAAATCAAAGATAGCGAGTAATTTTGCCAGAGGGGGGTAGATCCAGCTTGGAACAGGTGCGAACTTCGCGGTGAGCAGATTCAGCGCTTGTTCATTATAGTTGGCAAAGTCGTCGTAACTTTCGACTTCTCCATACCCCATCAATAACACAGCGACGCGATCGCCGTGGGAATGACTGCCGTTGCTGACTTGGGTTGTTGCTTGTTGTTGTTCGGGACTTGCAACCACGTTTGACTCCTCAATATTCGAGTTAGGATTCCGCTATCGGGTTCATGTTTCCGATTCCCTCTAGGGTAACATCCCCTAGGGGGGGAATGAGGGATGGGGTAAACCCCACTCAGGGAGGGGGTTAGCAAGACGGGGTAAAGACGAAAAAGCCCTCCCCTGTGTCTTGGGGAGGGTTAAACTTGTAGTTGCCGGTTGGTTTAGGAGGCGCAATAGTAGACGGAACCGACATCAATTGACTCTAGGCGATCGCCTCTAGGAATCAGTGCCTCAAAGCTATGACCCTCCAAGCTGGAACGCCACAACACCAACAGAGGAACGGCATTATTTTGGAATTGGAATGCACCAATGGGTTGAGGAATTCCCGGTTGAAAGCGTCGAGAAAAATCAATCCGTTCCCCTATGGGTCCTGGCATCACCAAAAGTTCCACCGGGTTGGCGTAAAGATGGGTTCCGGCATTGTCAGCAACCGTTAACATTGCGGTAGTCTCGGTGGTTTGCTCTAATACAATGATGGTTCCTCCGGCTTCCCAGGCTCGGATTTGCTCGGGGTCTGGCGGATCTCTACGCAGGACGCCCTCCGGAATTCGCTCAATAGGTAGGGTTTCCACCGTTAGAGCCTTAGCAGCATCTTTTTGAGAGGGTGGTAACACCCAAACGGCTCCTTCTGGGATGGTTTGAGAGGCATTAAAGGTCGCCATCGGGGTCGGACTGTTGTTACAACCGTAGGGTTCATTTTGCCAACGCCGCAAGGTTACTTCTTCGCGAATTCCCGGCGCGATCGCCACTACTGGGGTTCCTGGATCAACTAGCGACCATTGTTCAGAAAACATGGCAATTTGTGCCTCTCCACTGGTTGGAGAAAAAGGAAACTTACTGACCCCCTCTTGTTGAACTTTAGTCCCAAATCCGAGCCATCCCGGAAATTCTAAAAATCGCTGTTCGGGTAGATCTTTTTCTGCTTCCGGGATGGTCGTAACGGTATTATTTCCCCCCATTGTACAGCTATTCAGTCCGGGAAATAGGAGTAGAAAACTTAAGAGGGTTAGAGAAATTTGGGTTTTCGGTTTGGGGATGGAAAGTTTTAAGGTTTTCATGTTTTCCTTGAGTTAATCCAAGAGGTCCAGCCTACCCAATTTTTTACCAAATCTGCTAATTCTGCATATCCGGCAGATTGAGGATGTGCTCCATCAGTAGCCGCTACTTCACGAGTCCAAATGGGAGAGTTTTGAAGGGGTGTGAAGACATCTAAATAGGGAATGGACAGATGGCAGCAAATTTGCTCAAATTGATTGGATAAAGCAGCCAGTCTTAAATTGTCTTCGGAGTTGCCAAGGGGAGGAGAACTCACCATTAGCACTGGGAACAACAATTTCGCCTGTTCAAGGATCTGCCATGCATTGTTCAGGGAGTCCGGAAAGTCTATGCGAGTTTTTCCTTTTTCCAGGGTAATATCGTTTGCACCAAAGGAAAATAGGACTTTTCCATTACAATCTGGGGGTAAGCGATGGGAAACTTCAGGCAGCCACCGCCTTAAAATATCCGCTGAGGTATCTCGTCGAACCCCCAAATTATAATAGGTAATCTCTTCTCCAGCTTGACAAGCTGCTGCAACAATTCTGCCGGTCCAGCCTAAATATTCTGGGTCTCCGGTTCCGTTTATAAAGGAGTCACCGACAAAACATATCCGGCTTGCTGTCATCATTTAAAGCCATTATTGTTGGGAGAGGCGTTTAACACTTTCCCCGGCGAGTAACTGATGAGCATCGGCTAAAAGTCCAGGAATTTTATCCGCGTGAGGACTCCGCGCCAGACATTGGCTAAAGTCTAAGGTTTGGACGGCTTCGGCTTTTTCTCCCGGGAACCAATGGTTGCCATTTCCAAGCAAATTATAGCGCATTTTAGCGTACTCGACCAGATCATAAGCGATCGCCAGGTTTCTCAGCCATAAAATTTGGTAAATGTTAATCGAATTGGGGGTTTCTTCTGGGGTAGGTAGGCCAATATGCCAGCTTCTAACCCAATCTTCTCCAAAGCGGGCGATCGCCGCTTGTTCTAACCGCTCAATAATCGGTGGTAACAGTTCCTCGGCGTCTTCTAACAAGTCTAAAGTTTTCAAATGTTCCTCAAAATCCGTGGGTCTTGATGCGCCAATACTCAAAGTATGAATTTGAGGATGAGACAAACAAAAGAGGTCATTAAAGACAATGGGAGTCAAGGGTTCACAGAGTTCCACTAATCTTTGCGGAGGACTGTAAAGGTTGCCCCCCTTATTAGAGGGACTAATAATAAATACTCCCATATCCTGTTGGGTTGCTGCTTCAATTGCAGGCCAATTTACCTGATTAATATAATACCAATGGAGGTTGACATAATCAAACCGATTGGTTTCGATGGATTTGATAATCACTTCCGTTGGTGCATGAGTGGAAAACCCAACAAACCGGACTCTGCCTTGCGCTTGAAACTCTTTGACTACATCCAAACATCCCCCGGGACGAATGGTGTAGTCTAACAATTCTGGGGTATTAATTCCATGAATTCCCAATAAATCCACATACTCTAACTTTAAATTAGACAGGGATTGTTCCAAAGTGGCTCGAAATTCCTCGGGGTTTTCTGTCGGTCCAACTTTAGTTTGAACAATCAGCTTTTCTCGGGGTAATTTGGGGAGAATTTCACCCAGTTGGATTTCTGAAGTGCCGTATCCCCTAGCTGTTTCAATATGATTAATTCCCACTTCCAGAGAACGTCGGATAATCGCTTCTACATTCTCTTGATTATTCGTAGGAATCGTCGATTGCGGCACATCCTGCCACTTATACTGATATCTCATGCCCCCGCAGGAAAATACCGGCATTTGCAATTCAGTTCGTCCAAAGCGTCGATATTGCATAGTCATAAATTTGAACTGTAATTTAATAATTTAGATTGCATTTCATCTGAATTCATCATCAAAGCCCCGATTTGGAGTGGGAGCATCTCGCTCCCTAATTCTAATTATAGCAAGGGAGCAAGACGCTCCCACTCCCGGGTTGTCAATGATTCAATGGCTGTAAAATGGCTTAACCCGAATAGGCGATCGCCCCTTTTACCGTCCCCTTTTACAGTTCCCGAATCACGGTTTTACCGTCTACCACTTCACCGACTAAAACCACATCTGTTACCCCAACAAATAACCCATTTTCCAACACGCCAGGAATATTGTTCAGCGTCTTTTCTAATTCTGCTGGATTGTCAATACTCTCAAATTTGACATCAATCACAAAATTTCCTTGGTCCGTAATTACGGGTCCGGCTTTTTTAACCCCCATCCGCAATTCTGGGACTCCTCCTAACTTTTTAATCGCTGCCATCACCGGCGTCATTGCCATCGGCAATACTTCGACAGGTAACAAAAAGGTAGAACCCAATTTATCCACTAATTTAGAACTGTCTACCACCACAATAAATACATCGGCGAGACAATCAACAATTTTCTCCCGAGTATGTGCTGCACCGCCGCCTTTAATTAGGTTTTTATGAGGATCAACTTCATCAGCACCATCAATAGCAATATCAATGCGATCGACTTCATCCAACGTCGTTAAAGGAATCCCAAACTGTTTCGCCAGCACTGATGCTTGAAACGAAGTCGGAATCCCTTTAATATCTTTTAAATCCCCATTTTTCAGCCGTTCCCCGAGGAACTCAATGGTATAAGCAGTGGTAGAACCCGTCCCTAATCCCACAATGGAACCAGATTTCACTCGTTGCGCGGCTGCCTTGCCGACTTCGCGTTTCATGGCATTTGCTGTACTCATCAGATCCACTCCTAGGTTTGCCCCTTCTGGGACAGAACGACAGTTAAAATAAACTCCATTGTCAAATTTACCCTGTTCCTGTCCCCATCGCACATTTTTTCCCATCCGGATGACTGATCCCGCCCCGGGTGATATTATCAATGGTTGTCGATGTCTAAGGGATGGTGGCTCAGATCACCCCTGGGTTCCGCGCCTGTTTCCAATCGTTTCTCCCGCTGTAAACTTGATATGAAAATTGCATTTATAGACCCTTCCGATTGGGATTACCGGGTAGAAAGTGCCTATCAGATGCCAATGGGAGGTTCCCAATCTGCCTTATGTTATTTAGCGGAACAATTGGCGCAACAGGGTCATGATGTGTTTGTATTTAATCAAACTTCTAAGCCTGGAATATCCCGAGGGGTACAGTGTTTTGCGTTGCCTTTAAATACTATTCCTGAGACAGTGTGCCGATCGCTGGATGTGGCGATTATCTTAAATGTGGCAGGCAAAGGTATCCCCCTCCGGCAATTCTTCGGGGATAAAATTCGGTTAATTTTATGGACTCAACAGCTTCCCACTCTCAACGCGATGAAGCCGTTAGAAAATCCAGAGGAACGGGATAGTTATGATGGATTTGCCTTTGTCAGTGAGTGGCAGCAACATCAATTTGAAGTAACTTTTAATATAAATTCCGATCGCAGTGCAATTCTCAGAAATGCGATCGCCCCCGCTTTTCAAAACCTCTTTTCCCCCAATACTTCTATCCTCGCCCATAAATCTCATCCCCCCATTCTCGCCTACACCAGCACTCCCTTCCGAGGATTAGATTTACTCTTATCAATTTTCCCCAAAATTCGCCAAGCTGTCCCCGGAACCCTTCTCAAAGTTTTCTCGAGCAAAAAAGTCTATCAACTGCGGGAAGATATCGATGAATCCGTCTATGGTTCCCTCTATCAACGCTGTCGGGACATGGAAGGCGTCGAATATTTGGGGTCAGTTTCTCAACCGGAACTGGCTCAACAATTGCGATCGGTTTCTCTATTAACCTATCCCAATACCTTTAAAGAAACCTCTTGTATTGCCGTCATGGAAGCAATGGCAAGTGGATGTCGGGTGGTAACCAGCAATTTAGCAGCACTCACAGAAACAGCAGCGGGTTTTTGTCCCTTAGTTTCAGTGGAGGATGTACAGGGATTTTCTTCTGTCAGAGATTGGCAATTTTCCTTAAGAAGCGATTGGCAAAATTATGGGAATCGGTTTGTTGAAACCACGGTGCAGGCGATCGCAGATTTGCAAGATATTAATGCCGAATCCCAACTGCAAAAACAGGTGGATTATATCCATCATTTCTGCACTTGGGAAGTGCGTGCCACTGCCTGGATTGACTGGTTAAATCACCTCTGTGGATTGAACAGTCCATCCGTTCCGCCAACGGCTGAAATCCTCACCCAACAAGCCGAAATTGCCTATCACCAAGGACAATTACACCGAGCGCTGACCCTCTGTCAACACTCACTAAAACTCAATCCAACGCTCACCCAAACCTATCAAATTTTAGGGGATACCTTCCAGGATGCGGGGAAACTCCTAGAAGCAAGTCGTGCCTATGCAACCGCCCTCAAACTGTTAGAAACCGGCAAGGTTGACAGTACCCAATCCCGCCTACTCCGGGAAAAATTAGGACAAATTCTGGATGAATTGGGCGAAATTGAAGCGGCGATCGCCCTGAAGTCTGGTTCTGGGGAGTCGTAAACTGGCTCTTGAGGTTTTACAAAACCTTTACAAGGACCGGGGGACTTTTGTCACTTCCTTTACAAAACTTTGTGTTAAGCCGTCTATGGTGGAAATAGGACCCATTTACAGGGGCAAGCGAATTGCGATCGCACCCCGATGAGATACTATCATGACTCAACGTTCTCTCCCTTTCCTGCAACCTCTGCGCCAATGGCTCGATCAGATTGAAATTCGCGATCCCCAGGTGGCGAAACAACTTTACAAGCTCATTCCAGCCCAATGTCCCTTTGCCAGGGACCTGAAATTTAGGGGACGCACCCTCCTCCACATTACCCCCTTATGCAAACTCAATCCCTTCTACGATGAACTGATGGGACTGCGGTTTCGGGCCCTGTGTTATCTGGTTGATGAATGTGGCATCGATATTCAAGCTTGTTCCTAAATCTCCTCAATAAACCGGAGCGATCGCCCATTGACACTGGACCCTACAGCCTAGCGCCAATCGGCGATCGCTCCGTTAACTTTTTCAGAGATTATTCAGCCGTTGCCAGTTCGGTGTTGCCACGATTGCGACGACGAGTCAAGGCATTAAACACCATTTGTCCGATCGCCTTAATCAAGCTGCCTTCGAGTTCCTTAAACATATTCATGTTCAACCCAAAGGCATGATTCGCTTCATCCACAATGCGATCGGCATCGGCATCATCAATCGGCAAATTATTCATCGCTTCACGATACTGAGTTTTGAACGCCTTCTCATCAGAAATCTGCTCAAACTCATAGAAAGCCGTGCCATCGCCCTCTAAATTCATCGCCCGTTGAGCAATTCCCTTGAGAATTTGACCCCCGGACAAATCGCCCAAATAACGGGTGTAGGAATGAGCCACCAACAATTCTGGTGACGTTTCCGACACTTCCCGGATCCGCTGAATATAGGCTTGAGCCGCCTCAGAAGGAGCCACCTGCTCCCGCCAGTTGCTGCCATAGTAGAAAGTTAAATCTTGCTCTAAACTCGCCTTGCGGTTCAGTTCAGGAAAGTAAATCTGAGACAGAATCGGGTGATTGCGATGCCGTTCCATTTCCTCTTCCATCGCCGAATAGACGAAATAGAGATTCCGCACCAGAGTCCGATAAGAGCTTTTTTCAACGGTTCCTTTTAAAAAGCACTTGACAAAACCCACATTTTCTGCCATGCTGTGAGACTTTTTCGTGCCTTCACGCAGCTTTGTTGCTAAATTGCTACTCATTCGCTTCCTTAACTTTCCAACTTTAATAAAACAGCGGGCCTATCGCCTTTGCAAGAGGCCATAAAAAATAACCTCTAAAGGGTTAGGTTAGACTGAATCGATGAGAATTTTCGTTAAGTTTTTTAAAGTTTCCTGGGGACCCCAGTGGGACTTCCAAGTGAAAACGGGGACTCTTCGATTCTACATCCCAAGGTTCAAGAGCCTTTCAGGAATTTAGGCGGTTGACGGATGGAGGGTATCACTCTCCTTTATTTATTATGGATGAGTGCCGTCAAAGGACTGCTCCCTAATCCTCATCCAGCCACTCAAAAATAGTCCTCAAATCTCGATATCCACTCACCACCCGCACTACCTCAATTCCGTCAGCAATCCCCCGATAGAAAATCAGATAATCTTCCACCGGAAAACTCCGCAGAGGCGGACTGATTTGGTCCCATCGGCGTCCCATATTCGGAAAATCGGCCAGCCTTTGACATTGTTCAATGATCTTATCAATCAAACGAACAGCCGCAGCCGGACTAAGCTGTTCCAGGTAAGTGGCAATGTCTGTGATATCTTGGAACGCTGCCTCGGATAGAATATAAACACTCATTGCTCTTGAGACCGACTGATAATCTTTTCCCGCAGCTCTCGAAGGGCGGTTTCCCCATCAATCCCTTCACCGCGATCCAGGGATTCAATGCCTACAGTAATTTTTTCCTGTAATTCCGCTAACTTTTCCTGATAGCGCTTTTCTCGGTCCTCCAGCAACTGCAATGCCGCTGCCACCACTTCACCCTCCGAAGCGTATCTGCCACGGTTGACGGTAGCGCGAATAAATTCCTGTTGTGTGGGGGTCAGGGAGATATTCATAACCCATACTCTCTGCTAGGCGATCATTTTAATTTTATCATGTTTTTGGTCATTGGTCATTGGTCATTAGTTTGGGGTTAATTGTTTGAACAGAGTTTAGTTAATTTCTGCTTAGACTTCTAATATATTCTTGCATCAAACCCCACCCCTCAAACAAAACACTCTCGGCTTCAACTGTTTTCAATAAGTTGCGTCGGCTTAAAGATTCTAACCCATTGATTAAATCCATTGAAGATAGGTCTAACTCTTCCTTTAACTGATTTTTTGACATTGGGTTCGGAGACTGACTTAACTTGACCATAATCTGTTTTTCCAGAGGAGACAATCGGTTAAAGATATCCCCGAGTTGGGATTTCATGTTGGCGGTTAAAATTATGCCTTCTTCCGCTAAAAAGTCTGAAACTTTACCAGAAAACATGGTTTTAATTAAATCGGCGACTTCTTGGAGATAAACCGGGTGCCCTTCATACCGCTGGATCAACTGGGACCAACTTGACGGATCTTTTAGACTGCGATCGCTCAAAATACTGGTCTGGGTTAATCCTGGTAATTTTAAAATCTGCACCGGATCTAATTCCCCAGTTAACCCAACCATTTCTTGACATTGCTCCTGAGTGATTAAAATTAAATGACTGTTATGTTCAATTTCACCTAGCCGCTGAAATAGGGTTTTGTACTCTTGAAAGCGGCTTTGATACTGTCCGGCTAACTTTCCGGGTTTAAATAACTCTTGGATGTCATCAAGGATGAGCAAGGTTTTACAGGTTTTCAAAGCTTTGAATAACTCCAGAAGGTTTATTTCGCTAAACCTTAAGTCAGCATGAGCAACCTTTGTTAAAAACTCGGTAATTAGGGTATTTAAACTGGGTTCAATCTTGATACTTTTCCAAATCACTGCATCAAACTGTTGCAGATTAAGGTCTACAAACCGCTTCACTAGAGTGGTTTTCCCGATTCCCGGCAATCCAACAACGGAGATAAGGCGAGTATTTTTAACCAGGATCCAATCAGATAGGGTTTGCAGTTCCAGGGTGCGATCGTAGAACTGGGTAATTTTGGGGGCCAGGGTTAAATCTGAATACCCGGTTTGGTTGTTGGGTTCTTCTTCATGGGCGATCGATGGATTGGTATTGGTTTGATTATGAGGCGTACACCAATTAATAGGACTGTTGACTAAGCCTACAAACTGAGAATTTATAACCCTCTCAATTGTCCAACAAAAATTAGACTTTTTAACATCTTCATTTAACTCATCCGATAGCTGTTTAAATATTTGACGACTCACATCCCCTATATAGTTTTCATCATAGCCAAATTCACTAGCGATTTGGCTGTAAGTTTGCCCCTTCCACAACCCTTGAACCACCGTTTTTTCTAAGTCATTCAAGTGTTTTCCTGTTTGCTTCTCCACTAACTGATCTACAAACTGTAAAACTTCTGCAATCGTCATAGAGCTTAAGGTGGGTAAGGGTTTCGCCAATTGTAGCACAAGTTTTTCCTGGAAAATCAGGTTTTTTAGCCGCTCGTCTTAATATATTGTTACAGATTAGCCTGGAAAATCAGTTTTTTTTCGGTTGCTGGTGTTATGTTCAATAATCTAGCATTAAGAAAAGTTAAACCTAATTTTCATTATCCCACAATCATGATCTCAAAAGTTGTTGGTTTGAATACAGAGCAAATGGAAGTATCAAAGAAAGCAGGAAATTTGATATTAGACAGAGTAATGAAGTACGATTTAACTGTGATTAGAGAACGGTTTCTAAATGACCATCCTGAATTATCTGAACGAGTAGACGATATTGAATTGCTTTATCGCAAATATATGTATCTTTGTAGTATCAATACTCAGAAGAATTCGTTGTTAGGTGTTCCTTCCGATGAGGTTGATGAATTTTGGCATTGCCACATTATTCATACACGATCATATCAAAATTTTTGTCAACACATATCAGGTCATTTCATACACCATAACCCCCATAGCAACTCGGTGACATATGAACAAAAAAGAACAGCAAAGCAAAATTTTTTAGATTTATTTACCCGACATTTTCAAGAGTCATATTCTCTCCTGGGAATTCCCAAGTGTGGGCCTAACTGTACAGTAGATTGTTCGGATAATTGTTCTACCTGTACAGGTAATTGTGCAGGAGGAGGAAACTGCGATAGTAATTGATTAATACCTAGTATTTGAAACAAGTTGTACGATTTGAGACTTCATAGACCAGGACATCAGCAATTGAAAATGTGCAATTAGTTTTTGATAACTAAGCAGTCATGCAAAATAAATTGCACATCCGGATTCGCTGAAAGCCTTGCCTAGACTATCCCGAAGGGTGCAATTATTTTTGCACCAGTGCTTACTTAGGTAAATATAAGCTTAGGGGGATCGCTTCTGTCTGCATAGAGAATAGGGAGCGATCACTTTTTTTAGAATCAATGCAAATAAAATAGCTACCTTAACTTGAAGCATGACCTCCTTCTGGAAGTCTACCCAATCTTTGCTCTAGCCTCACGGTGGTACAGACCCTAACCCTTGAACATTCGCTACAGAATCGCGATTCAGAAAGGGTAGTTTTGGGAGTACCACCTCGTAAGGACTCTCGCGATTTTGACTGGTTAGGGGAACATAGACCACCAATGCTCTGGGCGGATTGGGATCGGCACGAGAGACGATGAGAACAGGTCGCATTTTGGCAGCTAATCCCAAATCGACCAGCCAGACTTCACCGGGTTTCGGGTTCATCGATTAAATCTAATACCTCCTGTTCGACAAGGCGCGATCGCATGATATCCAGAAGGTCGCGATCGGCCATTTCTATAATCTCAGAAATGCTTTGACGTACTGCTTCCGCCACATCGGGTTCCCATTGGGTTAATTTGGCATTGAGGGTCTCTATCAGCGCGTCCATTGTTCCCTACCTTGGATTATGGGATTGCTTTTTGTTCTATGTTAAACCAGTTTAGGCGAGAGATTGTTCAGGCGATCGCCTCCCGAAGCTTTTGCCTGTCTAAATTGGGGACTAAAAAATTCTGAGTCCCGAGGAAGAGCAAGCATCAATGCGATCGCTCGCTTTTGTGGTTAAATCTTTACTACTGAGGTAGAGACGACGCGGGTCAGGTCTCTTTTCCTCGCCCTGCTGTTATTTCTGTTGATTGCTTCTAACCCCCATGCCCAATATTCGCCGCCGTCCTCCGAATCCTGCTGTAGGCGTCAAGTCGATGCGCTATCAAATCCAGGTTCCTGATGCTGAACCTCGACATATTCTTGAAGAAATCGTTTGGCACAAGGAAATAGAAGTGGATGCCTTGCGCGATCGCCAGCCTTTGCTAGAGTTACAAAAGCTCCTCCAGGCAGTCCCTGCACCGAAGGATTTTCTGGGGGCCTTGGTGTCGGCATCCAAACAACCGGCGGCGATCGCGGAAATTAAAAAAGCTTCTCCCAGCAAAGGGGTCATCCGCGAAGACTTTGACCCGGTGGCGATCGCTCAATCTTACCAAAAAGGGGGGGCCGCCTGTCTCTCGGTCCTGACGGATAGTAAATTCTTTCAAGGCAGTTTTGACTACCTCAAAGCCGTCCGTGAAGTGGTGGATTTACCCCTACTTTGTAAAGACTTTATCATCTATCCCTATCAGATTTATCTCGCCCGGGTTAATGGGGCAGATGCTATCTTGCTGATTGCTGCAATCCTCTCGGATAAAGACTTACAGTATTTTATTAAAATTGCCAAAACATTAGGAGTTACTCCCCTAATTGAAGTACATACCCTAGAAGAGCTAGACCGGGTTTTAGCTCTGGATGGGGTTACTTTGGTTGGCATTAATAATCGCGACCTTGAAGATTTTACCGTCGATTTAGGCACAACCTGTCAACTGCTGGAACAACGGCGCGATCGCCTGGAAAATATCATCGTGGTCAGCGAATCCGGACTACAGACCCCGGAGGACCTGAAGCGGGTGGTTGATGCCGGTGCTAAAGCGGTGTTGATTGGGGAAGCCTTTATGAAACAACCCGACCCCGGGGAAGCCCTCGCTGCTATTTTTCCCGAGTAATTGATTCCTGGGGGGCGATCGCCCTTCAGGACCCATCAGGTTCTATACTAAAACCATGCAATGTCTGATTCCCTTGGAATTGGGCATCCATTTACGGGAGACCGCTGCATTAATATATGGAACCCATTCCTCTTCCTTCCCCGATTCACTATGAACTGCTGCTGCAACTGTTGGAACGGCAAACCCTCTATGCGGTGAATCAGAATCCATCTGCTCGGGAACAGGTACAACAACTCATCGTGACCCTGAGAAAAGCCCAAAGCCAACAGAAGCAGCTAGAGTCTAAGTTTCAGCGTGAAAATATCCCCGTAGAACATCGCTGGTCCCTTAACGAAGTGGCGGCTGCTAAGACCCCTGGAAATTCGGCCAATCCTGAGTAATCAGACGCGCTTGCATCTAATACCGTAAACCAGTAGAATTAAAGATTCGGGTGAAAGCGCATTCAGCAACAGCACTCGCCGATACAGAGCCTTACGGGAGGCATTGATCGGAACTCCTCATACTTAAATTTAATTGGATTAGGACTAGATTCAATGGACGACAAGCTGATGCTAATGATTCCTGGCCCCACTCCGGTGCCAGAACAAGCATTGAGAGCCTTGGCAAAACATCCCATAGGCCACCGGAGCAAAGATTTTGAGGCAGTCATCGCCGAGGTGACGGAAAATTTGAAATGGCTGCACCAAACTCAAAGCGATGTCTTGATGCTTACGGCGTCCGGGACTGGCGCGATGGAAGCGGGAATCATTAACTTCCTGAGTCCAGGCGATCGCGTCATTGTGGGTAGCAATGGTAAATTTGGGGAACGCTGGGCGCAAGTTGCGAAAGCCTATAGCCTCACGGTAGACCCCATCACCGCTGACTGGGGACAAGCTTTGGACCCCGAGCAATTCCGGCAAAAGCTGGAAGCGGATACCAACAAAGAAATTAAAGCAGTCATCGTCACCCACAGCGAAACTTCCACTGGGGTGGTGAATGATTTAGAAGCCATCAATCGTCACGTGAAAGCGCATGGTCAGGCATTAATTATCGTTGATGCCGTCACCAGTTTAGGGGCGATGAATGTGCCGATCGACGCTTGGGGACTGGATGTGGTCGCCTCGGGGTCCCAAAAAGGCTTTATGATTCCTCCGGGACTGGGCTTTGTCGCCGTCAGTGCCAAAGCATGGGAAGCGTACAAAACGGCTAAACTGCCGAAATTTTATCTGGATTTGGGCAAATACAAGAAAGCCACGGATAAAAATAGCAGTCCGTTTACGCCCCCAGTTAACCTGATTTTTGCCTTGCAAGCTACCTTGCGGATGATGAAGCAGGAAGGTTTAGAAAATATCTTCAAGCGCCATGAACGGCAAATGCGGGCTACTCGGGCGGCAGCAACGGCAATGGGATTAAAACTCTATGCGCCGGATGATGCAGCAGCGCGATCGATTACCGCTGTGGCGACGTCTGATGCGGAACAAATTCGGTCCATTGTCAAGAAACGGTTTGATATCGTGATGGCAGGAGGACAAGACCACCTCAAGGGTGAAATCTTCCGGATTGGACATTTAGGATTTGTCAGCGATCGCGATATCCTAACTGCAATTGCTGCCTTAGAAGCCGCCTTGCAAGAACTCGGTAAGGCAACAGCCCAAGTCGGTGCCGGTGTCGCCGCTGCCGCCAAAATTCTAGGGGAATCCTAACCCTTTTTAGCCCTAAATTGCTGTATTCGTAGGGGCGCAATGCTTGCGCCCCCGGATCGCTTCCCCAAGCGACCCTCCAGCAGCGGTTTTAGGTCTTTCCGTCTGTATTCGTAGGGGCTTCGATGCTCGAAGCCTCTACAAAGGGCGCAAGCATTGCGCCCCTACAAGAAATAACGATTATAGGCTAGAAGATGATGCTACCGACATCCAAGGGATTCGCGAGTATCCACCCCAGTTTGTGAATTAACACCACTGGCATTTTTACAGAGTTTGTTGATTTGATCTCCATCTAAAATGGCATCGGTGAAGTCTGCACCTGTAATCTTCATATTTTTCACATTCGCACCGAGAAACAGCGCCTCAACTAACACCGCATCGGTAAAATCCGCATTGGTTAAGTTGGTCCATTCCAGCATGGAATTGGTCAAATTCGCCCCATGAAAATTCGCATCTTTCATCATGGAAAGGCTGAAAATGGCCCCCTCTGCCTGAACATTCGAGAAATTGGTGAATTGCAAATCCGCATTCGAGAACTCGGCGGTCCGTAAAAACTGCCCGGAAAAGTCTTTGCCGGAGAGTTGGGCATTGCTATAGGACAGCGGGGGTGGATAGTATTTATAAGCTTGCGCTAATGCCGGTAAGGGCATGAATAACAGCACGAGTGCTAAAACAGTAACAGCTAAATGTCGCCAGTTCATAACGAGGTTTGTTAAGGTTCTTGATTACACTAACCCAACTAGGTCTATAGCTCAGGGTACTGCATTTGGGGGCTAATTGCCCAAATTTGTGGTTACAATTTAAGGTGAAGTCACCCTGGAGACAGACTTATGATCGGTTTTATCATTACTTGGTTCGTTGCAGCCATTTCCCTGCTGATTACGTCCTATGTTGTCCCTGGTATCGATGTCGCTGGGTTTTCATCGGCTGCCCTCGCTGCTATTTTAATGGGATTGATTAATGCCATTGTCAAACCGATTCTGGTGCTTTTGACGTTGCCTTTAACGATTTTAACGTTGGGGTTATTTTTGTTGGTGATTAATGGCATCACCCTCTCCCTGGTGGGTTATCTTACCCCGGGGTTTGATGTCAATGGATTTTTACCGGCTATTATTGGAGCAATCGTGCTATCGTTGGTGTCGAGTGCGATCGGGCATTTGGTGAAAGAGGGAACGAATGCTTAAAATCCGACCCCATTTAATTTAAAATTCGTTAAGATAAGCCCGCTGATGCGGGCTTTGTTTTGAAACAATAGAGGAATTAGGATACAATGGAACCCGTTAAAATCGGTATTATTGGGGGAAGCGGACTCTATCAAATGGAGGCGCTGAAAGATATCGAAGAAGTGCCGATGAATACCCCTTTTGGTTCGCCTTCGGATGCTGCCATCATCGGGACTTTAGATGGCATCCGGGTGGCCTTTTTAGCCCGTCATGGTCGTCACCATAGTCTGATGCCTTCGGAAATTCCGTTTCGGGCCAATATCTATGCCTTGAAACAATTAGGGGTGGATTATATTATTTCAGCTTCGGCAGTGGGGTCTTTGAAAGAGGAGGTGAAACCGCTGGATATGGTGGTTCCCGATCAGTTTATCGATCGCACTCAACATCGTATTTCCAGTTTTTTTGGTGAGGGGATTGTTGCTCATATTGCCTTTGGAGAACCCATTTGCGATCGCCTCGCAGAAATTCTCGGGGATGCGGTGGCAAGTTTGAATTTACCGGAGGTTCATCTGCATCGCGGCGGGACTTATGTCTGTATGGAAGGTCCGGCTTTTTCGACGCAAGCAGAATCTAATTTGTATCGCAGTTGGGGGGCGAGTATCATTGGCATGACGAATTTAACCGAGGCCAAATTGGCCCGGGAAGCAGAAATTGCTTATGCAACTTTGGCCTTAGTCACAGATTATGACTGTTGGCATCCGATGCATGATAGTGTCACCGTAGAGATGATATTGGAACACCTCCATGCCAATGCTGCCCATGCCCAACAAGTAATCCGAAATGTAGTGGGACGGTTGGGTAATAATCCCCCGGAAAGTAAGGCACATTCGGCGTTAAAATATGCGATTTTAACGCCAATGAAACGAGTACCGCCTCGGATTAAGGATAAATTAAAGGTGATTTTGCAGAAATATTTATAAGGTTAATTGAGAGGGGGCTTAGACGAGAGAATTTAGGCGGAAAGGGTGTGAAGTTCTTGTTCTAAATTACGGCGGGCGATCGCCTCTCGTTCCTCAAACATCTGGGGAGTAAAATACAGGCGATCGCGCTTTAATACCCTTTTTAAAAATTGCGTTCTCCCTCGGCGATAGTCGTCGTCAGAAAAGGCCACAAATTCTCGGCGAATGGCTTGAGTATAAAACTGATATTCTGAGGGTTCTTCCCCAAAAATTGCCCAATCTGCATCGAGAAAAATTTGAATATCTAATTCATCCCTTGCCGCTTCATGGTGTTTCGTTCTGAGAATCAGCGTTTGGGTGGCGGCAATCGTTGACGCGGGAATATTTAATGTTGTCAAGACTTCTGCGGCATAGTCTGCACTTTTCTCTTCATTATCCGAAGCAGTCGGGTCATAAATCACATCATGAAACCAAGTGGCTAAATAAATAGCGGCAAAATCCTGGGCTAGAGATTTCAGGGGGTCTAGGATTTCTATTATCAACTGAATATGTCCGAGGTTATGATAATATCGTTCCGGCTGACAATAGCTACTGACTAAATTAAATAAGACTTTTTTACCGAGTTTGCGATCGGCAGAAAACTGGTCTAACAAGGCATCCCAAGTTAATTTGAGGCCCACTCCATTTACATAGCTCATGAATCTCCGCGATCGCCTAAAATAATCAGGTCAACACATACAGTCTCCTCGGTTGTAGCCTGCTACTGCTCTCACTGTCAAACTTCACCCGAGTGATTTTCTCCAGGCATCCGGGGAGAGGGAGGACCGGCGTTGGATTTCCCAGGGGAAACCTAGACAATTACTTCGGATAACTCGGCAATCCAGCTTTTCTCCTGAATATCCCGGAGGGATTCTCAACTTTCCTAGGGCCTTGCTGCGATTAACCCCGGTCAGTTGCCATGAAAATCCCGATAGAATTGTATGATATAGTATATCTCTTATTAACTATCTTCTTGTATTGTAGGCTACTATGTGGAAAAAAGAACTCTGTCTGGAAACTCAGTTCATTAATAATTTTTATCAGGGTCCTCTTCATAACTTAGTCTTTATTGATTTAGAATTTTTTCCAGTTTATATCACTCCAAACAAAGTCCAACAAAGAATTTTTGGTTATACCATTACTCGCATTTTAGAATCTACCGATTCTCAATATATTAAAATTCAACTCATTGAAAACCATCGCGAAGAAAAATATTTAGTCAAAGAAATTATTACCGATTTAAAATTATTGCAAGACAAAATTTTCGTCGGTTTCAATATTATTAACAGTGATTTATATTGTTTAACAAAGCGCATTAGGTCTCTGAAACTCAAGCCAGACATCAGTCCGCTAACTATTTTAGATTTATATGACCCCAAACAATCTCGATACCGGGGGGGATTAAATGGATTATTTGAATATCTGGATATCAACATTGATAAACAAATTAATGGGCTTTACATTCGCCGTAATGCCAAGCGAGTCCTATCTCAAAAAGAAAATTCCAGTGAAATTATTAATAGAATTTACGAATACTGTTTAGAAGATGCGAAGAATTATTTTTATATTGTCTCTAATTGGAAACAAAAATTTTCCCCTTTAGACCCGAATACTTTTCTCCAGTATGAGTTTAAAGTCAAGCGTTACTAAGCCCTGTTGAATTCTGGCAAAATACTGGTTTGATCCCCCCAACCCCCCTTGAAAAGGGGGGCTTGTTAGAAAATTTAACCTGTTGCTGAGAGGTTGTAAATAGATTAATTCATCAGAATTGAGCCTTAAAAAGCCTCTATTCCCTCAAATTTTTGAGTCTGTAGGGCATTGGCTGCTTCTCCACAGGTCCGGGGGGTGGGAAAGAGTTTATCTGGATTTGCCAATCCTTTGGGATTAAACACACTACGCACCCATTGCATGGTTTCTAAATCAATTTCATTAAACATTTCACTCATGTAGCATTTTTTATCAGCACCAATCCCATGTTCTCCCGTGAGACTTCCCCCAACTTTTACACAGAGTTTGAGAATTTCTCCCCCGAGTTCTTCCACTTGTTCTAATGCCCCAGGGATAGAATTATCATACAAAACTAACGGATGAAGATTGCCATCTCCAGCATGAAAGACATTCGCCACGCGATAGCCATATTTTTGGCTGAGTCCCTCGATTTCTTTCAACACATAAGGCAATTGAGTCCGGGGAATGACTCCATCTTGCACATAATAATCTGGGCTTAAATGTCCCGCTGCGGCAAAAGCAGCTTTCCGCCCTTTCCATAATTTTAGCCGCGTTTCCAAGTCACTGGCGGAAGTAATGTTTCTCGCCCCATTCTGCTTGCAAAGTTCAGAAATTCTCTGTTTATTTTTATCTACTTCCACCTGCAATCCATCAATTTCAACGAGTAAAATAGCCGTGGCATCGCGGGGATAGCATCCGGTGGCAACAACATCTTCTACGGCATTAATGCTGAGGTTATCCATCATTTCCATCCCAGCGGGAATAATGCCTGCGCTGGTAATGGCAGAAACTGCCGCCCCAGCATCTTCAACGCTGGTAAAATCAGCTAAGAGGACGCAAATAGCTTCCGGGGTTTTGAGAATGCGAAGGGTAATTTCTGTCGCGATTCCTAATGTGCCTTCGGACCCAACAAATAAGCCGGTTAAATCATAACCGGGCATTTCCGTAAGTTCTCCTCCTACATCCACAATGGAACCATCCGGCAGGACTAATTTTAAGCCTAAAACATGATTGGTGGTAACGCCATATTTGAGGCAGTGAACACCCCCTGAATTTTCAGCAACATTGCCACCAATAGAACAGATAATTTGACTAGACGGGTCGGGGGCATAATAAAATCCCGCCCCGCTAACGGTTTGGGTAACCCAGTTATTAATTACCCCGGGTTGGACGACAACCCGCTGATTTTCTAGGTCAACTTTGAGGATTTTTCGCATTAACGAAGTGACAATTAACACCGAGTTTTCAATGGGTAATGCACCGCCAGAAAGTCCGGTTCCTGCACCTCGGGGTAACCAGGGAATGTTATGGCGATCGCAAACTTTAATGGCTTCAGAAACCTGTTCCGTGGTTCGGGGTAATACGACTAATGCGGGACGTTGGCGGTAGCTGGTTAATCCATCACATTCGTATGTAAGGAGTTCTTCTTTTCGTCGGACTACTCCATCTTTTCCAACCACTCGTTCAAATTCTTTAATAATCGCTTTCCAGTCGCGTTCTTGTTGCGTCTTTTGGGCCAACATGGTACTATAGTTCCTACTGAGGGTTTATCAAGATGGGAGATTAAATGAGTATCGGATTTAGGATAATTTTTGGGCAAAACTGCCTGCAATTTATGATCCGACGGCTTGCCGATCGCGATTCTGTTCGGAAGCAGCAGAATAACGATTATTCGAGGAACTTGTCCACCTCAGCACTTGAATTCCATTCCCAAACGTTGCTTCCCCAACGACGCTAGAGAGTTCGGCGATCGCTTGACATTCGGGATGGGCGGCAATAAAATCTTTTTGTGCTTGTTGGACGGTTTTCCAGTGACCATTATTAACAATCACTAAAGCGCGATCGGCTAAAAAGTTTTTCATGAACAGTAACCCAATCAGTTGCGATCGATAGTCATAAGCACAATCATAAAAATAGACCCCAACTTTAGGCGTCGGTTGGCGATCGCGCAGATCCAAGAGAAACCTTTCAAAGTCTTCATTATAAAACTCCACCCGATCCAACACCTGAAATTGAGTTAAATTCTCAATCAAGGTTTCATAACTCTCGCTACTTTCATCCCATTCCGAGAAATTATCTACCCCATAAGCATGGCGATCTCCTTGATCTAGCAATGCGCCAATTAAACTCGACCCTTGATAAGTGCCAATTTCACAATAAATTTCCCCGGGTTCCAGGCAAGACACCGCCAAATTGATTAACTGCATCAAATTCGCCGTTGTTGTCCCTTGGACGCGATCGAGAACCTCTTGGAACTTGTCAGAACAGGGTTTGACTGAATCCTCACCCCAATTTTCATACTGCTTAGGAAGCATTTCAATAAATTTAAGATAATCCATCAATTCACCTCGGGTAATGTTGTGGGTTGTGCATCATGGGTCATTAGGGGTGGGTTATGGGTTGGGGAATCGGTTTTATCCTTTATCCAATCCCTTACCGTCGCGTTTCACATAATTTTCGATCGCCGCTTTCCAAATCAAGTAGGCCGTCCCATTCAAATGTAACCCATCTAGGGTATAGCGTTCATCGAGTTGTTGATTTTCATCCACCAGTTTAGAATGTAAATCAATATAGGAATAAGAATAATTTTTGCTTAACCGTTGTAGTTGAGTATTCAGATTTCTAATCATCTCATTGCTAGGGCCTTTTTCAAATAGGGTGTTGTTGACGGGTAAAACACTTTTGATATAAACTTCAGTTTGCGGAGATTGTTGTTGAATCGTGGCTAAAATCTGTTGATAATTGAATAAAATTCCTGAAAAATCCTTTTTGCGGGCTAAATCATTAATGCCAATCATCAGAAAAATTTGACGCGGTTGAGAGGCGAGAATAGGCTTTAACCGTTCCAAGACCCCATCGGTTGTATCCCCCATAATGCCGCGATTCACAATTTGGGGATGATTTAAAATCTCGTTCCATTCACAAGAATCCGTTAAACTATCCCCGAGAAAAATAATGGGACTGCTGATTTCAGTAGTAATCCCTTCAAACAAACTTTGACGATGTTGATAGTAAATATCCACCCAAGGTTGAGTAGACGTTTTAGCAGGAGTTGTCTGGAGTTGTCTTAAAATGTAAGGAATTCCTCCTTTTTTAGCAATGAAGATAACGGCTATAAGCAACCCGATGATGTTTAAAGTTACTGATAAAATACACTTTGTTTCTAACTGATTAGATTTCATAATCTTAACTTAAATTCGATTGACATAGATAGGAGGTTATACTCGTGATGAAGTAGTGGAGACCGAGGGGACTTTCGGCGGTTCTAAAAACTTCTGGATTCGATTCCAGACCCGTTCTAGCAAATCGGGCTGATCTGCAGCAAACCATTCAATCTGGCGATCGCCTCGGAACCAAGTCCGCTGGCGTTTAGCAAATTGTCGGGTATGTAAGGCCGTTAATTCTTTAGCCTCTTCTAGGGAAATTTTTCCGGCCAAATATTGCTTAATTTCAGCATATCCGAGGGTATGAAGTAGGGGTAAATTTGTTCCATATTTGTCACAAATTGATTCCACCTCCGCCACAAAACCCGCCTCAAACATTTCCTGGGTACGAATTAAAATTCGCCGATCGCCCTCTTGGACCTCCGTACAATCTAAACCAATTTGTAAAATAGGATAACTAGGGAGATTTTCTCCTTGTTGTTGAGAAATGGGGCAGCCTGTGACGTAAAATACTTCTAATGCCCGTAAAGTTCTAACCGAATCATGGGCATGAATGCGGGTGGTACTCTCAGGGTCCACCTGTTGCAGCATGGCATAACATTGACCTTGACCCAACGCCGCCAACTGCGATCGCAACTCGGAATTAGGGGCCACCCGGGGAATTTTCAACCCCTTAACCACTGCCTTCAGATATAAACCCGTCCCTCCCACCAACAAAGGGACCTGATTCCTTTGATGAACCTCAGCGATCGCCTGATTTGCCCGGTCCTGATAATCCGCCACGGTCAAATTCTCTGTCGGATCACAGATATCTAGGAGATAATGAGGGACCAACCGGCGATCGGCAGCAGTGGGTTTAGCGGTCCCAATATCGAACTCGCGATACACCTGACGAGAATCCGCACTCAAAATGGGCGACCCCAGACGCTGGGCTAAATCCAATGCCAGACTGGATTTCCCCGTTGCCGTCGCCCCACAAATCACAATTAATCCAGGCATGATCCTCATTTCTCCTTCCTCATCCCCCCATCTCCCCAATCTCCCCCATCCTCCCCATCTCCCCAATCTTCCCCATCCTCCCCATCTCCCCAATCTTCCCCATCTCCCCTAACCTCCCTATCTCCCCCAACCTCCCCTCCATCCCCCCAAAAAATTTCTCTTCTAATTGGGCTATCATCGCGAACAACCGTTTAATGTTATAATTTTGACAGTTTTTGGTATTCTGACACTTTGTGGGCTGCAAAAGCCCTATTAATGGAGCTATCGTGGTATGACCAGCAACTACAGCGCTGACCAAATACAAGTTCTTGAAGGACTCGAAGCAGTACGCAAGCGACCGGGGATGTACATCGGGACCACCGGGCCCCGAGGACTCCACCATCTAGTTTACGAGGTTGTGGACAACTCGATCGATGAGGCGCTTGCTGGACACTGTACCCATATTGAAATTGAGTTCAATCCAGATGGCTCTTGTACCGTAACCGATGACGGTCGAGGCATTCCTACGGACATCCATTCTAAAACAGGAAGGTCGGCCCTGGAAACCGTGATGACCGTCCTCCACGCTGGAGGTAAATTTGGAGGGGGCGGGTATAAAGTCTCCGGAGGATTACACGGGGTGGGGATCTCCGTGGTTAACGCCTTGTCGGAATGGGTGGAAGTCACAGTTTGGCGGGAGAAAAAAGTCCATACCCAACGGTATGAACGGGGTGCAGCAATTGGCGAATTAGAAGCTAAACCGATTAAAGAAAATCGCACGGGAACCTCCGTTTGCTTTAAACCAGACCTGCAAATTTTCAGTACCGGCATTGAATTTGATTACAGCACTGTAGCGGGACGATTGCGCGAACTGGCCTACCTCAATGCTGGGGTTAAAATTACCTTTTCGGATAATCGCATCGAACTGCTTAAAAATAATGAGCCACGAGTTGAAACTTATTGCTATGAAGGTGGAATTCGGGAATATGTAGAATACATGAACCGGGACAAACAGCCTCTTCATGAAGAAATTATTTACGTTGAAGGCGAACGGAATAATGTTCATGTTGAAGTTTCGTTGCAATGGTGCATCGATGCTTACACCGATAATGTCCTGGGGTTTGCAAATAACATCCGCACCATTGATGGCGGTACTCACCTAGAAGGATTGAAAGCCGTTTTAACGCGGACCATGAATGCGATCGCCCGCAAACGGAATAAACTCAAAGAAGGGGATTCCAATCTCGGCGGTGAGCACATTCGGGAAGGGTTAACTGCGGTGATTTCCGTGAAAGTGCCCGACCCGGAATTTGAAGGACAAACCAAGACCAAATTAGGCAATACCGAAGTCCGGGGAATTGTCGATTCTTTAGTGGGTGAAGTGCTCACGGAGTATTTAGAATTTCGACCCAGTGTGGCGGATTCCATTTTAGAACGGGCCATTCAAGCCTATAATGCCGCAGAAGCCGCCCGCCGCGCCAGGGAATTGGTCCGACGCAAATCAGTCTTAGAATCCTCTCCCCTGCCTGGAAAACTGGCGGATTGTAGTACCAAAGACCCGAGTGAAAGTGAAATCTACATTGTAGAAGGAGATAGTGCGGGAGGCAGTGCCAAACAAGGACGCGATCGCCGCTTCCAAGCAATCCTCCCCTTGCGCGGTAAAATCCTCAACATCGAAAAAACCGATGATGCCAAGATTTACAAAAATACCGAAATCCAAGCCTTAATTGCCGCCCTCGGTTTAGGGATTAAAGGGGAAGAATTTGATTCCTCACAATTGCGCTACCATCGAATCATCATTATGACTGACGCGGACGTCGATGGGGCCCACATCCGCACACTGCTTCTCACGTTTTTCTATCGTTATCAACGGGAAATGGTGGATCAAGGGTATGTTTACATTGCTTGTCCGCCGTTATATAAAGTGGAACGGGGTCGGAATCATTTCTACTGTTACAGCGATCGCGAACTGCAAACCCTGATCCGCAATGAATTCCCCGCGAATGCAAACTACACGATTCAGCGGTTCAAAGGGTTGGGTGAAATGATGCCAACTCAACTCTGGGAAACCACGATGAATCCAGAAAGTCGCACCTTGAAGCGGGTGGAAATTGAAGATGCGGCAGAAGCCGATCGCGTGTTTACGGTGTTAATGGGCGATCGGGTTGCACCCCGTCGTGAGTTCATCGAAACCTACGGTCCTCAACTCAAACTGATGGATCTGGATATTTAAGGGTTCTGGGTTTGAGGTCCTGAGTCAAAGGTAGACTATTTTACCGGAATGAACTCAGGACGGAGGTCATTTTAGGGAGGATATCCGATAGGATAGGGGCACTATATTAACTGCCCCGCCTATAACGGATAAATAGAATAGACTGGCGCGTTTAATATCAGGAATTGTTCGTTGAAATTGTCACTGTTTGAGGATTATCAGCCGATCGCCGCGATCGCCGTTACCCCATCGGGGGTCAAACGATTACTATCTTTGTGTGATGCCACCGATGCGACCCTATGGATACCTGCATCCTGTCAAGACGCGATTGATGGGACGACTCACCCCAGAGTGCAGGTTTATACGGGCTCATTGACGGACCATCTCGCTCAGATTTGGCCGGATTGTCGCGCTTTTATCTTTTGTTTAGCAACCGGCGCAGTTGTCCGGGCGATCGCACCCTTGTTACAGCACAAATCCATCGATCCAGCAGTGGTTGTGGTGGATGAAGCGGGGAAATTTACCATTAGTTTATGTAGTGGACATCAAGGGGGTGCTGACAGACTGACTCAGGCAGTCGCCTCTCACATCGGTGCCACCCCGGTTCTCACTGGCGCATCCTCTGCGTTGCAATTGCCGGGAATTGATGTGCTAGGCGTCCCCTTTGGCTGGACAAGAGGGGAGGGTAATTGGACCGCTGTCAGTGCGGCGATCGCCCGTCAGGAACCCGTAGAAGTCATCCAGGAAGTCGGTTGTACCCTCTGGCAAGAGAATTTACCCGAAAATCATCCCTTTGTCCTAGAATCGCCGGATGATTCCAAACCCCCCAAGGCAAGAGTCTGGATTAGTGCTACCCAGCGCCAATTTGCACCGAATTCAGAATTTCCCAAGGTGCAATGGCATCCGCGAGTTTTGTGGGTGGGAGTCGGTTGCGAACGAGGAACCTCGCGGCGGGTGGTGGAAAGTGCGATCGCCCAAGTTTGTCAGTCCCATCATTTCGCACAAGCCGCGATCGCCGGAATTGCCACCATTGATATTAAAGCCGATGAAGTGGGATTATTGGAGTTGTGCGAGGCACGTCAGTGGCCGTTAAAAACCTTTTCCTCAGAGGTTTTGAAGTCGGTTTCGGTTCCCACCCCGTCAACGGTGGTGGAACAGGAAGTGGGGACTCCCAGCGTGGCAGAAGCAGCGGCGATCGTTGCTGCACAAGAGTTGACTTCCCCAGGTGAGACGTTTAATTCGCTTCTCGTGTCTAAGCAAATTTTTCGCCTAGAGGGGGAACCCGGTGCTGTGACGGTGGCGATCGCCCAATCGGAGAGAGAATATACCGGACGTGAGGGAAAACTCTGGTTAGTGGGAACGGGTCCGGGTGCGTTAAACCAGATGACCCCGGCAGCACAAACCGCCATTACCACCGCCGATCTGGTGATTGGTTATACCCTCTATATTGATTTAATTAAACCTCTCTTGCGTCCGGGTCAACTGGTGCAATCGTTGCCGATTACCCAGGAAAGACAACGCGCAGAACTCGCGATCGGGTTTGCACAGTGGGGATTAACCGTTGCCGTGATTTCCTCGGGAGATGCGGGAATTTACGGCATGGCGGGATTAGTTTTAGAACAACTCCGGGATGGGGGTTGGGATGGCAAAACCCCAGGGGTGCAAGTTTTCCCCGGAATTACCGCCTTACAAGCGGCTGCCTCTCGGGTGGGAACGCCTTTAATGCATGATTTTTGTGCGATTAGCCTGAGTGATTTGCTCACCCCTTGGACGATGATAGAAAAGCGGTTAGAAGCAGCCGCAGCCGCCGATTTTGTGGTGGCGCTTTATAATCCGCGATCGCGTACTCGAACCGAACAGATTGCGATCGCACAGGCAATTTTTCTCAAACACCGAAAACCTGAGACTCCCGTCGCGATCGTGCGATCGGCGTATCGAGAAGACGAACAAATCACCCTCACCACCCTGGAAAAACTCCTAGAAAACCCCATCGATATGCTCAGTACCATTCTGATTGGCAATCAAAGCACCAGTCTCTATGAAAATTGGATGATTACCCCCAGAGGGTATCTCGGATTCGAGACTCGCTAAACCCATTAAAGCCAGAAACCCGGTTTCTTTACCAACTTTTTGCAAATCAGCCATTCATTAAAGTAAGAAACCGGGTTTCTGTTCCTACAGCTTGTAATCCTAAAACCTAGGTTTCTTGAATTCCTTGACGCACTTGTTCGACAGTTAAACCCAAAATTTGGGCGGTTTGCTCTACTGTAAATCCCTGAGACAGCAACTGCGGCACTACTTCAAGTTTACCTTCAAGTTTGCCTTCGAGCTTAATATCTTGATACAGCTTGGATTGCTTAAATTCATTCACGCCTACCATTTCTTGGACCTCCTCGCGGCTTAACTTAGAAAACTTGTACAATACGACCGTCTCTATCAAGTCTACAACTTCTGCTCGTTCCGCGTCATCGGTCATATTCTGCCTTGCCTGAACCACAAGCTGTCTGGCTTGTTCCGCAGCAGAAGCGTCGCGCTTCTCAATGATTAACTGGACAATCCGCATTCCTAACGAGGTTTTAGGGACCGCTTCTAACTCGTCAAGATAGATGCGCTGAACTTGAGGGGAATTCAGCAGGGCTTGATAGGGGGCCAGTTCCTTCGGTTCATAACTGCGTCGGCCAAAAATGACTACTAATCGCCAGTTTTGAGCAGGATTATTTTGATGGAGGTATAGAAAGAGTTCCGCAAACAAACGGGCATAAAATTTTTTGTCGCTGTAAAATTGCACCTCCACCAAATTCAGCGGCATTTCTGGAAACTCAGCTTTGGGGATAAACAACCCATCAATGCGAAATGCAGTTTGTTTGAGTTCCACGGACGAGAAGTCATAAGCTTCTGCTTCGGAGGCGGGACGACCAATTAGTTCAAAGAAGCAACTGGGTTGTTGTTTAAACAGGCGGTAAAATATCGGGTCTGTTTCCATCTCAGAAGGAGTAGATTGCACTCCCGGGTGATCTCTTAGTTTTGGGCTATTTTATCATGTTTGCAGTTGAAAAAAACATATTTGCATCAGATTAATAAAAGTTTATAATAACAGTTTTCTGAAAATTAAGAATCTAGTTTTCCAGCATCTAAAACTTGGTCAACGGTTAAGATTAATTCGGGGAAAACTTGAGAGACTATGGACTGACTTGCGGTTAATACTGTTTCTTCATAAAATCCTTCTTCTAGGCGTAAGACGGATAGTTTATTTAGGATGGGGTCTACAATCCAATATTCGACGATTTCGGCGGCTGCATATTCCGATCGCTTATATCGATAGTCCCGGTTGACCGATTCAGGACTGACCACTTCTACTACTAATAACGGCGGCGTCTGGAAAACAGCAGACTTATCCAACAAGTCTAGGGCTTGTTCTTGTGAGACTACACAGATATCGGTTACCCGCGATTTCTGGACTCCGGTTCTGACCCCGGCTTCTTTAAAACATAGCCACGGTAAATTTTTTCGATTAATTTCTGCTTTTAAGCTATCCCGAATAAAATCAGCAATCAGCAAATGTCTGATAGTCGGTGGATTCATAAGTTCTAATCTCCCCTGGACTAATTCATATCGGTTATCGGTTCCATCATCATACTGGAGATAGTCTTCAAAACTGCATAATTTATCGCCGACTAGAGTATTCATGGCAATGGTTTAGATGGGATTGATGGATGCTATTATAGCGCATTAAATGACCCACTCACAGGTGGTTCAGGGGTATGACGGGTCCGGAGGGAGGAACTAGGGAGGGAGAAATCTAATCTAGGAATTATCTGATTAATTGATATGAAGTATAAGCGATCGCCCTTAAGCAACTTCTGGCTCTTCTGGGGAGGCAGTTGCCCACCAGCATAGGTCCCTCAGTTCGAGTAACCTTGGACTCTCCCGGAATGATGACTATTTTTTGAATTTTGTCAATGATACCGATCGCGAATTGGCTGCCCATTTTTCACAGGGTTCCTATGTTCGCGATCGCTTCTTAAATTCACTGAATCTTTAAAAATATAACTTAAGTGTTGTGCAATGGGTCTAAATTGGGTGCAATCATGCTAGGTCAAACAACTTTACCTAAACTTTCAGTGGATCAAATTGTAGAAAGAATCTTTGCTCTACGGCAAATCACCCGCGTTGATCAACAACTGTTGATGACAACGCTACTCTCGAAAAATGCCTTGAATGACCGGGAACACACCCAAATTAGTCGCGTTTTTGATGCGGTCCAACGCGGTTTAATTCGGGTAGTTGAGTAACGTTCATCGGGTGATTGTAGAGGAAAAAGGCTTGCTATAAGACGGTTACAGCAGTTTTTATTCGATCTTGAACTCTCATGACCACAGAACATTTAAGAGCAATATCTTTTAGGCTACGCAGCTTGGTTCATTTTCCCCTGAATACACTCTTTTCAATCCTATTACCGGGACTTATGAATGTCTATTACTAACAAGCAACCTGCTGGAGTAATTCATCCAGCAGGCGCTATCAATTTAAAGGGTTAAATGAAATTTAATCATCCCATTTGTAGCAATCCCGTTTTAAGTATTTTGCAATAACCAAAATCCGCTATAGGTCATCCCTGAATCGTCGGGCTGGATCAGCAAAAAATGTACTCCCTGAGTTGCTTGTTTGCGCTGTTGAAAGGTTTGACCGGCCTGGGCAACTTCTGTATCTTCAAATGTAGCAATAATCCAACGGTCTACTAATCCCGCTTCCAAAATTAATCCGTTGGGAGGTCCGGGATTATAATCGATCGCCACGGGGGATGCTTCCTGCAACCATTGGGCAATTTTCAGGGATTGCCGTCCGCCATCGAGGACTACTCCCGGAATCACCGCAGTAGAAGGGAGTCCCAAGGCGACTGGGGTCAAGTCTTCCGGGATATGACGAATCCGGATTGCTCTTTCAGCAAACACTTCCATTAAATAAGCGGCACTCACGGAAGCAAACCGCCAGCGATCGCCCCATAATGCTTCCGGCAGGGGTCCCGGTGGCGGGCGATCGCGGACTAAGGGTTCATAAGGTTCATGAGTATAATTAGGCTGAGTTTTATACTCCTGTGCCTTTTCCACCAACCATGATTTTAAAGCGGGAGTGCGTCGAGAAGCTTCTACCTTCACCCCCAGTTTTTCCCCTGCTGCTACCATCAAACTCAGGGACTGGGGACGAAACACCGCGATCTCCTCCGGTAATCTCCCTTCTCCTGCGATTTGTAGTTGTTCCGCTAACCAAGTCGAGTTTGCCTCTCGTTGGGAACAGTAACGACTCCATTGAAAATTTCCGGTTACATCACAGAGGCACAACTCCCATAACGGTTCCCCTGCGGCATTTTGTAAAGGACGACGGTAAAAATCTGCTTGCCAAATGACCACAATTACAATCCAAATTTATCAGTACCAACAGCAACACCCGGCGGGAGATTAATCTCTCGCCGGGTTGTCGCGGTGAGGGTTAAAACCCCCGCCGGTTGTCGCGATTACACCAAAACGCTGGCGAGAATCGGTTCTAAATCAAGCTGAATCCCAGGTGCATAAACCTTCGCTACATAATCCGCCACCATGCGATCGGTGTTGAATAACGGTGCATTGGTTTTAATCGAACCCTTCATCATTTTAATCCAGCCGTGAGAGAGGCCAGTTTTGGGGTCAATGTCGTAATACAGGGGAACGATTTCCTCTTCTAATAACCGATACAGGGATTCTGCATCGATTTTATCCTGCATTTCTTGGTCGCTGGTATGAGCATCTTCGCCGATCGCCCAACCATTCATCCCTTTCCCATCAGGACCCGTTTGATAGCCTTCGCACCACCATCCATCTAACACGCTGCAATTGATCCCGCCATTAAAGCAGACCTTTTGACCGCTTGTTCCCGATGCTTCTAGGGGACGACGGGGGGTATTGAGCCACACATCCACACCCTGAACCAACTTGCGTCCGGTGTACATATCGTAATCCGGTAGCACAATCACGCGGTTTTGCAATAGGGAATGTTGTTGACTCCATTCATAAATCCGTTGCAGAATCCGTTTACCTTGTTCATCTGCTGGGTGTGCTTTCCCGGCAAATACGATTTGTACCGGGCGTTCGGGGTTGCTGAACAGACGCAGCGATCGCTCTAAATCATGCATCAACAGATACCCACGCTTGTAGGTACTGAAGCGGCGCGCAAACCCAATTGTTAGCACATTTGGGTCTAAAATGCGATCGGCTGCATCGACCCACTGGGGATTTTCCCCCCGTTGTTGCCTTGCTCGTTTAATTTTAGTGCGAGTGTGAGCAATTAACCGCTCTTTTAGCAGTTGATGACGCCACCAGAGTTCCTCATCGGGAATGTCATCTACCTTGGCCCACATTTGCGGATCTGCGATGCGATTGGACCAATCCTCTCCGAGATATTGAGCATAAAGGTCACTGAGGAGAGGCGCGGTCCAAGTGCGCTGATGTACCCCATTGGTGATATGACCGATCGGGACTTCTTCCATCGGGCGATCGGGATACATAATATGCCACATCTTCCGAGAGACTTCCCCATGTAAGGCAGAAACTCCGTTGGCAGTCCGGCACATCCGCAAGGCGAGTACGGTCATGCCAAACGGTTCCCAAGGGTCTCCTAAACGCCTTGCACCAACAGCCATGAACTGTTCCTGAGTCAGTCCTAGAGTAGGCCAATAGTGCGAGAAGTAAGACTCGATTAAGTCTCCGGAAAATACATCGTGACCCGCAGGAACTGGGGTGTGAGTCGTGAAGACACAACGTTCGCGCACCGACTGTTCTACATCATAGAAACTCTTGCCGGTACGCTTCATTTCCATGCGGGCAACTTCTAGGGTGCAGAAAGCGGCGTGTCCTTCATTGAGATGGCAAATTGCAGGGTTAATTCCCAGGGCCTCTAATGCTCTGACTCCACCAATGCCAAGAACAACTTCCTGGGCGATCCGGGTGTCTTGATTGCCGCCGTAGAGATGTCCCGTTAACCAGCGATCGAGGGGGTCGTTATCATGGCGATCGGTATCGAGTAAATAGAGGGAAACTCGTCCGACTTGTGCCCGCCAAATTTGGATTTTGACTACCCGACTGCGGATTTCTAATTCCACCGTAATCGGTTTACCCTCGGCATTGGTGATTAACTCCAACGGCATCTGCTCGAAGATATTATCTACATAGTAATCTTCTTGCCAGCCGTGACCGTTAATGCGTTGGCGGAAATATCCTTGCCGATACATTAACCCAATTCCAATTAAGGGGACACCTAAATCTGAGGCGGATTTGAGGTGATCCCCAGCTAACATTCCCAAACCACCGGAGTAGATGGGAAGGGATTCATGAATGCCAAATTCGGCGCAGAAGTACACGACGGGGCGATCGCTGGTAATCTGAGGGGCCACTCGACTCGCCCAGGTATCCTCGATCGCCATGTAGCGGTGAAATTGTTCTGAAACCGCTTTCACCCGCTTCATGTAATCGGGGTCATTCGCCAACTGACTGAGGCGTTCTAGGGAAACAAATTGCAGCAAGGCAACAGGATTATGGTTCCACTGCTGCCATGCCTCGGGATCGATGTTGCGAAACAGAGAAATTCGTTCAGTGGTCCAACACCACCAATAGTTATAAGCAATTTCTGCTAAGGGTTTCAGGGGAAGAGGTAATTTCTCCCGCAACTGTTGGCTGGCTTTCGTGTAATTTTTAATCACCATACTTTATGACACCATGCTTTCGAGACGTTTTCGGTTGTCGGACATTATGACAGAAGGGCGATACCCCGAAGACTCTGGATGGACCGAGCGCTGCAAAGAGTATCCTGGGGCTGCTCCTTTGGCAACATTAGGATGAATTATAAATGTATTACCTCTAGGCGGTAAATAGGTGTTTTATTACACAATTTTAAGTTTTGCTTCAGATTGTCTTTGAACTACCCCTAGGGGCGATCGCCTCTTGACGGGTCTCTAGTAGCGTCCCTTGTACCTAATGTAGGAATCCGCCTATCTCCTACTGGGTAAGGCTTGCACCCGCTTCAATACGGGATTAAACCTAAAAAATTTCCATCGTTCTAGGGGTTGAGTTCCAGGCAGTTCCTTGAACAATTTCGGTTCGTCAGAGTCGGTTCGTCAGGGTTATTAATTGTGAGCAATTCTTGACGTCCAGTTTCTACAGGGGCGATCGCGGGGGTGGGGCGGCTGATCCCCCTCTGAGGGACCTCACCCTGTTGCAGATTAAGAATTACCCCTCCTCAAAAGGGCTAGGTCCCACCAAAGGGATCTGGAAATGAGATTTTTTGCAAAATTCTAAACAGCCAATTGCCGTTTTTAAGGACGGTTGGGGGGATCAATCCTGACTCTAAAAAGCCCCCCTTTTTAAGGGGGGTTGGGGGGATCAATCGTTTTTTTTGCAACAAGTCTATGATGAAGACTCGCTAAAAGCCGCGATCGCAACACCAAAAATCAGCTAAAATCGGTAAAAATCACGGCAAACTTATCGTTAATAGTAGAAGTCCTATGAATCCCGCTCTGACTAAATTTGGTGAACAGATGTCCCAGCTTACTGGAGTGCGGGCCATCATGAAAGATATTAGTGAAACCTTACGCGCTGGTGCAGATCGGGATTTAATTAATATGAGTGCTGGCAACCCGGTCATTTTGCCCGAGGTTGAACAGTTGTGGCGCGATTGTACCGCAGATTTACTCTCCTCCTCGGAGTATGGGGAAGTCGTCTGTCGGTACGGAGAATCCCAAGGGTATCAGCCGTTTATTGATGTCATCAAAGCCGATTTTAACAAGCGCTATGGATTAAACCTGAGCGATCGCAATATTCTGATTACTCCTGGGAGTCAATGTCTCTACTTTTTTGCTGCCAATACCTTGGGGGGATATACCACCAGTGGACAACTCAAACAAATTGTCTTACCCCTAAGCCCCGATTATACCGGGTATGGGGGAGTCAGCTTAGTGCCAGAATCTTTAATTGCGTATAAACCCACCTTAGATTTAGATGCAGCGGCACATCGGTTTAAATATCGTCCCGATTTCAGCCAATTAGAGATTAATGAAAATGCCGGTTGTGTGATTTTTTCTCGTCCCTGTAATCCCACGGGGAATGTGCTAACCGAGGACGAAGTGAAGAAAATTGCCGCAATGGCAGCGCCTTATGATGTACCAGTATTTGTCGATTCCGCCTATGCACCGCCATATCCCGCGTTAAATTTCACCGATATGACGCCGATTTTTGGCGGAAATATTATTCATTGTATGAGTTTGTCCAAGGCGGGATTACCGGGAGAACGGATTGGGATTGCGATCGGGGATGAACGCACCATTCAGATTTTGCAATCCTTCCAAACCAATTTGTGTATTCACTCCTCGCGCTATGGACAGGCGATCGCAGCAAGGGCGATTGCATCAGGCGCATTAGGCGAAATTGCCGAAACCGTCATTCGTCCTTACTATCAGCAAAAATTCACCGTCCTAGAAACCACCCTCGATCGCGCCATGCCGAAAGACCTCCCCTGGTTCTTGCATCGCGGTGAAGGCGCAATTTTTGCCTGGATGTGGTTCCAAGATTTACCGATGACGGATTGGGAACTCTATCAAGAATTGAAAAAAGTCGGAGTCATAGCTGTTCCTGGCAGCAGTTTCTTCCCCGGTTTACGCGAAGATTGGAAACACAAACATGAATGTATTCGCCTGAGTTTAACCGCCAGTGATGAAGCCATAGAAATGGGCATGAAACGTTTAGCAAAAGTGGTTGAAAAAGTCTTTCAAGGCGTCATTGCCTAACTCAATTCAATCCCCTAGGCAAAGATTCAGAAACCCGGTTTCTGAATCTTTGCCACCCCACCTAAATTGACAGCGTTTTAAATGCTAGAAATCCACAAAAGTTATGTCATCGACGAAAACCAGAAAGCGATCGCCGTTCAAACTTTGATCGCAGAGTTTGAGAAAATTGAGGAAATTCTCTAAAATTACGGCTTGGCAAAATTGATGGAAGAAGTGAAAGATGAAAAACCTCTTTCCACAGAGGAAGCACTGAAATACTATGAATCTCTAAAATGCGAATAATGTGGAACGTTGAATACAGCAAACGATAATTGATGAAATTCCCACGGTGCGATCGCCCATTTCATACTTTCCCTTCTCCCCACTCCCTGCAACTATGAAAATCTCATCAGTTCTGATTAGTTTAGGATTAGCATTGTTACTGGTTCTGACTGCGCCTGCTCTACCTTGGGGACCAACCCCAATGCCAGGTAATTATCTGGCGATCGCCTCTCCCATTCCTTCCCCCTGTGCAAACGTCACCACCATTCACAATGACACTTTGGAAATTCACTACAGTCCCGATTGTTTAGAGCAAAAACTCCATCTGAGTGGGTTACTCCAGCGGTTAGAACCCATAATCGCTGAAAAAACTCGCAACAAAATTACCGTCAGCAATATCAAATATGCCTTAATTCCCGAAGGGATTCATCTCCAGGGGGATGTCCTCGTTAATCTCAAAGCAATCCCGGGAAGCATTCCGGTTTCAGTGTCCCAAGATTTATCCCTGAGTATCAAAGATGGATATCTTTATGTTAAAGCGGGGGAGACGGATTTAGAAAGCTCGAAATTAGTGATCAAGTCTAAGCAAGGGATGATTACTCAAAAATTAGACCAAGAATTAGCTAGATTTAACGGAAAAAGATTAGATGAGTTTTTGGCAATCAACCAACTCAATACCCTGGCAGAACCGATTGGAATTGGTCCAAATGCGGTGGATTTTGTGATTCAATCCATTGAAAATAAACTGAACCTCAGTCTGGATGAAACAGGTTTAACTCTGGGGGTTCGGTTTCGATGAATCCGGGGGGATGGGTAAAGTTTGCTATAATTGACCTATCGAGTTATCAAAATATCCCATGAGTCTAGTCATCTCTAAGGAACTGGTAGAAGCCAGCGGTTTGTCTGAACCCGAGTTATTATTAGAAATTGTCATGATGCTGTTTCAGCAAAACAAAATTAGCCTCGGCAAAGCAGCGCACCTTGCCGGACTGCACCCGATCGCGTTTCAGCGGGAGATGGCAACCCGGGGAATTTGTATTCATTATGAAATAGAAGATTTTGAACAAGATTTAGAGTCTTTGCGAGAACGAGGTTGGCAATGATAATTGTCAGCAATACTTCCCCTTTAAGTAATTTAGCGGCAATCGGTCATTTGAATCTGTTATCACAAATTTATCCAAAAATTGTTATTCCCCCAGCCGTTGCGAATGAACTGACTAATGCACCTCCAGAAGATGCAGCAATCCGAGCGGTGCCCAACTTGGATTGGATTGAAATTCAACCCGTTACCCATAGGAGCCAACTGGAAACTCTCCTGCAAAAAAAACTCGATCTAGGGGAAGCAGAAGCGATCGCTCTTGCTCGGGAGCTAAATGCAGATCGACTGCTGATAGATGAACAACTGGGTAGACGAGAAGCCAGCAATTTGGGAATAGAGATTACAGGGATACTCGGCATTCTAGTTGCCGCTAAAACCAGATTGCTGATTCCTGCGGTTCAACCCATTATGGACGCGCTCATCGCTCAGGCTGGGTTTCGGATAAGTGCAGCATTATACATCCGAATTTTACAAGCGGCTGATGAATGATTACTGATACTCCCTGTGCCAATTTTACGGATATCATTCTGATGTTTAGTCGTCCCTACAGAGTTGGGTTAGGCCAAGCATTATAGCAGAAAATATAAAAATATCAAAATATTTTTGAGAGTAGAAAAAATAGTTAAAAATCTGAGCAATTTTATTTTTTACGCTATACTTACCCTATTCTGTTACCGTGTTTAGGGACGACTTATTCTCCAATGAATTCACAACAATTGATGAGCCGTACTGAGGAAGAATTAATGATTCCTCATGCGGAGTATGCGAAGAAATTGCGTCCCCTCCTGCCATTAGAGGCATTTGAACTGGATCCCAGTAAGTTAGGGATTTTATCGATTAATTTGGTGATAATGATCCTCGGTTGGGCGATCGCCTCCACATTAGATCGTTGGCCTGTCTTCTTATTATGGCTTTACCTCCCGATCGCTCTGATTATGGGCAATAGCATTGTTGTCCTCCTGTTTAGTTCTCATTACCTGATGCATGGCAGTGTCATCAAAAATAAGCGAGTGATGCACCTGATGGGGTTTCTCGGATTCGCTCTAGGGTGGATGCCACCGACAATGTGGAAAGCCGTACATAATCGGGAGCATCATAATAAAACAAATTCGATGAACGATCCAGATCGCAATTACTTGAAGGACCAGCCTAACACTTGGGGCAAATGGTTTCAAAACTTATTTGTGCCTTCTGCTGAGGTCAATCCATTTTGGTTCTTTGTGGGAATGATCAATGCTTGGGGATTCCATAATTTTAGAAACATCACCTCCGTGCTGTTTTTTAATACCAAATCCGTAGACTATGTTCCGGCAGCGTTTACCATTACGCCGAAAGAACGACGGGCGATCGCATGGGAATTAATGGCGATCGCAGCCATTCATCTCACTATCTTGTTCTCCCTGCACTTCGACCCCATCAAACTCCTTCTGAGTTACTTTCTCCCCATCGCCATTGGCTATGCCGGTGCAATGTTTTATATTTATACCAATCACATGGTCTCGCCGATGAGTAGCATTAACGACCCTACGTTCAATAGCTTATCCATCCGAGTTCCTAAATTCTTCGATTGGTTGCACTTGAACTTTTCTTACCACACCGAACATCATATTTTCCCTAACATCAACTCAGACTACTATCCCCTAGTCCGAGAATTGCTAGAACTGCATTATCCCGGTCGGTTGAAGTTAATCGATGCTACCGAAGCTTGGCGTTTATTGCTACAAACTCCTCGTCATTACAAAGATGAAAATACCTTTACCGATTGGTCTGGAGAAAAATCGGTGCCTTGTCCGGTGATTCCGAATTCAGCTAAAAACTAACAATCAACCAAAAACAACCGACACTTTTTAGGGTGTCGGTTGTTTCTTCAGCCTAGGTTAGGGTTTAAACCCCGCCCGGTGCTGCTATGTGAGAATTACATCCCAAACTTAGAAGCGGCTGGTGTTGGGTTTGTGGATAATGAAGCTGAGCACTTGGCACTGCTTGATGTTGTCAAATCCCACAACGCGGATGAAGCAGCTAGGATATTCACTCCGGCAGCCTTGGACTTCAGCCATCACTTCTTGGACAGAACGGGCGTTGAACAAAGGCAGCTTCCACATGGTCCAGTAGTAAGCCGTGGGGTCAGAGACTTCATTGAACTCAATGGCAGGAATGTAGCCTTGGTCAATGATGTACTGAATCTGCTTGGCAATCTGTGCATCAGACAGAGGGGGCAGATAGGAAAGGGTTTCGTAACGACGCTCTTTTGGCAGAGTTTTCATAATTCTTTGTCTCTTTGCTGCGGGATCTACAAGGATTGGCGGTTTAGGCCAGAAATAAATCACCACCGTCAACCGGATCCGGGTTCCGTTTCCGTCTCTGGGGCTGACTCAGGTAAGGGTAATCCCGTTACTGTTCTTTCCAGATACTGCTTCCGGTGGTCGATGTTGGCTTGCATGATGCCAGTCAGAACCATTTCAGGCAAGAACTCTGTAACTTCCTCGGCGATATGTTCGCGCACGGTCATGATCCGAATTGCCAAGTCTGGCTTTTCGTGAAGTAACGTTTCGATATACGTTTCTCCATTTTGGATATTGGCCGTGGCGGAAAAGTTTTGCAACCAATAGGCCAAGGGAGGATTAGTTTCGTTCAGTTGACTGACTACAATTCTCATGGCTTGGTAGGTCAAATAGCTGCTCATGACTTTGGCAGTATCTTTAGCAATTTGTTTTAAATCCATATTGTTGGCAAGGTTTGATATCGGCGGTTATTTATGTCTACCATCCGCGATCGCAGCGGGTGGTTGCACCTTTCTTTGGGTACAAACCATAACCCGGATCTCCTTTATCAAACAGCGTAGGGGAATACTTTCCTCCTACTGTTGCCGGATTTTGCCGTGATACTGCGCTGAAGTTAGAGCGCTTGTCTGACTGGAGAAAGGTTAACCGTTTTCCAGTTCAGGTTAACGGTTAACTTTTCTACTAAGGATCCGTCATCAGACGGTATCCATCGCCTCGAACTCAAATTTGATTTCTTTCCAGAGGTCAAGAGCGACAGCCAACTCAGGAGACCAGCGTCCAGCTTCACGAAGGATATCATTTCCTTCACGAGCCAGGTTACGGCCTTCGTTACGAGCTTGGATACAGGCTTCCAAAGCAACACGGTTGGCGGTTGCACCGGGAGCATTACCCCAGGGGTGACCCAAGGTCCCACCACCAAACTGCAGCACGGAGTCGTCACCGAAGATTTCCACGAGTGCGGGCATATGCCATACGTGGATACCACCGGAAGCAACAGCCATCACCCCAGGCATAGATGCCCAGTCTTGGGTGAAGTAAATCCCACGAGATTTATCTTGTTCGATATAGTTTTCGCGGAGCAGATCGACGAAGCCCATCGTGATACCGCGTTCGCCTTCGAGTTTACCCACAACGGTTCCGGTGTGGATGTGGTCACCACCGGACATCCGCAAGCACTTGGCAAGCAGACGGAAGTGGATACCATGATTTTTCTGACGGTCGATAACGGCGTGCATAGCACGGTGGATGTGCAACAGGATTCCGTTATCGCGGCACCAGTGAGCCAAGGTGGTGTTGGCGGTGAACCCTGCGGTTAAGAAGTCATGCATGATGATGGGCATTTTGAGTTCTTTGGCGAACTCAGCCCGTTTCAGCATTTCTTCGCAGGTGGGGGCGGTTACGTTGAGGTAGTGGCCCTTGATTTCGCCAGTTTCTGCCTGAGCTTTATGGATAGCGTCAGCAACGAACAAGAAGCGATCGCGCCACCGTTGGAACGGCTGGGAGTTGATGTTTTCGTCGTCTTTGGTGAAGTCCAAACCACCGCGCAAGCATTCATATACTGCACGACCGTAGTTCTTCGCAGATAAACCGAGTTTCGGTTTGATCGTGCAACCCAGCATGGGACGACCATATTTGTTGAGTTTGTCGCGCTCAACTTGGATGCCGTGGGGAGGACCTTGGAAGGTCTTCAGGTAGGCAACGGGAATCCGCATATCTTCCAAGCGGAGTGCGCGCAGGGCTTTGAAACCAAACACGTTCCCCACGATGGAGGTCAGCATATTGGTGACGGAGCCTTCTTCAAACAAGTCGAGGGGGTAGGCAACGTAAGCGATGTACTGGTTCTCTTCGTTGGGTACCGCTTCGATGTCGTAGCAACGGCCTTTGTACCGATCCAAGTCGGTCAAAAGGTCGGTCCAGACAGTGGTCCAGGTTCCGGTAGAAGATTCAGCAGCTACGGCAGCTCCTGCTTCTTCGGGGGGAACTCCAGGCTGAGGGGTCATCCGGAATGCCGCCAAGACATCGGTATCTTTGGGAGTGTAGTCCGGCGTGTAGTAAGTCAGTCTATAATCTTTAACGCCAGCTTGGTAGCCGGTTTTTGCTTGAGTCTGGGTTGAACTGTAAGACATAATCCCCCTTCCTAGGAATCATCGGAATCATCGAAAATCGTTGCAGTTGTTCTGGTTTTTAGTTTTCCTGACAAGCTATTCACTTATCTGGGTACTATTGCTTACCGATCCCGTATCGGGGATCGATGAAGCTAAATCAGTCGGCTGCTTCGTTTTGCTGCATAACAATAGTATCAGGAAAACAATAAGTTAAACATCATTGTTCTTTTATTCGTCGATAATATTTCTTTATTTTTCGTTATAAATATTTATTTTTTGTTATAATATAAAATTGCAATTCGCTGATATAATAAAACGCTCAGTTTTCGGAGGATTAGCAGAATTTCGCGGTGGGGAGCAGGAGGAACGATACAATTGATCGCAGTTGAGAAGGCGATGGGTTCTGCTTCCTGAGCCGCATACAGGGGGGACGAACGTTTCAGAATGCGATCGCAACCCTAGCCTTGAGACCCTTTAATCCTGATCCCCTTTGTTGAGCGATCGCCCTTGGGGGTGATTTTAAAAAACTTATGCAGCCAGCTTTCCTCCACTGCATCAACCCAAATTGTCCAAGTCCCACCGCCCAAAGTCCGAGTCATCACTTTTGTGACAGTTGTGGAACCCCTCTGATTTTAAATGGGCGTTATCTTCCTTTACAAAAATTAGGGACCGGCGGCTTTGCCGTCACTTTCACCGTTTATGATCGACAGACGGACCGGGAACGAGTCTTGAAGGTGTTAAACGAGCGATCGCCTAAAGCCTTAGAACTCTTTGAACAAGAGGCAGCAGTTTTAGCAAGTCTGACCCATCCGGGAATTCCCAAGGTCGATCGCGATGGTTATTTTCACGTTTCCCTCAAACATCCCCAACCCCAAACCCTGCCTTGTCTCATCATGGAAAAAATCGAGGGGTTTACCTTGGATGAAATGCTGCATCGCGATTATCCTCAAGGATTTCCCGAGGCATTGGTAGTGGATTGGTTGATGCAGGCGGCAGATATTTTGGAAGAATTGCACCGCCATTCAATTATTCACCGGGACCTCAAACCCACCAATTTAATGGTCCGCATGGCAGCGACTCCGACAAATACGGGTACTCCATTCTCCTTATTTAATAGAAGGATGGGGGGAAGTGCAGCGGGTCAACTGGTGGCGATCGATTTTGGCGGGGTGAAACAACTCAGCGGGAAACAGGCGAGTTCCACGAGGCTGTTCTCTCCAGGTTACAGTCCTCCAGAACAGATGATGGGGGCTTCTGTGGGACCGGCAGCGGATTTTTATGCCTTGGGACGAACGGCAATTTTTCTGCTAACCGGGCGATCGCCAGCAGACTTTGATGATGGAATGTCCGGAGAATGTCGCTGGCATCCTCACGCCAGAGTTAGCCTAAATCTGGCTAATGTCATCGATGAAATGCTGGAGTTTCAGGTTGACAAACGATTATCCAGTGCAACAGAACTCCAAGGACGACTGGGACAAGGTTCGTATTTAAAAACCTTAGTCCGCCATCGGAATCTGGGACTGAGTGGCCGTTTAGCAGAATTTGCGGCAGTGGCATCTAGGCAGAGTATCAAATTTTGCTGGGGAGTCGGAACCTTGGTGATTAAGGCGATCGCCACCCTCGGCATAGTCAGTTACAAAACCCTAGAAAGCATCCTGATCACCACCTTAGATCTAATCAGTTGGGCCTTTACCGCCTGCTTTGATACCCTATTAGGAACTATCTTAGGCGGATTAGGTGCGAGTGTCGGTGCCGGAGTTGGATTTACCTTAGCCTATTGGCTACCCGTCGGCAGCCGACTCAGCAGCCGCCTAGGTGAGTTAATCTCACAATGGTTTCCTAATCTGGAACTGATAGTTGATCCAGTGGCGATTCTATTTGGAATGGCCGGTTTAGGCACAGCCTTGGGATTAACTGAAGCGGGAAGTTTTGGACAACAAAGACGATTTATCGTCGCTGGCTTGATGGGAGTATTTGGGTATGGATTAGGATGGTTTGTATTAGCGGTGAGTTCAACCAGTGAGACCCTAGCTGCCCCTGATTTAGTCGGATTTACGGCAATTGCGATCGCCTCGATAACCCTAGGGTTAGGGTTACCCAAACCGCAACTGTTCCATGCGACGATGAGTGCGATCGGGACTGCGATCGTGATGGCCGTCTTTCTCTATAGTTCATATTTTCCCCTAATTTTAGACCTATTTTCCGCCACCTCCGGAATCGGGATGCCGCAATTTTGGGATAGCATCGCCTTTTTTGCCCTCCTCGGAATGACCGGCAGTTTTTGTCTCGGTTGTAGTTACTATTTACTGATGCCCGTGTTGAGACTGCTAGGATTTCGCTAGAATAAATTTAATGATTGAGGGAAAAACCCGGGGGTTTTCTCAAAAGTTATTCTATCTCAGGCAAACCATCAAAGTTAACGGCACTTCTAGCGGTTCGTCCGTGATAAAGGTAATTTTACCTAAGTTGATTTTTCAGGTTTTAACTAGGTTTTGTTGGCCGAGTTCCAGGGAAATGCCACTAATGCGATCGTCTCCAGGGCGATAGGATAACACTTCAATGCCAATAGGTTCATTGGTATCTCCATCTTTGAAAAGGATAATATCGTTCCCAAGTTCCGTAGCAATTTGGTTGGGGCGGGGAGATTGCCAAAAAATGGTTAAAAGTTCGGTTTCTGGTTCATAAAATACTTTTATTTGGGCCATAATTTTTCTCCTGTTTTGATTGAATCAGTTTGGTAAGCTGTAATCAAGTAACCCTCTCCATCTAAACGCCGAGCAACAGCAACCAGCCACCTTTTTCTTTAAGGGTGCGATAAAATAGCAAGACATTAATATCACGCTGACTTTGGTAAATGGCATCCGGTTGATTAAGGGTTTGCTGAATTTCTGTTTCATAATTGGTAATATCAGGATGTTTGATAAGCAATGTTTGCCAGTAGTTTTCGGTGGTGCGGACTGTGAACCCTAGGGGAGTAGAAACAATAAATTTAACAATTGATTCCCTGTTTTAGCGGAAGGCTAGGGTTTGCTGATATTGTAGCGAATTTTGGGATTTGGGGTAATGAGTTTTGGGGTGGGTTTGGTAGGGGTGGACAATCTTTCTCTGTCGAAGAGGATGGCGATTCTCCTCTTCGGTTAATTGTGGATACTGAGGTTCACAAAATGTGACTACTCAAATTTTAGCAGCTTGCCCCCAGAAGAAATTTGATTCAGAATCTCTTGCTCTTGCTCTTGGGTATGATATAAATCCCAACGCAATTGAAGATTTAACCAAAAATCTGGAGATATATCAAAGAATTTAGCCAACCGCAAAGCTGTACTGGGAGTGATGCCTCGCCGACGATTGATAATCTCATTGACTCGTTGATAGATATGGGACATGAATAGCATCGGCCAAGCCTCGTTGTGTCAGTTCCAGCGGTTTCAGAAACTCTTCTAAAAGCATTTCTCCCGGATGAGTAGGGGGGCGATGAGTGGGAATGCGAACCATTATGAATTACTCCGTGAGTGATATTAGTGATAATCGACGATTTCAACCTCTTCAGGACCCTGTTCACTCCAGACAAAGCAAATGCGATATTGCTCGTTAATCCGGATGCTGTATTGACCATTACGGCTACCGACTAGAGCTTCCAAGCGATTGCCGGGGGGTATTCTTAGCTCATCAAGGTTGATGACTGAATCAAAAGGCTTATATAGCGGGTCTCAATCAATTTGTCATAGAGAAAGCCAGCAAAAAACTCAGACTAGAAGATGATTGGGCTTGGATCCATTATCATAATGATGTAGGTTGACGCTAGTAGCTATGTATGTTATAAATTTTCCCATATAGCAGTCCTACATCCGTTCTGTGATGGATCCAAATCTGAGACCCTTGGTAGTGTGAGCATCTTGCTCGCTAGTTTGGTTGCAAATCATTTAGGATTGCTATATTACGGGGTAACTGGCAGGATTGGCTATTAAACTAAGGTACTTTCAATAATGGAATGGCTGGAAATTGAGACTCTTGAGGATTTAAAGCAATTGGGTTCCTACAGAAAGATCCGTGAGGAACTCAAGAACAGCTTAGGGGAACGGATTTACTTTAAAGCTAGAGGCTGGGCAGACTTATGGGAAGTAGTCCAAAGCATCCGTAAACTCAAAATATCTGGACGATTACTCCAAAAATTTGAAGAATCTCCGTCCAATATTTCAGATGAAAATCTGATGTACTTCAAGTCGGAAGTAGATAGAATTATTTATGCTCTCTTAAGACTAGATGGAGAGCAAAGACTTAAAGAACTTGGCGTCAATAAATCCCATACAAGAGATTTAGAAAAAGCTAAAAGCTGGCGAAATGGGTTAGCCAAGATTATTCATCCCGATGTATGTAAGCATCCAGAATCTGTAGAAGCATCTACAAAACTCACTCAAATGTATGAACAAATGACCAGGAGATAAAAATGAAAGGAGAACTTGTCCCTTTTCGATACGCGGCATCTGATTTAAACATTGAGTTTGAAGAGATATCCCAATATTCATATAATTTACATTTGCAACCTATGAAAGTCATATACAATGCTTGGTCTAAGGCGGCTAAAATTGACCGCCTTGGAATGCTTTGGATTGACGAGTTAGAACTTCATAATATATTAAGAACAACTAAAGATAATGCAAACTATATTGCGCTAGAAATTAGTGACAAATATAAAGTTATCCACGGGGGAAAAACCTACATTCAAGGCTCTGAAGTTTGTCGTTTACTGAATGATGTAATCCAAACCGGCAATACTCTTTTAAGGCGGAGATACGCGAGTTTTTCAGAGAAAATATACAAAATCATAAGAGATTCTGACCAGGCAGAGTTACTTAGATGCGAATATTGGGAAACCGTCAATACTGTTAAGAAAAAACTCAAAAAAACACGAATTAAAATGCTGAAAATTGAAAATGATGAATTAACTAATTTGCCACTTGAGGATAAAAGTGAGTTTTCGCATATCAGAAAGGCTAGTATTCATATCGTCATAGCTGATAAATATTGGAACGGTCTTATTGTAAATCATGATACGCATAAAATTATAACTCAAAGAGGAATAAACGATGAAGATCAGCTATTGGATTTATGTCAGGAATACAACTGGGATACTACCTGGTTCTCTGTATTTTGCGAATCCTTACAGTCTTTAGATTTCTGATAATATTATACCGAGGAGATTGTTATAAGATTACACACAGGAGATTCGGCATAAATCCTTAATCCGTTACTTCTCCACAGTTTGCAAATCTGACCACAAGGATTGCCCTAACTTGACATCCTTATCCCGCTTCAACTAATCCCGGAAACCAGCAATGGTTAGTTTGACGATAGTATTCCGTGTTACCTTTATGCCGATGCCCTCAACGCTGTGATTATTCTAACTGAGAAGCAATCCATCCCTAGTTACTGTATATCTTCTGGAGGTGGATGTCGTCCTAGCAATTCTTCTTCTGCCCGAATAGCCAACAGAGTTGACCGATTTAAATTAAGGGCTTTCACTGTTGCTCGACCTGTTGCTGTTAACCCAATCACTTCGATTTTATTCCAAGTAAAATGAGCATTCCATTGTTGTTGGCGAGGATTAAAAATACTGACCATTTCACGGGTTTCAGGATCCTCAATTTCCTGACGTGCGCCTTTGCGAAGCGAACAAGAAACACAAGCCAGGGCTAAATTTTTGGGGATGGTTTCACCCCCAGCCATAATAGGAATTACATGATCAATGTGAAATGTGGCAACTTGACCCAACTGAGAAAGACCACAATATTCACATCGGTTCTTAGCTCGTTGAATAACCAGTTGCCGGAGAACATTAGGAATTTTGGTCATAATGATGACTACTGGCGCACTCGCGTTGAACGCAATTGTAGTAAGGATAAAAATTCCACCAACTCAACCAATCCCTCGGCCTCCTGTCGTTCGTCGGAAGACAGGGGATAGCCATTATCTTGACGATCTAACAGAAAATGTAAGCGATTTTCAACGGCTGGCGGCAGTTGAAAGTAAGTCAGTTCTAGGGGAATTTCGACGATTTCCGGCATAACCCAGTTAGCCTCAGTTTGTGCTTACGGTTATTCTATTGTAATTGCCAGAACAGGAGCAAGCAACAACCTGCGAGGATTTTAAGGTCCCTCTGGCAGTGTCGGTTGTAAATTGATAAGCTAGGCTGATATTCTTACGGTTAAAATATTCAATAATTCAAACTTCGCCCAGTTTTTCCCCTAAATTCACCAACCGCATCCCCAACGAAGTGGCAAGGGTTTCGGGTAATTTTTGACAATCTGCCAAATTATGGTAAGGTGTATTTTCAGTGGAGCAGTTTGCCTTGTTGCTAAAGTTGCTGGATTTTGACCCAGTTTTTTGCTCTAAACCCTTACAATGCCGTTATCAGTGGGGCCAAGGCTGGCGTCCGATCTCCTCCCACCTGTCCTCCCCCGTGACTAATTTTTTTCGCCACCCAACACCGGCTATTGACTAATCAGCCAACTTGTGTATTTGGTACATCCGGTAAGTTAGGAGTTCCTAGAATCCTAGAGACAGGGGGAATCCTCGATCGCGCTTAGGGATCTGATAAGATTGGAAAGGCAATCCATCTCTATATAATGATGTGACTGCCGGTTGCTACTTTTGCCAGCGGATTGACCGACTTGAACCCACCCAGCTATGCCAATCACCCCTCAACAATTACTAGAGCGAAAACAACAAGGAATGGCGATCGTGGCGCTGACGGCTTATGATTATGTCTCGGCGAAATTGCTCGATCGCGCTGGGGTGGATTTGCTGTTAGTTGGCGATTCATTAGGAATGGTGGTGTTGGGGTATGAAACGACTCTTCCGTTAACCCTTGATGAGATGATTCATCATGCGAAAGCTGTGCGACGGGGTATTGAAAAAGCTCTGATGGTGGTGGATTTACCGTTTTTAACTTATCAAGAAAGTTTCCAACAGGCGATGCATTCGGCGGGAAGAATTCTTAAGGAAACAGGTGCTCAAGCGGTGAAGTTGGAGGGGGGATATCCGGAAATTGCTGAAACTGTCCGGCGATTGGTGTTGGCAGGAATTCCGGTGTTGGGTCATGTGGGATTAACGCCGCAATCGGTGCATCAATTAGGGTATCGGAAACAGGGGAACACTCCGGAAACGAGCGATCGCATTTTTAAGGAGGCAGTCGCTTTGCAGGAAGCCGGTGCTTTTGCGGTAGTTTTGGAGCATATTCCGAGTGAATTAGCCGCAGAAATTTCTAAAACTTTGGTGATTCCTACCATTGGCATTGGTGCCGGGTTGCACTGTGATGGACAGGTATTGGTGACTCATGATTTGTTGGGTATGACTGAGCGGGTGCCGCCTTTTGCAAAACGCTACGCCAATTTGCAAGAGACGATTACTCAGGCGGTGCAGGCTTATGGGGAAGACGTTCGCGATCGCCGTTTTCCCCCCGCCTAGAAAATATTGCAGATTAACAAACGAGGATTGCCTGGAAGGGTCGGAATTTAACTGCCGCCACTGCCGAGAACGAACAGACTAAAGAGTGTGCCGCTGTTCCAGAGACTGTGCAGGAGAATGGAGGAGAGGAGATTGCGCGATCGCGTATAGACGAATCCTAAAACCATTCCCAAGGTTGCCAATGGCAGGACTTCGGAGAGGTTGAGATGTGCCAAGGCAAACAATAAACTGCTGAGTACAATAGCGGTGGTAACGGAGAAGTAACGAGTCAGGGAGGGTAAGAGAAATCCCCGAAACATGATTTCTTCAAAAATAGGTGCTGCCACAGAAGCAGTGATGAAAAAGATAGTCAGCGCTACGGTATCTCGGTTTTCTAAGGCGATGGATAAAATGGGGTTGCTGCCACCGCGTCCCTGCCAGAATTGTTGGTTAATAATAGATACCAGAATGACTAAAGGTAAGGCAGCAAAATAACCGCCGAATCCCCAGGAAATCCAGCTTGCCTGTAGAACATTAAAGCGAAACCAGTCTTTAGCGAGGGGAAAGAAGGAACGGATGGAGAAGAAGAGGACTAATAATCCGCCAATGGCGATCGCAATATAAGTTGCCAAGATATAGAAGGCACGACTGCGAACATCTAGCATGGCAGATTGGACGCCGAAGAGTTGAACAACGATGGGAACTAAAACTTGTCCGAGGAAGAAGAATCCGACAATGAAAACCTGCCAAATGGTTTCCCAATCCCAAGGAGTTTCCCAAGTATTATCTCCATTTTGAACCAGTAGAGAATCTTTGCGTTTGAGGACCCATTGAATCCCGAGAAAGATGAGTAAACCGACTCCGACAACAAACCCGAATGCGGGAATCCCGGTAACTGTTGCTAATTTCCCTAACGATTCTGCTGCTATCTCTTGTTCTTGAAGATTGAGGCGAGTTAAGGCTTCATCTTGTCCCTGGATTTGATACAGTTTTCGGAAGGCTTGATAATGAAACCATCCCTCTAAGTTTTGGGTGAGAAGTTCTTCTGAATTAGCGGGGAGGGTTCGGGAATCTTGCCAAAGGGTTAATAATAAATTTGCGGTATTAGCGGTAGATTCCAGATGGGGACTAGAACGTTCAGCTAAGGGAGTCCAAGTCTCGATCGCTTGATCTAAATTACCTTGACTGGCTTTTAAAATACCAAGTCTTAACAGGAGTTCATCCCGAAGCGTTTCTTGATTTGATATTTGCTTTTGAATTTTTAGTTCGGCAAGTTCAGGGGGATTGATGCCTTCAATCAGAGGCGGATCCGAAGATTCATCCGGTGGGAGGATGACAGTGGAGGAGAGACGACTGCTTTGGGTGGCGATCGCTTCTTCTGTGGAGGCGACTGCCTCTTGATACTGTTTCAGTGCTGCTTCTAAAGGTTCTTCCCCCGCCAAAGCCTGCACAATTTGCACGGCTGGATCGTTTGGATACTCGCCTTGGTACTCTGCCACATGAAGCAGCAGATTCGTTTGATAAAGTTCCAGACGGCTTTGAACCTGGGGTTGATTGAAACTTTGCACCAAAGAGGTTCCCACCAGGAATACTGCCAGCAGGGTTAGTGCCGTTAAAACCACGCGCTTGATGAGCTTGATTGCATCCATTTTCTGTTTCTTCTTCCTCTGGATTCGGGAGATTGTATGATGATTCGACAGTCACTCTCTATTAGTTTACCTTGGATCGGAGTGGAAGCCTATAGCTATCTGAAAAATTGATAAAAATTGAATTAATTAAAGGATAAATTAGAGCTAATTTAATTTAAAATTATCTTTTTTTAAAATGGCAAGATTGTTACTAAAAATCATGCAATTTTTAGATAACCTAAGATTCATCATCAAAGGTTAAGGCTGAGTTAGAGAATAGACTTTTTGCAACATTCTGGATTGATCCCCCCAACCCCCCTTTTTAAGGGGGGCTTAAGACAAGTTTGCAAGAAGTCTGATAAATTTATCACCTAATTCGGAAAGAAATCCCGCCAACAGCCGTGAATCAGAGGTCTGGGTGAGAGGCAGAGAATAGGGGTCAAGGGGGGAATAAAAATGCGATCGCCCAGTTTAACTGGAGACCAAGAAGCGGTAAAATGCGATCGATTCTGCCCCTGCGCTTCACTCGCCTTGGGAGTCTGCACCATTTCTGTTGGAGGATAGAACCCTGACTACTCGCGTAATTATTGTCCGTCATGGTCAAAGCACGTTTAACAAAGAACGGCGCATCCAAGGTCGCCTTGATAAATCCGTCCTCACCGAAAAGGGTCGCGAGACGGCGAGTCAAGTTGCGGCAGCCCTGAAGGGCATTTCCTTTGATGCTGTCTACTGTAGTCCCCTGAAACGGGCGAAAGAAACAGCCGAGGCGATCGTTGCTGATTTGGCAGGAGACTCGCCACCTCCGGCACCCCAACCCAGCGATAAACTCATGGAAATAGATCTGAGGTTGTGGGAAGGAATGCTCAGAGAAGAGGTCCAGCAGAAATTGGGCGAAGATTACCTCTGTTGGCAAGAAAGACCCCATGAATTTTCGATGAATGTTCCCGGAGAAACGGGAAGTGTGGAACATTTTCCAGTTTTAGCATTGCATGAACAAGCGAAAGAATTTTGGGATGAAGTCTTACCTCTCCATCCCAATCAAACGATTTTAGTTGTTGGACATAATGGAATTAATCGCTGTTTGTTGAGTACCGCTTTGGGTATTTCCCCAGCGCGATATCATTCGATTCAACAGTCGAATTGTGGGATTAGCATCCTGAATTTTGACACACCGAGACCCCCTTTAAAAGGGAAACTCCCGGTTCAACTGGAATCGATGAATTTAACGAGTCATGTCGGCGAAAAAATGCCCAAACCCAGACCCGGACATATTGGACCCCGACTGTTATTAGTCCGGCATGGGGAAACGGAATGGAACCGGCAACAGCGTTTCCAGGGACAAATTGATGTGCCTCTGAATGATAATGGCCGATCGCAGTCTAAATGTGCCGCTGACTACTTGCAAGATGTGCAAATCGATTTTGCCGTGAGTAGTTCCATGTTGCGTCCCAAAGAAACAGCGGAAATTATCTTGCAAAATCATCCCGAGGTGGAATTAAAAGTGGATGATTTGTTGCGAGAAATCAGTCATGGACTTTGGGAAGGAAAGTTTGAATCTGAAATCGAAACCGACTTTCCTGGAATGTTAGACCAATGGAAAAATACCCCCGAATTGGTGCAAATGCCAGAAGGGGAAAATTTGGAACAGGTGTGGGAAAGGAGTATTCAGGCATGGAATGCGATCGTCAAAGCGGCTAAACCCGGGACAACGGGATTAGTTGTTGCTCATGATGCGATTAATAAAGCATTGTTATGTCATTTCTTTGGTCTAGGTCCTGAGCATTTTTGGAATTTCAAACAAGGGAATGGTGCAATTACGGTGATTGACTATACCCTAGGACCAGATCACCCCCCGGTGTTAGAAGCGATTAACATTACAACGCACTTTGGGGGGATTTTAGATAAGACAGCAGCAGGTGCATTGTAATCCTAGAATCAGGGTTTTGAAAGCCCTCCCCTTGGCAAGGGGAGGGTTGGGTGGGGTTCACCCAGGAATGATGAGAAACCGGGAATTTCAAGGATTTTAAAGCCCTCCCCTTGCGAAGGGGAGGGGACCGGAATTAAGAAATTTCCAGGGTTGATTCCAGGCATCGGGGAGGACCCCACCCAACCCTCCCCTTGCCAAGGGGAGGGGACCGGAAAGGAAAAGATTGATAGTGTTTGCTGTTGAGTGTTGACTGTGAATGAACTGCTGCAACAAGTTCGGATAATTGACCCGGTTTCGGGAGAGGATACGATCGCCGATGTTTGGATTGCCAATGGTGCGATCGCGCAAATTGCGCCAGAAATTGCTGACTGGGGAAGTGATACTCAAGTTCGGAATTGTCAGGGATTAATCTTAGGTCCTGGTTTAGTTGATTTGTACAGTCACAGTGGCGATCCTGGATTTGAGGAACGAGAAACCCTGACTTCATTGATGCAATCGGCAAGAAGTGGAGGGTTTACTCAAGTTGCAATTTTGCCAGATACTTCTCCACCTGTGGACAATCCTGGGGGATTAGCATTTTTGCATCAAAAAGTTCAAGGGATTAGAACCTTGAATGAGTTGTTGCCTCTCCCCACTCCTTCCCTGCCGAAACTGCATTTTTGGGGTGCATTAACCCGGGGAATCAAGGGAGAACAAATGACAGAATTAGCCGAATTAGAGGCATCCGGCATCGTGGGTTTTGCTGATGGTCAACCCATTGCCGATTTAGCACTGCTGAGGCGGATTTTGGAATATTTGCACCCTTGGGGTAAACCTGTGGCACTCTGGCCTTGTAGTCGTAAGTTAGCAGGAGATGGAGTCGTTCGGGAAGGGACTGCCTCTATTCGGTTGGGATTGCCAGGAAATCCGGCGATCGCAGAAACCTCGGCATTAGCAGCATTGCTGGAAATTGTTGCAGCAACGGGAACGCCGGTTCATATCATGCGCGTGTCTACCCAACGCGGAGTGCAACTGATTGAATCTGCCAAGGCGCAAGGATTACCCATCACTGCCAGTACCTCATGGATGCACCTGCTAGTGAATGCAGCAGAAATTAACAATCCAGCGATTTTTACTCCTTACTGTCCCAGTCTGCACCTAGAACCGCCAGTGGGGAATCCCCAGGACCAACAGGCATTGATTGCGGGAGTGAAATCAGGAGTCATCGATGCGATCGCCATTGATCATACCCCTTACACCTACGAAGAGAAAACCGTTGCCTTTGCTGAATCTCCTCCCGGTGCGATCGGACTCGAATTGGCATTACCCTTATTGTGGGAACATTTGGTGACAACTGAGAAGTTATCCCCGGTGGAATTATGGCGGGGTTTGAGTAGCAATCCTGCTAAATGCCTGCAACAAACCCCAGTGGCGATCGCACCCGGTACAGCAGCAGATTTCACCCTGTTTGACCCTCAACAGTCTTGGCAGGTGACGGGAGAGAGTCTGAAATCCCTTTCGAGTAACACCCCTTGGTTGGAACGAGAGATTACAGGACGGGTGGTGGAGATTTGGTTTTAGAGAGGGGGAGTTGGGGGAGATAGGGGGGATAGGGGAGATAGGGGAGATAGGGGTGGAAACGACTGAAGTCGTTACTACAAAATTAAGAAACGACTGAAGTCGTTACTACAAACTTCCCCATCCTCCCCATCTCCCCCATCCTCCCCATCTCCCCCATCCTCCCCATCTCCCCCATCTTTCCAAAATCTTGCCTCATATCCCTCCAGCATTTAACAATGGGAATAATCAACAACGCGCATCAGGAGAAATTTCGGTGAGTCAAGGATTTGATTACGATTTAGTGATTATTGGCGCAGGAGTGGGGGGACATGGTGCCGCCTTACACGCGGTGAAATGTGGCTTAAAGACGGCGATCGTGGAAGCTGGGGTTATGGGAGGTACTTGCGTCAATCGTGGCTGTATTCCCTCAAAAGCCCTGCTTGCAGCCTCGGGACGAGTGCGAGAGTTGCGGGATGCTCATCATTTGAAAACCCTCGGCATTCAACTCGGTGGCATCTCGTTCGATCGCGAAACCATTGCCAATCATGCTGACAATACCGTGTCTAAATTGCGCGGTGAATTAGTCAATAGTCTCAAACGCCTGAATGTTGATGTGATTCAAGGCTGGGGAAAACTGGCAGGAAGTCAAAAAGTAATCGTAGAAACCTCTAGCGGGGAAAAGACGATTACGGCTAAAGATATCATGTTAGCACCCGGTTCCGTGCCTTGGGTTCCTCCTGGGATTGAAGTGGATGGCAAAACGGTTTTTACCAGTGATCATGCCATTAAATTAGACTGGTTACCCCAGTGGATTGCCATTATTGGCAGTGGTTATATCGGGTTAGAATTTGCTGATATTTACACTGCTTTGGGTTCGGAAGTGACCATGATTGAAGCGTTGGATAGACTGATGCCAACCTTTGATCCGGATATTGCCAAACAAGCGCAACGGGTGTTAATTGCACCTCGGGACATTGAAACTCGGGTGGGAGTTTTAGCGGCAAAAGTCACTCCCGGTTCTCCCGTGGTGATTGAATTAATGGACCCCAAAACTAAGGAAGTGGTTGAAGTCTTAGAAGTGGATGCCTGTTTAGTGGCAACGGGACGAATTCCTGCTACTAAAAACTTAGGATTGGAATCCGTGGGTGCAGAAACCGATCGCCGAGGGTTCCTGCCGGTGAATGATGCCATGCAATTGTTAGCCGGGGGTGAACCTATTCCTCATGTATGGGCGATCGGTGATGCAATGGGTAAAATGATGTTGGCACACGCTGCCTCGGCACAAGGGGTCGCCGTGATTGAAAATATTTGTGGACGTCCTCGAACCATTGATTATCGGAGTATTCCTGCTGCTGCCTTTACCCATCCCGAAATGAGTTTTGTGGGATTAACCGAACCTGCTGCCGAAGAATTAGGGAAAGAAGAGGGATTTGAAGTTGCCGCAGTACGAACCTATTTCAAAGGCAATTCTAAGGCGATCGCCGAGGGAGAAACCGATGGAATTGCTAAAGTCATTTACCGCAAAGATACCGGAGAAATTCTCGGCGTGCATATTTTTGGCTATCATGCCGCTGACTTAATTCAAGAAGCTGCCAATGCGATCGCCAATCGTGAATCCGTCAATGAATTAGCCTTTAGCGTTCATACTCACCCGACCCTTTGTGAAGTCCTGGATGAAGCCTATAAACGCGCTGCCACCGTGTAATCTTTCATCCTAACAGGGACAAAGACTCAGGAAAAGCCCGCACAAGTGCGGGCTTTATGTTATTTTAAACATGAATAAAACTAACTGGAGTTTAGACTAAGCGAAATTTGACCCACCAGGAGGGGAGCCACTGTTAAAAGAGTGTAGGACAAAAATGAGA
>NZ_JAMXFC010000037.1 GCF_025370755.1 Laspinema sp. D2d | reverse complement strand
TCTCATTTTTGTCCTACACTCTTTTAACAGTGGCTCCCCTCCTGGTGGGTCAAATTTCGCTTAGTCTAAACTCCAGTAATTAATTGAGAAGTGCTATATTATTTTATCATTCCTGATAAAATCTTCTAAAATAATCGTTTAAACTGACTGGTTAATCTGTAACTTTTTCATCCAAGGCTTTGCGAGCAATCCGGGTGACATAGAGCGTAACTCCAACCGTAGCGAGTAAGCCTAAGATGCGAATGACCCATTGAATAGTTGGATTAGTCGGTTGATTTTCAGTGCCAATTCTAGCTAAATCCCCAGCTAAAGAACCAATATAAACATACATCACGGTTCCCGGAATCATACCAATTGAACCCAAGGCATAGTCTTTTAAAGAAACCCCAGTAATCCCGAAAGCATAATTCAAGAGATTAAAGGGGAAAATGGGGGAAAGACGAGTTAGCAGGACAATTTTTAATCCTTCTCTGGCAACTGCTTGATCAATCGCCGCAAATTTTTGATTGCCTTCAATTTTTTGGCTAATCCACCCTCTTGCCAGATAGCGCCCGACTAAAAATGCGGCGATCGCCCCCAAGGTTGCCCCAATAAACACATACACCGAACCCAGTACCACACCAAACACAACCCCTGCACCCAACGTTAGAATTGACCCCGGTAGAAAGGCAACCGTTGCCGCAATATAAATGGCGATAAACGCAATACCGCCTACCACCCCCAAACCTTCAATCCAACTTAACGCATTTAGGAGCAGTTGGTGCAGGTTGAATCCGGCTGAATCTCCCACACTTTCTGCTAGGGTAGGAGTAATACTTAAAAAACAGATGACTGCACTAATTCCCACCCAAGATATCCTCTTAATTCTTCTCTACTGATCCTATCAGATTTGGTGGTATTTTTATATTTTTAGCAGCATCCGCCGCCGCTATAATACCAAGTAGACTCAGTTATCATCATCAGATTTCCAGGAAACTGACGGGCTAAATTAGCGGCAGTTTTGTCACAGACTGCCACCGGAATTCCCCGTTGGAGCAAATGTCCTGCCCCATCATCTAGCATTGCCTCTTGTCCAGCATAAATAGCCGTTTTGCCAGTAAAAACACAAGCGCCATCATCAGGAATTGGCACTTTGAAGGAGACAGAATCTAAACTTTCTAAAAGTAGAGGTTCATCCAGATTGTAATTCTGAGTATCCAACAGCCGATAAGGACGACGGGCGCGAATTTCAATTTGACCAAACCCGACACTAATCAAGTGCTGAATGTAGTCTTCGTAGGAGAGTGCACCGGATAAGCAGAGGGCGCGTAACCGTTCATCCTGTTGGAGATGAGAAGGAATGGGACGGGTGGCGATCGGGTCACTCATAATCAATCGTCCCCCGGGTTTTAATACTCGATAGGCTTCGGATAATGCCTGTTCCAAATCCTCGGGTTCAAAGATATTAAATAAACAGTTTTGTGCCACCACATCCACGGAAGCATCTGGCATCGGCAAGGCAAAGGCATCTCCGGCAAAAATTTGCACAAACTCCGGATTAAACCACTCATTCTCTTCCGCAGCAATCTGTAAATTTCGCGTCGCTGCTTGCCGCATTTCTGGCACCGGATCTACGGCTATTATGCCTCCCGGTTGACGACAGAAATAAGCCAATTGTAGGGCTTCAATTCCACCGCCGACGCCAATATAAAGAACGGTCGGTTCTCCAAATAACTCAGTTGGATGAACCGTTGAACCACAGCCGTAGTTCATTTGCTGCATGATTTCGGGAAATTTTAACCCTGGTAATTGCAGCGGTGGAGTGCTGACACAGCAGAGCCCCTCTTGAGGGTTTTCAGCAGCTTCGGCGTAGAATTGGGCAGTTGTTTCTAAATAGCTCATAAATTAAGTCGAGGTGAATGAATACAAAACACTCAGCAATTAACTCAAGAATAGCGGATTAATGGAGATAGGTTAACTGAATTTGGTTAACAGCTTCAGTAAAGATTGAGTGCGAGGGGTGAGTAAAGTCCGGCGATAAGCATCGGCGGCTTTTTTAATCGCTTCTGCCTGAGTGGGATAGGGATGAATCACGCCGGATAAGGCACTCAGTCCCTGTTTAGTGGCGATCGCCAAGGTAATTTCACTAATCATTTCCCCAGCATGACGCGCCACAATGGTTGCCCCTAAAATCTGGTCAGAACCGCGTTTATGGAAGATTTTGACAAACCCTTCCGTTTCCCCATCCGCTAACGCGCGATCGACAGTATTAAAGGGAATCGTAATCGTATTCGTTTCTAAACCCTTCTCTTGCGCCTCCCGCTCATACAATCCCACATGAGCAATCTCTGGATCAGTATAAGTCACCCAAGGCATTACTAAACTACTCAATTTACTTCGTCCTAACCCAAAAGGAGAAAACAAGGTATTTTTAATCACAATTCGCGCTGCCGCATCTGCTGCATGGGTAAATTTCCAGTTCATGCAAATGTCTCCAGCCGCATAAATGCGCGGATTAGTAGTTTGCAAATAGTCATCAACAATCACACCGCGACGGGCATCATATTTAACTTCTACCGCCTCTAAATTTAACCCATCAACATTGGGAGTCCGTCCCGCCCCTACTAAGATTTCATCGACAATAACAGTGTTAATTACATCATTTTGACGGTAATGGATGACTTTCCCAGCATCCGTGGTTTCCACTTTTTCTAAAGTACAATCTAAAACTAACTTCAGATTGTCCTGTAATAATTGTTGTTGGACAATTTCTGCCGCCTCAACATCTTCGCGATCGAGGATATGTTTATGTTTATGAAATAAAGTAACTTGACTGCCGAGGCGTTGAAATGCTTGAGCGAGTTCACACCCGATCGGACCCCCTCCAATCACTGCTAATCGGGGGGGACATTCGGTGAGGGAAAAGACGGTTTCATTGGTTAAATAGCCAGTTTCTGCTAATCCAGGAATGTCAGGACGAGTGGCGCGAGCACCCGTGGCAATCACGGCTTTTTTAAATGGGAGGCGGTGGTTTCCGTTGACGGCGATCGCGCCACTATCTAAAAACTCAGCCCGTCCTAAAAACACATCAACCCCCAAATTCCGAAACCGTTCCGCCGAATCATGAGGGCTAATTCCCGCACGAATTCGCCGCATTCGCGCCATCACTGCCGCAAAATCAATCTTAATGCCATCCGGCGACTGAATCCCAAAAGCAGTCGCTTCCCGCATCTGCGCCACCACCCGCGAGGACCGAATCAGACATTTAGAAGGGACACAACCGACATTTAGGCAATCTCCCCCCATCAAGCTTTTTTCAATTAGGGCAACTTTTAATCCCAACCCTAACCCCGCAGCACCTGCCGCCACCACCAGTCCAGCGGTTCCCGCACCAATCACAACCAAATCATAATTGGCGGCAGGGGAAGGATTCACCCAATCGATGGGATGAACATGAGACATAAGGGATTGATTATACTCATCCAATGGTTGTAGAGCAGGTTCTTGTTTAATTGAAGGGGTCATAGTTGTTGGGATTCCCAAAGTAATAAGAGTTCTATAGATTTACAATTATTCCTCAGATTTGCAAACAAAAACCCTGAATTTAACCGCCCGAGATTCTGTTCAAAAACCGGGCGTTCGATTAAAATATCTACGTCATGTAAATTGGTCTAGCCTCCTGAATGGGTATATAAACAAGGTAGAGATAAATTTTTATACCCCTTCTAAAATCCTCTAAAAAATGACTTTTTTTTATTTTTATATTCTTTTGAGGTTCTATGGAACCTTGGCCCCTCATTTCCCTACCCCCATATTTTTACCGCTCCCTAATCTATTAATCAGCTTTAGCGCATCTGTTACTCTTCGTCGGGAGTTAACCCGATTAATTAGACCTTTGGCAACATAATTTTGTGCTATTACCGAAAGTTTAGATAATTTTATAATCTAGCAGACTGGGCAAGTTTAAGGAGATGCCAATCAGCCCGATGATTCCCACTTTGCTCTAAAGTTTAGCAGACTGTTAATTATAGCACATATTTTTTTGTCCACTAGGTCTAGTCTTGGGTCATATCAGTCATTTGAGTTCAAGGGTTTCAAAGCATGAGTAAATTTTTGAAAAAAATGGGTGGCATTTTATTTAATCCCCGGTTTGCACCAACTGCGGTAAAAGTTGCTTTGTTTGTCGGGACCGTTCTCTTCGTGATCAACCACGGTAAGGCTTTTTTAAATGGACAAATGAACCAAGACCGTTGGATTTCTGCGGGATTATCCTATTGTCTCCCTTATCTGGTCAATATTCACGGTCAGTTTGCCAGTAATGCGCGAAACAAGTCCTGAGTCTAGTTTGAGAATTAATCTCTTTTAGGACTTCCCCACCCTATCTGGGTTTGAGGCGTGCGTAGGGGCTTAATTATGGGTGGGGGTTGCCTCGAACTACTTCTGTGGTGCAGTAAAAGAAATGGCAGAATAGGCACAAAGTTGTTCAACCGAATTGAAGATAAGGGACAGAAAAACTGGGTTTTACATTTTTAATTTTAAAGCTTTATTGAATATCTATCTGGGATTGATATACCCCTAATATTGATATAATTTAATCGAAATACCAGAAAATGAAATATCTTTAAGGGTTCACTTCATTGACCCATCAAAAATTTACTAAATGGCTGGATTATGACCCGGTTGGAAGATGGCTCAGAAAAAAACGAGGGCGAAGATTTTTGTTTTGCTCAAGCCCCAACCGTTGCGGATTGTAGCTTTTAAAAGAAGCACCCGCTACAATAGGTGATAGGTAACAAGCCTTCTTCCAAGGATGCGCCAGCTATTTTCTGGCTTAAATCCCACGATCCACAGCTTGAGGCATTTGGGGTACGGCTTTAGGCGATCGCGCTTAAAAAGTGGTTGACCTGTCTCCCTTTTTTTGCTTTCCCACTCCCCAATTCAGCCTTTTCAGGGTTTAATTTATAATCCCAAACTCATTAACCTAAACAACAATCAGGAGCGATTCATGGTTCAAACGGTCATTACTCCCTTCTCTCATAAAATCGGTTCCCCCTTAACAAAAAATGAAATCACCGTTTTACAAATTAATTTAGGAAAACGCTGTAACCAGGCTTGCATTCACTGTCATGTAGAAGCCGGACCCAATCGTACCGAAGAACTTTCCCCTGAAGTCTGTGACCAATTGATTGAATTAATTCATCGTTTTGATTCAATTCACACCGTAGACATCACCGGCGGCGCACCCGAAATGAATTATGGATTTAAACCCTTAGTTGAGGCAGCCCGCGCGGCGGGAAAACAGGTGATTGTTCGCTCCAATTTAACCATTTTTTTTGAACACAGTTTTGCCGACTTACCGGCCTATTTCGCCAAACATCAATTACAAGTCGTGGCCTCTCTCCCTTGTTATTTATCCAGTAATGTTGACAAAATGCGAGGTAAGGGCGTATATGACTGCTCGATTCAGGGGATAAAGTTACTCAATGATCTAGGCTATGGCTCGAATCCGCAGTTAATTTTAAATTTGGTCTATAATCCATCCCTACCTACTTCGCGCGACCAATTTTATTTACCTCCACCCCAAGCCAAGTTAGAAGCCGATTATAAAACTTACTTGGCCGAACATTATGGCATTACCTTTAACCAGTTGTTGACCCTAACCAATTTACCCATTGGTCGCACCAAGTTATCTCTACAACGCCAACAACTCCATCAACCTTACTTACAGTTTTTAGAGGATAATTTCAATCCCGAAACCGTTCCTCATTTGATGTGTCGCAATGAACTCTCTATCGACTATTTAGGTAATATTTATGACTGCGATTTTAATCAAATGGAAGGCATCCCGGCAAAAACTGCCGACGGCGAAGCACTCACCGTAGCAAAACTGTTATCCTCAGGCAGTTTAGATTTACTCACGGAAGTCCAAACCGCTGCCTTTTGTTACGGATGCACTGCCGGATCTGGCTCAAGTTGTGGCGGGGCTTTACTCTAAGTTGCGCAAGCTTATGGAAGGTGGCGATCGCTCCTCAGACTTACGCATTACGTTTATACTCTGTAGGGGCAATTCGCTAAGGGTGCCCCTACATTTAGGAGTTGTTCTCTAAAAACGACCCAAAACTCGATTTTTGAGTTCAATCTAAGCTGATTAACCAGAGGAATGCTAAGAAATCTAGTGTCTCAGAAGGAATTCCCAGGCTATACACCGAGCTTCTGGGAAATCCTTTAGAAGGTCCAGTTTTGTAATTTTTTTTGCAATTTATTAGCCTATCTAAATCAGAGTAGACCTATTTTTTATACGGGTTTGTATTTTTTTAGAATTGAAATTTAACCAATCTATATTTTTTTTTATAAATTAAATAAACCCCCTAAAAGATTTTTACTATTTTTTAGTAAAAAAATATACGGATACGGATGAAAATATAAGCAAATCTAAATAGAAAATTACTCAATTTCAACGAGACTCAATTGCAGGAAGTCTGCCATTTGGAGGATTTCATCCTGACCCAAAAAGACTAAAAATTAAAAAGAGGACTGGCTCCGATCGCCTTTAATCCCCACGGATCATTAGATCCAAGCCACCCCCAGTTTAACCCGGTATCAATGAGCAACATCGGCAGAAAATGACCTAAGAAATTAGCAGAGGAACTGAATCATGCATGAGCGAACCCTTGCCAACCTTCCCAGTAGACGACGACAGACCGCTCAAGGCTTCAAAGCGGCCCTAGAACGCCCCAATCCAGGATGGATCACTAGGGAGAATGCTGAATCTACCGATCGCCAGCGTACACTCACAGAGGCAATCGCACTCTATCACTCCACCGATCGCCCAACCACTCGGTTTTTAGCCACTGTTTTACAGGAAATGGAGCAGGTCCAGGGCAACCCTACAGCCCTCTACCCCACCTTAGCAAGGCATGACGAACTCCTCACCGATCGCTTTGCTGAACGTCTCTCTCGCGTTGTTATTGGCATTTTACCGACTCTCAGCCAAAAACGAACCCTTGAGTTAGCCACAGTCCTCGTCAATCTAGGCGGCCTAATTTGGGACTATTCCCAAGGGAAAAAAGCCGAGTTTATCGAAATTGCGATCGCCTGTTGTGAAACGGCCCTTCCTATGTTGCCTTGCAGTCGCCTCCAATCCCAACGATGGGGAGCCACCCAGGATAATCTCGCTTTAGCCTATAGTGAACGCTTACAGGGCGATCGCATCGATAATCTCGCCCGGTCCTTCTCTCATTATCAACAGGCTTCCCAAGTCTTTATCCGTCACCCCTTTCCACAACAGTGGCGCTACCTGCTTTCCCGACCCTAACAACATCCTAGCGATCGCCAGATTCAGTGGGGAAACCTTATGATGCGATCGCCCAGAAAAAAAGCGAGAACCTAGTTCTCGCTTTTTGTTTCAGAGATAGCTGATGATGTACCATCCTCCATATTCCAAAACGGTTAATTTGTCAACTACACTGGCATCGTTGTCGAAGCCGCCAGTTCCTCTAACCGTTCCTGCTGATCCTGACTGATGCAAGATTGAATCACTTCCTCGATATCCCCTTCCAGGGTACTCATTAGAGTAAAATTCTGACCTAAACGGTGATCCGTCACCCGGTTATCCTTGTAATTGTAAGTGCGAATTTTTTCCGAGCGCGCACCCGTTCCGACCTGCGATCGGCGCATCGAAGTCACCGCTTCCTGTTGTTCCGCCAACTTCAAATCGTATAACTTCGCCCGCAAAATTTGCATCGCGCGTTCTCGGTTTTGAAGCTGCGATCGCTCCTCCGTACAGAAAATCCGGATCCCCGTGGGTTTGTGGAACAAATCCACCGCCGTCTCCACCTTGTTCACGTTTTGACCCCCAGCGCCACCCGATCGCGCCGTCGTCAATTCAATATCCTTCGCGTCGATGTGGACCTCCACCTCATCCACCTCCGGCATTATCGCCACCGTTGCTGTAGAAGTATGAACCCGACCTCCCGCTTCAGTAAGCGGCACGCGTTGAACCCGATGCACTCCCGCCTCAAACTTGAGCTTGCTATAAACTTGCTCTCCCTGAATTTCCAGGATTGCCTCTTTAAATCCACCCATATCCGCCGTGGACTCGCTCAACATCTTCACGCGCCAGCCTTGAGTTTCAGCATAGCGCGAGTACATCCGCACCAAATCCCCCGCCCAAATACTAGCTTCATCTCCCCCAGTTCCAGCCCGAATTTCTAACATGATGTTTTTCTCATCATTCGGGTCCCGAGGCAGCAGCAAGATCTTCAGCCGTTTTTCAAGCTGTGTTAACTGCTCATCCAGCTCCGCTACTTCCATAGCTGCCATCTGTTGCAATTCCAAATCGCTACTGGCTTCCTTGAGGACCTGCCTTGCGCCAATTAACTCCGCTTCCGTATTTTTCCAATTTTCATAAGTATTCACCACTTCCTCCAAGGAGGAACGGGCTCTCGCCACTTTTTGAAACTCGTTCGGGTCTCTGGCGATATCGGGGTCCGCCATCCGTCGAGTCAATTCGTGAAAAGTTTGTTCAACAGATTTTAATTTATCGAGTAGATAAGTTTCGGCCATAGAGCAGTCCTCAGTCTAGAAAGTAGGGAGCGCGTGGATCTCTAGCGGTTAGCTGATTAAACCATAGCAAAATATCAATTTGCTACTCCTCACAGCTAACAGCTAAAATACCCGGGCTACTTCTTAGTATTTTGACCGCTTTCTCCACTGGTCGAAGTCATCCCGTACTTCCGACGGAAGCGTTCAATCCGTCCTTCCGTATCGATCACCTTTTGGGTGCCGGTATAGTAAGGATGATTTCCGGACCAGACATCTACATGAATTTCCGGTTTTGTCGAACCCACGGTCATCACAACTTCACCGTTGCAAATGACTTTAGCTTCTGGATACCATTCGGGATGAATTCCTGGTTTTGGCATGGTTTTGTTCTCCTTGAACCCGTCGCTTGTTCTGTTTTATTTTAGCCTTCTGTATCATGATCAGCAGTCATTTGTCATTGGGGAAATACCAACAGCCAATGACAAAGGACAGTTGACCCAACTCCTTAACGTTTGGAGTATTGAGGGGCCTTCCGAGCTTTGCGAAGACCGTATTTTTTCCGTTCTTTAGCACGAGGGTCCCGGGTGAGAAAGCCTTCCACTTTCAGAGGATGGCGATTTTCAGGATCGAGTTCGCACAGCGCACGAGCGACGCCTAAACGAATCGACTCAGATTGTCCGGTTAACCCACCGCCCCGGACATTCACCAGGACGTCATATTCATTTTCCAGGCCGAGGGTTTCCAAGGGGGCTTTGGTTGCACCCAGGTAACCCGCGTTGTACTGAAGATAGATTTCTGCCGCTTTGCCATTGATAGTTACCGTGCCGTTACCTGGAACGAGGCGCACCCGGGCGACAGAAGATTTCCGACGGCCCGTCCCCCAATACATGACGCGGCCACTTTGTTGGATTCCTTGCATTAAGAATTACCTCCTGGAATAGTGTTGATGGTCAAAGTTTCAGGTTTTTGAGCCGAGTGAGGATGCTCGCTTCCGGCATACACATTCAACTTGGTGAACAACTGCCGCCCCAAGCTATTTTTGGGTAGCATTCCTTTCACCGCTTGCTCGATAATTCTCTCGGGCAAGCGATTTTGTAGTTTGGCAAAGGTTTCGGTTTTCATGCCGCCCGGTCTACCGGAATGACGGCGGTAGAGTTTTTGGGTGCGTTTTTTGCCGGTGACTTCAATTTTTTCAGCGTTGACCACGATGACGAAATCACCTGTATCCATGTGAGGGGTATAGGTGGGTTTATTTTTACCGCGCAGGATGCGGGCAATTTCCACAGCCAACCGGCCCAGACGCTGGTTGGCGGCATCGATGACATACCACTTTTGCTCGATGGAGCCTTGTGGTGGAACGTAAGTTTTGTTCATGGTTAGTTTGTAGGTATCAGTTGTCAATGAGCTGGGCTAATGGGTTGCAATGGAGGCAACTGCCTCAATCAGGACCCTTGCTTCGCCGGACCTTGGACTGAATATTGAATGAAAGCTCTATGGCAGCTTCATAAGGGAGGGACTCAGGACAAACTCTGGCATCGTATCCCACCAAATTTCAGGGGGAAAGGGAGACTCAGGGTAGGCCACTCGCAATAAGCATAGACCCTGGGCGGGTGCTGCATATTTAACTTCGGAGCGACGCTCATTCACCCATAGGTCTTTAAAGGATGAAGGGTCTCGCTCCGATGTCCCGACTTCAACCAGCAAGCCAACCAATAGCCGCATCATCCCATAGAGGAACCCATTGGCTTGCACTTCGATCTGAACGAATGGACCCTGGCGATCGCATTTGGCTTCCTGTACCTCTACCCAGGAATGCTGGCGCTGCGACCCAGCCCGGTGAAAGGCTGCCAAATGATGATGACCCACCAAAGGGTTCAGGGCTTCTTGAATCAAGGATTCATCCAGGGGTGCATAATAATAATGCCAAGAAAACGGGCGCACAAACAAGTTGGGTTGCTTGTCGGTATAGAGGATGTATCGATAGCGACGGGAAACCGCCGAAAATCGAGCGTGCCACTGGGAGTCTACCGCCGCCGATGCCAGGACCAAAATATCGTTGGGGAGACGACTATTAAGGACCCCCGCCCATCTTTCCGGTGGAATCGGACTGCTGGCTTCAAAATGAGCCACTTGAGCGGCTGCATGAACCCCCGTATCCGTTCTTCCGGCAGCAATCACGCGAGTGGGTTGCTTGAGGACACCGGCCAGTACCGTTTCGATCTCCTCCTGTACCGTCCTTTGGTTCGGTTGCCGTTGCCACCCATGAAAATGAGTGCCCAGGTATTGAATGACCAGGGCAATTCTTTGGGTCAGCATCGTAGGATTGGAGGATTTATGGGAAACATGAGGGTTTAGCGCAAAGATTTTAGGGTTAAAACAACTAAAACCAGGGCGGCTAAAAATCCTGAGATTCGCTTAGACTAGCTCGATAATTGCCATGTCTGCATTGTCTCCCCGACGGGAAACAGTTCTCATGATCCGAGTGTAACCGCCTTGGCGATTTCCATATCTCTCTTGAGCTTTTTCAAACAGGGCGTGAACGAGCTGTTTATCATACACATAACCCATCGCTTGACGACGAGCGGGTAAGGACCCATCTTTGGCTAGAGTGATCATTCGTTCAGCTTCGGAGCGCACGGCTTTAGCTCGAATTTTAGTCGTCGTGATGCGACCATGACGAAGTAGCTCTGTAGTCAGCGCTCTTAGCAAAGCTTTACGCTGATCTGCTGGTTTACCTAATTGGGGAACGCGACAACGGTGGCGCATAATGAAGTATCAACGATGTAGGTTGAACGATAAAGGATGAACTATAAATTATAAGCGCTTGACTGACTTTAGGGAAGTAAAAAGTGTGAAGTGTAAAGGATGAAGTCAGAGGGTTTCAGACTTTACACTTAACACTTGACACTTGGCCGCTTAAGTGCTGGTTTTAGCTGACTTTTCTTGGGGCAAGGTAATCCCTAAGCGCTTTTGCAATGCTTCGATGACTTCTTCTGCCGACTTTTGACCGAAGTTTTTGATTTCTAAAAGATCTTCTTGACTGTAGTCGAGTAGATCCGCGACTGAATTAATTTGCGCCCGTTTGAGACAGTTGTAAGCTCGCACGGAAAGTTGCAATTCTTCAATCGGAATTTGACTGGTCGGGTCGGCTTCTGTTGGCGATTCTTCGAGCATTGACTCGATCGTGATATCTTTGAGTGGAGAAAACAGATCCACTAGGATGCTGGCGGATTGACTCAGCGCCTCTTGGGGCGAAATCGAGCCATTCGTCCAGATTTCCATAATCAATCGGTCTTTCTCCAAAGAGCCGCCTACCCGTGCATCTTCAACGCTGTAGTTGACTTTGCGAACGGGCATGAATACAGCGTCTATCAAGAGAAAGTCTAACGCCGCGTTTTCATCTCGACTCCGGTCCACTGCTCGATATCCTTTGCCCTTTTCCACCCGAAATTCCATTTCTAAGGTGGAACCCTCGGCAACGGTGGCGATATACTGGTTGGGATCGATCGACTCGACCTCTGAGGGTAAATCAAACCGACCTGCGGTTACTGTTGCCGGACCTTGAACCAGTAAGCGTCCGATTTGCGGTTGGGGTGAGTAGCTTTTGAGGACGACTTCCTTCATGTTCAGTAAAATTTCCAGAACATCTTCTCGGACGCCCTCAATTGTGGCAAACTCGTGATTGACACCGGCAATCCGGACCGCGCTAACCGCTGTCCCTTCCAAGTTAGAAAGCAGCACTCTGCGGAGGGCATTCCCTACCGTTGTGCCTTGACCCCGTTCTAACGGTTCCAGTAAGAATTTGCCATACTGGGACTGGTCTCTTTCAGTGTTTGACTCTACACACTCAATCTGAAACTGCGCCACGGAGTGACCTCCCTTCTCCTCGATCCATCGAAGGCCAGTTTAGCCTCCCTCGTTTAATGCTGATTCGCTCCTCATTGGCTGAGGATGTGACGATCGCTCGGAGTGATGACTCAGGAGTTATTTGTTTTAAATCCCTCATCTGCACTCAATCCTGATGTCCGAATCTTGTTTGTCTGACTTCGTTTTTTCCAAGGCTAATTGAGCCAATGTTTAAACTCTACGGCGCTTGGGTGGACGGCAGCCATTGTGCGGAATGGGGGTGACGTCCCGAATCAAGGTGATTTCTAGGCCCGCACCTTGGAGGGCGCGGATGGCAGTCTCACGGCCTGAACCGGGACCACTAACCATGACCTCAATTTGACGCATTCCCTGCTCAACTGCACGGCGTGCTGCGTTCTCTGCTGCGGTTTGAGCGGCAAAGGGAGTTCCTTTTTTCGCACCTTTAAAACCACTAGAACCACTGGTTGCCCAAGAAATTACTTCTCCGCTAGGGTCAGTAATCGTGACAATGGTGTTATTAAAGGTGGACTGAATGTAACCCACTCCATTAGGCACATTCCTTTTTTGCTTCCGCGAGCCAGTTTTTTTGGTTGTTTGTCGCGCCATATCGATCGCAATCGCAATAGTGAAGGTTTAAATGATTGAGAGTCAGTAAGAAGTTCGGCTTGATGAAGCCGAACCTGATTCGAGATTGAATCGTTCTTACTTCTTGGAAGGGGCTTTTTTCTTGCCAGCCACGGTGCGCCTTCCACCTCGACGGGTTCGGGCATTGGTCCGAGTTCTTTGTCCGCGTACCGGGAGTCCCATGCGATGGCGGCGACCCCGATAGCAGCCGATGTCCATCAAACGCTTGATGTTCATGGACTCTAAGCGTCTGAGATCCCCCTCGACTTCGTAATTTTTTTCTAAGTCTTCCCGGAGGGTGGTAACCTCGGCATCGGTTAAATCTTTGACGCGGGTATCTGGATTGACCCCGGTGCGCTCCAAAATTTGGTGGGCTCGCGTTGGCCCAATCCCATAAATGTATTGTAGACCTATCTCAACTCGCTTATCGCGAGGAAGATCTACTCCGGCAATTCGTGCCACGCTCGTTTTCTCCCTCTACTGGTTAGTATGTTTCTACAACGGTGAGCAATTCTAAATGCCAGAATTTAGGGCATTTATGAATTGATTAGACGGGTCTTGATCTAACCCTGACGTTGTTTGTGCTTTGGATTGGAACAAATGACCATGACTCGACCGCGACGACGAATGACGCGGCACTTCTCGCAAATCTTCTTGACGGATGCTCGAACTTTCATTTCTCTTTGAGCAGCGCTACAAACTTCATATTATATCAATTTTTGCCAGAAATGACAAAAATAGGACCGACTTGTTTTTATCAGGATTTTTAGGGATAAGCTAGAAAGAATCCTTACTTCTTACGAAGACGGTAGGTGATACGACCTTTAGTTAAGTCGTAGGGGGTCAGTTCTACTTTGACGCGATCGCCCGGAAGAATTTTGATGTAATTCCGGCGAATTTTTCCCGAGATGTGGGCGAGTACGTTAAACCCATTGTCTAGGTCTACCCGAAACATCGCGTTAGGGAGGGATTCGGTAACCGTCCCTTCCATCTCGATTAGATCTTGTTTAGCCAAGTTGTTTTTACCTCAATGCTAGAAATACAGTCAATAGCGCTCGGGCGATCCATCCCGATCCGATGGCGATCGCACTGCTAAAAATTTTTCACGAATAGCTCATAGAGCAGTCCGTCAGATATCTTAGCAAAAATAGCGTCAGATCGACCCAGGCAGGGGGGAAGTTACACCAGTCACTGCCACCGGAAACAGCAGCAATCGTAACTGGGTAACTCCGGCATTTAAACCCCATTTCCCGGTGGCATTTTTTTTCAACTGGTGACTACTTTATTCAGAATCGCCGCAACTGCCTCAATCGGCGAATTGCCATTGATAGCAATCAGCCGACCCCGCTCTCGATAATAATCAATCACCGGCATCGTTTGGGCATAATAGACCCGTAAACGACGAGCGATCGTCTCATCCCCATCATCACTGCGGCCTCGTCCATGCAAGCGATCAATCAACTGTTTGTCAGGGACTTCCAAACTAATAGCTGACTTACATTCTTGCTGAATATCATCCAGAAGATGATCTAAAAATTCAGCTTGAGCCACATTCCGGGGAAACCCATCCAGAATCCATCCCGATTGAGTGGCATCCGGTTGAGTCAGGCGATCGCGAATCAGATCTAACAGCAGCGAATCCGGAACCAACTCCCCGCGATCCATATACTCCTTAGCCTGATTGCCTAAATCAGTCTGTTGCTCAACTGCGGTCCTCAAGATATCCCCAGTCGAAATATGGGGAATATTATGAGATTGGGAGAGGATCTGAGCTTGAGTTCCCTTCCCGGCTCCAGGAGGACCCAAAAAAATTAGTCTTGTCACTATTGCTTCACCATTCCTTCATAGCGCTGGGAAATCACATAGGTTTGAATTTGTTTGGCCGTATCGATCGCCACCCCCACTAAAATCAGCAGAGACGTTGCGCCAAACCCCTGGAAAGTCCGCACACCTGTGGCACTTTCGACAGCAGTTGGGACGATCGCCACCATTCCCAGAAAAATGGCTCCCAAAAACGTTAATCGGTTGAGTACCCGCTCTACATATTCCGTCGTCGCCCGTCCCGGACGAATCCCCGGAATACTGGCCCCCATTTTTTTCAAATTCTGAGCCATGTCTACGGGATTAACAATCAATGAAGCGTAGAAATAGCTAAAAAACAGAATTAACGTCAAATAAAACGCCACATAAACAAATGGAGCGGGACCATTCGGACTCAAATAAGACGAAATCGTAATCAGCAACTCATTTTTAGTAAATTGAGCCACAGAAGCAGGGAGAATTAACACCGCCGATGCAAAAATGATCGGCATCACCCCCCCTTGATTTAATCGCAAAGGAAGATAGCTACTTTTCTCCCGGTAAAGCTTCCGTCCGACCTGACGACGAGCCGAAATAATTGGAATTCTTCGAGTCCCTTCTTGGACAAAAACAATCCCAACAATTGTGATTAAAAAGACCAAAGTCAGAATCAAAACGGGACCGACAATCGCTTGGTTTTCCCGAGCCAGAGCCAGGGTTTGACCCAAAGAATTCGGGAGAACCGCCACAATATTGACAAAAATCAATAAAGAAGCACCATTGCCCACCCCCCGTTCTGTAATCAGCTCAGATACCCACATCACAAACATCGAGCCAGTGGTCAATGCCACCGCAGTTTGCACGTAGAATAAAACACCTGGATCTGGGTTTTCGGCAAAAGCGCCAACCCACAGAGCAATGCCAGCACTTTGCAGCAATGCCCACCCCAAGGCGACATAACGAGTAATCTGAGAGATTTTGCGCCGACCCGCTTCCCCTTCATTTTTTTGTAAATCTTCTAAAGAAGGGAGAGCAGAAGTCAGTAATTGCATAATAATGGAGGCATTAATATAAGGCAGGATCCCTAGGGCAAAAATCCCTAAAGCTCGTAAGCCACCCCCAGAAAACAGGTCCAAAAAACCAATCAGCGGACTGCCATCAATATTGGCTTGAAATCGCGCGCGATCAATACCAGGAACTGGAATCCAAATGCCTAAGCGCACCAAAACTAACATACCAATGGTGAGGAGCAGCCGACCTCGCAGGCCCGCTGCTCTAGCCATCTGCATGAAAGTCTCCTGAGCGGTTGGTGCTTTATCTCGACTAACAACCATTAAGGAGTACCTCTACTGTTCATTGCAGCGCTCCGTGTCCTTGTCGTAGGATCAATGCCCCTAAGGTCATATCACCCTAGGATTTGGCATCACTGGTTTCACAAGTTCCACCGGCAGCTTCGATCTTGGCTTTGGCTCCTGCGGTAAAGGCAGCAGCTTTCACATTCAGCGGAACATTGAGGTCCCCATCTCCCAAGATTTTCAGCGGCCCATCATTGGTGGTAATAATGCCCGCTTCCATCAGGGACGCTAAGGTCACTTCACTGTTAGCGGCCAATGATGCCAACTTACTTACGTTAATCGTAGTGTATTCTTTGCGATTGACGAGGGGAAAGTGCTTGAGCTTAGGCAAGCGGCGATACAGGGGCTGTTGTCCCCCTTCAAACCCAGGACGGGTGCTACCCCCGGCTCTCGCTTTTTGACCTCTCATCCCTTTACCAGCGCTGGCACCTTGACCGGCAGAAATACCGCGAGCCAAGCGCCGTTTCCGTTTTTTAGACCCGGCTTTGGGTCCTAGTTCATGTATTCTCATTTTTTTCCCTGTGTCTGTAACTTGACTCGGTTCAAGCTGATGGCGATGGATTAGGCGTACAGCTTGTCAACGGAAATGCCACGCTCGTCAGCGACTTCAGACAAGGTTCGCAGACTGACTAGGGCATCGATCGCAGCTCTAGCATTGTTCAGCGGGTTGTTAGACCCCAACTGTTTGGCGAGAATATTGCGAACTCCGGCTAATTCAAGCACGGTGCGGACTGCACCCCCGGCAATTACCCCGGTCCCAGGTGCGGCGGGACGCATCATCACTTTAGCTCCGGTGGCACTGCCATCGACGCGGTGAGGAATGGAGTTAGCTTTGGTGAGAGGTACTTCGATCAGGTGCTTTTTGCCATCGGCAACGCCTTTTTTAACGGCGCTGATCACATCACTGGCTTTACCCACACCGACTCCGACTTGACCGCGTTCGTTACCGACAACAACGATCGCCCGGAAGCTGAGTTTTTTACCGCCTTTGACGACTTTAGTAACTCGGCGAATCTGAACGACCCGCTCTTGCCAGTCTGTTTCTTTTTCCCGAGTGCGGGCGTTTTTTTTACGACGTTCTGCCATAGTTTTTTGTCAGGAATGATTGTTGCTATTCGTTCGGTGTTGGTGCGTTGGCCGATTCGCTCGGTTTGAATCGCTCTTGTGGGACGAGATTATCCCGGGCTATAGGGCAACGCGCAACTGCCGACACTTAGGCGACTTTAGAACTTTTTAGAACTCTAAACCCGCTTCACGAGCCGCTTCTGCTAGGGCTTTTACCCGACCGTGGTACAGGTTACCGCCGCGATCAAAGACGACTTTTTGAATACCTTTTTCCCGGGCGCGATCGGCGATCAGTTTGCCGACTTTGGCTGATGCATCACAAGTGGCTCCTGTCTCTAATTCGGCTTTCAATGCCGGGTCGAGGGTGGATGCCGCCGCTAGGGTTTGGTGTTGGGTATCGTCAATCACTTGCGCATAAATATGCTGGTGAGAGCGAAATACAGATAACCGAGGACGTTCTGGGGTGCCGACGACCCGACGTCGCACGCGCCGATGACGGCGTTCAATAGATTCACTGCGAGTCAGCTTCATAGTTTATTTCTTACCTGTCTTCCCTGCCTTGCGTCTGACTTGTTCGCCTGCATAGCGAATTCCCTTACCTTTATAGGGTTCGGGGGGACGGACGTCCCTAATTTTGGCAGCGGTATTGCCAACGATTTCTTTGTTGATGCCGCTGACAATCACGTTGGTGTTGTTTTCAACGGCGACTGAAATGCCTTCGGGGGGATTAATTTCCACGGGGTTGCTATAACCAACGTTGAGAATTAGGTTGCGCCCTTGGACTTGAGCGCGATAGCCCACCCCTTGAATTTCCAGTCGTTTTTGAAATCCTTCAGAGACCCCTTGAACCATGTTGGCGACCAAGGTGCGGCACAATCCATGACGTTGACGGGCGGCCCGAGACTCGTCCCGACGGGTGATTTGGATGGTTTCGCCTTCTTGTTCAACGATGACTTCGGCGGGTAGCTCTCGGGAAAGTTCGCCTTTTGGCCCCTTAACGGAGACCTTTTGCCCATCAATGGATATAACGACTTTGGCCGGTATATTAATGGGTCGCTTACCAATACGAGACATAGTTTTCCTCTTTCTTTACTTGTCGAGATTTAAGCCGTAAGGTCAGAATTGAAGGGGGCAGGGTGCTGCTTCCCCTTGCAGTGGATTCAAGACCAATTCACGGGAAAAATCTCAAACTACCAGACATAGCAAAGCACTTCACCGCCTACACCTTGACGACGGGCGTCGCGGTCGGTCATGATGCCCGATGAGGTGGAAATGATGGCAATTCCAATGCCGCCTAAAACGCGAGGGAGTTCTTTCCGATTGGAATAGACTCGCAGACCGGGTTTACTGACCCGTTTTAAGGCTTTGATAATAGGTTGACGATTTTTGCCTTTGTATTTCAAGGCGATCGCCAGTTTTTTATCGACCCCTTCCCCAACTTCTTCAAATTCGGCAATAAAGCCTTCTTCTTGAAGAACTTTGGCGATGGAACGGGTCATGTTTGTGGATAGAACTTCTGTTTTTTGGTGCCGTGCTAGGCTTGCATTGCGGATGCGTGTAAGCATGTCTGCAATCGTGTCGTTAGCCGCCATTTTTCGCTCCTTATTCCCCTGTTAATTATCCTTCTTTGAAGGGCATTCCCATTTCTTTGAGTAAGGCGCGGCCCTCTTCATCCGTTGTTGCCGTTGTGATGATGGATATGTCCATACCCCGAATTTGGTCAATCCGGTCGTACTCTACTTCTGGAAAAATTAATTGTTCTCTGACGCCCAAGGTGTAATTACCTCGTCCGTCAAAGCTTTTGGGACTAATGCCGCGAAAGTCCCGAATCCGAGGTAGTGCTAAACTTATGAGGCGATCGAGGAAAGAATACATCCGATCGCCCCGGAGGGTGACCATCATTCCTACAGGCATTCCTTGACGAATTTTAAAGCCTGCGATCGCTTTCTTCGCCCGAGTCACCACGGGTTTTTGTCCCGCAATTGTAGCGATTTCGGCCAAAGATGATTCTAGCGCTTTCGCATTGCTAGACGCTTCCCCTAAGCCTCGGTTAATGGTGATTTTCACTACCTTTGGCACCTGATGGATATTGGTGTACTTAAACTGTTCCATCAGTTTGGGGACGATCGTTTCTTGGTACCGCGTTTTGAGTTGAGTGGTCATGAGTTTTTACATCCTTAATCCCTGGTCTTGGTCAGGGCATCCTTATGTTTGAAGATATAGAGCGGTGGGGTAGGGCAAGAATCCCTTACCCTTCGTCCCTTGCCTAATCAATAATTTCCCCGGTTTTCTTGAGCATTCTCACCTTCCGTCCATCTTCGGTAAAGGTGTAACAAATGCGGCTTGCCACTTTTTCTTTGGAAGAATAAAGCATGACATTTGAGCTATGAATTGGAGATTCAAAAGTCTCAATCCGACCTGATTCTCCTTCTTGCTGAGGTTTAACGTGCTTTGTTTTCACGTTAACGCCTTTCACAATCACTTGGCTCTTGGTCGGAAAGGTTTTCATGATTTCTCCAACCTTTCCTTTTTCTTTCCCGGCAATAATCTGCACCGTATCGCCGGTTTTGACGTGCATTTTATAGCGCGTCAGTGCAGTGTTCCGTTGTTTAGCCATTTACAGCACCTCCGGCGCTAAGGATACGATTTTGGTGTAATTTTTATCGCGCAATTCGCGAGCAACGGGGCCAAAAACGCGGGTTCCCTTGGGGTTACCGTCGGGGTTAACAATCACGGCGGCATTGTCATCAAAGCGAATGCTCATCCCACTATCGCGACGTAATCCTTTGCGGGTGCGCACCACAACAGCACGCACAACATCAGATTTTTTAATCGGCATATTGGGAATAGCATCCTTGACAACGGCAATGATCACGTCACCAACACCGGCATAGCGTCGGTTGCCCCCGAGGACGCGAATACACATTAACCGCTTAGCACCGCTATTATCGGCAACGTTGAGATACGACTCTTGTTGAATCACCTTCAGTCTCCGTGGTTCTTAGATTTGGGCGGCACTATTGAGAATCTCAATCACTTGCCAATGTTTTGTGCGACTGAGGGGGCGTGTTTCCTGGATGCGGACGCGATCGCCCTCTTGGCATTGATTCTCCTCATCATGCGCTTTGTAGCGCTTGGTTTTGACGACAATTTTGCCGTACTTGGGATGAGGGCTTCTATTTTCGATCGCCACAACAACGGTTTTATCCATCTTGTTGCTGACGACTACACCAACTCTTTCTTTAACTGCCATGTCACTTAGTTTGTTATTCGGCGGTGGATTCGGCGTTAGCCCGTTTGCGTGCGCCTTCCAGTGTGAGCAACTGAGACAGTTGGTGTCTCTTGTGCTTGAACAGGTGGGTTTTTTCCAACCGGCGCGTAGCTTTTTGCAGTCTGAGCGTAAATAATTCCCGCTTCAGGCTCAAAATCTGCTCGTTGATTTCCTCATCGCTCAAGTTGGCGATGTCTGCCATTTTGGGAAAAGCCATTTTCTTACTCCCCTTCTCGCGAAATGAACTTGGTTTTAATCGGCAGCTTATAATCCGCCAACCGCATGGCTTCCCGGGCGGTTGCTTCCGGAACGCCACCAATTTCAAACATAATGCGACCGGGTTTGACCACAGCCACCCAAAATTCGGGAGACCCCTTACCAGAACCCATCCGGGTTTCTGCTGGACGCATGGTCACGGGTTTATCTGGGAAGATGCGAATCCAGATCTTGCCACCCCGACGGATATACCGGGTCATGGCTCGACGGCTGGCTTCAATTTGGCGGGAGGTAATCCAACAAGGTTCTAACGCTTGTAGGGCGAATTCACCGAAGTTAATTTCATTACCCCGAGTTGCGAGTCCTCGCATCCGCCCGCGCTGTTGCTTGCGAAATTTCGTTCTTCTAGGACTTAACATGATGTGGTAATCGGTAATGGTTCATAGAGCGGCTAAGGGAGGCGATAGCGTGCGTTCTAGCGGTGGGATACCGCTGGGTCAAGCGTTCGCTCCCTACCCTTGCTGATCTCTTACCCTTCATTGGAGCGGTCTTCAAATTGCTGACGGCGTTTTTTGCCGCCTCGGGGCCGAGGACCTGCACCCGCTGCTGCGGTGACTTCCAGTTCTTGTCCGGGGATGATTTCTCCCTTGAAGGTCCACACTTTAACGCCGAGAATCCCATAAATGGTACTGGCGGTGCGGTAGGAGTAATCAATATCGGCGCGTAAGGTATGCAGAGGTACTCTGCCTTCGCGAGTCCATTCGGTCCGAGCAATTTCTGCCCCGTTGAGGCGTCCGCTGACTTGGACTTTGATGCCTTCAACCCCTGCTTTTTGAGCCCGTTGAATGGCTTGCCGCACGACCCGACGGAAGGAAACCCGGCGTTCGAGTTGGCTGGCGATGTATTCGGCAATCAAGGTTGCATCAGCATCCACTCGGGCCACTTCCACAACATTGATGCGGATTTGACGGTTACTGCCTAGCATTTCTTGCAGTCCGGTCCGTAAGGACTCGATGCCACTGCCACCCCGACCCACAACCACACCCGGGCGGGCGGTGCGAACTTCCAGGTCGATCTGGTCGGCTTTACGCTCGACCCGAACATCGGAAATGCCCGCGTTGTTTAAGGTGCTGTGGACATATTGGCGAATTTTGTAGTCTTCTTCTAAAAGTTCGGGGTAGCGATTGCTATCCGCGAACCACCGGGAGCGGTGTTCTTTGGTCACACCAAGCCGGAAACCCGTTGGGTGTATTTTCTGTCCCACGTTCTGTGCGTCCTCTACTTACCGTAAAAACTAACCCGTGTTTCGTAAACCGTAAAGTCAAGACTTGGGCTTACTTAGCACGTTTACGTTTGCTGTTCTATTCGTCGTCAAGCTCGGGAGCGACGGCAACGGTGATGTGACAGGTCGGCTTGCGAATCATGTAAGCCCGTCCCTGCGCCCGAGGCCGGAATCGCTTGAGAACCGGGCCACCATCGGCATAAGCTTGAGAAACCCATAAGGTAGCTGGATCAAGTCCGCTGTTATGCTCTGCGTTGGCTGCTGCCGATCGCAGAACTTTACGAATCGGATCGCAAGCACGATAGGGCATGAATTCGAGGATGATCAGCGCTTCGCGATAGGAGCGACCTCGAATTTGGTCCAGGACTCGCCGTACTTTGTACGGAGACATCCGAATATAACGCGCGATCGCTTTGACTTCTGTTGAGGTATCAATAGCCATAGTTTTCTCCGTTGTCCAAAGTCCTTTGTCGTTTGTCGTTTGTCCTTTGTTGTTATTAAAGAACGTTTAACATTAGACTCCGAACTAGCGATGCAGCTCTACTTATCGCCGTTGACTTTTTTTATCGCCTTTGGCGTGTCCCCGGAAGGTCCGAGTCGGGGCAAATTCCCCTAATTTATGTCCGATCATCTGTTCGTTGATATAGACCGGCACGTGCTGACGTCCGTTATGGACGGCGATCGTATGACCGAGCATATCAGGAATGATGGTCGAAGCTCGTGACCAAGTTTTAATGACCTGTTTGTCGCCTTTGGCATTCAATGCTTCGATTTTACTCAGCAAATGATCGGCTACAAAAGGTCCTTTTTTCAGTGAACGACTCATAAGTCAGTGATAGTTTCTCAAAAATGAACCCAGAAGAATTAAAGAATAAAGTTTTAATTCGTTTATTCTCAACTCTCTTGTCTTGATGATTAAGACTGCCGACCGCCCTTGCCGCGCTTGGAGGTTTTCCGACGCTTGCGGACGATTAAGGCGTTACTTAATTTTTTCTTCTTGCGAGTCTTCCCACCTAAAGCAGGTTTACCCCAAGGTGAAACTGGCCCACTTCTACCAATCGGTGCTCGTCCTTCACCCCCACCATGTGGGTGGTCTACCGGGTTCATGACGCTCCCTCTAACTTCGGGACGGCGACCGGACCACCGTTTACGGCCCGCTTTACCGAGGCTGATGTTTCTAACATCGATGTTGCCGACTTGTCCGATAGTGGCGTAGCACTCTTTCCGGAACATCCGAACTTCACCAGAGGGTAACTTCAGGGTGACAAAATCCCCTTCTTTGGCTTGCACCTGAGCCCCTGCACCGGCTGACCGCACGACTTGCGCTCCACGACCGGGGGTCATTTCGACGTTATGAACGACTGTACCCAAGGGCATTTTTTCCAAGGGGAGGGCGTTGCCAACTTCGATGGGCGAGTCAGGTCCGGAGACGATATGAGTACCCACTTGTAATCCTACGGGGTGTAGGATGTACCGCTTTTCACCATCCTGATAGAAGAGGAGGGCGATCCGGGCGTTACGGTTGGGGTCATATTCGATTTCAGCGACTTTGGCGGGAATATTATGTTTATCCCGACGAAAGTCGATTTGCCGATAGAGGCGTTTATGTCCGCCCCCACGATGACGGCAGGTAATTACCCCGCGATTGTTCCGTCCTTTTTTCCGGTGCTTTGACTTGGTTAGGGATTTTTCGGGAGTGTCGCGGGTGATTTCGTCAAACTCGGAGACACTGTACTGGCGTGTGCCAGGTGTGTAGGGCCGATAAGTACGGATACCCATAATTTAAAGTTTTGGTAACACTGCTTGATTTGCCATTGAATCCCAGAGGCACTTGGCGGAGTTCGAGTGGAGAGGGTGGCGATACCGCCCACTCCTAACCGGGCATCCGTTACACTTCTGGGAAGAAAATGTTTTGCAGGGAATCACCCTCGGCTAAGGTCACGATCGCTCTCTTGTAATGAGGCTTATACCCGACAAACTTCCCGACTCTGCGCTTTTTCGGGGGTCTGTGCATGGTATTGACGCTGACTACCTTAACCTCAAAGAGGTGTTCGATCGCCGCTTTGATTTGGGGTTTGGTGGATTTGGCATCCACATCAAAGACGTATTTGTTCTGCTCCATCAGCAGGGTCGCTTTTTCGGTGACGATTGGGGTCCGCACCAAATCGGCCAGCTTTCTGAGATTATCTTCAGCCACCGTAGACCTCCTGAACTTTGGCTAGTGCTGCTGCTGTGGTTATGATTTTGTCAGCGGCAACGAGGTCGTACACATTTAACTGGTTGACGGCAATCAGTTTGATGTTCTCGACGTTGCGTGCTGATAAATAAACGTTGTCGTCTCGTTGGTCAACGATTAACAATACTTTCGAGTCTGGCTCGACACCCCACCGGGCGATCGCACTGAGGAGATCTTTGGTCTTAGGACGGGGCAGCTTATCTGCAAATTCCTCGACGACGATCAGGTCTTGGCTGCGGCTGATGAGCGCGGTTCTCAGGGCGAGTCTCCGCTCTTTCCGATTCATCTTGACTTCATAATCTCTGGGTTTGGGTCCAAAGATGACGCCGCCGCCTCTCCATAAGGGAGAACGAATTGAACCAGCCCGCGCTCGGCCTGTTCCTTTTTGTCTCCAGGGCTTTCTACCCCCGCCTCTGACTTCCGCCCGGGTTTTGGTCGATGCCGTTCCCTGACGCGCCTGGGTTAGTTGCCGAGTTACCGCTCTATGAACGATATGCGAGGCGTTCTCTTCAGAGGCTACTCGCAAATCGATCGTCGCTTCGGAAACTTGTTCGCCTTCCCAGTTTCTGACTACACAATTAACCATATCTCTCTATTCCCGTTTTCTATGCTTTATGAATGGGGAATTCATTCTTTTCTCGCCGGGCTGCTATTTAGCTCGGCCTACATAATTGGCTGGCTTAATATTAAGCAGGGCACCGGGTTTTCCCGGAAGCGCTCCCTTAATCAGCAGCAGGTTCTTTTCTGCATCCACTCGCACAATTTGCAATTGACGAGTTGTGACTTGGGTTCCGCCTAAACGACCGGCCATACGCTTCCCTGGATACACGCGACCTGGAGTGGTCCCTGCACCTGTAGAACCGGGTGCACGATGGTTTTTTGAACCGTGGGACATGGGTCCGCGTTTGAAGTTATGCCGTTTTTGATATCCGGCAAACCCCCGACCGATGCTGATGCCGGTCACATCGACAATCTGGTTAGCAGTGAATCCTTCTACGGTCATTTGCTGTCCCAGTTCAAAGCTGCTGACATCATCAATACGATATTCACGCAGGTGACGCAGCGGAGGCGCTGATGATTTGACGAGATGTCCCAGTTCTGGCTTATTGATGGCCTTGGTGGTGGTTTCGCCGTATCCGACCTGAATGGCGGTGTAGCCATCGGTCTGTTTCGATTTGATCTGTGTTACGGTGCATGGTCCAGCTTGGACGACGGTGACGGGAATTGCTCTCCCTTCTTCGTCAAAGACTTGGGTCATGCCGAGTTTTGTGCCCAGAATACCGACAGCCACGGGTTTATGGTCTCCCCTTACTTAAGCACTACAAGTTTCTCGGATCGTGATGAGTTCAATTAAGAGCTCGGATCCGAATCGGGTTTCGACGCCAAACCAGTCCAAAGGTTGCCTCCAACAGCACAGCAGGAGACGGTCAGGCTTCTTTCTAGGAAGCCTTTAACTACCTTCGGGCTAGTTTGATGAGTTGGTCCGTTAGGGTGAGCGGTTGCTCGTTTGTGTTGCCTTTGACCGCACAGACTTAAGCAATGGTTTACTCAGTATCTCTGCGAGGCACTCGATCGCTTTAGCTGGTCAGACATCGTTTCGGACTGCGGACTGGCTAGGGGCGATCGCAACTAAATTTAGCTTTTCTCAACTTTCCGCTAAGGAGCAGTTGTCACTCTGTTGGTCTGGACTAACCACTATAGCGCAAAATCGGCTTTTGGGCCGCACTGGGTTTCCAATTTGAGAGCTTGGGCTTAAATTTAGCGACAATTTAATACTATAGCCGATGTTAAATACCTTGTCTAGTCCGAATTGAATAAAAATTGCCTAAAATTTTTATTTTTTTTGCAGGATCTCTGAGCCAGGGGCTGAGGGTTCTGAATCAGGGACCTATAAGAGCCCAACCCCTCACCGAATCTAATTCTAATCCCTTCTAGGCATTAAACTATACTTGGCAAAGCCTGATTGCGGTACAAAGAGAAAGTGTGGCCCGAATTTCGCCTATCGTGGCGAAGTTTCAAGGGTGCATAATCCTCGATACTCTAGGAGCGGATCACTAATCAGTCAGTATGCAGTATTAGGAGTGAATCATTATGGCATTGATTATCACGGGCAAAAAATTCATTCGCGATCTGGAACAAAATGGGTCCTTAGCGCTGTATGTGCCTTTGGAAGGGGGGTTTGAGGGTCGCTATCAACGGCGAGTTAGAGCCTCCGGTTATATCAACATTACCCTATCGGCCCGAGGATTAGGAGATTTAGCGGCCTATTTAACTGGGGTGCATGGGGTTCGTCCACCCCACCTGGGCAAAAAAGACATCCGAACTTATTTTATTCCGCCGATCGTGACGTCGCAATTGGAGGAGTTACCCCCTAAATCTAAAGGGTTGGTTGTGTGGTTGATTGATGGAATCGTTCTGTCTAATCAGGAGTTGTCCTATTTGACGGAGTTGCCGAAGATTGAACCCCGGGTGAAAGTGGTGGTGGAAGTGGGTGGCGATCGCACGGTAACTTGGAATCCCCTGAAGGATCTGTTGGTTCCGGCTCGCGCCAGCTAAGATCAGGAATCATTCACCTTGTCTTAAAAGACGCGAGCGATCGCGTCTTTTTTTTAATCCTGGGCTATTTCACCCTTTTGAAGGCTTTGAGTTAAGCTATCAACAGGAGGGGACGAGAGCGATCGCCTTGGATAACTAAGCCGATCGCAGCACTCCCAACTTAATTATCTGTTTTGCACAGACTTAGGGCTATTCTGATGCTAGATAACCGCGACTATACACTGATTATTGACAAAAGTGGCAGTATGTCCACCCCAGACCAACGCGGGGGACGAACCCGATGGCAAGAAGCACAAGAGTCTACTCTAGCATTAGCCCGAAAATGCGAAGAGTTAGACCCCGATGGCATCACCATTTACGTTTTTTCAGGCCGGTTTAAGCGCTACGACAACGTAACCGCTGCTAAAGTTGAGCAGATTTTCCAGGAAAATGAGCCTGCGGGTCGCACCGACTTAGCTGGGGTTTTACAAGATGCGCTGAATAATTACTTTAAACGAAAATCTTCGGGTCAAGCCCAAGTGAATGGAGAAACTATTTTAGCCATTACTGATGGGGAACCCGACGATCGCAAAGCGGTGATGAAAGTAATTATTGAAGCATCTCGCCGAATTGATAAAGATGAAGAACTAGCAATTTCTTTCATTCAAATTGGCAATGATCGCACCGCTACTCAATTTCTGAAAGCCCTAGATGATGATTTAATCAATGCCGGGGCTAAATTTGATATCGTGGATACTTTAACGATTGATGACATGGAAGAAATGACCTTGACTGAAGTTTTGATGAATGCCATCATCGATTAATGGATGAGCAGCTAATCCTCTGGGAAGACGGCACGGCGATCAATACCCCTGACTTAGCAAACTTTAGAGACGGTGGGAAGAGGCCGTTCTTCATCAGCCTAGTTTCTGAAAGGTTGTTAAGGCTTAGTTATCAAAAGTGAGATGTATTCTTCAGCCCAAGTCCATTCGATGCAGTTTAATTGATTCAAGCGAAAAATATCATGGTAGACAATCGCGATTATACTCTAATTATCGATAAAAGTGGCAGTATGTCTATCCCGGATCAACCGGGGGGTAAAACTCGATGGCAAGTGGCTCAGGAGTCTACTCTAGCCTTAGCCCGAAAATGTGAAGAATTTGACCCCGATGGAATTACCGTTTATTTGTTTTCTGGCCGATTTCAACGGTACGATAACGTCACAGCAGCCAAAGTCGATCAGATTTATCAAGAAAATGAGCCGATGGGACGAACCAACTTAGCAGCAGTCCTTCAAGATGCGGTAAATCAGTATTTTCAACGCAAATCATCCGGTCAAACGAAACCCAATGGGGAAACCATTCTTGTGGTAACTGATGGAGAACCCGACGATCGCAAAGCCGTGATGGAAGTGATTATTAAAGCCACCCGCCAGATGGATCGAGATGAAGAATTAGCGATTTCCATGATTCAGGTGGGGAATGATGCCCAAGCGATGCGCTTTCTCAAGGCATTAGATGATGATTTGCAAGGCGTTGGAGCCAAATTTGATATTGTAGATACGATTACGATGGAGGATATGGAAGAAACGCCTTTGAAAGAGGTTTTGTTACGGGCAGTTATTGATTAAATTGTAGTCATTACCTGGTCTGGCCGCTACGGCGGAAATTTTATTCTTGTTGAATTTAAAACACCGAAAATTATGTTGGAAAATCGAGATTATACGCTGATTGTAGATAAAAGCGGGAGTATGATGACTCCTGATGCGACCGGGGGTAAAACACGCTGGTCTTCTGCGGAAGAATCTACCTTTGCTTTATCAGCGAAATGTGAACAATTGGATCAGGATGGGATTACCGTTTATCTATTTTCCGGGCGCTTTCAACGGTATGATAATGTTACTTCAGCGAAAGTCGCGCAAATTTTCCAAGAAAATGAACCTTCTGGGAGAACTGATTTAGCATCGGTTTTACAAGATGCGGTAAATCATTATTTTAAAAAGAAAGCTTCAGGCGCGGGTAAATCTGGTGAAACGATTTTGGTGATTACTGATGGAGAACCAGACGATCGCAAGGCGGTGATGCGGGTGATTGTTGAGGCAACTCGTCAGATGGAACGGGATGAAGAGTTAGCCATTTCTCTGATTCAAGTTGGAAATGATGCCCAAGCTACTCGCTTTTTAAAAGCTTTGGATAATGAGTTAGAAGGCGTGGGGGCAAAGTTTGATATCATCGATACGATTACGATTGATGAAATGGAGGATTACACATTGTCTGAGGTGTTACTGAAGGCGATCGGGGATTAGATTGTCCTTGGGGAGGGCGTTGGCGATTGAAGAGGGGAAAATGAGGGTTTTGGTCAACCCATTGACATCGGAAAGGTAAAGGAATTAAGGCGATCGCTGCACTCTATAACTTACATTCTCCCGTTCGTTCTAGGAGCAATCGCCATCCTGCCGAAGCGAACCGCGCCAACCAATAGGCGGAAAAAGTCGTGGGCACTAACCAAGTAATGGGAAGATGGCCCACTGGCGCTGTCCGAGTAAACTTGATTTGATCCGAGTTGATCCATTGATCGCCGTTGCGCCATCCTACAATATCAGCTAACTGAGCATAGTCCCGCTCAACATCTTGATAAATCTGGTGGATGACGCTAAACCCAAAACGACCTTGACTGTGACCCCTCCACAGTCGGTCTAGGATACGCAAATCTGTACAAGGGAAGCTACGAATATCGGTTTCCGTAAGCAAACAATCGGATCGGCGATCGGCACCGGCAATTGATAGCATTAACCGTCTTGTTTCCCAGTCAGCTTCCTGCCATCTTCCTTGAGCCAATAATGGCTCTAATGTCTTATATTTAGCCAAAACATTAGCGACAAAGGCTTCATGCTGTCTGGTACGGCGCGAAATCTCGTCATTGCGTCCTTGTTCTTGATTGGAGTTCATGCCCGCAGCGTCCCTAAGAAAAAGTTGCTTAATTTTGACTATTGTATCTATTTTTAGTCTTTTTATCGCGGGGTAAAAATGTCATAATTTGGCTAGGGTCGATTGCACAATCTGGCATCTCAAATCATTGATTGTTAGTAACTACTGAAGTCAAAAATATGGATTCAATTGAAAATTTATTAGCACAAATTAAGGCAGAAAATGAAAATCCCGGGCAAAAATCTCCGGAACAAGTGGCGGCAAAACCGACATCCAACGCCGCGAATTCGCAACCGGCTAATCCTGCCAAGTTGATGTATAATTTAGACAGTTTGTTAGAGAAAGTTGAGTCGGAAGCGAAAGCGCCGAGAGTGCAGCCTTCTGTGAATGTTGAGCCGATCGCATTGGAGTCCACGTCCCGGGGATTGGGTGGACCTTTAGATCAGTTATTTGGAGATGTCAAGCAGGAGTTGGAGGCGCAAGAACAGGCGGAACAACTCAAACGAGAACAAGAACGCCAGGAAGAGGCGAAAAAGCTAGAACGTCTCAAGCAGAAACAGCGTGAAGGATTAGCCAAGCGAGCACAGGAGTGGTTGAAGAAGCTAGATCCCTATTCCGATGAAGGGTTTTGGTTCGGACAATTTGCGGAACATTATTCATCAAAGTTGGAGGCGGCGATCGCCTATTTGGAGGCAACCCCATCCGAGAAAAGGGGGGAGGGATAGAGGCATTTTGCGGGCAGATCCAGGGAATTCCTACGCTAGATATAGAGTCAAAAGAGTGAGATTTCCCTAAATCTGGAAATAAAGGCCAAGTCGCCCTCAACCTTAAGCTGCAACTAGAACAGCCTGAACCCCTTCGTGCCAACTATTCCCCTAGAAATAAATTAGTGTAAGCTATCCCCATTTGTAACCGCTCGCATTAGCATAGAGGTGTGAGCAACTTGAATGACCCGTTAACATCCTTATCTGAAGGCCATTGGTTTAAGCTAATCTGCGGTGCCAGTTTTCAGCATTTGCAGTTTGTGCGAAATATTACTTTGGCCTATTGCCTAGCTGGTGCGGACTGTATTGATGTTGCCGCCGATCCAGCGGTGATTGCTGCTGCCAACGAGGCGATTGAAAAAGCTGTTACCCTCGGACAAGTGGCTCAAAAACGAGGAGATCGCCATCATTTCGCCAAGCGAGGAGTGTCTCGACCCTTACTCATGGTGAGTTTAAATGATGGGGAAGACCCGCATTTTAGAAAAGCAGAATTTAATCCCCAAAAGTGTCCTCCGGATTGTCCTCGACCTTGCGAAAGTATTTGTCCAGCGCAAGCGATCGCCTTTCCCCAGTCAGCCTTAACTATTCAACCCAAACCCGGTGACTTATCCTTTAAGACCACTCAAAATTCACCGGCGTTTCACCCATCTGCTGGGGTCATAGAAGACCGTTGCTATGGATGCGGACGATGCCTCCCGGTTTGTCCCATTGGACAAATTGTTACCCGTTCGTATGTCTCGACACCGACAGCAATCGCCCCAGCGGTGTTATCTAAAGGCGTCAACGCTGTAGAAATTCATACGCAAGTGGGTCGAATCGAGGATTTTAAACGTCTGTGGAGTGCGATCGCCCCCTCAGTCAACCAGCTAAAGGTCGTTGCCATTAGCTGTCCCGACGGGGAAAACCTAATTGATTACCTCTGGTCCATTTATCACGCCATCTCTCCGGTCCCCTGTGCCCTGATCTGGCAAACGGACGGACGTCCGATGAGTGGAGATATTGGTATCGGAACCACTCGCGCCGCCATCAAATTAGGTCAAAAAGTTTTAGCGGCGGGTTTACCGGGATTCGTCCAACTCGCCGGGGGTACAAATCAGCATACGGTTTCCAAACTCAAATCAATGGGATTATTGCGCCCGAGTTCAGTCAAGCCGAAAGAGGATCAAACCCACTCCTATCTATCTGGAGTCGCCTACGGCAGCTATGCTCGTGTCCTTTTATCCCCCATTTTAGAACGGGTGGAAGAACAGTGGGGAGAGACGTTTTCTGGGACTTATGCCCTAGAAGACTGCCCGGATTTACTCTGGGAAGCGGTAGATTTAGCTGCTTCCCTTGTTTCTGAGATCAAATTTGGCTTACAATTACAGAATAATACAAATAATACACTGCCATGATAGACCACCCTTAATAGATTTCTACCGTTTGACTCCTCCATTTTCTGTTTTTACCTTTTTGTCCTGCTCAGTTATCGACGCCAGAATATATGGTTAATTCCCAGGGAAATCAACCGATTGACAACCCGATCCAACCCCAAGCGCAGAATGGAGTGGAAAACGTTGATCTCGGCAGAACGCAGATCACCGACGATCTCAGCCAGTTGCTGGAAATTCTGCCCCACCCCATTCGTGAACACTTAGAAACCCACTCCTCCCTTTCGAGCTTAGTTGAGGTGGTGATGGATTTGGGACGGCTTCCCGAAGCGCGTTTTCCCAATAAAGCCGAATATATCAGCGATATCCCCGTCACTCGTTCGGACCTCAAATATGCGATCGAGCGAGTTGGTCATTTTAGCGGAGATAATCGCGCCGGTATCGAGCAAACCCTGCACCGAATCAGCGCCATTCGCAATCGGACGGGGGAAATCATCGGCTTAACTTGCCGGGTGGGGCGGTCTGTCTTCGGCACGATTCACATGATCCGCGATTTAGTCGAAAGCGGACAATCCATTTTAATGTTAGGCCGTCCGGGGGTGGGGAAAACGACGGCATTGCGTGAAATCGCCCGGGTGTTGGCGGATGAACTGCACAAACGGGTGGTGATTATCGATACCTCCAACGAAATTGCCGGGGATGGGGATATTCCTCATCCGGCGATCGGGCGGGCACGACGGATGCAAGTGGCGGCCCCGGAATTTCAACATAAGGTGATGATTGAGGCCGTGGAAAACCATATGCCGGAAGTGATTGTCATTGATGAAATCGGTACCGAATTGGAAGCATTGGCAGCCCGAACCATTGCCGAACGTGGGGTGCAGTTGGTGGGTACGGCCCACGGTAACCAGATTGAAAACTTGATTAAAAACCCCACCCTGTGCGATTTGGTAGGGGGAATTCAGTCTGTAACCCTCGGTGATGAAGAGGCGCGGCGTCGGGGGTCTCAGAAAACGGTTTTAGAACGCAAAGCACCCCCGACTTTTGAAATTGCCGTGGAAATGAGCGAACGGAAGCGCTGGGTCGTTCATGAACGGGTGGCAGAAACCGTGGATAGTTTACTGCGGGGACGCCAGCCGGATCTCCAAGTGCGGACGGTGAGCGAAAGTGGGAAAGTGACGGTTACGAATGAGTTGCAGCCCCAAAATTCGACCACAAGCACGAAGACGACAGCAGCGGTCCGTCCTTTTGGAAGTGCCGGATTGCGCGCTAGTGGGAAGATGCAGCCGTTACCCGTGCAAACCTTGCCAGAGTTGGGACGCCGCCCCAAGGCGGTGCCGGAGGAAAAGTCCTTTGAGCAGATGCTGAATGAGTCGTTGTATCCCAGCGATCGCATTGCTTCTGCGGCAGATTATGGGTTTGAGGAAATCTCACCCTTGGCGGGTCCGAATGGGGAAGATTTGCCGTTGCACGTCTATCCTTATGGCGTCAGTCGTCATCAGTTGGATCAGGTGATTCGCACTCTGGCCCTGCCGGTGGTGGTGACGAAGGATATTGATAGTGCTGATGTGGTGTTGGCGGTGCGATCGCACGTTAAAAACCATTCTAAGTTGCGGCAAATGTCGAAAAACCGCCAAGTTCCCATTTTCACGATTAATTCCAGTAGTGTTCCGAAGATTGCTCATTCCTTACGCCGGATGTTGCATTTGGAGGAAGGCAGTACGCCGGAAATTTCTGATGTGTCTCTGTTTGCCCACAGTGGTAGCGATGATGAAATCGAGGCCCTGGAAGAAGCACGTCTGGCAGTAGAACAGATTGTGATTCCCAAAGGACAGCCGGTGGAACTGTTACCCCGTGGGGGTCAAGTCCGCAAGATGCAGCATGAGTTAGTAGAACATTATCGGTTAAAGTCTTGCAGTTTTGGAGACGAACCCAATCGCCGTTTGCGGATTTATCCGGCGTAAACCCTTGTGGATACTCCCGCTAAATTCTGGTTGTCAGGACTCATCATCAAAAATGCCTCCCCTGTTCTCAAGGAGGCATTTTTGAGGGTCTTGTTGAATCCGAATCCAACAAAAAGCCCAGTACCTTGGAAGATACTGGGCTTTGGCGTTTCATTTAGCCGATATTGTTAAAATTTAAGGCCCAGACAATCCCACTGACGGCGATCGCCAGGAGTAGGTTTGTGAAAAATCTACCCGTCTCTGTATTGAATCCTAATGCTTTGTCTTCTTGTCCTGCGGTGAAAAATAAGGACCAGGCTTGATTGCCGTTAATCTCTTCGGATTGTTCGTTAAAGCTGGGTCGGAAGACGACGGGACCCATGAGATACTTGCCGGGAAAGTTAAAGTCGGTTTTCATGAATTTTGTCCTGTTGTTTCTTTTCCTTATGTAAATAACTGTAACAAATCGTAAATAATTGTTACAAGGGGGTTGACAAAGAATCCGGTTGTAATAACCGAACAGGTACAGGGGTGTTGTCTGTAAAGCGGTGGGTTTGGGGCCGATCGCGCGCTGAGGCCCCTTTACAGGCGGGGTTCTGGGACCTTCCTCAAGGTCTCTTGTGTTAAAGTTCGCAACAATCAATGACTCTTCCCGATGAAATCGCTTTAATAGAGACAGAACCTCAAGCCCGTTGTACCCCAGGTAAATCATGACGACTTGCTCCATTAATTTACAACTGTGCGAAGAAAATTTATTCAATTGGAAGTCGGCGATCAATCATGCAGCGATCGTGATGGAAACCGATGCCCTTGGACGAATTACCGATGTCAACGATAAATTTATAGAAATCTCTGGATATAGTCGAGAGGAAAGTCTCACTCGCACCCCGGCCCTTGTTGATTCGGGATTGCACCCGACAGAATTTTTTACCCAATTGTGGGAAACAATCTCCCAAGGTCAAGTGTGGCGCGGTGAAATTAAAAACAAACGTAAAGATGGATCAGTTTATTGGGTCGATACAACTATTACTCCAATTCTGAATCCAGATGGAATTCCCTGCAAATATATTGCTCTGCAATTTGACATCACTTCCCAGAAGCAAACCGAGGAAAAACTTACCCTTTCTCAGCGGAAATTTCGGCAGTTAGCGGCTAATTTACCCGGCGTTATTTATCAATTTTTGATGCGTTCGGATGGATCGGTATCTTTGCCTTATGTCAGTCCAGGATGTCGGGAAATTTTTGAAATTGAGGCCGAGTTAATTGAAGAGAATGTCCAGGTTTTAGTAAATCTAGTTCACCCCGACGATCAGGCGAGTCATTCCCGTTCCATTGCTATTTCTGCTGAAACCTTAGAACCTTGGCATTGGGAGGGACGATTTATCACTCCCTCGGGTAAAGTCGTGTGGATAGAGGGTCATTCTCGTCCGGAGAAGCAAGAGAATGGGGATATTTTGTGGGATGGATTGCTGATTGAAATTACGGAGCGCAAAATAGCCCAAGAAGCGCTCAGAAAGTCGGAACAAAAACTAGCGTTACATTTCCAACAAACGCCGCTGGCGGTAATTGAATGGGACTTGAATTTTGAGGTAATCGAGTGGAATCCATCGGCGGAAAAAATATTTGGCTATTCCAAAGATGAAGCCTTGAAGCATCATGCGGTGGAACTGATTGTTCCTGAGAGTGCCAGAACGCAAGTTGACCAAGTGTTTCATGCGTTATTACAACAAACTGGGGGAACGCGTAGCACGAATGAGAATTTTACTAAATCTGGGGAAATTATTGTCTGTGAATGGTACAATACGCCGCTAATTGACCCGGAGGGGACGGCAATTGGGGTGGCTTCTTTGGTTCAGGATATTACAGAGCGTCAGCACTATCAAGATGCCCTGAAAGCGGCGAATGAAGCGTTAGAACAGCGGGTGGAGGAGCGCACAGGACAATTACAGGAGGCGATCACTAAGTTGCAAGGGGAAATAGCATCGCGGGAGTTGGCAGAAGAGAAATATCGCAGCATTTTTGAAAATGCGATTATGGGGATTTTTCAGACGACTCAGGAGGGGAAATATATCAGTGCTAATCCTGCTTTAGCCCGTATTTATGGGTATGAGTCACCGGAGGAACTGATGCAGGAACTCCAGAATGTGGAGTATCAACTGTATGTAGAGAAAAATCGTCGGATTGAGTTTATTGAAGCGATCTCTCAACAGGGAAAAATTTCTGATTTTGAGTCTCAGGTTTACTGCAAAAATCGCGGAATTATTTGGATTGCCGAAAATGCTCGGGCGGTCCGAGATGAGACAGGAACGTTACTTTATTATGAGGGAACCGTAGAAGAGATTACAAAGCGCAAACAGACTGAGGCAGCTTTGCGCCGATCGGAAGAACGGTTACAAGAAAAAGCGTTGCGGGAAGCATTGCTAAATCAACTCACGGAACAGATTCGCCAATCTCTGGATTTAGAGATAATTTTAGCAACCACGGTACAAGAAATTCGCGAGTTGTTGCAAATTGAACTCTGTTATTTTAGTTGGTATCGACCCAATGGAATGCCGCCAGAAGGAGTGCGATCGCTGCTGCAACAGGAGGATTGCTCAGTTCTGAATTGGGAAACAGTGAAAGAAGCGCGATCGCCCGAGATAGTGAGTACCTTGGGTTTCTATTGTGTGAGTGAATCTTGGTCTGTTCAATGTTTGCAACTGCAACCGATTCGCATTGATGTGGTAGAATCGTATCCTGATAGGACAATGCTGCAGATTTTTCAAACCTGGGGGTTTAAATCGGTCCTTTCTCTGCCGTTACAGACGCATTCGGGTCAAGTGGGGGTATTAAGTTGCGTTCATTGTAGCGGGGAACGGGCTTGGAATGAGAGCGAAGTGGTGTTAATGCGCTCAATTAGCGATCGCCTCACCATTGCGATCGACCAAGCGCAACTTTACGCGCAATCTCGCACCGCTGCACAACAAGCGCGGGATCAAGCACAACGTCTCGAACAAGCTTTATATCAACTCAAAGAAACCCAAACTCAACTGATTCAAACGGAAAAAATGTCCAGTTTAGGCCAAATGGTGGCCGGAATTGCCCATGAAATTAATAACCCGATTACCTTCATTCATGGGAATGCCATTCACGCCTATAATTATTTTAAAGAACTTCTGCCCCTGATAGAACTTTATCAGCATTACTATCCCGAACCCGTTCCCGAAATCCGCGATTTACTGGAAGAACTAGATTTAGCCTTTATCTTAGATGATTTACCTAAAGCCCTCCATTCCATGAAGTTGGGAACCGAACGCATTCGCCAAATTGTTCTATCATTACGAAATTTTTCTCGGTTAGATGAATCCCAGAAAAAGCCAGTAGACATTCATGAAGGCATTGAGAACACTTTACTCATCTTGCAACATCGATTGCCGGAAATTCAGGTTGTAAAAGAATATGGAAAATTACCGTTAATTGAGTGTTATCCCGGTCAATTAAACCAAGTATTTATGAACATTCTCGCCAATGCGATCGATGCATTAGAAGAAGGCAAAGGGGTAGGGAGAAAAAGTGCAAAGGGTCAATTCCCCACTTCTAAATATTCGAGCTTAAATTCTTCCCCCACCATTAGTATTCATACTGAACTCAGCGAGGATAATTGGGTGATGATTCAGATTAGAGACAATGGTCCGGGACTGACAGAAGCCGTAAAAAATCGTTTATTTGACCCATTTTTTACCACCAAGCCAGTGGGTAAAGGCACTGGCTTGGGATTGTCGATTAGCTATCAAATTATTGTGGAAAAACATCGGGGGATTTTAGACTGTCAGTCGCAACCCGGATGGGGTACAGAGTTTGTGATTAAGATTCCCATCAAAACAGGTACTCGATAAATTTTAAGACTACTGCCTGCACTCTCGCTGAGTCACTTCATGGCGATAACGAAACATATCCCGCAGACGTGCATCTACAAACCAACCTACCATCAAATCAGGAATCCACCCACCCGGTATGGCATAATCGATCGCATCAATTAAACGAGTGTTACCATTTTCCGCGATAAATTCATGGCGATGAATCCATTGCTCCATTGGTCCTTCTACTTGTTCATCAATAAACAATTGATAGGGTTCACAGACTGTATGCCGCGCCAGCCAAGGTACAGGAATCGGCCCTAAAAAAATTTTAAACTCGGAAATTGCCCCCACTTCTAAACCCCCTTCCCGACGGATAATTTCCACTGGCTGCCAGGGGGGAGTTAGCTGTTGTAAAATATCCGGTCTTTCATGAAAGTTCCAAACCACTTCTACCGGAGCATTGATGAGACTAGAATACTTGAAATGTAGCATAAATCACGTTGGGTTTTGGTTAACTTTCGGGTTCGCTGCTGATATCCACATCTAGGGTCTCTTCATCCACCTGCAAGTATAAAATATTGGGTCGGCAGCAAATTTGACAATCTTCGACATAAGACTGATAACTTCCGGCACTCAAATCGACAAATATTACATTATCTTCGCCGCAATAAGCACAATAATATTCGGCTGTAGTTTGCATAAATTGTAATTGTGATAAAAATCCTGAATGATTTAATGTTAACATCAATTATTTCATTCAGTTCAGATAGAGATGCATCGCAAATTTTGCCAGCGATGCACTCTTATAAAGCGATCGCTTTTCTGATTTGCTTTATTTTTCCCCGGCAACTGCTGTACTCTAGGGAGATCATTCTAAACTATTTTCTGATGGTGCCATTGGACTCTAACCCTTACGCGATCGCCTTGCATACCAGCAGTCCCCAATTGGGTCTAGCGTTGAGCAATTTTGCTGAAACCCAGCGCTGCCAAACCTGGGAGATGGGGCGATCGCTTGCCACCCACTTACACACCTATCTTGCCGAGTTTATCTCCCCTCAGACTTGGCAGGATTTCGCCTTTCTTGCCGTTGCCAAAGGACCGGGTAGCTTTACCGGGACCCGGATTGGGGTCGTCACCGCCCGGATTCTCGCCCAGCAACTCTCTATTCCCTTGTTTGCCATTTCTAGTTTAGCCGCCGTCGCTTGGTCCCAACCTCGTCATCAGACGGACAAGCAACCCCAGGCGATCGCCCTGCAAATGCCCGCTCAACGGGGTCACCTCTTCACTGCCATCTATGAAATCACACCCACCGCCGCCATTCCTCTGCTTCCCGATACCGTCCTCACCCCAGAACAATGGGAAGAGACTCTCGCCACTTTTACTCGTCCCTATCAACTCATCCAAGTCCCAGAAAATTTAGGGTTTACCGTCTCCAGTCTTCTGGAACTTGCCCATTTGGAGTGGGAACAGGGCAAACGTCCGCTGAGTTCGGAGGCCCTCCCATTTTATGGACAGCATCCGGTAGATCAGTAAAGGCGATCGGCATAAAAAAAGTGCCTGTTGCTTTAACTGGAGGGAAACAGCACTACCCTGTCTTTGTTTCTACTATTGAGCCGTCTTATTTAACTCAGAAAGCTCAATCACCTTTCGGGCAATTTCAACTTTGCTCTGCCTGAGTAATTTTATCTCGGATTCGTTCAGCCGTCGGGGTTTTGAGCAAGTAACGTGCTTCAGACTCTGTAAGGCAGGCAAAGTTGAAGCTGAATCGGTTTTGCCACCAGTTTTCAAGTTCGGATCCATATTTTGCTCTCAGTGCATCAAGAGTGGTGTTTGTTAAAGTGATATGGGCCGAATACGGTTTACCCGTGAGGACAGTTGCCCCAATGACTCGTCCTCGACCACGAATAATATGAGATCGCAGGTTGGCGAGAGTTCCACCTTGTCCTACGAAGTCATCAACTAAAAGATAACATTGGTTTGGGGTGACATCTCCCTCAAACTCCGCTTGTCGCGCAAGGCGAGAAAATCCATCAGCCCCTGTATGTCCAACAATATTGGTTTGAACAATTCCACTGTCCGTAGGCCAATGTAATTGCTGGGCTAGGGAACTAGCCAATGCTTCAGGAATCGCATTCACCCCGATAGACTCGATCGCATGGGCTGAAACTAATGTCACCTGGGTTCCCTCGAAGGTAGATGCTAACTGCGCTACTACTTGTGCTGAAAGCATCTCATTTACCAACTGATATGCAGCTTCAGGGTCTCCTGATTTGGCCTAACGGTAGGCAAAATGCTTTTTCACTTCTAATTCTTGGGCATGAATCCACACCGATGGAAATTCATCCCAAGGAAATCGCACAATAGTCATTTAAGCAATTTTAAAACCCAAATACTGTAAATTTAGCCCGCCTGCGCGGGCTTTGTTCGCTTTTATTCCCCGCCCTTGAGGGTGCGGGGCCAGGGCCGTTATCTCTTACTCTGGAGAACCAGGAGGTACAGTTGCTGCGCCTTTCTGCTTCGCCCGATCTTCGCGTTTTTTGCGGTCTGCCGCTAAAATGTCGTCCATGACACTGCGGGCTTGAATCATTTTCTCTAAATTGCTTCGGTAGAGGTCGAGGTCTTTAGAGAGTTTATCGGGAGGCAGATTCAGCGCTGTGCAAATCTTCTGGACTGCCTCTTGACGGGATTTTTCGTTTTTCACCAGTTCCAAGTCAGCTTGTTCGAGGAGGGTAAACAGACCCACCGCAAACAATCGGCTGTATTTGAAATTGGGTTTAGCCGCGATCGCCCCGAGGATACCTTGGAAATCTCCTTCCATTTCTGCCCCTGCGGAACGACTGAGTAAAGACACCATCTCCTCTCCGGAATGGCGACTAGCAATTTCCTCTAACCATTGGGCATCTTGCCGATACTTCTGGGGATCAGCTTCTAACCCCTTACAAATGCCATTAAAAATCGAGATTTTATCATCTTCGGGTCGATATCCTTGCATAAATCGGTCAAAGGTGGTTACGACTCCGAGGGCATAAATGGGGTCATAATTAAAATCCACATTCACCGACAGCAAGTGCATTTCCACCATCAATTCTTCGACGACCCGTCGATAAATCGAGTTAATCGGACGGGTGTGAATGGTATAGAAGGCTCGCTTGGTATCTGATACGGTGCGGACGTTATTCACGGGGTGCGTTTTTAAGGAGAACTTCCTTTCATTTTCTCTCGTAAACGCACTTTTGCCAAGCAGCATCCGGGGGATCGCCCTCGGGATCTGGCCCACCATGCTTTAAAATGCGAAATCAACCGGAGATTTCCGGTGGGATTTTTCCTGAAATCGTTGCAATTTTTAAATTAAAGATGACCCTGACATCGGAGTTAATCGCCCTAGGGCAATACTTAGCGGGAGAATTTGACAATCAAGAACAGGCGATCGCGGATCCAGCATGGTATGTCCATCTGCGCCTTTGGCACCGTCCGGTCCCGGTCCAGTTATTTTCCGAGCCCTGTTTGACCCTATTTGCCGAACAAGCCAACATTGTCAATCTCGATCGCCCCTATCGGCCTCGAATCATGCAGCTTCGACAAGTGCTTAACGGTGACGGTCCACCGCAGTTAGAAGTCCAGTATTTCATGTTCAAGGACCCCAATCAATGCCGGGGGGCCGGTCGCCAACCCCATTTACTCCAACAGCTAAATCCGGCACAAGTAGAATGCTTGCCCGGATGTACCCTGACCGTCAACCAAAAACGCTTAACTGACGGCACTTATCATTTTGCCGCATCCTTGCCCTCGGGAGCAAGATGCTGTTTTCCCTATCAAGGAGAAACTCGCCAAGTCGATCTCGGTTTCGAGGCATCCCCGACTGAACTGTTCAGCTTTGACAAAGGCATCGATCCCAATACAGGTAAAGCCTTGTGGGGGGCCGTGTTAGGGCCATTCCACTTCACCAAGCGTCACGATTTTTCGGGGGAACTGGTCGGACTCGTAAGATGAAAGCCGGTGAGCGTTGAGAAGTGCCGGGGATGCCAAACTGGGTTAGAACGGGTCAGGCCCGTTTCTCCAATCCCCTTTAAACATTAAGTCGCCATGCTTCGGGGACCCGCTTCCAGCGCTTCTTCTTCGGTTTCGTAGATTTCAAAGACTGAATCCATCATCGTGACTTCAAAAACCAATTTGGCCTCTGGATGCACGTTACAAATACGGAAACTGCCTTTAACCTTGTCCGCATCTCGCATCCCTGCTACTAGCGACGTCAGGCCAGAACTATCAATAAAGTTAACCTGCCCTAAATTAACGACAATATGACGACTCAGTTTAGAAATGCACTCCTGTAATTTGAGGCGAAATTGCCACGCGGTGGTAATGTCTAGGCGACCCGTTGGGGCCAATACAATCACCGTTGTTCCATCCTGGGTCGTATGGGTTTTTTGCTCGATATGAATCACAGGCCCTCCCTCAATACGCTACTTGCCTACCTCGCTTTCGTAGTTTAGCAAAATCGGAGCCATTGCCCCGATTGAGCTTGACCGAAATTAGCCAAACTTGCTGCTAGAAAAATAGCACAGTGCGTCATCCCTTGACGAAGGAAATGCCGGATATGTTGACTCCATCGCCTGCATTGAGCAGAAATTTAGGTAAATTTGCCCTATTTTTCCAGGCTGTCCCAAGCGATGAAGCCAAAACTGACATTTTCAAGGGTGTGGGGGCCTTTAATGCGCGGTCCAATCCGCCCAGTTTTGGGGTTTCAAGAAGGTGTCGTAGAGTTCAGCTTCTGGGGTGTTGGGTTCGGGTTGATAGCCATATTCCCAACGAACCAAGGGCGGCAGAGACATTAAAATCGACTCGGTACGGCCATTGGTCTGGAGTCCAAAAATGGTGCCGCGATCGTACACGAGGTTGAATTCTACATACCGTCCCCGGCGATACAGTTGGAAATTCCGTTCGCGATCGCCATATTCCATCCCGGAACGACGCTCAACAATGGGCTGATAAGCGGGTAAGAACGATCGCCCGCAATCTTGAGCAAACGCAAACAACGCTTCCCAATTGCGTTGAGGAGGGATGCCAATTTTCCGACTATATTCCGCTGCGGGTCCCGTGGGGTCTGGACCGCGATAGAGTTCGCTTTGACCATCTTGGTAGTCAAAAAATAGACCCCCCACCCCTCGGGTTTCGTCGCGATGCTTCAGGTAAAAATATTCGTCACACCAGAGTTTGAAGACCTTGTAATACTCATCATGGTGGCGATCGCAAGTGGCTTTCAAGGTTTGGTGAAAATGGGCGGCATCTTCGGCAAAGGGATAATACGGTGTCAAATCTGCGCCGCCTCCAAACCACCACACCGGCCCTGCTTCAAAGTAGCGATAGTTTAAATGGACCGTGGGAACATAAGGATTGCGCGGGTGCAACACCATAGAAGTACCCGTCGCATAGAAGCGATGACCCTCCGCCTCAGGACGTTGTTTTAAAATAGAAGGCGGCAGATGATCTCCCCACACTTCAGAAAAATTCACGCCCCCTTGTTCAAAGACATTGCCCTCGCGCATCACCCGAGAACGGCCCCCGCCCCCTTCTGGGCGGTCCCAAGAATCTTCTTGAAACGTGCCAAGGCCATCAAGTTCTGCCAACCCTTGACAAATTTCATCTTGTAGCGATCGCATAAACTGACTGACTCGTTCTTTCGAGTCATCCGGTGGCAAATTCTGGGTAGAGGTGGCCTCAAAAGTCGAAGAAACTGTCATAATGTCAAATTATTTTCTGCTGCGGGATAGAGATCTGCCTGTCAAGAGCGATCGAAATCTCAGCGGTGGATAACGCGATCGCACCCTTGATGAAATCTTTAAGCCCTTGTCTCGATCAAGCTGACCGACTCTTCAAAAAATCCTATCTTAATCTCTGCCCTTATCCACTGCCTTTAAAAATTCTACATATTACTACAAAAAAAGATACATTAGGAAAACACTTAGAAATCAGCAGGCAACTCGTTGAAGGGGAAGCAACAAAACCAGGCGATCGGGCAACAATTTGCGCCTTCCCAACCGGGAAACCCCAGCCACTTAAAGGGCCAAACCTCAACCCCAACCTTCCCCTAAAATAACGACTGTCTTCCTGATCCGTCCGAGAGAGGAGAAACAGGCAAACCGATGACTCAACCCCTAACGTCCCAAGCCGTCTTAGAAGTCTTGCAACCCGTGCAAGACCCCGAACTCCAAAAGAGCTTGGTAGACCTGAACATGATTCGTAACGTCAAAATTGACCAAGGCAACGTCAGCTTTACCTTAGTCCTGACTACCCCCGCCTGTCCCTTGCGAGAATTTATCGTCGAAGACTGCCAAAAAGCCGTCCGCACCTTACCTGGAGTCGAAGAAGTCAGCATCGAAGTCACCGCTGAAACCCCCCAACAGAAATCCCTCCCCGATCGCCAAGGCATCGCCGGAGTTAAAAATATCCTCGCCATCTCCAGTGGTAAAGGTGGTGTCGGCAAAAGCACGATCGCCGTTAATGTCGCCGTCTCCCTCGCCCAATCGGGGGCCAAAGTCGGACTCCTGGATGCTGATATCTATGGTCCCAACGACCCCGCCATGCTTGGACTGGGTGATGCCCAAGTCATGGTCCGCCAAGGTCCCCAAGGCGATGTCCTTGAACCCGCCTTTAATCACGGCGTGAAATTAGTCTCAATGGCCTTTTTAATCGACAAAGACCAACCTGTCGTCTGGCGCGGTCCCATGTTAAACGGCGTGATTCGGCAGTTTCTCTATCAAGTCGATTGGGGAGAACTCGACTACCTGATCGTAGATATGCCCCCTGGAACCGGCGATGCTCAACTAACAATGGCCCAATCCGTACCAATGGCAGGTGTTGTCATTGTCACGACTCCCCAAACTGTCGCCTTGTTGGATTCTCGTAAAGGGTTAAAAATGTTCCAACAATTAAACGTGCCGGTCCTGGGAATTGTTGAAAATATGAGCTATTTCATCCCGCCAGATATGCCCGACAAAAAATACGATATCTTTGGCTCCGGAGGCGGACAAAAAACCGCAGACGAACTCGGCGTCCCCTTCTTAGGCTGCGTCCCCTTAGAAATTCCCCTGCGCGAGGGTGGGGATAGCGGTGTCCCGATCTCCATTTCTGCCCCAGATTCCCCCTCTGCTAAAGCCTTACGAGAAATTGCAAACCGAATTGCTGGTAAAGTCTCTGTCGTAGCCCTAGCCTAACTGTAAATAGAACAAACCCTATCTCCCCTATCTCCCCTATCTTCCCCATCTCCCCTATCTCCCCCATCTCCCCTATCTCCCCCATCTCCCCCATCTCCCCCATTACCTCCTTGAAGTATGTTTCAAAAGACCGTAAGTCGATCGCGTTGGAGAGCTTGGATACAACCCTGGCTAGAGTCTGACTGGCTCTTATTTGTCTTGCCTGTCGCCTTAACTCTATTTGGCGGGATTATGATCCGCAGTACCGAACTCAACCTCGGGTGGACCGACTGGTGGCAACACTGGTTGGTGGGTGGGATTGGACTGGTGATGGCCGTCATCATCTCGCGATGGCAGTACGATAACTTGATTCAATTAAAGTGGGTGGTTTATGGTGCCACCAATCTCTCCCTACTGGCGGTTATGTTTATCGGGACCACTGCCCTCGGTGCACAGCGGTGGATTACCATTGGTGGATTTAATATTCAACCGTCAGAATTTGCCAAAATAGGGATGATTATTACCCTGGCGGCACTCCTGCATGAACGGCCCCCCGATACTCTGGGTTCTATGTTCAAAACCCTGGCTATTACTGCCGTACCCTGGGGCTTAGTTTTCATCCAACCCGACTTAGGGACCTCCCTAGTCTTTGGGGCGATCACTCTAGGAATGCTGTATTGGGGTAACACCAATCCGGGTTGGATCATCCTCATGATATCCCCCCTCGTAGCCGCGTTTCTGTTTAGCCTTTATTTACCCGGATGGTTTGCGTGGGCTGGCTTAATGGCTTTAATTGGCTGGCGTACCTTACCCTGGCCTTTTTTGGGGGCGTTGGGAACTGTCGTGATGAACCTGATTGTTGGTCGAATCGGGAGCCTTTTATGGAACATCCTCAAAGATTATCAAAAAGAACGGTTGACCACCTTCCTCACCCCAGAAAAAGACCCCCTCGGCGCTGGATATCACCTGATCCAATCTCGGATCGCGATTGGGTCCGGGGGACTGCATGGGCGCGGGCTCTATAATGGAACCCAAACCCAGCTTAACTTTATCCCGGAACAGCATACTGACTTTATCTTTTCGGCGATCGGTGAAGAATTTGGGTTTATCGGGTCGATGGTGATCCTCCTGTCCTTTTGGTTGATTTGCCTGCGCCTCGTCTTGATTGCCCAAAACTCTAAAGATACCTTTGGCGCATTGTTGGCGATCGGGGTTTTATCAATGCTTGTGTTTCAGGTGGTCGTCAATATTGGGATGACTATTGGACTGGCCCCCGTGACGGGGATTCCCCTCCCTTGGCTGAGTTATGGTCGGTCCGCCATGCTGACCAATTTTATCGCCCTGGGTTTGGTTGAATCTGTCGCCTATCACCGGGAAAAAGTGAAGAAAAAGTTTTAGCCTCTAGCTATCTTGAGGAAACCTTGACGAATGACTCCCAAACGATTCACCATAACGGATGATGACTCAGGTTTCCTGACTTGTCAGCAGCATCCCTTAACTCTAAGCATCTGGAAAACATTATGATTTTGCCTGGATCGGCTGTTCGTGTTAAAAATCCCGATGATACTTATTACGACTTTCAAGGACAAGTTCAACGCCTGACCGATGGGAAGGCGGCTGTCCTGTTTGAGGGTGGAAATTGGGATAAATTAGTCACATTTCGACTCTCGGAACTTGAACCTGTAGATGCCACTGCAGGTCGCAAGAAAAGCAAATAGTTCACGAGGAATCACCGTTCAGGGTTGATGAGATTTAACTCTTCAACCCTGTATTTTTCTTTTATTTAAAGAGATGTTTAAGCGTTAATTATGCGTCTACCTTTACCCCAATTTGCCAATGAACATCGTCACCCGGACCATATTGCTGAGGTGATTGAGACGGCAACGACTGAGTTTTTAGCCCAATGTTTAGATCCCGAAGAGTTAAATTTTCCCCTGATGCCGCCCTTTGGTAGCTGGGTGAAGTCTTTGGATGAAGAGTCAGGAAATCAGATTTATGGGGTGGTTTATTTTGCCACCACCAGTCCGATTGATTCGGTACATCGGGCGAGGGCGCTGGGTTTATCTTTAGAGGGGTTAAGGGAACAGCAACCCCAGATTTTTGCGATGCTTAAAACTGAATTTCGGGCGGCGATCGCCGGATTTTGTCCCCATCTTGACAACCAAAATGGATCACGCCTTCCCACCGGCGTTGTCTATCAATATATCCCCCCCCGTCCCCCTCAAATTCACCAAGCGGTCTATCGCTGTCAACCCTCAGAAATTGTCCACTTTACCCAACAATTTGATTTCCTCCGCACTCTCTTGCAAGTTCCTGGCGCACCTGTAGACGCCTTGACTGCGGCAGCTATTCGCGAGGTGTACCAATTACGCGGGGCCGATCGCGATTGGTTAGTCCAAGCTGGACGCACTCTGAGCGTTTTGCTCAAGGATGATTACGATCGCCTCCGCTTGATTTTAAGTCAAATTCATCCCTAGGAATGTTTAATAATTGAGAGATTTTAATGGGTAAAAATTACAGATTTAAAATAACAATTTTAACTTTATTGTTTCAGAAAAAATTGAAGTTATTTATAACGCTTATTGTTTAAATTTGAATCTGCTCAAACAGAATTTTAAGAAATTTATCTAAAGAGTGATCCGGCATTTCTTTTCTCCATACGGCTGTTGAGCGGGCATAGTAGATGGGATGGTGAAGGGAAATAAACCGAACTTGGGGATGAGGGAGTGCTTCTGCTTCGTTGGGCATGATGGCGACCCCTTGCCCTGCGGCAACGAGGGCAATCATTGACGCATGACTATCAGCAAATAAATGTAGATTGGGGATGAAACCAGCACAGCGGCAAGTGTCTCGGATGCGATCGTTCCGTCCTGGAAAGGTGACTTCAGAGATTCCGATAAATTTTTCAGCCGCTAGTTCCGCTAGATTAATAGAGGATTGGTATGCCAAGGGATGGGTATTCCATACCAGGGCAACAATGGGGACTTTTTTAATACATTTAACGGTAAATTCTGTCTCTAATTCATCCGGTGGATTGCCCATAAAGGCAATATCGATCGCCCCCTCTCTGAGCGCTTTTACTTGCTGACTGGGCAACATCTCGTGAAAACGCACGGCAATTTGAGGATAAGTTCGTCCAAATTGGTGTAAGGTTTGACCCAAAAAACTCTGGAGAATCGTCGGGATATAGCCAACCATTAAAGGCTCTTCAGTTTGGGTATAATGAGTCTTAATCGTTTCAACGGCTATTTGACTCCGGTTCAAAATATCTTGGGCTTGTTCCAGGAAAAAATGCCCTGCCTCGGTGAGTTTTAATCCATTAGATTGCCTCAAAAAAAGCATTGCACCCAGTTCATTTTCCAGGTATTTGATTTGACGGCTTAACGCCGGTTGGGAGATGTACAGTCGTTTTGCAGCAAGGCTAAAGCTGAGGTCTTGTGCAACGGCCACAAAATATTTAAGATGCCGTAATTCCATAATTGCCTATGCCATGCCTAAAAGTTATAAGCATTATGATTATAAGGCATTCGACTTTACTTCTGGACTACCCTAGGATAGAGTCAATCGTTCAGAGTCGGGCAAAAGCTAGAAAGGCTGCCTCAAAAAGTATTCCTACTCACCTAACAAGTCTGATAATTTTAGTATTTACAAAAGATGCCTAAGGTTGTTTCTATTCACTCTTATCGAGGTGGGACAGGTAAGTCTAACTTTACTGCCAACTTAGCAACTACCGTTGCGTTACAAGGGTATCGGGTTGGAGTTGTAGATACCGATGTTCCGTCACCAGGGATTCATAATCTGTTTTGTTTAGAACCAGAACAGATGGATAAAACGCTGAATAATTACCTGTGGGGTGATAGTCCCATTGAAGATTCAGCTTATGATGTGGGGACCATGATTGGGGTCACTGAACCGGGCAAACTCTATCTAGTTCCCTCTAGTGTGAAACCGGATCATATTGCCCGCATTCTCAGGGATGGCTATGATGTCAAGCTGATGAATGATGGATTTCGCAGCTTAGTCAAAACCCTGAAATTAGACTACTTATTTATTGATACTCACCCTGGGTTATCTAAAGAAACATTTTTATCCATTGCCATCTCTCATATTTTGCTGTTAATTCTGCGTCCGGACAAGCAAGACTATCAAGGAACGGCGGTAACGGTGGATGTCGCACGGCAATTAAAAGTCCGTAAAATGCTGTTGGCAATTAATAAAGCTCATAGTAAGCTTAACCTCGATGTATTGAAACAGAAAGTTGAAGAAACTTACGGTGAAACCGTTGCCGGGGTTTTTCCCCTTTCAGAAGATTTGATTCAACTGGCGAGTGAAGGAGTGTTTTGCGTGAAATATCCCGAACACCCACTCAGCCAGGAGTTCCGCAAGGTGGCCCAGCAAATTATGGAAGGGTAAGGATTATGTCGAATATCGGAGATTTACAATCTTTTGCTAATTCTATCACTTCTGTTACTTCACCTTTTCGCAATTATTTGACGGACCTTTACGAAAAATATAAATTGCTGAATGAGGGGGCGATCGCTGACTACATTCCTGAATTGGCCCTGGCTGAACCTGAGTGGTTTGGCATTTGTGTCATCACAGCAGAGGGAGAGGTATTTGAAGTCGGGGATTGTGACAAATTATTTACGATTCAATCTATTTCTAAAGCTTTTGTATTTGGCTTGGCCCTAGAGGATCATGGGCGCGAGTATGTCAATAGCAAAGTCAGTGTAGAACCGACGGGGGAAGCCTTTAATTCTATTGTCCTGGATGAAGCAACTAATCGTCCCTATAACCCGATGGTGAATGCCGGGGCGATCGCAACTGCTGACCTGATTAAAGGCAAAAATGGCACAGAACGCCTGAAGCGATTGCTAGAAATGTTTAAACGTTATACGGGACGGGAGCATGATATTAATGTCCCAGTCTTTTTGTCAGAAAGAGCCACGGGCTACCGTAACCGAGCAATGGCATACTTAATGCTAAATTTTGGCATGGTCAATGAAAAAATTGACGAAACCCTGGACCTTTATTTTCAACAATGTTCGATTTTGGTTACTGCCAAAGATTTAGCTATGTTAGCAGCAACTTTGGCAAATGGAGGGGTGAATCCAATCACTCAGGAACGGGCGATCGATGAACATTATGTGCAGGATGTTATCAGCGTTATGCTCACCTGTGGAATGTATGATGCCTCGGGGGAATGGTGTTACCGAGTGGGAATGCCTGCTAAGAGTGGCGTAGGAGGAGGAATTACCGCAGTGGTTCCCAATTTATTGGGAATTGGCACTTTTTCACCCCCTTTAGATGCAAAAGGAAATAGCCTGCGAGGGATCAAAGTCTGCGAAGACCTCTCCCATGATTTTGGGTTGCATCTGTTTAATGTGGCAAAACCTGAACGGGATTTAAAACAATGGATTGCGGGTGGTGAAGGGATAAATGATTGGTAAAAAGGGTCCCTAAAACCTGTAGAAAAATAAAATTCCTCGGTTTAGAAGAAGGAAATGGACATGACTGATGAACAATTCGTAAGAAACTTTTCCGATTTGCGATCGGAAGCTCGGCAACCCGTGGTGATTGCAGATGATGAAGGGTTTGTTGTCTATATCAATCCTCAGTTTAGTGAAATTTATCACTGGGGTTCTGAACTGATTGGTCAAACTTTAGCAGATATTATTCCCTTGAATTTTCATGATTCCCATAACTTGGGCTTTTCTCGATTTAGCATGACCGAAATTTCCCATGTAGCGAACCACCCGATTAATGCGATGGTGATTGATAAACATGGGGATTCGGTTTTATCGGAGCATTACATTACAGCGGAAAAAATTGAGGGCCGGTGGTATTTTGCGGCTCAACTTCGTCCTTTAAATCCGAGTTATTCTAATCCCGAAGATTGAGTATGAGTAATCCATTAGAAAACTTAGAATTAGGTAGTCGAGATTTAGCCGTTGTCATTAAGGAGTTGCGGGCAACTCTGGGGAAGATGGAATTGGCACTGGGGTCGATTGATGAGGCGATCGTCTGGACGGGAGAGGATGGGCTGATTCAATGGTGTAACACCACGTTTGATTGCCTGGTGAATCGCAGTCATCTTTCAGTTCTGGGTTGCCCTCTCTCCACGCTAGTTCCGCTGACTCAAGGGGGAATTTCCTTATTAGAAACAGCATACCCCGTTGAGCAGGTCCTCTCTCAAAAGTTTGAAACGGGGGAATATGAATTTCACCAGGAGGGGAGTCTCTTAATATTAGAAATTGCGGGTTCTTTTGTGGAACTTAAAAATGGCGATCGCACGGCGGTTTTAACCATTCGAGATGTTACTGAACGCAAAGCAATGGAGGAAGCATTAATTTCGGCAAACCGAGAAATGTCTATCTATTTGCAAGAAGTTGATAAAGTAATTCGGGCTGCAATTTCTGTTGAAGATAATAGCTTTCAACCCGAATCTTTAGATCTAGTCGCCTCTCGCCCAGATGAGTTAGGAAGACTCGCCCGGGTTTTTACTCAAATGGTTTTGCAATTAAAAGCCCGTGAACAAGAACTTGCAGAAGCAAAAGAGCAACTAGAGGCGGTTTTAAATGCCGTCCCCGGTTCTATTTCCTGGGTTGATTCCGGTGGCTTATTTGTGGGTGTCAATCGTCATTTGGCTGAAAACTTCAACTTGTCTCAAGAAGCTTTTATTGGTCGCGAAGTGGGATTTTTACAAGAAAATGCTAAATTAGCCAGCTTCTTAGGTGAATTTATTTCTAGTAATGAAGCGGCGGCCTCTTGTATCCTTGATTTTAACATCAATGAAGAAAAGCGACATTATTTAATTGCCTCTCAAAAATATCAGCAAGGGAGTGCTACGGTATCGGTTGGCATTGATATCACCGATCGCAAACGAGCAGAAGAATCCCTGCGAATTGCTGAAGAGAACTATCGCAGCATCTTTGAAAATGCTTTAGAAGGGATTTTTCAATCGTCACCGGAAGGACGATTTATCACCGTAAATCCCGCCTTAGCCAAAATTTATGGCTATGATTCCCCAAACGAGATGATTGAAAGTATTACCAATATTGGTGAGCAACTCTATGTCGATGCTGAAAAACGACTTGAATTCAAAGAAGTGGCAAAGCAGCAAGGGGCAGCTAAGAATTTTCAATACCGTTCTTATTGTAAAGATGGCCGGATAATTTGGATTCAGATTGATGCACGGATTGTCAAAGATAGTAGTGGAAAAACGCTCTACTATGAAGGCATCGTTCAGGATATTACCGAACAAAAACGTCGGGAGGAGCAACTGAAACAACAATTGGCAGAATTAAAGATTGAAATCGACCATCAGAAGCGGGAAAAAGATGTGGCTATGCTAACGGAAAGCAGCTATTTTCAAGAGGTGAAGCAAGAGATGTCAGAAGTCAACCTTGATGAATTTTGGGGGTAAGTCTTATCTTACAAAAACTGAACTGTTGAATCTTTGTTTACGGCGAAGTTAGGCAGAAATTTCCCTCTGATGTTCACGGATTTTGAGGCAATGGCTTTACACCTATTTTGAGAGAGACAGACCCTCGTTCCAGTAAAATTAAGATTTTCTTGTCTAAAAAGAGAGCAAAATATTTAAAAGTTCGTTATTCTCTAACTTGCCTGAAATATGCCTAAAAGTTATAAGGATTATAATTATAAAGTATTAGACTTTCCGGATTCACTGTCTTACCCTAAGACTTAGGGGTTAGAAGTGGGCAATATCATGATAAATTAATCAGCAAGGGATTTGTTCTGAGCCAGTATTTTTCATAATTAGTTTATCCGTCCCCGTTGCCTAATATGGTTTAGATTTATTCAAGGAGAGGGGGTGCTAGAAAGTCCAACTTTACTGTAAAATTAGCAATTAAGGTTCACGATGAAAGAACTTTCCCCGGTTATAAATCCTCCGATTAATCGGATAATCCTGGCTCCCGATGGAAGTTATATTCTATCAAATCATTATATTACTATTCAAAAAATTGCAAAAAAATGGCATTTTATCGCCCAACTAAGCCCTCTTAATCTTAGTAACTCTAATACCCCAGATTGACTATGAGTAATCAATTAACCGGCTTAGAACTCGGTCAAAGAGATTTAGCCATTGTGATTAAAGAGTTGCGGGCAACTCTGGGCAAGATGGAACTGGCCCTGGGATCAATTGATGAGGCGATCGTCTGGACGGGAGAAGATGGAGTAATTCAATGGTGCAATACTACCTTCGATCGCCTGGTGAATCTGAGTCATCTTTCGGTTCTCGGTTGTCCTCTCTCCACCCTAATTCCGCTAACTCAAGGGGGGACTGTACTGTTAGAAACAGAGCATCCTGTTTATCAGGTCCTCTCCCAACATTATTCAACAGGGGAATATGAATTTCAACAGGAGGGGCATTTACTCATTCTGGAAATTTCTGGTTCTTTTGTGGAACTTAAAAATGGCGATCGCACGGCGGTTTTGACCATCCGAGATGTCACTAAACGCAAAGCAATGGAGGAAGCATTAATTTCGGCAAATCGAGAAATGTCGAGCTATTTGCAAGAAGTTGATAAAGTGATTCAAGCTGCTATTGCTGTTGAAAACAACACTTTCCAACCGAACTCCTTACATGAAGTAGCTAATCGCGAGGATGAGTTAGGACGACTCGCTAATATATTTACCCAAATGGTTCTACAATTAAAAGCCCGTGAACAAGAACTCGCCGAAGCAAAAGAGCAACTAGAGGCGGTGTTAAATGCGGTTCCCGGTTCAATTTCCTGGATTGATTCCGGTGGGGTATTCGTGGGGGTAAATCGTCATTTAGCCGAAAACTTTAACCTCTCGCAAGAAGCTTTTATTGGTCAAGAAGTTGGATTTTTAAAAGAAAATGCTAAGTTAGCTATTTTTTTGAGTGAATTCATTTCTAGTCCTGAAACATCAGCTTCTGCTATCATTGATTATCAGATCCATGAAGAAAAGCGACATTATCTCATTGCCGCCCAAAAATACCAACAAGGGACGGCTACCGTATCGGTGGGAATTGATGTCACCGATCGCCAACGGGCTGAGGCAGAACGAGAACGATTTACCCATGAGCTTTTTCAACTCAATCAAGCCTATGCACGGTTTGTTCCCAATCAATTTCTGCAATTTTTAGATAAATCCAGTATTGTCGAAGTGGAATTAGGGGACCAAGTTCAGTTAGAAATGTCGGTGCTCTTCTCCGATATTCGAGAGTTTACGACCCTCAGTGAAATGATGGACCCCTCGGATAATTTTAAGTTTATTAATGCTTATCTATCCCGGATGGAACCCGCCATTACTGAACATTCAGGCTTTATTGATAAATATATCGGTGATGCAATTATGGCCCTTTTTAGCGGAGAAGCCGATAATGCCGTAAAAGCGGGAATTTCTATGCTCCATCGCCTGGGTGAGTACAATCAAGAACGTAGTAAATCGGGATTTCCACCGATTAAAAATGGGATTGGGATTAATACAGGATTGTTAATGTTAGGAACCGTGGGCGGACAAAATCGCATGGATAGTACGGTGATTAGTAATGCGGTGAATGTCGCCTCCCGGGTGGAAGGATTAACTAAAAATTATGGAGTAGCCCTCTTAATTACGGAAGAGACTTATTCTCGGTTACAGCAGCGGGATAGTTATGCGATTCGGCGCATTGATCATGTCCAAGTTAAAGGCAAATCCGAAGCGGTGACAGTGTATGAAGTGTTTGATGCTGACTCCCCAGAAATGAGAGACAGAAAGCTGGCAACCCTAAACCGATTTACAGAAGCATTATCCCTTTACGATCGCCAGAGGTTTCGAGAGTCGGCGCAGTTGTTTGGGGAGTGTTTAGATCGGAATCCAGGCGATCGCGTGGCGCAGATTTATTGCGATCGCGCTCAACGTAACCTTTAGGATGAATCAAGCTGTATTGATTTCCTCAACTAGGCTGACGTTAGCCCTTTCGTTACATTTTGTTACAATTTCGTTACAATCGAGAGAGCAGATCCTGATTTCTGGTCCCGCAGAGTATGGTACGCGGCTTTCTTCACAATCCTCTCGATTATTGAGACTGAGTTATGTTTGATTCAAACTACAATCCACCATTTTTCTTAAAAAATGGGCTGGCGATGACCCTGCATACAGCCTTAGTCGCGAGTCGAGACTGGGAACAGACGATCGCTGATCCTGAAGCGCCTTATCAAGAAACCCTTTTTACTGGCGCAGGAGGAGTGCCGATTTATGGATGGATTGCCCGCAACCCACACTCTAAAGGAACTATTGTGGCTACTTACGGGGTTACGGGAGAACTTCCCCAACAATGGTTTTTGAAAATTCTGGGGCGGAAAGCTTTTGCCCGAGGGTATTCTGTGGTCCTTTTTGACTGGCGGGGTCATGGAAAAACTGCTGAATTATCTCCCACTGTGAGTTCCGATGGATTGTACGAGGGGGAAGATTTTGTACAGATTGCGGCAACAGCCAAATCAATGGGATGTCCAGGACCGTTTTGGTTTATGGGTTATTCTTTGGGAGGACAATTGGCGTTGTGGGGGATAAAAGCAGGGGAGTCGATCGCCGATTGGGGAAAAGATTTAGACTTACACCCCAAGGAAATAGGGGGTGGGGCAGTGATTTGTCCCAATCTGGATTCTAATCGGTCCATGTCCTATTTAGTGAAACAACCTTTGGGGCAATATCTGGAAAAGGCGATCACTAAAAACTTGAAAGAACTTGCCTGGAAATTGCATCAGCTTCATCCCAACCACTTCGACCCTTCGGCGATCGCCCGGGTTAATAGCATTTGGGGATTTGATCATGAGGTGGTGATTCCCCGTCTCGGGTTTGCCTCGGTAGAGGAGTATTATGCCGCTACCAATTCCCTGAAAATTTTGCCAGAGTTTACCAAACCTACCTTGATTTTGTATGCGGCAGATGACCCGATCTTTCACCCAGCGATCGTGCCGGAGTTAAAGGAAATTTGCGATCGCAACCCGGCGATCGAGCTTTTGCTGACTCGGTATGGGGGTCATGTAGGCTATGTCAGTAATTTAGCGACTCAGAAAAAAGCTGGAGATCGCGATCGCTGGTGGGGGTGGAATCGCGTCTTAGACTGGTGCGATCGCCAAAGGGAAGGATTTTCTGACCGGATTACTCATCAGCGATCGCCCCTCCACCTGAGTTTATCAGGGGTTAACAAGGGTTAGGGCCTCGGTCCCCGTTTCGATCTAAGGGACAAGAACCCCGGTTTCTGGCGCAGATTTGGTCCTAATGGGGATATTTCTCAAGAAACCGGGTTTTAACCGCTAGGGTACCGATGCTCTAGTTAGAGTTGCCGCAGATGCGATCGAGAGCACGTTTGCCGCCCCATCGTTCTACCAATTGATCATCGTACTCGTCGGAGACTTCCAGAACAGCATTCACCGAAGATTCCAGTTCTTTTTTATCGCAAGTGGAACCCACAATACTATGCTCGAACAGGATATCACCCTTCGAGTCAATGCCAAAAGCCCCGAAAATCATATTGCTATTCTGTTCCAGGAGAAAGCGCATCAGATCCGCAGTCAGTTCCGTCCCCGTCACCACATAAGCGCGGGTATTGATTACAGAATCCTCTTCTCCCCAAGGTAAAATCAGGACTTCCACCAGGGCGGAACCCATAAATAGCCCCAATCCAGGGATATCTTGGCGAGCACAGGGAAATTTGCCAAATAATTCTTGCATCCAGAGGGCGACTTTGTGATAACAGGCTTCTTGTGCTGAGGTTTGAAATTGCATTTGGATTCTCCTTCTTAATTTAGAGCCGCTGTTGAGTGCTTTTTACCATCTTCCCAGGTTGAGTGACTCAGTTTTTAGAATGAAGCCACCGTTAAGGGTAGGACAAGTGGAGTATCGCGTTAAAAAACATCGAATGCGATCGCAATCACAGGAGTAGAGTAAAGTATTTCACTTGCCTTGGAGGATAGCGATCGCACAGCAGAGGTTAAAATCCGCTGATAATACAACAAGTCAACCGGGAAATCACTGAATCTCCCTACTTTAATTCAAGTTTTAATCGAGGTTTTAATCATGAGTATATTTGCTCCCACTCATAAACTGATTGCCCCTGCTGGAGAAGAAACCCCTGTGATGCTTTTTTCTCAAAGTGAAAGCCACAAATACCGGGTAATGAGCGAAATTGAGTATCTTGAAGGTAGCGAAGCGATCTATGAGTGGCATCCCTGCCAAGGGGTGACATACCGTGGATTTGTACTCAATGGTTTAAAAATTCTGCCCTTAGAAGTTAGTCCAGGGTGGCACTATTCCCGAGTAAACTCGACGGCGAATTAGAGAGAAGGGGTTGGCAAGTAAGTGTAGAAGGGATGGGGCGATCGGTGATTCTCATAAAATAGCCCGCCTTTAAGCGGGCTTTGTTCCGTTAACAGCAGTTTGAAATCTGCCGCAACCGGATTCATAGCTTACCCATAAGACTCTTCCGGTTCCATTCCCGTTGGCTTCAAAACCGGCTGCTTAGAAATGGATAACATTTGTAAAAAAGTAAAGGTCAAATACATCGGATTCAATAACAAATAGCGCTTCCACAACCGTCCCGGTTCCTGAATCAATCGGTAGAACCATTCCAGTCCCCGTTTCTGCATCCAAGGCGGTGCCTGAGATACCGTACCCGCATGAAAATCAAAGGCAGCCCCCACTGCCATCAAGGGCATGGATAAATGATTGCGATACTCATAAACCCAGACTTCTTGACGAGGACAACCTAACCCCACAAAAGTAATGGTTGCACCGCTATTATTGATCCGATTAACTACTTCTTGCTTTTCTTCGGGAGTTAACCGGCGAAATTTAGAGGGTTCTGCACCAACGACTTTTAACCCGGGAAACTTAACCTCTAATTTCTTCAATAATAGGTCCAAGGTTTCCTGTTTGCTGCCGTAAAAATACACCGGCAATCCTTCTCTTGCAGCCGCTTCTAAGACTTTTAAAGTCAACGTTGGACCATAGACGCGATCGGGCAGTTTAATCCCATGAATCCAGTTAAGCGCCCAGCGCACTGGCTGTCCATCAGGAGTTACCAAGTCAAATGCGTTTAAGCGGCGACGATGAACGGGATCAGAAAAGCCCGTCATCACCCCATGAACCGCCAAAGCGGTCATGGCTAGAGGCGATCGCGCCTTGGCTGCATTAATAATCGCTTCCACACCATATTCATAATCAATGGCTGATATTTCCACTCCGAGTACGGAGTATTTCCCTCGATTAATCACCCCAATCACCTCTATTTAGAACTGGGTAAATTTTAATCCATAGCAATTAGCGCTGGGGCTAATTGCTGATTTTTTTAGTAGAACACCCTGGCAAGACTTGATAACTTTTCAAGAAGTTATGTCCAAGAAATTGGGCAACTCAACTCCCCCAGCGAGACTGATTAAAGTCATAGATTTCTTGAAAAATATCTCTGACACTAGGATAGCTTAATTTCCACTCGGGATAATGGGATTTGAACTTACTTAAATCACTGATATACCAGATATGATCCCCCATGCGGTTGGTCTCAGTGTAGCTGGTTTCCATCTTCTTGCCAGTAATCTCTTCGCACATTTGGATCCCTTCCATCACCGAAGTATTGCTCTCGCGACCCCCACCCAGGTTGTACACTTCAGCAATCCGAGGTTTTTTAAAAAAGGTATCCATCGCCAGAATCACATCAGTACAGTGGATGACGTCCCGGACTTGCTTGCCTTTATAACCGATCACGGTGTAAGGGGTTCCTGTCATGGCGCATCTCATCAAATAGGAAGGGAACCCATGTAATTGAGCACCGGAATGTTGGGGTCCACTGAGGACCCCGCCACGAAATACGGCACTTTTAATATTAAAATAGCGCCCATACTCTTGGACCAAGAGATCTCCGGCAGCTTTCGAGGCCCCAAACAGAGAATGCATACTTTGGTCAATGCTCATCTCTTCGGGGATCCCATTTTGGTAGGGGTGAGAGGGGTCTAATTCCCAACGGGTTTCCTGTTCAACCAGGGGTAATGTATTCGGGCGATCGCCATACACCTTATTGGTGGAACAATGGGCAAACACCGCCTCCGGACAAAACTCCCGGGTTGCCTCTAGCAAAACCAGGGTCCCATTGGCATTAATCGAGAAATCCGTAAACGGTTCCTTTGCTGCCCAATCATGAGAGGGTTGCGCCGCCGTATGGACAATTAGGACGATATCTGATTTGTACTTAGAAAAAATTGCATTAATGGCTTCGGGATTGCGGATATCAACTTCGTTATGTTCATACTGATCCCCGAGTTCTTTGCTGATTCGTTCACGGTTCCAACTCGTGGAAGCTTCCTGTCCAAAAAAGTATTGACGCATATCATTGTCAATCCCGACGACTTTGTACCCCGCTTTGCCATAGAATAGGGCGGCCTCGGAACCAATCAATCCACCGGATCCGGTTACGATAACTACAGACATTCTGTTCTCCTGCTGTGATGAGCTTTTGGGCGATCGGCCAGCAGCATTGCTGGCGTTTATTCCCCCCTAGATTATAAATACCATCGAGATCTCCAGCGCTTTTTATCCATTAATGCAACCCTTTAGCGCGGGAGTAAATCTCCCTGAGTAACTGATAATTGCGATCAGCTGTATATTTTTCTTCAAACTCAGCCCTTGCTTCCCGCCGCATCTGAGCCATTTGATCAGGATGATCTAAGGCAAACTCGACCTGCTCAATTAAGTCTTCGACATCCCCAGGACGAAAGAATCTCCCCGTGCGTCCCTGTTCCACCAACTCGGCGATCGCGCCAATATTCGCCGCAATCACAGGGGTTCCCTTCGCAAACGCTTCCACAGCAACCCGGCCAAAAGTTTCGTACCATTCCGATGGAAAAATAACAAATGAAGCGTTCCCCATCAGATCATAAACCTCGGGCAAGGGACGCCGACCCAACCATTCCACATTGGGCAGGTTTTGTGCTGCCTGTTCAACGAAGGGACCTAGTGGTCCATCTCCAACAATTTTGAGGGGAATCCGTTTTCCCAAACGTGACCAGGCCGTTAGCATCGTTTCTAATCCTTTTTCTGGGGAAAGTCTCCCAACAAAAAAAGCATACCCGCCTTTTCCCTCACCCACCCCCGGATCCGTAGAGACAAAATTGGGTTTTACCACAATTTTGTCAGCCGGTAAACCCGCTTCAATAAATTTATTCCGAGCAAAATCGGTTAAAGTCACGTAAACATCCACCATATTAGTCCAAGTCCGCAAAGCCCGATGGACCGTTTGCATGGCTACCACAGCTGCAGAACCCGCACGATTGTCCCGATAACAAGCGTGAACAACTCCCGGCCAAGGAATCACTTTTCCCATACAGTCTTCGCAAACTTGTCCTTGCCGGAAAAAGAAAGAATTCGCGCACAGCAAACGGTAATTCCGTAAACTTTGAACCACCGGAATCCCTTCCGCTTTAGCGGCATAGTAGACCGAAGGAGAGATTAAGGGGAAAAAATTTTGAACATGAATCAGATCGTAGGGATTTTGTTTGATCCGTTCTCTGACAATTTTATAGCTTTCCACAGACCAGACGGTTCGCAGGGCAACGCGCAATTTTCCCAGTTCTGCTACGCGATCATTATGATCTTCGTAAACATCTACTGTATGGTTGTTTTCCCGTAAGAGACGTTCTTCGGATTCTCGTGACTCATCTTCACCACCCCGAATTTGGTAGCGATTGTGTATGCTGAGGATATGCATCCTGTCAATCCCCTGTCCAGTTTACAAATGGGCAACACTTTGGTGCTTCCAACCATTCTACTGTTTAAGTAAGCGGTTATATTTTTCTAAAGCATCGGCAGCAATGGTTTTCCACTGTAAGTTTTCCTCCACATACCGCCGACCAGCAAGGCCCATTTCTTTCCAGTGCGATCGGCAAGCTAATAGTTCAACTAATCCATCTTTCACACTAGCTACGTTGGGTTGAACAACAACACCACAGCCACTTGCTTTAACGAAGGGGGATATGCCCGCAATTTCCGACACTAAAAGCACTCGTCCTGCTTGCATTGCTTCTAAGGCAGATAATCCAAATCCCTCAAACCGGGAAGGAAGACAAAAAATATCACACCCTGCAATAATAGAAGTAGGAGAAACATTAAAATCAGGCTCTTTACACCAAAAACTCCTAGAAACTCCTAGGCTTTCAGCTTTTTTTAAGAGCATTTTTTTATCTCCAAAATCAGGTCCTTGAAGGTTTAAATCGATTTCATTTGTATTAAGAACTTGGGCAAAACTATCCAGTAAAATATCTAAACCTTTATTGTAAGAATCAATTCGTCCTAAAAATAAAAGTTTTGCTGGACCCTGATCGGGCCATTTTAAACTTGATTCCGGGATAATATCATTAGAATCAAATCCATTGGGAATAGCAACACAGGGGGTTTCAATTTTTAGACTTTGTAATAAATCTCCATGACGAATATCTAAAAGCTGTATCAAGCTGGCTTCCTGCAAGAGTTTTCGTTCAAAGAAATACCAATACAGCCATTTAATCTGGGAGTTTTTCTTAAAAATATAAGGATGATAAGGATCGTGAGGTGCTACTATATAAGGATTACCCTTTTCTTTCAACAATCGAGATAAAGAATAAAGAGAAGGATGAAATATTCCATGTAAAACTACAATATCATAGGAATTTTGCAGCAAATGTTTTTTTAAATTGTCAGACAGAGAAAATTTGAATACATTAGGATAATTCTTGGCAAAGCATTTAACTTCATATCCTCCTTCAGTCAGGAAGGAACTATCCTGCTCCCCTTCACATAAAACACTTACATTAGCACCACAATCAACCAAACCAGCTGCCAGACCATCCACAGCTTTTTTGAGGCCCCGATTCAGGGGTTTACCTTTAGGCGGAAATACTTTTAGATAAAAGGCAATATTCATAATGGTAAATCAGACAAAAACTCTCATTTTCTGTTGACAGCTACAAACTCAAGATTTATTTTTTATTGAATCCTCCTAGAGGATAACTTTAAACCCTCAGACTTCTCATAATCCAACCTTTTTGATCAATCCTTGATATATTTTTTCCCGATTTAAGGAATACAAATAAAGAAATATTATCCAGGTTATAGTCTTATTATTTGAGCGGGAATTACGACAGCGTTTATAACCCCTGCTAAAATTGGTATTTTACCCTTGGCTAGAGGGACAATTTTAGAGGAGAACATCTACATAACTATAGCATTACCTCCCCAAAGTGTCCATCTTCTTATTATAACCCTAATGTTCACTCATTTTCAAGCGGGTTGTCAAAATTGCCTAAAGGTTAAGATAGGGTGACAGTCTTCACCCCCTTATTTCGACCAACAACAGAATATAAACTATTTAGTGACTGTTGAGTTTTATAACTGCTCAAAAAATGCGTGAACGATTAGATTAATATTCAAGGGCAGTCCTACCAAGAGACTGAATTAACAGTTTTTTCATAAAGTTGGGCCAAAAATAAACCTTTGACATCCCATTGATAGACCTCGTTCACCCTCCGATAGCCTTGATTTCCCATCTCCACCCGTAATTTTGGATCATTCGCCAAAAGCGTGAATGCATTTGCAAGGTTGTCGATAACTTCATCAAAACTGTCGGGAGAAATTTTCACCCCTGTCTCTTCAGTTACTTGAATCCCTGGTCCTCCAAGATCAAGACAAATAACCGGGCGTTGCGTTGCCATTGCCTCTAAGCAAACCCATCCTCCCGAGTCGTGTAAACTAGGGTGAACCAGAACGTGGCTTTCTGCAAGTCGGCGCAAAGTTTCTTCCCGTGGCAACTTTCCCCAAAACTTCACTTGATCGGCGATACCCAGTTGGGAAGCTAATGTTTGAAGCCGTAACTTTTCGGGACCGTCACCTACCAACCAGTATTGAGAACCTTCGATTTTAGCTTTTGCAAAAGCTTGAAGGCCCAAGTCAAACCCTTTCCAGTGTAAAAGTCGTCCAATGCTGATAAAGCATACTGGGGAAGAAGAGGGAGCTGGTAGATTATGTAGCTTCTCTATTTCATCAGAACTCATCCCACACTCTCCAACCACTTGCACATTTTTAGCCCCCAGTTTCCGCAACCGTGCTGCTGTTTGTTCCGTGGTCGCTAAGGCAATGACACTGCGTTGAGCACTCAGATGTACGAAAGGGTCTATCTCTCCTATCCCACGAGCCAAGTCCCGTAATGTTTCGTAAACTTTACCACGAGGGTTCAAGTGTCCGAGCAAAGATTTGGGTGCAGATTCTCCGCCACCAACAGGTCCCCAGATAAAGGGAATCGGAAGTAGGGCGATAAAGCTAGGAGTCCAATAACGCACATAAGTCACGTGGTGAATTAAGTCAAATTGGACTTCTTGGTGAAGCTTGCGGGCTAAAAAATAGGCCGCAATCTGCCATAAATAGTAATGAAATTGAACCCCTCGTTGGTTTTTATTCCACCAAGTTGCCCAATCCGGAAAATCATAGTAAATAAAGTGCAATCCCTTTACAGGATTTTGAGCTAGTTCTGCTTCAATACTAGGGCGATTGTCTTCTCGGGTAATCGCCCAAATTTCGTGATATTTGACCAATTGCTGAATAACGTTCCAACCCACTCCCGGTTCAGAGCCAACATGGGGTCTACAAGCATAGCTAGAAACAAGCACTCTCATAGGTAAACCATCCTCCTGGACATATTCATAGTTTACCCTATAGTACACAGGAAATTACTATTGGACCAACCCTAAATATGTATTTGAGAATCCCGTAGAGTCAGTGTCTGTTCGGCCTGGGGTTGAATGTGGAGTTTTAAATTTCATAAAGGCCCATTGCCTAAGATTTTGTCGTCGCGCATCTACTGCAAGGTGTCTATCCCAGTTGCGTAATAGATCAAGACTTCGATACTGAGATGGATCACGCTTCTGACGGGTAATCCGAGTACATTTCATAGGTTAGACTAAAACGTTCGACCAAATCTGAATCTTGAGTATTTTAATGAAAGGAATGAAGCGTTTTCTTAGATTTCCTCCATATTTCACCTACAAAATTATATGAAACCTATAGATTGTTACCCAAGATTTTACTGCCATTGACTAAGCTTTGATTTTTTCCTATTTCCCCATTGGACGCAATGGCGAGGTACAGTTTCCTAAGCTTCAATATAAATAAGCCGCTCAAAGGAAATAATGCTAGATTGAAATAAACCCCATTGCTTTCATTTTAATGAGCTTAAGATTGCTATTTAATTCTTACTCCTACTACATTATATAGGTCAGTCAATCATCCCCCTATGCTTTATGATTTAACCATTCATTATTGCCCGGAGAGTATTTCTTCATAGAAGTCGAGTTAGAGATATTTTTTGAAAACTGAGCAAGGGTCGAACTGTGATTGGTCAAATTCTGGCGATCGCTCAGACCCTCTCTAAATTTATTAACAATCGGTCAGAATTAATTAAAATTCATACTAACTCCCCATCAGCAGTTTACTTGACTTCAACTTGATCCATATTTTTAAGAAAAAATTCTTTCTGTAACCACTGAAGTACCCATAGTTTAAATTTAAGGGCAAACAGGAAAGCCCCCAAAATATATCCATATTTTTGTATATGATAAAAAAACCGGCTCCGTAAATAGTATGGAGATTTTTTACTCAAGAATAATGCCTTAAAAGTTTGGGTAATACTCTGGCTAGGATGAATATAGTGCTGAATATTATGAGTCACTCGAACTTTACCAACCAGAATAACCTTAGCGCTTCCGACAATACAAGCTTTAAATCCTGAACGAGTGGCTTTTAAAGTATAAGTATCATCTCCGGAATATTGAGGAAATTTATCTGCTTCAGGTGGCCCAATTTTTGCAAATACCGATTGAGGAATTACAACACAAAACCCAGACATTCCTTGAACAAATATAATTTCTTCGGGACTTACGATCAATGATTTTCTTCCGATAAATCCATTGCTAATGGGAGAATTAGAATCGGCGCTATAGCAAGCTGCACCGGTAATTGTATCGGGATTTTCTTGGGTAACCTTTAGAAGTAAAGGTAAAGTACCGGGTTCCGGTAAACAATCGTCATTGAGCCAAATAAAGTATTCTGCTCCTTTGCTGTTAGCATATTCCATCCCGGCGGCGATCGCACCAGTCCACCATAAGTCCCCATTTCCTGGTAACAGGGTTACATCTGGGTAGGAAGCAGCGATCTCCTTTGCCGTTCCATCGGTGGAACCATCATCCACCACAAGAATATGATAACGCTGGTAATCTCCCGTTTTTGTTAGGTGTTCTAGACAATTAAGGGTTAGGGCCTTACGGTTGTGTACTGGGATAATTACATAAACTGATTCTTTATTAATCATAGCAAATCTTTTTAAAAACTCCCCTCTAACTTAACTGTTGTTTAAGGCTCTGCTCTCACACCTTGACTACAGAAGAGTCAATGAGCGATTAAGAATCACACTGAAAGTCTAAACCTGTAGCCCCAAAAACGGAATGTTGATCTTGATTAGTCAAAATTTTCCATTCCTGAAAACTTTTTCGAGACAAGCGGGGTCTGTTTTCATCAACTTGAAAGACTCGCTTATTTTCAGGATTATACCACAAATTTCCGTCGGACAATAAAGTTCTTGAAAAATCCTCCAAATTTTGCTGCAAATAAATGAGCATTTGGTCTTTGTTGTTAGCAATAATTCGATTGTTTCTGACAATCCAATATTCAGATTTTAAAAAATATGTCTCTTCAGTTTCCCAATTAAAAACCTCGCGAAGCCCAGTAGGTTTAACCACTTGGATTTTGATTTGGGAGCGATCATTTCCACAAATTTTATTGTTTTCTAAAACAACATGGCTAGAAGTCGTTCCCAAGATGCCTGGATGATGAAAAGCAGATTTAGGATTCGCCCGATTGTTACAGATCGTCGTATTCGTTACGTGGATGTGACGACTTGCTTCAATATATAGACCTGCATGAAAATTATTGCAAATGTATGATTCATCTATCCTCACCCCAGCGTTATCAAAATCAAGCCAAAGTCCTGCTGCTCGATTACCCACTGCTCTATATCTACGGAAGGTTGCGTTCCGTAAGAACAAAAATTTTTGACCGGGAGCCCATTTATAAAACCCTCCCCAATCTCCTCGCCAATTATTGTACGAACTTTCAACCTCTTCATAAAGCACATTGGTTAATCTATTTCCCGTGATTCCAGCAATACCATTATTGTTTGCTTTAATATTTTTGACAATGACATTTTCACATTGAGCGATTTGCAGGCCAACTGTATTATTCCAAGAAAATTCATCATTTTCAATCAAGATGTTTTTTGCCTTGCGAATCGTAACACTCGGAATTTTAAAAAATTCCGAGCTTGCATGATGAAACTGAAATCCCCTTACCACTAAATTATTAACTCCTCTTGAAAAAAAAATAGTTTCACGAGTAGCCACTTCAATTTTAAGATTTTCTATATTTTTCTCTAGTTTTGATTCGGGATAGATATAAATTTTTTTATTTTCTTCTGATACATAAAAATCACCTTCGCTTACCTCTGATAATGAAGTTCTTTGCCTCAATAAATTATTATTGACAAATATCATTTCTCTACGAAGGACTATCGGTTCCAACTCAATAGTGGCAGGCCAAGGATTATCGGAAATTCCCCAATTATAAGGCCAATCATGCATATAAAGATTTGCATTAGGCAACGGCGTCCAATTTTGCCACAAATCTGAACCGGACAAAAGTACTGAACCAGATTCCTTAGCTTCAAAAACTATCAGCGCTTTTTGACTGGGTTTATCAACCGTTAAAGATATGCTTTCTCGATAAACCCCGGGGAAAACAATTATTTTTGTACTTTTTTCATTTTTGTAATTTTGTAGGGCTATATTGGCCGCTTTATGAATATTTTTTAGCGGCAATTTTTCAGTACCGGGGTTATCATCCGATGCATTAGTTCGATTGATATCAACATAAATAACTTGCGAAATTCTATTTTCATTAAATATATTTTCCGGCAGGGGTGTCCAACCTATATAATCATTTTGACCCCAGGATTCAGCAATAGTGTGTTGTGCGGGGTTGCGAGCTATCACTCCAAGCAAGACCACGATAATAATCAAACTAAAAAGCGCAACTTTATAAAAAATCTTATGTCTTTTTCTCCTTCTCATCTGCTTTTTTCGTCCTGTTGTACATTTACTGTTGATTTATAGTAAAGGTTTACCCTGACATATCTTAATCCGTTAATCTTTGGTTTCCTCCGGCTTTTATTTACTCCAGGGAATCAATCGACGCATTAATTTATTTTTGTACATCTTAAAATCTTCTATTTGTAACATCAACTCTGCTCTTAACCCTTGATAGCCCCAAGCATCCTGGATAAACTTCCGTCTAAAAAAATTCATCGGTTCTGAGTAAACAGTTGAGCGAGAAATAAAAGGCTTTTGACCCGACCAGTGAATGACTGTCGCATCATTTTCGATACAAATTGGTCCTGTTTTATCCATCGGAAACCGTTGGTTTAGTTCAGAAATAGAAAAATTAGAAATAATGACTTGCATCGACTCTTGTTTGAGTCTGATTTCTCCGCGATCAGCCGCCCGAAAAATCATTAAATTTAATAAACCTTGATCCATCCCATAAAACATTTTGGGATTAGCTAACCTTAACTCCAATAGCTTTTGATATTCTGTTAAATCAAAAATATTTCGCTTTGCAAAAAATACACCTGTACAAAAGTACGGACGTTGCTGCCACTGAAAATCAGGAAAATACTTTTCTATTTGAATTCCGTTGAAAAACCACTTGTTAATTGCCTCATTCGTAAATTCATAAGCCGGATGGTCAATAATCATGTCATAGTCTGTAAAATTTGCAAACTTTAGTAAGTCGCCCCATACAACAATATCCGCATCTAAATAAAGGAAATATTCCCAGGGGCTTTCCCAAAATGCCAGCATCTTGGTGGAAGATCGCCATTCTTTGTCCCTTAAACATTCATGAGCAGATTCAGGCCGGTAGAGTGCATGAACTCCATAGGCATTTTCTAATTCTTTTATCGAAAAATTACCATCTACAATTAAGGCAATTGGAACATCACCCAAAAAATATCTAATACTTGCACAGCAACCTTTAGCAAAGCTATAGTCTTTATCATAACAAGCAACGATAACCCCAAAATCTTTCATGACGCAGTTCTCTAATTTGGATTCAAGTGTTGGATGTCAACCCTCTCTACTTTACACTGTTTCAAGAGGCTATTTTACATTGATTTTTGTAAAATATCTTCATATATCTTGATGTAAGCCGCAGCTTGAATCGGAAGTGTAAATTCCTCCTCTACTTTCTGTCTTGCGCGATGGGAGAGCGTTTGCCAGCGTTCCTCATCCTCTAATACCCAGAGAATTCCCTGCGCTAAATCATCACTGCTAAAACAGTTTGCTCGATAACCGTTTCTTTGATGTTCGATAATATCTGTTAATCCTGTTGAATCAAACGACACCACAGGAGTCCCACAAGCTAATGATTCAATTGCAACTTTTCCAAAGGCTTCCTGAACGGAAGGCACTAAAGTTACATCGGCTGCTGCATAAATTTGAGCCAGTTTTGTTTCTTCATTGACTGTACCGAGATAAGTGGCTTTCATTCCAATATCCGGAGCATTTTCAGGCTGAGATGAGCCAAAAACAACTAACTCAGTATTTCCTGCTAAACTACTTTTCGCCAGCTCTTGCAAAGCGGGGGTGATATATTGGAAACCTTTTCGGGGATCTCCCGTTGCATTTAAGGCCCCAAAAAGTACAAGGTTATGGGTTAAATCTAAACCAAGTAATTCCCTAACTTGATTTTTAGGGAGGGGTTTAAATTTTGATGCATCTACTGCATTATGAACAATTTCTATTCTGGAATCTTTAAAGAGACTGCTCTTTCTGGCACAATCAGCTAGCCAATTGCTAATGACAATCAAAGTTAAATTGATACCCTGCCAAGATTTGGCTTTTCTTTCCCAAAGCTGCTTGGATATATCATTGTCATTTTGGGACCCCAAAATAGGACAGGCCCCACAAGACCTTTGATATTTATTACAATTTCTGTCATAATGACAGCCTCCTGTAAAAGCCCACATATCTCGGAGGGTCCAAACTAAAGGTTTATTCCATGTGGCTATTTGTTCGGGCTTGACAAAGCCTCCACAAACCCAATGTAAATTAATCACATCTGGATTAATCCGGTCAATTTCTTGTTTAATATTTTGAGAAATCCATGCTGGAGAAAAAGATGGATGTGAAACTTTATTACGATAAAACTTCAAGGGAAATTTATCTAACTTATATAATAGACGGCTCCATTTATAAGCCAAATTACTTTGAGGCTTTAAGCCATTTGGGTTAGCTACTGTTTGACCGGATACAAGCACATTAGATTCGACTCCAGCTTCTTTTAGAGCTTGATGAAGCCAAGCTACTCCTTTTCCAGAACCCGTTCCTCCATAGGAGGTATTTAAGTGTAAGACCTTCATTGTTTTCCGAGAGACGTTATGGGTTTAATATTAAACTGTTGAAAGGGTTAATTATCCTTTACCTTTCTCTAACTTTACTCACCTTAAATTGTAATTTAGCTCTTTCCCAGGCCCTGGTATATTTTACATACCACCTGACGGCTATAATTTTTATTTTTTTATCAAATTCGTTAACTTCTCCGCTAAATAATATAGACACAGAAAATTTAAAGGGAGGAATTAAATCTCTACCTAATAATTTAAGGAATTTATTAGAGGGATAAAGGGGACTGTTTTGACTTAAATCATACTGGCCTCCAATCACTCGTACAATTTTTTTGTAAAGCTCTTTAAATGAAGAACGGGCTGGGTGATCCACACAAACATCTGGTGCATAAATTAACTGATAACCAGCCGCAAATACTCGGCGACCCCAGTTATAATCCCCTCCCGATTTTACTTCCGTATCGAAAAGTCCAACTTTTTCAAAAATTGACCGAAACGTAAAAAGATTTGCAGACACAGCAAATTTATCTCCTTCTATATAATTTTTCTGGGGAAAAGCCATAACACTGTCGTAAAGCTCAACAGCCGTTGGATTTGTTGTGTCTTTAAAGAAAATATTGATTTTCCCTCCCACCAGACCACAATTATTAACACCCAACAAATTGTCCACTCCTTTTTCAATCCAATCAGCATGGGGGATGCAATCGGAATCGGTAAAAGCAAAAATATCCCCTTGCGCAAGAGAAATTCCCTTATTCCGAGCAGCATAAGAACCGGGAGCCTTTTCTTCAGTGACTACCACTTGACTAAATTGAAGAACTACACTTTTAATCTCTTCATCCGAGCCGTTATCAACAACAATAACTTCATATGATTTTTTCGAGTAAGTTTGGTTTTCTAGAGATTGTAAGCAAGCCACCAAACGTTTTGAATCATTAAAAACGGGAATAATGACGGACACAAAAGGAGTATCAAGGTTGCCCATGAGTTTATCTTAATCCTCTGTATATATATTGAGTCTAACACATTTTATAAGGGTTTAGACTATTTCTCTATTCAATCCATTACCTAAAGTTTTGGGCTTCTAGGAGTCTGGCTGCTCGGATTAGGGTAAAGAAGAAAGCACTAAGATATAAGGAGTGCTAGTAGGTTAATTTAGCTTAAGATTTTCTTCTTCCTTTAATCCTTTATTTGGGTCCCCTCCATAAACATGGATTTCACTGCTACATAGTCTCAGAGAGCAAAAGTCTTAATTCTCTGAGTTGGACTGAGAAGCCACCCCAAATTTGGGATTAAGAAGATGGGCCCCCCAGTTTAACTAATAAAGGTTGAGCTAGGAGGGGTGCTCCTTCCCGATTAAAGTAGCTGACTTAGAGTTTCGTCAACTGGAGATACTCGCTCAAGAATATGTTGCCTTTGATCATCATTGAAAAGTTGGTAGAACTTTTTGCCATTGGCATTGTGAATTGGGTCGCTGACGGATGCTTTCCATGACTCATCAGCGCGAACAACTCCCTTGGCCATTTTACCATATTGAGTGAGCATATTTTCATCAAATGATATATCCAAGAATTCGCATAAATCTATGAGAACCGACTTGGGCCTTTCCACCAGTTTTTCGTACCTGACTCCGGTATGATTGGGGTAGGGCAAATATCCCTGAGTAATTTGAGCATCTTCAATCCAGCGCTCAATACATTGATCAATATTTCTTGATCCCCCCCATTGTGAATGCTTTTGGGTTACTTCATACAAAGAGGCCACATTATCTGCACCCTGGCGGATGATATGAATGAACTTTACTTCTTTTACAAATTTTTGAATTTCCTCAATATGGTGCAAGTGGCCCGGGGTTTTTTCCACCCAGAGCGTTTTACCTTCCGCTTGGGTAAGACGATCCAAAATTTTTGTAAAGGCTGAGGTGTATTGGCTCATAAAAATAGCCCATTGTGGCAAGCACTGGTCTATCATTTTTTGTTGGCCTATGTTACCTAGAAACTCTTTAAGGCGATATCTGGCTCGGCGACGTGAAGCCAATCCTATTCCTAAAGCTCGAATCCAAGGTTGTGCAGGAGAAAGGCTTTGAAAAAAGTGTGATTCTGGGAACGATGCAATTTGGGGGTGGGCCGCGAGTAGGCTTTGTAGTAAAGTGGTCCCAGATCTAGGGCAGCCAACTAGAAAGATCCGTTTTTTAATGAGCTGTTCCATATATTTGTTGCTGACTTCTACAGATTTTTGAGGTTACAATGAACTTTTTTGTTTTTTGGATGAAATAGATAACTTTATCAAGTTTATAACCTGGTCAAATAATTTTGAATCAAGTTTCCAAATTGCCAGGACATAGGTTATAGCACTCACTAAAATACAAATCGCTAAGACAGCCTTGACCTCTAGGACATCATCCAGAAAATATCTAGCTCCATGAATCACTCCCACCATGACTAAAGTTGATAAGAAGGGAGTAGAGCATCTTTGAAGATATGTTTTCAGTTCGACCCTGATCAATTTTTGGGTCATGAGCCAAAAAATCGGTAAAGGAATTAAATAACCTCGAATGACATAGGCTGCAGCTACAGCGATTATTCCCCACCGCACGACTAGAATAAATGCCACCACATTCAATATAGCATTGAGAATATTGACTTTGAGGATCCAATCGGGTTTCCCCATTGCTTTAATAACGTTAATACTAATTCCATCTAGTGAATGAACTATTCCGATCAAGGAGAGAATTTGCATCACCGGAATACTGGGCAACCACTGTTCTCCAAATAAGCCATTAATTAGCTCTGGGGCTAAGACGGAAGCTCCAATAAAAACAGGAAAGGCAACTAAAGAAGTGAGTTGAGAAGCGGTATAAAATCCCCGTTGCATTCTTTCGTTATCATCCTGCACTCGAGACAACGTAGGGAGTACCACTTGAGAAAGGTTACGAATTAGATTAGTCATGGTGAGCAGTAGGCGATAGGCAATAGTATAATAGCCTAAAGCCTCAGTTCCTAGAAAGTAACCGATTAAAAAATCATCAGAATGCCGGTTGAAAAAATTGAGAATATTGAACCCTAGGATATTAGCGCTATAACTAAATAATTCTTGAAAGTGACGTTTAGAAACTTTAAAACCGGGTTGCCAATCCCCCGCCCACCAAAGAAGAAGGACCCCGACAGTTCCATTTACTAATTGTTGACCGACCAGGCTCCAGACTCCGAAGTTCAAGAAAGCCATGACCACTCCAGTAATGCCGCCACATATCATGGCCACAATGGATCTCATCGCTAAAGCGCGGAAGGCAAGTTTACGACGAAATAGACCTTGCTGAACACTATTTAATGCAGACAGTAAGAAGCCCAAGGATAACCAACAGATAAGCGGTGAAATTTCTGGACTCTTAAAGGCGATTGCAATAGGTTCAGCAGCAATTAGGGTAACCAATATCAGCACTCCGCTCATGCAGATACTTACCCAAAATGCCGTGTCCAAATGCTCTTTTTCTAAGTTTTGACGTTGCACGATCGCTTCCGCAAATCCTTGATCTACGAAAACTTGTACGAAAGATAAGTAAACCCCCGCTAAAGAAACTAAACCAAAATCTGTTGGATTTAGGAGACGGGCAAGAAGAAAGAAAATTCCTAATGAAATGATCTGACTGCCAACCGTTTGAAATGCTGACCAAATTATCCCTTTAACAGCCTGTTGTCGTAGGTTCATCGTATAATTTTTTCAGTGATACCCAACAATTTTGTATGACATTAGACTTATCGGCTCATTTTCCACAATATACTCAATTTAACCCCCTGGTTCCGGTTTGGTGTGTGACCCCAGACACAGGAGGAGTTATTCACCGCTTTTTCGATACTTCCCCCTTCAGTCCATCAGGTCGTTACCTAGCGTTAACTCGTTTTCCCTTTGAGGATCGTCTACCTAAACCGGCAGACATCGCACAGGTCCTTCTCGTTGATCTAGAAACAGGAGTTCAAAGCGTGGTCGCTGAAACTCGTGGATGGGACACCCAGCTCGGGGCTCAAGTGCAATGGGGTGTAGATGATACCCAGTTATTCTTTAATGATGTAGATCCTCAGACTTGGCAAGCATTTGGGATTCGTATAGATCCATTTTCAGGCACCCAGAAAAAACTTCAGGGATCTATCTATGCCCTATCCCCGGATGGTAAGTGGGGGGCGAGTCCTTGTCTGTTAAGGATTGGAAAGACCCAGAAGGGGTATGGTGTAATTATTCCCTCAGACTCTATTCCTTCTAACAAGGGAGCTTCCTCTGAAGATGGAGTATTTGTAACTAACACTTCCACCGGAGAATGCAAGCTACTGGTGTCTATAAAAGAGATTGTAGATCTCTGTGGGCAATTTTTTCCGGCTGCTGAATATAAAAATGGAGATTTTTATGGGTTTCATGTCAAATGGAACCCCCAAGGCGATCGCCTGATGTTCATCCTGCGATGGATCGCCCGCAAGCAGAGTTTGGTGCGCTGGCTTAAGAACAGACCGCCTCAAAGAAGGCTGAACTTAATTACCATGAAGGCTGATGCCTCAGATATCCATGTTGCGATTCCAGATTCTGAATGGTCTAAAGGGGGCCACCACCCTAATTGGTGTCCAGACGGAGAAACGATCATGATGAATTTGAATATTCATGGTGAGGGGTTGAGGTTCGTGAAAGCCAAATATGATGGAACTGATTATGGCACGATCATTGATCAGATACCAGGTTCTGGGCATCCTACCCTGCATCCCAACCGACGATATATCCTCACCGATGCTTATCCCTATGAGTCTGTAGCCTTTGGTGATGGGACCACCCCGCTCCGTTTAATCGATTTACAAACTGGGGAAGAAAAAACTTTAGTACGAATTCATGTAGACCCACTCTTTTCTGGTCCTAAAAGAGAACTCCGAGTGGATCCTCATCCGGCGTGGGATTCGGATTTTCGGCGAATTGCTTTCAATGCTTGTCCTGATGGCAGTCGAAAAGTTTACATTGCTGACTTATTCCACCTACTCTAAAATACTGGAGTTTAGACTAAGCCAGTGACACGAAAGCAATAAAGAGGGGAGCCCGACTTGCATCTAGGCTCCCCTTGGC
>NZ_JAMXFC010000036.1:3131-74570 GCF_025370755.1 Laspinema sp. D2d | reverse complement strand
TCTTTCATCATCCGGGGATACCTGGGGTCCCTCCCTTCCCTATTATACCCTAGGTGATAAAAACATATACCTGTAAGGCTGTCCCCTGTCCCAATGACCTCTAATCCCTTTCAGGGATTGAAACTTGCCGGTAAAAATCAAAATTGAAGATAATTACATGTCCCAATGACCTCTAATCCCTTTCAGGGATTGAAACCCAAGGAAGTTCCCCAGGTGATGATTCGGGCAAAGTCCCAATGACCTCTAATCCCTTTCAGGGATTGAAACTTGCTCAAAAACCGTGAAAATCGTATCACTCGGAAGTCCCAATGACCTCTAATCCCTTTCAGGGATTGAAACAGAAATGGAAAGATTCAGCTACAAGAACTCAGCGTCCCAATGACCTCTAATCCCTTTCAGGGATTGAAACCCCGCGCTTTCCCAGATTTTTGCTATTTGAGACAGGTCCCAATGACCTCTAATCCCTTTCAGGGATTGAAACCGTTCGCTGCCCGGTCGGTCGCTTGCGTCCGTGCCGTGTCCCAATGACCTCTAATCCCTTTCAGGGATTGAAACATCCCAGAAGGATGCCTCTCTTATTCTTTTAAGGTCCCAATGACCTCTAATCCCTTTCAGGGATTGAAACTATAGCTATGCCCTTCGGGCTGATCAAGGTAACGTCCCAATGACCTCTAATCCCTTTCAGGGATTGAAACCCCGCTAAAAACGAGGAAGAAGTGGATTTAAGTAAGTCCCAATGACCTCTAATCCCTTTCAGGGATTGAAACGGATAAAACCAGCGGGGGCCGAAAATGTCGGGGAAGTTATCAAAGTCCCAATGACCTCTAATCCCTTTCAGGGATTGAAACAGGGTTACCGCCAGATTTCTCAGCCAATAACCCTCGTCCCAATGACCTCTAATCCCTTTCAGGGATTGAAACTCTTTCCCCGCTGGTGCTTGTCCCCCGGGGCTGGTTCCTTGTCCCAATGACCTCTAATCCCTTTCAGGGATTGAAACTTGCTTTTTCATTAGACTTAAGGCGTTCTTTCATTTCCGTCCCAATGACCTCTAATCCCTTTCAGGGATTGAAACTTCCGACAGAAGAACCGCAGTGGCTCCCTGGAAACGTCCCAATGACCTCTAATCCCTTTCAGGGATTGAAACGGAGTAATTGGCTGAACGGGAAAAACAATCTCCAGTCCCAATGACCTCTAATCCCTTTCAGGGATTGAAACTTGATATGGATAGTTTCGGTGAGAATATGGAATGGTCCCAATGACCTCTAATCCCTTTCAGGGATTGAAACACTTGTCCCCCTTGTTGTAGCATCGCCATATCTTAGTCCCAATGACCTCTAATCCCTTTCAGGGATTGAAACATCTATCGCTCAATTATATAGATCCAAACTTCAGTCCCAATGACCTCTAATCCCTTTCAGGGATTGAAACTTCCCATGCTTCGCACCATTCGTTTGTTGTTAGGTCCCAATGACCTCTAATCCCTTTCAGGGATTGAAACCACAAAGGTGGATTGAGGGCGAGTCTGGAAATTTGTCCCAATGACCTCTAATCCCTTTCAGGGATTGAAACAAAGGAACTCCCTTGATAATTTCTCCAACCCCATCAGTCCCAATGACCTCTAATCCCTTTCAGGGATTGAAACGCGACAACTTCCGCACAAACGCTACGAGGGCGAAGGGGTCCCAATGACCTCTAATCCCTTTCAGGGATTGAAACTCTCTTAAGTTAATCAACACACTTCCGGAACCGGGTCCCAATGACCTCTAATCCCTTTCAGGGATTGAAACAGCAAAAGAATTATCATTTAAATTCCAATTATTCAGGTCCCAATGACCTCTAATCCCTTTCAGGGATTGAAACGATAGAATCCTGTATCAATTTTGTTAGCAAAAGAAGTCCCAATGACCTCTAATCCCTTTCAGGGATTGAAACTGAACACCCTGAATTAAGAAATAAGGCGCAACCTTGTCCCAATGACCTCTAATCCCTTTCAGGGATTGAAACTAGCCAAATGAGGTAAGTATCATGAGCGCTCATGAGCGTCCCAATGACCTCTAATCCCTTTCAGGGATTGAAACAGTGAATTCCTCGCCTACCAGCTTGATGCAGCGAGTCCCAATGACCTCTAATCCCTTTCAGGGATTGAAACCACCCAGTTCCTAGGATAAAATTTTGCCTCCCGCGTCCCAATGACCTCTAATCCCTTTCAGGGATTGAAACTAAATACCCCTTCCCTGCGGCGCTACGACTTACGGTCCCAATGACCTCTAATCCCTTTCAGGGATTGAAACAAGCGCCTTCCCGAGGAAATTATCCCCTTCCTTTGTCCCAATGACCTCTAATCCCTTTCAGGGATTGAAACTTCACTGCATAGAGGGTAAAACTCCAGAAAGTCGGGTCCCAATGACCTCTAATCCCTTTCAGGGATTGAAACATGTCCGAGATGATTTCGCCCTTTTCGAGTTGGTCGTCCCAATGACCTCTAATCCCTTTCAGGGATTGAAACCTACGTCTTCAATGAACTTAAACGGCAAAAAGCCGAAAAAAGTCCCAATGACCTCTAATCCCTTTCAGGGATTGAAACTGGGGGTTGCCGCGCCGCTTGCTCTCGCGTTCGTGGTCCCAATGACCTCTAATCCCTTTCAGGGATTGAAACGAATCCACCGATGCCCCTGAGACTACCCAACAAGTCCCAATGACCTCTAATCCCTTTCAGGGATTGAAACCTCTTCCCCCTCCCCTGGGAAAGGGGGGGACCGCGGTCCCAATGACCTCTAATCCCTTTCAGGGATTGAAACATTGGAAGGGGGAGATGATGAGAGTTAATCTATTTCGTCCCAATGACCTCTAATCCCTTTCAGGGATTGAAACTGCCATTATCCACACGGATTCAACCGAATGGAGATGAGTTCGTCCCAATGACCTCTAATCCCTTTCAGGGATTGAAACATTGGTAGCAGACCCAGCAACGGGCGAACTTGAAGATGTCCCAATGACCTCTAATCCCTTTCAGGGATTGAAACCGGGTAAATCCCGGCACTAAACCTCGTCACAATGTCCCAGTCCCAATGACCTCTAATCCCTTTCAGGGATTGAAACAAGTGATCACAAATTATTAGAGGCAGTTGGCGGCCAAAGTAAGTCCCAATGACCTCTAATCCCTTTCAGGGATTGAAACTCAACGTAATAGTCTTTTCGTGCCATAGTTCAGAGTCCCAATGACCTCTAATCCCTTTCAGGGATTGAAACTGGCTTCCCGCTGGTGTTTCCGTTCCGGTTGGTTGGGTCCCAATGACCTCTAATCCCTTTCAGGGATTGAAACGGTTCACTATTTGTTCGGGCCAGCAGACCCGAAAGGTCCCAATGACCTCTAATCCCTTTCAGGGATTGAAACTTGAAGAAAATACCCAGGGGGCAAAGCATCGAGTCCCAATGACCTCTAATCCCTTTCAGGGATTGAAACTCTAGTAAAGTTGCTCCCGTGCCGATCGTGATGTTTGTCCCAATGACCTCTAATCCCTTTCAGGGATTGAAACCCAGCCCAAGGGCTGAGACGAACAAACTTACTATGTCCCAATGACCTCTAATCCCTTTCAGGGATTGAAACAAATAACTGCTGAGAATCACGGGCCAAAATAATACAGTCCCAATGACCTCTAATCCCTTTCAGGGATTGAAACGTTTCGGGATACCAGGCCAATCTAGGGCCAGACGTCCCAATGACCTCTAATCCCTTTCAGGGATTGAAACTATGCCAACTTTGGAACAGGTTACCGACTCTGGGTCCCAATGACCTCTAATCCCTTTCAGGGATTGAAACTAGCTTCATCGGTGGCGGCATGATTAGGGCATCCGTCCCAATGACCTCTAATCCCTTTCAGGGATTGAAACTTCGGTCAATCCGTCGCTGTCTTCCTCTAGGTTGTCCGGTCCCAATGACCTCTAATCCCTTTCAGGGATTGAAACAAGGCTCACCCAGAGATTCCCTTGATTATCACCGGTCCCAATGACCTCTAATCCCTTTCAGGGATTGAAACGGCAAATATAGCCCAGAACAAAATCCTCGCAAAGTCCCAATGACCTTTAACTAACTGTGCCGCGTTCGTTACAATCTCCCCAAGCCAGAACAAAATCCTCGCAAAGTCCCAATGACCTCTAATCCCTTTCAGGGATTGAAACGAATCAACGGGAAGCAACCGGAGGATCCTGAACATCCCAATGACCTCTAATCCCTTTCAGGAATTGAAACGAGATGGGCCTGGATAAGATCGCCGGATCAGCCACAAGTCCCAATGACCTCTAATCCCTTTCAGGGATTGAAACAAAGGGTTTATCCCAAGCACGATCGCCGGAGTCGGGTCCCAGTCCCAATGACTTCTAATTCCTTTCCGGGATTGAAACTGGGGTTAATGGCATGACAACACCGGGGCGATCGCCTCCAAATCCCTCTTCTCAGACTGGGATCGCCCCGGTGTTCATTCTCACATTTCCCGGAATTACGGTAAGTTCTCGGGACCGGCTCCGATGATGCCTATTTTGTGACGGAATGTGAGTTCACCGCCAAACCAGCCGGTTACTCCCAATAGGCTGGCAATAATCAGTGACAGAACCAATCCCCAAGGTATAATCGGTGCGGCAGGGTCTCCGAGTCGCGTCCACAGATTGAGGATACTGAGTAGTAACACGCCGATGTTTCCAATCATGTGAATCCATCCGGCGCTGCGATCGCGGACTCGTTTGATTTTCACAAAGTCAAACATTCCTGTGAGACCAGCGGCGACTCCACTGATGATTCCTCCGACAATCAGCCAAAATGACGCTCTGGCCCAAAATAAATCTGTTGTTCCCCAATATACCACATCGCTAATCAAGGCAGAAATTAGTAACCCGATCGGCATGGTCACGATGACGGGGTGGATCGGATGACCGGCGATGGATAGTTTACTGGTGACACCAGAATCCAAATACTCTTCGTCTTTAGTTTCAATGACTGGGGGAATATTCGGATAAGGGGAGATTCTTCTTTCGCTTGTTGCCATAATCTTTTTTGTTAACCGCCAATTTTTAACAAATTAGGAGCGAATACTTGAGGCGATGCTTTAGCTCACCTGTATTCGCTCCTAACTTAAGCTGCCTTAGTTGTAAGCCTTCTTCCCCTCACCCTAAATCCACCTACCGGCAGATTTCATCCCCTCGAATGGGAATAAATTTATGCCTCTGGACCGAACCACTCTGAGGTAAAGCTGCCATGCAATCCGTATGGAACATGATGTTTGAGGTGCAAGCGGGCGATCAGTCCTTGGGTCAAATCTTCCGCATCTAATAGGACTAAATCAGACCGATGGTGTGTAGCATCATACATCAGCACGAGCAACCACCCCTCATCTTCCCGGGTTCCCCCAGGACGCGGAACAAACACGGGTTCCCCAGTAAATCCTCGCGGGGCGGCGCTCCATATCTGTTGGGTTTGGGTTTTGAAGTCCAGCTTTAATACTGCCTGCAAGGGGGCATTTCCCTGGGATGCATGAGCAGTTCCGATATACAAGTACCGATAGGGTCGGCCTACTTGTTCAGGATGTAAGACGGGAAACTCACAGCAGCGGGTTTCTATCACCTGATGCTGCACAGTTGCGGTTTCTAAGTTTACCTGAAATCGCCATAACTGACCCGCAGGAACGGAATCAAAATCAATGTCTCGAAAATCGAGATCGGGGTCAACAGAAGGGAAAGAGTCATAACAGATGGAATCAATGAAAATTTCCCCATTTTCTTCCCAAGCATTGGCATGGTGGAAGACGAAGCAAGGTTCAGTTTCAATGATTTTGACCGCTGATTTCCCATCCCGAGGAATTAAAATAATTTTAGTTTTTTCCTGGGTATTAAAGTCAATACATTGCCCGGGACTGCGCCATCCTAATAAAAAGGGTAAAGGATTAAAGCGGACGGGATTTTGGAAAAAGATACAGTAATTAGGGGTGATTGCCATGTCATGGAGGAAGGCAAACCCAGGAATGCTGTGAGAATGTTGTCGCACCACTTCCCCCGTGGGGTTGAGTTCATAAATGGTGATGGTGCTGGAGGGTCCGGTTTTAACCCCAAAGTTGACGAGGCAAGGTTCACCGCCATCTTGTTGAGAATGGGGGTCAATGCGCGGATGGGCGGCAAAGGCATCTCCTGGGTTTAAAGTGCCTTGAATAGAGTCTAATCCTAGGGTTTTTAGGGTATGAGGGTCAAGGCGATGGGGTTGGGCTGCTTCCCACAAGGCGAGGAGTTTGTTTCCCCAATAAATAACGTTGGTATTGGCAATATTTTTAATATTGATGTTAAAAATATTGGCTAACCATCCCCCGGGTTTTTGGGTGCCAAAGACGCCACGATAGAGGATTTTTCCCGCTTTTTGTTCGGCGAGATAGCCTTCGGTTTCAACGAAGCGGTTACTAAAATGGGCGCGACCTTTTTTGATAGCTATTTTGCAGATCATGCCATCGCCATCAAAGGGATGATGAATGGGTTCACCGTTAATATCGAGGAGTCCGGGACCGTTTTTAAAGAAGGTGCCTTCGAGTTCGGTGGGGATTTCTCCTTGGATGTCGTCAATCCAGTAGTCAAATTCCTTAGATTGGGATTCGTAGCCTTTTTGCCAGTCTTGGCGAGTATAGGATTTGTTGGAGGAAATGTTTTGGGGTTGACGCTTTTGGAGTTGCATGAAGTTGAGAGAAATTTGGGGTGATTAATGTTAATTGTGGGGATTGGGTTGAATGTTTGGAGGACGAGTTAATCTGGATAACGACTGAAGTCGTTACTACAAACATGAGGGTACATTAGCTAATTTGGGGGGGTTCCCGGATTAGGCTGAGGGTTCTAGTTCAGGAACTTGTTCCGGTTGTAAGGGTTCGATCGCCCCTGCATGATCCGGACTTAATTTCGGCCTATCTTCATACTGCCGATTCTCATCGGAAAAGGCAGATTGATTATCGCCCGAATTACTATCCGGTAGCCATTTGATGAACATTAGGGGTAACAGGGTGGTGAGGTTGGTAATCACAACTAATAACCAGAGTTGGTCAAAGTTGGTTTCACTCACTCCCAAGACGTGCATCAGCAATGCGCCTTCTTCGTATGACAGCAGTCCGGCTAGGTTAGTGACGGACATTAATAGGGCAAATAAGGTGGCTTCGACTCCTGGGGGGCAAAGTCTGGCAGCGAGGACTAGAACCGGCATATAGGCGATTTGTCCCATGACGGTGAGAATTAAACTATCGCCGATGCTAAACCAATGGTCATCGATGCCGATCGCCCGGTTGCTATGGGTCACCAGTAACAACGTTGTCATCCCTAACACCGCAGAAAGCAGAGTTGACCACCGGAAGATTGTGCGAAAGGGAATGGTTTTAAAAAAGCGTTGGAACAGCCAAATCCCCACGAGGGAGGCAAGACTGGTGACAAGTCGCACTTTGCCTAAAAATTCGGGCTGAAATCCCAGTTCGTTGGTGGTGAAGTAAAAGAAGGCGGAATCACTGGATGGGGTTGCCTGCCAGATAAACAGAAAGGCAGTGGGTAACCAAATCGCTTTTTGAGCGATCGCACCTTTGAGTTGACTCACTTGTTCTTTAACTTGTACCAACCCAGTCGCATCCTCCCCCACTCGTTCCTCGGCAATCAACCAAGCAACGGCAGAGACGATGGGAGGAAAGCTTGCCGTCATTAAAAACACCGTTTGGCTGCTAAAATGTTCCAGCAAAGAACCGCTCAAATAGGCCGTAATCAATCCCCCAATGGCGGAGGAACCCCAGCACAAGGATTGCAGGGAACCGGCATTACTTAAAGACTCGTTTCTGGCGCGTTCAACGACGAGGGAATCTACAATCACATCGCTGACGGCAACAGACAGAGAACTGAGCAACATTAAGGCTGTCGCTTGCCATCCCGTATTGACGAGAGTTGCCATGCCGATCCAGGCGACTGCACCAAATATCCCCGACAGAATGAGATAGGGTCGTCGGCGATACCCCAAAATGGGTAACCCATCGGACATAAACCCAAAGAGGGGTTTAACAATCCAGGGTAAAGAAGCAATCCCCATTAAGGCTGAAACTTCTGCAGGACCTAGCCCGAGTTCGTCTTTGAGGAAGAAACTCACGGCTAATCGGGCTAACCCCAGGATGCCTTGCACGAAGTACACCAGCAGGATCGCAACCAGTTCAGGGGTAGGTTCGTTGCCGAATAAGAGTTTCTCTTGTATTAAAGTTTTGATTTTGGCTCCATTCGTCGGGGAAGTTAGCATGGGGCTTATTTTCTTAACATTTCTCAATAATTTATAGCATAACTTTATTTTTCCAAGGGTGGCTACTTCTAGGGAGGGAAGTCACCACAGATTTCACGGATTTTCACGGAGGGATGTGAAAGGGGAGGGGCGTAGAATGGGTTGAGATCTGTTTGGGGGTTGATGGGGATGTCTAATCGTAATTCCGGATTTAGGCACGTTTATTTGGCTGCGATCGCCTGTTGTGTGGCTATTATTTTAGCGGGTTGTCCGTTGTTGTTGGGACCGCCGACGGGTCTGGAAAGCCATTTGCTACTGGGAAATCCGAGTAATGCTACTTGGGATCCCGCGAATGCGGATAATTATTTGATGGAAAAGCCTCAATATGTGTTGTCCTATAATCGCAGTTTGGGGACGGCAAATTGGGTGAGTTGGCAGTTGAATTCATCCTGGTTGGGGACGGTGGACCGCCAAGATGATTTTAGACCCGATGAATCGTTACCGGAAGGGTTTTATGCGGTGAGGGGGACGGATTATCGGGGGAGTGGATATGATCGCGGACATCTCGTACCTTCGGGCGATCGCACCGCTTCATCTGAGGACAATTCCTCTACATTTGTCATGACTAATATAATGCCCCAATCGGCGGCGAATAATCGAGAGGTGTGGAATGAATTAGAACAATATTCCCGGCAGTTGGTGGAAGAGGGGAAGGAATTGTATATTATTGCGGGACCGGAAGGACGAATCAAGGCGATCGCCAATGGTCGCATTACGGTCCCGCGCTATACTTGGAAAATTATCCTAGTTCTCGATCGCCCCGGCAGTGGATTGGATGATATTACGGCAGATACCCGGGCGATCGCTGTCCGAATGCCCAATACGGAACGAGTGGCAAATACAGCATGGCGGGATTACCGAGTCTCCATCGATGTCTTGGAAGCGGCAACCGGGTATGATTTCTTGTCTAATCTGCCAGTAGGGATTCAAGCGGCGATCGAGAGTCGCGTAGACAATCTCTAATAGACCCCTTACCTACTTCTAAAAAGCCCCCCTTCTTAAGGGGGGTTGGGGGGATCCATCCTTTTTGAACAAAAGCTATAATTATCAGAAAAGGACAAAGCCGTGCCTTATCATGATGGAATTATGTCTCTACAATAGTTGTCTTGATTCCTACAGTTTTATCTTCCACCGTTCCCAATACATAAGCCTCAATTTCTACCTCTCCGAGACGATAAACAATTAAGTCATTCAATTGCTCATTCAGAAAATCAAATAACTGTTGATAACGGTCTCGGGTTGCTCGTTCCTCTTCATTGTGCCACGATTGTTCCCGGAGTGCCGGGGCAAAGAAACGTTCGATACTCACGGTCTCAACAGGGGTATCCGAGGGAAGATTACTCTGTTCTAAGAGTTTTTCCGGGGTGATATTTGAACATTCATAAGAGACAACTTGCCAGGGATAATCTGCTTCACTCATCCAGAGCAAATCTTGGGTGAGGTTTGTCAATTCTTCGGTTATTGCTTGGGTCATAGTTGGGGTGTTTTTAAGATAATTTATTGGGCTTAAATAAGAAGTACATCTCCACATTTAAGTACACTTCCGGTCCCCTCCCCTTGGCAAGGGGAGGGTTAGGGTGGGGTTTTCCTGACGTGGCGATTCCCTACGGGATAGCTCCGCTTACCGCCACGTCACGCACTCTTGGAGGCGATCGCAATTGTAGAAAGGCTGGTCCCACCTATTTTTTCGTGACGTGCGATCGCTCGGCAATGAGGACCCCACCCTAACCCTCCCCTTGCCAAGGGGAGGGGACCGGAGGTGCAGTTAAATGTGAGGTAAATCAGCATAAATGTAAAAAACTTACTCTTTTTAATTATCGGGTGTCCGCTCATCAATTAAGACAAAACCCGGAAACATTTTGGCGATCGCATTGCCTAGCTCGTATTCAATTCGTTTTTCTCCGGCAATATCTTCTATCACTAAATAAGCAATTTGAGACCGATCCACTCGCATTCCCACCCGCCATGAGTCATGGGAATCATAACTCGGAAGTTTAACCATATCGGGTAGAGATTCTTTCAATCTGATGCCCTTGGATTGGGGGTCAACCCAAAGGGTTAAACTTAGGGGAGTATCATTTTGAAAGGTGACTAAGGGGGGAATATCGGCAAACTGGGGTTTTGCCAATTCATCTAAACCTGAACCGCCTTTAATAATGGGTATAAACCGCTGTTCTCGTTCCGCTTGGGGATTAATAGTATCTACAACAATTCCCAGGGTGTGAACGTATTTTTCTGTAGGTTCTACGAGTTGATTTGCGATTAAACAAGCTCCGTAAGAAATGGCATAGGCACTATTGGTTATGTTAAAGGTTTGGTCAAAGCGGGGGTCGGTTTCATTGATGGCTAATGCTTCGGAAATGGCGCGTTGAACGAGGAGAAATTGGGAGAATCCGCCAACTAAAAAGAGGCGGTCAATTTCTAGGTTTTGTTGCTGTAACCAAGCTTTTAAGCGATTCATCACCCGGTGAATTCCGGCGGAAATGGGGGTAAAAGCTTCTAGGACTTCCGCGAAGCTGACGCTGTAGCCGCCTGCAAAGACATATAAATCGCGATCGCCATAAATATCTGGTTCTTTTAAACAGTTGATGAGTTTGCGCGTTCCTCGGCCATGAGAGCCAATTTTAACCGTTTCAAACTCTCGGAGTAAACGCAGGAATTCCGGGTCTGTTTCATCTAACGGGTGGCCTTGTTTGCGCTGATAGGCGAGTTGGACACAGTGGCGATCAAAGGCAACTCCGGCAGAATCTAAACCGCGATCGCCTTCTCCATCAAAATAAAGCACCTCCACCTTTTTATCCCCATAAATCCGGCACAGACTCACATCAAAAGTCCCGCCTCCCATATCACAAACCAGCAAATTTCCACTAAAGGGAGCAACTCCCTCTTGTCGAGCGCGGCGTTGAATTTCCCAAGCATAATAAGCCGCCGCTGCCACAGGTTCACTCACCAGATGAATGAGGGGTAATCCTAACTGTTTAATTAAGGTTTGGAGCGATTCGCGGCCCCGATTATAAATATCTCGCTGCCAAATTTCGGGAACCGAAACTACCAACGCCTTCACTCCCCCTTGTTGGTTCAAGAAACTATAGGGATTCTCCTCAGAAATTAGCAGTTCCCGCAGGTAATCTGCCGTCACCGTACTCGGTGTGCGATCGCCTGCAAAATACTCGGAAAAATCAGCCAAGGGCAACCGCATTTTAAAATTGCCATAACTTTCTACCTCCGGATGATTCGCTGCCGTCGTCCTTGCTGCCATGCCAATTTCCACAAATCCCTCATCGTAGGCGATAAAGGAAGGGACATATTTATGACCGTCTGGCCCCCCATATTGGAACGCATCCAGTTCTCCATTCGGACCCATGTAGGAGACGATCGAGTTAGTAGTGCCGAAATCGAGTCCGATATTGTAGCCTGTCATGATTCCTAAAGCGTTAGGGGTGATAGTCCAATCTCGCCGAGAGCCCCGGGTCACTCTTCCATCAACGGGACCAGAAAGGCGGTTTCTGGCCCTCCTGGGGTGCAGATGGGCAGAGGGTTGGTGAAGAATCCCGGTTTCTCACCGCTGTGCCAATCCGATAGAACAAGTTTATTTTAAATGGCGATCGCCCCTGCTGACTTTCTTCAGTGAGTTTCTGTATTCTGGGATTCGGTTGCACAATCCCTCGGGATGTCTCTTCCCAAACCCCACCGGACCTTTGAATGCCCCTGTTTTTTCCGGGTCAAGACTTAACCAATCTTTAACATTAACCTCAAAATGGTAGAAGCCAAAACTTACGAAATTTTTAATAGACCTCTTGCACAAATCCGGATTGATCCCCCCAACCCCCCTTAAGAAGGGGGGCTTTTAAGAAGTTTGCAAGAAGTCTAATAATACTTCAATATATTTTTTTCAAAATACGGAGTTTATCCCCCTTTCCTGTTTCCTTAAAAATGCCAATCTGCTTTTAACAATTTGCCAATCAGTCTAATAGAATTCTTACCCAATTCTTAAAAGCCCCCCTTAATAAGGGGGGTTGGGGGGATCAATCCTTATTCTTAAAAGCCCCCCTTAATAAGGGGGGTTGGGGGGATCAATCCTTTTTGCAAGCGGTTTAATATATTTCATAATCATGGGAACCTCTATAAATGGGGTAAATCCCGAAATCGGCGCTAAAGTGTTGTCTAATAGTGGCAGGACTATCGGTTAAGGGGAGTCCCCCATTGCATTTAGTCCCCAATCTCTCTATTTTCGACAGTTCAGGACTTTCTACCTATGTTTAACTTCCAGAATTGGCAATTTCTGCGGGTATTGCTGCTGAGTTTCTCTCTCATTCCCTTGGCAACGCTACCGACAAGGGCGCAATCTTCTTTTACTGATGTGCAAGGACATTGGGCGGAATCTTGCATTGAAACTTTGAAAACTCGACGGATTATTAATGGGTATGAGGATGGGACGTTTCGTCCAAATGCGCCGGTGACGCGGGCGGAATTTGCAACCATGTTGGATGTGGCTTTTCCCAATGCAACAGCGGGACGGGATGTGGTTACTTTTATGGATGTTCCTAGCGGTTATTGGGCAACTCCGGCGATTCGGAGTGCTTATCAACGAGGATTCTTATCGGGATATCCGGGAAATCGATTTAATCCGACGCAAAATATCCCTCGGGTTCAGGCATGGGTGAGTTTAGTGAGTGGATTGAATTATGCTCCTCAAGGAGAACCGGAAAAGTTATTATCTCAGATGTTTGATGATGGGGGACAAATTCCCAGTTATGCCCGCAATGCGATCGCAGCAGCAACAGAAAAGCGCCTGATTGTTAATTATCCCAATCTCCGCCGTTTAGATGGCAATCGCCCTGCAACTCGGGGAGATGTCTCTGCTTTCCTCTGTCAAGCACTCATGGGACGGACTTCTCCTCTGTCTTCTGAATATGTTGCCCTTGCGCCAATTCCTATCCCAAATTCAGAAATTCGGGGGGTGTGGTTAACCAATATTGATAGCGATGTTCTATTTTCTAAAAGTAATTTAGAACGGGGCATAAAACGACTTGCTGACCTAAATTTTAACACAATTTATCCCACGGTTTGGAATTGGGGGTACACCTTGTATCCGAGTCAGGTTGCGCAACGGGCGACGGGAAAATCTATGCAGTTAGTCACGCCCATCGATCGCAATCATGACCCAAATTTAGGACAAGGACGGGATATGCTCAAGGAGGCGATCGCTGAAGGGAAAAAAAATGGATTGCGGGTGATTCCTTGGTTTGAATTTGGCTTTATGGCCCCGGCTGATTCTGAATTAGCCCGTCGTCATCCCCACTGGCTGACGGAACGCATTGATGGGACAGAAGTGACGATGGAAGGAGAACATCCTCGGGTTTGGTTGAATCCATTTCACCCCGAAGTCCAGCAATTTATCCTAGATTTACTCCTAGAAATTGTTACTAATTATGAGGTAGATGGCATCCAACTAGATGACCATTTAGGGTTACCTTCGGAATATGGCTATGATGATTATACCGTCCGCCTCTACAAACAAGAACATAACGGAAATTCTCCGCCGACAGACCCAAAAGACCCAGCTTGGTTACGCTGGCGGGCCGATAAAATTACGGCTTTTAAAGAACGAATGTTCCGAGAAATTAAAGCGCGCAATCCCAAGGCAATTGTGAGTTTATCTCCCAATCCCCAAGAGTTTTCTTATGAATACTATTTAGCAGATTGGGCAACTTGGCAACAAAAAGGATTAGTGGAAGAAATTGTCTTGCAACTGTATCGGAATGATATTAATGTGTTTATTGAGGAGTTAGAACGGCCCGAAGTGCAAGCGGCCCGCCGCAATATTCCCGTTGGAATTGGAATTCTCAGTGGGTTACGCGGTCGTCCTATTCCCATGCGTCAAATTCAAGAACAGGTCGAAGTGGTTCGGGAAAAAGGATTTGCAGGGGTTTCTTTCTTTTTCTATGAAAGTATGTGGAGTTGGTCCGATGAAACGCCGGTGCAACGGGAACGCGGGTTTGGGCGATTGTTTCCGAATCGGGCCGATCGCCCCAGTGTGATTGATAACGAGAATTGGCAATCTAACCCCTAAATAGGTTTGGCCTAAAGTCAACATTTGTTGATAATCTCCCCGAATTTCCCAAAAGGCGATCGCCGCCTATCCCGAAAACTTGCCACTAACCCTCGCAATGCCATAACGGTTAGTGGCAACACCCGCGAGGTGTTGCCCCTTGGAACATTTCGGACCCCCTGGGGGTCAATCCACGAGCAAAGACAGACCCCAGTTTGGCTAAATGCCGAATAGGGATTATTTTGTAAGCATTCATCGATCCTTTTCTCTTAAAAATCCATGAAAAATTCCGCCAAAATTCAGGCCATTTTATTGGGTATCGGACTGGTCCTAACCTCTGGTTTCACCTTCCCCCAAGCGGCATCCGCTCAAAGACCCCTTGCAGCCCTGACCGAACGAGTTATCACTTACAAAGGTATCGTCTATCCCGTGATTCGCTCTTTGCCCGTGATTCTCGATCGCACTGGGGGTGCCGCCTCTCGGGGGAATATTATCACCACCGACAGCAGTTCCGATGGCCGTTATGAATTAGTCGAGTTAATTGGCGATATGAGTTCCCAGAGTATTTTCTCTTATACTGGACGCACCGCCTTCCGCCAAGCCCGCGTCAAAGATACCGTCACCGGAGAAACGATGGAAGCGTTAGTTCCCTTGATGATCCGTTATTTCTAAAAACTTGTTCGCGGCAGGGGAAAACGCCTCTGCCTCTCTCCTCACTTGAAAAAATAAACCCTAAAACCTCAGCAAAATGCTGGGGTTTTATTAATTGACCCCAAATTATCCCAGGGGTGGCCCCTTAAAAATTTACGCGCACATTTGCCACTCGTCGTCCTCGACTGATGGTGAACACGGCGGAATCGGGACGGGTATTTAAAAACGCCAAAAGTTGCTCGATCCGCTGTAAACGAGTGCCATTCACCCCTAACAAGCGATCGCCGGACCGCAACCCAATTTGCGCGGCAGGAGAACCTCGTTCCACAGACTGAATCACTAAACCGGCATTCACCTCTATCCCTAACCGAGGCGGCGGAGAAGTTGACCCAGAGGGCGATGGGGAGGGCGTCCTAGAAGTCCCTTGGGCCACCGTCCGGGACCGATTAGCAGCGATAAAGTCCTGGGCAACCGTGGCACTTGTGGCAAACCCAATCCCAATATTACCACCCCGATTCGGGCTTAAAATTGCCTTGTTGACCCCAATGAGTTCACCATTGGAATTAAGCAAAGGACCGCCGGAATTACCGGGATTGATGGCGGCATCGGTTTGTAAATCCCCGTTATCAGCAATTCGGCTGAGAATTCCGGTGGTAAAGGTTCCCGAGAGTCCAAAGGGACTGCCGATCGCATACACCCGTTGACCGACCTGGATCCCATCTCGACTCGCCACCCGTAACGCAGGCAAGGGATCGCTGGTTCTGAGTCGAACTAAGGCTAAATCATTGCGGCGATCAGTGGCAATCACATCCCCGATGTAAGTCTGTCCCGTACTCGTGAGTACCTCCACTCGGCCATTCCGCGCTGAACTCACCACATGATCGTTCGTTAAAACGAGGCCATCAGCACTGATAATACTACCAGACCCTGCACCTCGGCCCACGCGGATGGTCACTACCGAAGGACTCGCCTGCTGATAGACATTGATGCTGGTTTGTTCATCCGCACTAAAGGCGGTGGCAACAGTGGAGAAAGGAGGACTCACCAGACTCGACGTGGCGATCGCCCCAGCGGTGAGAACACTCAATAATAACCTCTGTGGTTTCATGCCTTTAACTCTCACAGTATAAACTCAAAATATTGACTCAAAATATAGAATTTGTAGACGTTGCTAGAGCCTAGCAGTTCCATTTCCTGGGGCGATCGCCTCAGCCTTTCAGCTACTATAAGATTACCTTTTTTAATTTTCATCGCAACAGACGGACCTAGACCCGGCGATCGTCCTTGGAGGAGTTGAGGTCACCGGCTCACAGTTCTGTTCCCTGGCGATCGGTCCAACCCTCTTAAATTTTAGCCTGTTTAGCCATGACTTTGAACCGGCGAACCTTTAATAAAAATGCCCTACTCTTTTTAATGGGTTCTGCACTGCAGCCCATTCTCCAAGGATGTCGTACTCCAACCCGGACTACACCGCCAAGGAATTTGTTACCCACCGTTAATGAAACCGTCCAAGGGGCGATCGCCGGACTCTCCCCAGACACCGAATTATTAATCCCCACCTTTCTCGGCAACGATCAGCGGAGATTTTATGGCAGAGGGATACCCCAAGGATTAAATCTCCTCGATAAATTTGCCCTAGGAACCGGCAGAACCCGAGTCGGCACCTCTTGGCGGACCTGGAGTGGTGCTGGATGGACCGGACAACCCACCCTCACCCGAGACCAAGGCAAAGTTTATCTCACCCTGGGCGCTTATGATCACAGCTTCAGAAAAATTGATATTGAAACCAACGAAGTCATCTGGCGTTATCAATTTGATGATGTCATTAAAGGAACTGCTAGTCTTTATATCGATGAAAAAGCCTCCGAAGAAAATCGCATCGTCATCTTACAAGGCAGTCGGTTAGGCATTCAAAATTCCCTCGATTCCGCCGGTCCTATTCCCAGCTTTCGTGCCCTTTCCTTTAGAACTGGCGAAGAACTTTGGAAACTAGATATTAGAAAAACGGCAAGTTATAGTCGGGATAATGATAGCAGTGCCTTAGATTTAGGCAATGGTATCTTATTCAACGCCGGAGAAAATGGCATTGGGTATTTTCTGAATAGTGATACCAATACGGCTACTCTAAAATCCGGCATTGGTCAACCGCAAATTTTAGGTGAAGTTCAACTCTATGAAGCCGGTGATAGTCTCCGACAGGGAGGAAATATTGTCACTGAATCGTCCCCCGCTCGACTCGGAAATCAACTCTTTATAGCGTCGGGTTCCGGCCATATTTATGGCATTAACCTAGAAAACAAAGAAATTATCTGGGATTTTTTCACCGGGTCTGATATTGATGGCAGTGTAGTTATTTCCCAAGATAATAAACTATTTTGTGCCATAGAAAGACAATACATTCCCGGCCAAGGGGGAGTCTTTAAACTCGACCCCAGCCAACCGGAAGAAAAGGCTGTAAATTGGTTTTTTCCCACAGGAAATCGCAATTTTAGTGGATGGGAAGGGGGAATTATTGGGTCCGTTGCCCTCAATGATGAATATAATCCCACGGGAGAATTCCCGGCCTTATTTGCCATCACGGCCATTGATGGTTACCTCTATATCGGGTCTCAAACTCAAACCACAGGTGAAAAAGTTAAAGGACCTTGGTTCAAAGAAGAGTATGACACTCCCTTGATTTTATTTAAAACCAATATTGGAGGTTCGATTTCTACGCCAATTTTTACCGAAGGGAATAAACTCATTGCTGCCGGATATAATGGAGTTTATTTGTTTGATTTACACTGGGAAGAAACCCAGGGCAATAGGTCAAATGCAGTTTCTAATCAACGAGGAGAATTTTATCGGTTAAAAGTAGAACAATCAGGACATTTTTTACCCGGTATCTCCTTTGAATCTACCCCAATTGTTTGGGATGGAGTTGTTAGAATTTGCGCCCGCGATGGCTGGATGTATTCTCTTGGATAAGTTTTTCTTTTTTTTTCGGGAAGACTAAAGGTGTTATTAAAACCACCAGAGGGCGGGTAAAATTCTAAAAAACCCACCTTATTAAGGGGGGTTGGGGGGATCAAATTGGGAGTTTACAAGATGTGTATTCAAGAAAGAGAGAGGTTATTATTAGAAAATGAAAATTCAGGATATACTAGAGGGGAAAATCTGGGATAGTATAGAGGTGGGGAATTATGATTAAGTCTTGGATGGTGATTGCGGCGATCGGTGTTTTAGTGGCGGGAGGTGGTAGTGCATTGACGGGGGCCGATATTCGCTGGTTTAATCGCTTGCAGCGTCCCCGATGGTTGACCTTTGAACGGGCAATTCCCATCATTTGGACTCTCATTTTTATTTGTGGGGGTTGGTCCGCTTATCTAGTTTGGGAAGCCGCCCCCAGAACTCAACTAAGTTGGGTCTTAATGGTCTTTTATTTAGTGCTAGAAATTGTCACAATTTCTTATACCCCTGTCATGTGTAAATTGCAAAGCCTCACCGTGGGGACAATTATTGGGGCAACGGGAGGTTTATTAAGCTATTTATTAGCATTAAGTGTTTGGCCCATTTCAACTTGGGCGGGGGTTTTATTAATTCCTTATATGATTTGGAGTCCAATTGGTACTTATACCACTTGGGCAATGGTTCAGATCAATCCAGAGGACCGCTAAGGAAAACATAGAAATGAGTCAGGTGCGTAACCCGAAAGCACGCACCTAGTTTACTTCTTTTAATTAAGCTACTGCGGACTCTTTTTGTTCAAATTCATAGGCTTCAATGTGTTTTTGTTTTGCTAAATATTCCGCCAGTTGACTTTCAATTTGGTCTCGAACAATGGTGCGATATTCGCTAAAATGTTCAAAAAGTCCGCACACGGCTAAATAATGATCGAATACCCGGGGATTATGGCGGAGAATTGTAGCCAAATACAGCCAGAATTTCCAACGGGTAGGACGAACGATTCCTTGTCGCCAGCAAATCGTTAAAAATGCCCGAATGGTAGGCCAGTTGAAGCGACGCCTCGCTACGGGATTCCGGGGTTTACCCATCATCATAAAATGGCGGTAGGTGCGGTCTAAATAGCGTTGAGGATCGTAGAGTTGCCAAAATCCATCAATGTATTCCCGGGCAATCTCTTCCAGAGGTCGGGTGGGAATGAAATTCATTAAGGTGGTTTGGTTTCCGTTAGCAAGTTCGGTATTTAAGCGCCCCTCTTTCTGTAATCGATGCCAGAGGGCGGTATGGGGAAGGGCTTGCAACATACTGAACATTGCCATTGGAATGGAGGTATTTTCGACGAACTGGACGATGCGATCGCCTGCCCCCGGTTTTTCCCCATCAAAACCAATAATAAATCCCGCCATCACCCGCATTCCGGCTTCAGTAATCGCTTGAACTGAATCACTCAGAGAATCTCGGGTATTTTGAAACTTTTTAGTCAGGGTCAGGCTGTCTTCGTCCGGGGTTTCAATTCCTAAAAATACGACATAGAAATTGCAATCCACCATCATTTTCAGCAACTCTGAATCTTGACCCAAATCAACCGAGGCTTCCGTAATTAACCGGAAGGGATAACCATTTTTTTCTTGCCAATTTTTCAAATCTTTGAGCAAAAGCTTAACGTTGCGCTTATTGCCAATAAAGTTGTCATCGACCAGAAAAACCGCTTGAGTAAACCCCAATTCTAAGAGGCGATCGAGTTCGGCTAAAATTTGGGAGGGATGTTTAGTGCGGGATTTGCGTCCGTAGAGGACAATAATATCGCAGAATTCACATTGAAAAGGACAACCCCGAGAAAATTGAATCGCCATCGTATCATAGGCATGACGATCCAATAAATCAAAGCGGGGGATAGGGGTTTGCGTTACGTCGGCTTTTTCACCATTGGCGCTGAAAGTGCCGGTTTTTTCCCCTCGTTTTAGGGCTTCAACAAACAGAGGAAGCGTGATTTCCCCTTCATCTAAAATCAGGTAATCGGCACCCGCTGCTGCTGCTTCCCTGGGGAGGGATGTTACATAAGGGCCACCGACAGCTACAAGCTTAGAACGCCGTTTCGCTTCGCGAATCAGGGCCAGGAAATCTTCTTGTTGAACTATCATGGCCGATAAAATCACTAAATCTGCCCATTCCCATTCTTCCTCAGTGATGTCACGAATGTTGCGATCGGCGAGTTTATAGTCCCATTCCTGGGGTAATAAAGCCGCAACAGTGACTAAACACAGGGGCGGTAGTAGGGCTTTGCGATCGACTAAAGCTAAAGCTTTTTCAAAGGACCAGAAACTTTTCGGAAAAAGTGGATATAAAAGTAAGACACGCATGAGTTGTTTCCGATATACAATAAGGACCCGGAATGCAAAGACTCGATGAATTGGTTCTTGTCCTTTAATATAGGCGAAATTTTAAAAAATGGCCCGGTTTTCAAAAAAGGTTATCTTAAAATAGGGGTTGAGGTTAAAAATCCGGGGTAAATGGTCTTTTCCAGATGATGCTAGAGGCTGGGTAGAGTGCTGAATTAAAAAAGAGCTGAGTATTAATCACTCAACTCCTGGATAGAAATAGTTAAAACGTTTATGAGGGTAGGGATTTAGTCGCCTATTTTTTGTTTCAAATCAGGATAGGTGCTGCGATCGCCAGGTCGAACAATCCGACTTTCTCCATCGGTAGCGGTGACATTTTCATAAACCCCATCATCCCGTTTAACCAACTTGCTGAACCCTTGACTTTTGAGTTCGCTGTTGCCGGTGGGAAACATCACCGCTGGGGCACAGATCAACCGTCGCACAGGTGCAGATAGAGGCGTCTCACCCGGTTCGAGGTTTGCCAAGTGGCACAATTCTCCCCAAGTTTGCGCTTTATCTTTAATGGAGTGAGTCACGTCCAGTTTTTGATTGGTACTAGGACAGAAATAAGTATAGAGCGGCATAATCTGTCTGATGCAGTTAATGGGTATATGGTTTGACACTTGACTCTTAAGGTCGCCTTAATCATAGCAGATAGGGGAGATAGGGGAGATAGGGGAGATAGGGGAGATAGGGGAGAGACGGGAGATCGGGTAGATGGGGGAGATAGGGGAGAGACGGGAGATATGGGAGATTTTCAACGTCCCGACTTCAGTCGTTTTTTCTCCCCATCCTCCCCATCTCCCCTATCTACCCCATCTCCCGTCTCTCCCCTATCCTCCCCATCCTCCCCATCCTCCCCATCTCCCCCATCCTCCCCATCTCCCCCATCCTCCCCATCTCCCCCATCCTCCCCATCTCCCCATCTCCCCCATCTCCCTTTTACAATAAAGTTGAGATGACTTGTTAAGAATTGTAAGGTTTTGGCATGGTAGATCAACTCATTAGAGCAACGGCAGCGGATGGAGGGATTAGAGCAGTTGGAGTAATTACGACGCGGTTGACGGAAGAGGCCCGTCAGCGGCATGGTCTCTCCTATGTGGCAACGGCGGCCCTAGGACGTACTCTGTCATCGGGATTACTCCTGGCGTCCAGTATGAAGCGACCGGGATCGCGAGTGAATATTCGGTTTAAAGGCAATGGACCATTAGGCGGCATTCTAGTAGATGCGGGATTAGATGGAACCGTGCGCGGGTATGTGGATAATCCCGAGATAGAATTGCCGCCGAATGCGATCGGGAAATTGGATGTGGGGGGGGCCGTCGGGAATGATGGATATCTCTACATCGTCCGAGATGTCGGATATGGTTACCCCTATTCAAGTACCGTGGAACTGATTTCTGGGGAAATTGGGGATGATATTGCCCATTATCTGGTAACTTCCGAGCAGACGCCTTCGGCCCTAGTGGTGGGGGTCTTTGTAGAGGCGGCAGGGGTCCAAGCCTCCGGGGGAATTTTGTTGCAGGTGATGCCGAAAGCAGCAACGGATGAGGAACTCGTGGCCCTCTTGGAATCGCGGGTTGCCAGTTTGTCGGGATTTACACCGTTATTACAAGCGGGTAAATCCCTGCCGGATATTTTCGAGCAACTGCTGGGAGATATGGGATTGAATATTTTACCGGAGAGACAACTGGTGCGCTTCCACTGCGGATGCTCTCATCAACGGATGTTAGGGGCGTTGAAGTTGCTTGGGGAAGATGAACTGCTGGACATGATCGAGAAAGACGATGGTGCTGAGGCGGTTTGTCACTTCTGTGGGGAAGTTTACACCGCCAGTCGCGATCAACTCACGGAACTGATTGGGACTTTGCAAGCCGAGTCTTGATGCAGGCGATCTCCTAACTGTTACTGGACCCCCATCTATAAAACTTATGCGGAGTATCGGGGTCTAGTAACGGTTTGAACCCTGGTTTTTGTCCCAATTGGCTGCTAATAAGGATAAATGCTGTACAAGCACGGGATGTTTAACCTCTAGGGAGTGAAGTCCTGGGGGGAAGTTTTTTGTAAAGTGGGGATCGCAACTGAAAATAACATGAGAAGATAAGAAGCAATCAATCAATCGGGTTGACCACTCCACGGGAAAATAGAGGGTCCTTCCTTGTCCGATGCCCTAACTCTCCCAACCTGGAATAAGCTGTTTTCCAGGATTCGATCTACTGCATTAAGGTATCTGGGTGCGGGGAAGCTACAGAGGGTCAAGGACAAGAAGGATAGAGGAAACCGGAAAGGCGGGGGGTGCAGATGTAGATCCGCCTAGAAAGAAACGGTAGATAAGCGAACGGCGTTGCCAAAAAAGCTCTAGCACTCTTAACCTAAACAATTCTTGGTGCTAGATTGAGGAAAATATAAACGGCTTTTATGGAACCTAATACTTAGGTTTTGGAACTGTGGCCGAATCGTAAAACCTGTCTTTCTAAAACAGCCAAGCAAGACTGACGCAAGAGTGTTTTCGGGTGGGCTATGACTAAAGATCGCAAATTTCCAGAGCAGTGGCCTAAAGCCCAGCCGCCGGAGTCCGGACAACCCGACTCGTCGGCAAGAATGCCTGCATCGTCCCTGTCTGGGTTCCGCCGAAGTGCTGCGGGGGCGGGTTCACGGCAGGGTTCCTATCTGCACCTGCCGCCTTCAACTTCGGATCTATCTTCCGGAGGGGAAGGGACCGATCGCATAGGGTCTCGCAGGCAGAAACGCTTGGGACAAAATAGGAGGGCTGAACAAGATTCCAGTCAACGCTATCGCGACGGTGGGTCCTTTGATTTTAGTCTACAGGGGTGGCGCAAATGGCTCACGAACTGGCAACTCTGGGCCTTGATCACGTTTCTGTTGACCGGAGGATTGGGGGGAACCGCATTACTGACCTTATTGCGCCTTCCAGCGATGCCCAATTGTGGAGAGAATGCCTGGACTTCGGGTTCGGAACATTTGTACTGTGCACAACAAGCTGCGAGTGAGCAAACGGTAGATGGGTTGTTGCGAGCGATCGCTGAGGTGCATCAACTTCCTGAAGACCACCCCTTACGTCCGGAAATCAATCGTCAGATTGAAAAATGGGCAGGACAACTCCTAGATTTGGCTGAAAAAATCTTTAATGAAGGCAAGCTCACGGAAGCAATTTCTTCCGCCCGTCAGATTCCCCCCAATACAACAGCTGCTGGTTTAGTCCAAGAACGAATTACTCGCTGGCAGTCCATCTGGAATGAGGCGGAAAAGCTCTATAAAAATGCTGAGTCAGAGTTAGAAAAAGAAAATTGGAACCAAGCTCTGGGCTATATGCGACAACTGCTTTCCGTGGAGAATACTTATTGGGAAACGGTTCGCTACGATGGCCTTAGTCAATTGATTCGGGCGACTCAGCAAGAAGGTCAAACCTTGAACAAAGCCCGCAGTTTAGCGGAACAAGGAGATCTGAAAAATATCACCGAAGCGATCGCCTTGGTGGAAAAAATTGAACCTCAGAGTAAGTTATATAAAAAATCTCGGTCTTTAGCCACTGACTTTGCCAAGCAAATACTCGCATTAGCCCGCAAAAATGGGGAGGACAAGAAATGGGAAGATGCCATCTACATTGCTCGCCAAGTTCCCAATAACAGTTCGGTTAAAAAAGAGGCGGAGGATTTCATCGAACTCACTCGGGCCAAATCCATTGCATCTCGGGTAACGGTCCGCTCTTTGGAAGATGCGATCGCCAAAGCCCAAGTGATTGGCCCCGATCGCCCCTTGCACTTAGAAGCCAAACGGTTAATCTCTCAATGGCAGGATAGCATCAAAGATGTGGCCTACCTAGAACAAGCGCGAAATATCGCAATGTCTGGGAATGTTAACAATTTGCGCTCGGCGATCGCCCAAGCTCAATTGGTGAGTCGCACCAATCTGGTCTGGGATCGAGCCCAGGAGGAAATTAACGAATGGCAAAGTCAGATTGAGGAGAGCGAAGACCGGCCCTATCTGCGACAAGCTGAACAACTTGCCAGTTATCGCGATCGCCCTTCCTTGCAAGCGGCAATTGATACCGCAAGAAATGTCGGTTCAGGGCGAGCATTGTATGCAGAGGCCCAGGACAAAATTGAGAAGTGGAGTCAGGAAATTCAACGACTCGAAGACCAACCCATCTTAGACCGCGCCTGGAATTTAGCGCAATGGGGAAATGTGAATGGGGCGATCGCCACCGCGCAAGCCATTCGTCCGGGTCGGTTGCTTTATACCGAGGCCCAGTCAGCGATTCAAACCTGGCAGCAGGAAGGTCGCGATCGCCAACTCCTAGACCGCGCCTATCAGCTTGGAGATGCTTCTCAAAGTCCGGAACGATTGATGCAGGCAATGGATTTGGCGAATCAAGTCTCTTCTAAGTCTAATTTACGCTTTAGTGCCGATGCCGCGATTCAAGACTGGAGTCAACGGATTTTGGGTATAGCCCAACAACGCTCTCTGGAGAATCTTCCTCAAGCGATCGAACTGGCTCGCATGATTCCATCTTATTCCAATCTGTATAACCAGGCACGGCGAGAAGTAGAAGCATGGGAAACCATTCTGAACCCGCCTCCGGTGCAAGTTCAAGAAGTGAGTCCCGGAGTCAGCAACTCCAGTCCCAGCACGTCTTCTTTCCCCCAAGACAGGGCTACAGACTCCGTAACTCCTCCCGTCTCTCCTTCGGGATCTGCACCCAATTCTCCTGAGTTCGCGACCCCTTCTGCACCGACGATGCCCCTCGATCCCATTGAGGGAGTCGGGAGAGATTCTCAGAATCCCCCCCTAAACGAACGAATCGAGTAATTCATCCATGAGGCTAGAGCCCCTTGCGGTCCTTTTCCCCGGTATCTGGGGAAGAGGACCGCAAGTCGTTCGGTTTTTTGTCAAAAGCCTGAACCTGTAAGCATTCTGAGTTGTTATTTTCTCATTAACCTCTTCCAGTTTGACCTCAACTCCGATACTCCTGCTCAATGGGTCGCTCTTTTGACCCTGAAGAGGTAGCTGTACTTTCGTCAGCTTTAAAAATTCTTAACAATAAATTTGAAAGTAAAATCCCTAAATTTGGGTATAATTATAAGACTACAGACGGCAAATTAACCGTTAAAATTTCACCTCAAAATCATTATCCAGCCGGTGAAATGAGTTAGAAAGCCTGCGGATTTTGCGATATAAAAAATAGGGGTGCTTCCGGTGGTGATACAGGGAGAGAAATCTAGTTCAGCTTAGGGAAATGTCGTTCATGTTGCAGCAGTTGGATAATGACGCGCTGGGGCTTTTCTACGGAAGATTGCACCTCTATTGTGGGCGTGAATGAAACTTTTGCTGCGAGAGAAGAACAGCGTCGAGGGAAGCCGGGAAGCTGGTTCAGCCCGGTTATTAAGCCAGGGTAGGGAGGAGAGTCTTGTGTACTGGAATCGCAGGGAAGGCAGACTGCACCTGAGAGGGCGATCGCCATCGGGTTCCAGAAGAGTACACTCGGCCTAAATCTCTCGCCATTTTCAGGCACAACCGCTACCCTAGAATAATAAAGCACCGCTTTAGACCCTTCTTGCCCATCGACCTCGATCAGTCTTGCGCGGCGCTGTGGGTGCTTTTTTCACTCTGACATAGGGGAGTTCATGTTAGCCAAAATAACAGTTTATGCACAATCGTCCTGAGTACCATTCCGATAGTAAATCTTTCCCGCTGTGAATGTAGTCGCCACTCAACATACACCCTAAATAGTAATGCATCGTCTGATGAGAAAATTCGCATCCGAAAGGAATTTCCTAAAGCGGTTATTCCTGAAAATTAGCCAAAGTTTCAAGACATTGGTTTCGCTGTTCTTCCTGTCAAACGGGAAGCAAAAAATGTCCAAAGCCAAGCGGTTATTGATTTTGTTTTTGGCATTTTTCATCTTGCCCGTAACCTTTGGACTATTTTCGGGTCAGGCTAGTAGCCAAATGCCGGAACCGAGATATTACAGCCAAAATATACCCATTCCCGTACCCGATGAGTGGGGAGATGAAGACGGTAATAATGCAGACAGTGATAACAGCGAGGAGAGTGAGGTAGACGAAAACGGGGATGCCCTGCAACCGTTTGATGAAGTGATCAAAGATGCTGAAAAACTCCCCGGACTTTTCACCCTTTACCACAATAAGAAAACGGGCAAAGCTTACCTAGAGATTCAGCCCGAACAACTAGATACCAACTTCTTATGCGTGATGACATTAGCATCCGGCATTGGAGAAGGCGGATTGTTCCGGGGAATGCCTCTGGAGGATTTTCTCTTTTTCTTTAAACGGGTGAATAAAAACATCCATTTTGGGGTGAGGAATGTTTATTTCCGTGCAAGTGCGGGAGATCCCATTGAGCGATCGCTCAACCGATCCTTTAGTGATTCTGTTTTGGCTTCTTTACCCATTGAAAGCATTCATCCCGACCGGGAAAGCCTGCTGATTGACCTCAATAAACTCCTGATTGAGCGCCAGGATATTAGTGGTTTAACCTCAATTTTACCCTGGTTATTAGGAAGTGCCTATGTTCGAGATACCGATAAATCTTATTTTGGGCGAATTCAAAACTTCCCCGCTAATGTAGAAATTGAGTCCGTTTATGGGTTCACGGGTGGGGATGATTTATTTGCCAATGTCGAGAGTTTGCCCGATAGTCGGGGGTTTTCTCTCAACGTGAATTATAGCTTTTCTGCACTGCCGGTTAATAATGGCTTTCGCCCTCGATTAGCAGATAACCGAGTGGGTTATTTTATCACCGCCTATCAAGATTTATCCGACAGGCGCAGTAAAGAACCCTTCCAGCGTTATATTAACCGCTGGAATTTGGAAAAAGAAAACCCCGATGCGCCTCTTTCTCCCCCAAAACAGCCGATCATTTTTTGGATTGAAAATAACGTTCCGGTAGAATATCGGGATGCCCTGCGCGAAGGTATTGAAGTCTGGAATCAGGCATTTGAGAAAGCAGGATTTATTAATGCGATCGAAGCCCGACAGATGCCCGATAATGCAGTTTGGGCTCCGTCAGATGTGCGCTACAATACGATTCGTTGGTCCAGTTCTTTTGAATCCTGGTTTGCCGGAGTCGGTCCCTCTCGGGTCAATCCTCTCACTGGAGAAATTTTAGACGCGGATATTCTTATTGATGGGAATATTGTGCGCAGTATCAAAAATGAATATCGTACCCTGGTTCAACAAGAACCCAATGCTTCAGAGATGACCTTTTTGGGCAAAATGTTACAGGGGACTCCCTGCTTTCCGGGGATGAGTGGCAACTCCAGCATGGCTAATACAGAAGCGATGATGGGAAATTCTGGTGCCCCGGTACAGCAACCGCCCCAGGTGCATAGCTTCGTACGCAAGATGATGGAAAGATATGACCTCTGCTATGGCATGGAAGCACCCCAACAGTTGGCGATCGGGGCAATGGGTTTGTCCATGCTGCATAATGCCTTTCCCAGTGGGGAGGAAATGACACAATATATCAATCAGTATCTAACCTTCCTCACAGCCCACGAAGTCGGTCATACCTTGGGACTACGGCACAACTTCCACGGTAGTACCATGTTATCACCGGAGGAGTTGCATAATACAGCACTGACTCGTACAGAAGGTATGGTTGCCTCGGTGATGGACTATGTACCTGTGAACTTGGCACCGAGTGATCACAAACAGGGTGACTTTTTCCCCATGTTAGTCGGTCCTTATGATGAATGGGCGATCGAGTACGGGTATAAACCCATGCCTGAGATGCTACCTCAACAAGAACAGCGGGAACTGGAACGAATTGCCGCTGAAAGTAGCAATAACCCTGATTTAGCGTATGCCCCTGATGAGGATTCGATGGATATTCTCAACCCAGCGGCGAATATGTTTGATCTCAGTGGAGATATGTTGCAATACTCCGAGTGGCAGTTGGAAAATGCCCGGGAAATGTGGGAACGCCTGGATACACGCTATCCCGTCAGTGGCGAAAGTTTCACCGAAGTCCGGCGGATGTTTGATACGGTGTTTTCCTATTATTTCCGACAGGCAATGAATGCGACTCTTTATATTGGGGGTCAATGGTTTAATCGGAATCATTCGGATGGCAATGGACGCTTACCCTTTGAACCTGTCTCTGTGGAGAAACAGCGTCAGAGTTTGGCATTGCTGCAAAAGTACATTTTCGATGAAACCGCATTACAATTTCCGCCGCAACTGCTGAATAAATTAGCCCCCGATCGCTGGTATCATTGGGGTGCAGTTCCTGTGGTTTATCCCCTGGATTATCCGATTCATCAACGGATTAATTTATTGCAACGGGTCGTTTTACGCGAGTTGTTTTCCTATCCAAGGCTGATCCGCTTACAGGATTTAGAACTAAAAACGGAACCGGGTCAAGCCTTGACCATGCAGGAATTATTTGACACCCTAGAAGGGGGAATTTGGACCGAAGTTGTGAAGCGCCCCGATGACCTAAAAGTGATTTCCAGTGTCCGTCGGAGTCTCCAACGGGAACATCTGGGGATGTTAATCGCAATGGTTTTGCGGAACTCCAATGTTCCTGATGAAGCCCGAACCCTCGCCCGATATAACTTACGGCAACTCCAAGAGGAAGTAGACAATACCCTAAAACGGCGAGGACGACATCTGGATACTGCCAGTAAAGCCCACCTAGAGGAAACCCGCGATCGCATTGATAAAACCCTAGAGGCGCAGTTCCAGTCGGGTTGAGATTGAGATTGAGGAGATGGGGAGGATGGGGGAGATGGGGAGGATGGGGAGGATGGGGAGGATGGGGAGAAGTTGCTTCTTCCTGTTTGTAGTATGTAGTAACGAGTTCAGTCGTTCTCCCCTTCCGCAGGAGAGCCAATGCAGTACAATTCTCTAAAAGCATCTGGAATGCCAGTGCTTTTTGTGAATTCTCCTTTACTCCAACTCCTCCTGACCCTTTTTTCTAATAGACTGGCACATGACATTTATCTCGATTGTCTACGCCCTGTTTCTCCTAAGCATCCTGGGTATCTACTGGACCGTTAACAAACAGCGATCGCGCCTGTGGATTATCTTAATCGCCAGCTTAGTCTTTTACGCCTCCCTCCAGGTGGAGTACATTCCTCTCTTGCTGGCAGGGACTTGGATTAACTACCGCATTGGACGGGCAATTTCTAAAACCTCCGAACGTCAACCCAACCCCCAAACCTGGCAACTGGTTACCGACGACTGGCAAACCCAATTTGCCGCCTGGGAACGCCGCCGCCTCATCGGATTATGGGGCGGTATCCTCTTCAACATCCTGGTACTCGCCGGGTTCAAATACATTCCCTTTATTTTCAACACCCTAGGGACCTGGGTGGGCTTACCCGCCGCCCAAGAAACCGCCAGTTGGTTTCAACAGAACATTCTCCCCCCATTGGGACTCAGTTTTTTCGTCTTTGAATGTATTGCTTACCTCATCGACGTGTATCGCGGTTCCCCCGCCTCCGCCCAATTTCTGCGCTTTGCCTCCTATAAACTCTTCTTTCCCAAACTCATCTCGGGACCCATCACCCGGTATCATCACTTCCAACGACAACTCAAAACCCTGATTTTTCCCTCCTCCCATGACTGGGTAGAAGGACTTTGGTTGATTGGCTGTGGCGCATTCAAAAAAGGCATCGTTGCCGATCGCCTCGGAATCTTCGTCACCCTCAGCTTTGACAACGTTCAACGCGCCGGTAGCGGTGACCTTTGGCTTGCTACCATAGCCTATGGTTTGCAACTGTTTCTCGACTTTAGCGGTTATGTCGATATCGCCCGAGGTAGCGCTATCCTTCTCGGATTCAACCTCCCCAAAAACTTCAACTTTCCCTACTTCAGCACCAGCATTGCCGACTTTTGGCGACGCTGGCACATCACCTTGGGAGATTGGTTAAGAAACTACCTGTATTTCCCCCTAGGCGGGTCCCGCGTCGGATTAGCCCGTACCTGCCTGAACTTAATCATCGTCATGTTAATCGCCGGAATTTGGCATGGTGCCGCCTGGGGATTCATCCTCTGGGGTGCAATCCACGGCATTGCGTTAGCCATACATCGCCTCACAGATATCCTCTCCAAACGAGTTGAGGGGTTAAAACTCTGGTGGAAAAGCATCCCTGGGATTTTACTCGGTTGGTTTCTCACTCAAACCCTCGTCTTTTTAGCCTGGATTCCCTTCCGCCTGCCCAACCTCAAAGAAGCAGGATGGGTGATGCAGCACTTCTGGGGACATACCGGGGACATCCAATTCACCCAGAAAGTTTATCTGGAAACCCTAGGCTTACAGCGCATCGAAGTCACCTTATTATTAGTCTTAATTTGGCTCATCATGACCCTAAGTTACGCCATGAATCGGGGCTTAAAATTGCAGCTAAACTGGCCGATTAAAATTGCCTTGGTTCCCCTGTGTTTATATGCGGTTTGGATTTTCGCCCCAGAAGGCGGCTTACCTTATATCTACTTCGATTTTTAAAAAGTCCTTTACCTGTAAGGGCTGGGCTTTATTGACCCAGCCTTTGCAGGCGGGCTACTTCAAAATAAAGGATGTTGAAAGCTGGATTTTTTAGGGGAATATTAAACTTCACGACCACGGGCATTTCTGGATGGTTATTAATCATAACTGAAGTTGTGATATTGTCTTATTTAATATGATTTAAATAAAAACCTGGATGACTACAAAAAATAATTTATTATCCGGTTTATTTTGTAATAAAATAAAGGTTAAAGGAGTTAATTTAATAGGTTTCCCTGATCGATTGTAACTGAAGCATTTTTACCAAAATAGTTTGAGCTTGACGGAACATTAATGCTTAGAAAAATCGGGGATTGTGGGGTTGATTTCCGGGAACCATTGGATGGGCGATCGCCTGACGGCCCTCAAGGAAGGATTGTCAATGGTTCGGGAGAAACAAAGCATTAGCTATAATGAACTTCAGCAACCCTTTTCACCCATTTCTGACTCCTAACTGACTGCTAACCTGAACGGCATTTGAGGAACGACTGTCATGCAACTAGAGATACAACCTGAACAAACACAGAGTAATTCACCAGACGATCGCCTCAATTGGGAAGTGAATCGTCGGCGAAATTTTGCTATTATTTCTCACCCTGATGCCGGTAAAACCACCCTTACCGAGAAACTTTTGCTGTATGGAGGGGCAATCCAAGAAGCGGGGGCTGTTAAAGCAAAACGGGCGCAACGTAGCGCGACGTCGGACTGGATGGCAATGGAACAACAGCGGGGTATTTCGATTACCTCCACGGTTCTCCAATTCGAGTATCAACAACATTTACTGAACCTCTTGGATACCCCGGGGCACCAAGACTTTAGTGAAGATACTTATCGAACTTTGGCAGCGGCAGATAATGCAGTGATGCTGATTGATGCGGCGAAAGGGTTAGAGACTCAAACCCGGAAATTGTTTGAAGTCTGCCGGATGCGACAACTCCCGATTTTTACCTTCATTAATAAACTCGATCGCCCGAGTTTATCGCCCCTGGAGTTGATTGATGAAATTGAACAGGAATTAGGATTAAGCACCTATGTGGTAAACTGGCCGATCGGAACGGGCGATCGCTTCCGGGGAGTGGTCGATCGCCGTCAACAGAAAATTCACCTGTTTGAAAAGACTGCCTCCCACGGAAGCAAAAAAGTAACAGATACCATAATGTCGGTAGATGACCCTCGCCTAAAGTCATTGTTAGAAGCAGATTTATATCAACAGCTTCAGGATGATTTAGAACTGCTGGATGGAGTCAGTCCGGAACTGGATTTAGAAGCGATTCATCACGGTCAATTGACCCCGGTGTTCTTTGGGAGTGCGATGAATAACTTTGGGGTAGAGTTGTTTTTAGAAGCCTTTTTAGACTATGCGATCGCCCCGGCCCCCCATGAGAGTGACCAGGGAGAAATTGCGCCAACCTATCCAGAATTTTCGGGATTTGTGTTTAAATTACAGGCGAACATGGATCCAAAACATCGCGATCGCGTTGCTTTTTTGCGCGTCTGTTCCGGTCAGTTTGAAAAAGACATGGTGGTAACCCATACTCGCACGGGTAAGACGATTCGCCTCTCCCGTCCGCAGAAATTATTTGCCCAGGACCGGGAAACCGTCGAAGTTGCTTATGCCGGAGATGTAGTAGGATTAAATAACCCGGGTAGCTTTGCGATCGGGGATACGGTTTGTATGGGGAAACCGATTCGCTATCCTGAAATTCCCTCCTTCTCCCCGGAACTGTTTGCCTTCCTTAAAAATGCTGACCCGACGAAGTACAAAAACTTTAATAAAGGGGTCTCAGAATTGCAAGAAGAAGGGGCAGTTCAAATTCTTAATTCCACTGATGAAAGTAAACGGGATCCAATTTTAGCGGCGGTTGGACAACTTCAATTTGAAGTCGTCCAATTCCGGTTAAGTAATGAGTATGGCGTAGAAACTCGCCTAGAAATCTTACCTTATTCCGTCGCCCGCTGGGTGGTTGGGGGGTGGGAAACCCTGGAAAAAGTCGGTCGTCTGTTTAATACCTTTATTGCCAAAGACCGATGGGGTCGTCCCGTTTTATTGTTTAATAATCAGTGGAATTTGGATCAAAACTTGGCGGATCATCCCGAACTCAAGGTCAGCCCGATCGCCCTTCCTCCCTCCTAATCCTTTCCAGGAGAATTCCAACTTGGGACGGGGTGTCAAATGTTCTGGGAATTGCTTTAATTAAAGAATGCTCAGGCTGACATACCCGTTTTCTAACCTTTTACCTTGTCCGATTCACTCTAAGCTCATGACTTACTATATTGCTCCCAGATTCCTCAATAAATTAGCCGTTCATATTACCAAGAATTTTCTCGATTTACCGGGCATTAATGCCCCGCTAATTTTAGGGATTCATGGTCACAAGGGAGAAGGAAAATCTTTCCAATGTGAATTAGTTTTCAAACGGATGAAAGTCCAAGCGATTCATCTATCCGCTGGTGAATTAGAAAGCCCGGATGCGGGTGATCCTTCTAGGTTGGTGCGCTTTCGGTATCGAGAAGCAGCAGATATTATTACAAAACATGGCAAATTAGCTGTGTTAATGATTAATGATATTGATGCTGGTGCAGGACGCGTGGATAGCGGAACCCAGTACACGGTTAATACGCAATTAGTCAATGCCACCTTGATGAACATTGCGGACAATCCCACAAATGTTCAGCTTCCCGGTAGCTACGATAGTGAACCGTTGCCTCGGGTGCCCATTATTGTGACGGGGAATGATTTTGGGACCTTATATGCGCCATTGGTTCGCGATGGACGCATGGACAAATTCTATTGGGAACCTAATCGAGAGGACCGACTAGAAATTGTTAATGGAATTTTTACTCCCGATGGACTAAACCGGCAGCAAATTGAACAACTGGTGTCTAAATTTGAGGGTCAGTCCATTGATTTTTTTAGTGCCTTGCGGGCCAGTATTTATGATGAGCAAATTCTGGCATTTATTGAAAAAACAGGGTTTGATAAAATTGGGCTAAAAGTTGCCAATAGTACGGAAAAGCATAGTTTCATAAAACCCGATTTCCGCTTGGAACACCTAATAGAAAAAGGTGAGCAAATGGTGAAAGAACAGCAACATATTCAAGAGTTGCGATTGGTAGCGGCTTATAACCGTTCTTTGGCGGAAAGTAACACAGCACAACGCTATGGGTTTATGCCGGGACAACCTCCTGTTTCTGGAAATGGAATCCGTCAGGAAAATCAGGGTTTTAATGCTCAACCCCCAGTTTCCAAGGGTTCTCCCTCTGCGGAGGTGTCTCGTCCCCAAAACAAACCTCAATCTCCTACTGCAACCTTAGACCCCGATGCAGTGCAACAAATCCGACAGTTAATGTCACAAGGGTATCCCATTGGCATCGAACACGTCGATCGCCGCCGGTTTAGAACCGGGTCCTGGCAAAGTTGCGGATGCATTCAAACGGGGAATGAATCCGAGGCGATCGCCGCTTTAAATTCCTGTTTAGCCAACTTTGCCGGGGAATATGTGCGCCTATTTGGAGTGGATGGAAATAAGCGCCGAGTGATGGAAACCATCATTCAACGTCCAGATTCCTAACATGATTGATGAGGTAGTAACCGGAATTCAAGGATTAGTAATTGGGTTAAGTTACCTGGGATTGGGATTAGGTTATGTCCCCGGTTTCCGGATGAATCGGGCAACAATTTCCCTGATTAGTTCGGCGGTATTGATTGCATTGGGGACATTGAGTTTAGAACAGGCATGGGAAGCTATTGATCCAGGAACCATTGTCTTTTTATTAAGCATGATGGTGATTAATGCATACCTGTCTTATTCTGGGTTTTTTAACCTTGCATTACTCTACCTGTTGCGCTGGACTCGCAGTCCTTTTGGGTTATTAGTATTGTTAACTGTGGGAACTGGGGTATTATCCGCCTTTTTCCTAAATGATACGTTGGCCCTAGTGAGCACTCCTTTAACCTTGCAATTAGCGCGAAGTTTAGGACTGAATCCGATTCCCTACCTGTTGGCGATCGCTGGGGCTACCAATATTGGGTCCTTAGCAACCCTCAGTGGCAATCCCCAGAATATTCTCGTCGGTTCCTTTTCCGGTATCAGCTACCTCGATTTTGCCACTGCTTTAACCCCCATTGCGATCGCCGGGATGGGGGTACAAATCGGGCTATTATGGTGGTTGTATCCTGAAGTGAGAACTCTCACCCCTTGTCCCCCCAATCCTCTCCCCCGGTTACGTCTCCATCGCGCCCTATTAATCAAAACCCTGATTGTCACCAGCTTCCTGCTGATAGCATTTGCCGTCGGACTCCCCTTAGCTGATTCTGCATTTCTTGCCGCCGCCGCATTATTAATTACCCGCCGCATCAAACCGAAACGAGTCTTAATGCAGGTAGACTGGTCTTTATTAGTGATGTTTTCCGGGTTGTTTATCCTCACCCGTTGCGTTCAATCTTTGCAATTATTGGAGGGATTTTCCGGCTGGATTACTCATCCCGTGGGGTTGTTAACCGTAACTACAGTGCTTTCTAATTTGATTTCCAATGTACCCGCAGTGTTGCTGCTGCAATCGTTGATTAACCCCAATGCTACGGAAAGTTGGTTACTATTAGCCGCAGGGGCAACCTTAGCCGGTAACCTCACTCTATTCGGATCTGTTGCTAATTTGATTATGGTAGAAGCAGCGGCGGGTTTGGGATATCGCCTTTCTTTTGGCGAACACCTGCGATTTGGATTACCCTTAACCTTAATTATTCTGGTTCTCACCTATTTCTGGATCGGCTTGCGGTGATGTTATTATTATTTCGGACTATCCACCGAGAAAAATAGTAGGATGGGTCAGATATTTAGGTGCTGATTGAGTTAGCAATGCTTAATAGTCTGACGCACCCTACATAACGTTGAGTGAATGATACTTTTCCTTTAATCTGCCCTTAAACAGTGAAACTTTTGTTGCTTAAAACCCCGTTAGCGACATCTTCAATCAGTTGAATATGGCGTTTGAGTAAATGCGGCATGGCATACCGTTCGATCGCCGTTTCTCGGGCTTTTTTCCGAATCTCTGCCATACGAGTGGGATGATTGAACACTTCATCGACGCGATCGGCGATTTGTTTGGGGGAGAAAAAGTCTACGAGTAATCCATTTTCCCCATCGGTGATGACTTCTCGCACAGGTTGAGTATCGGACCCCAAAACTAAGCAACCTGTAGAGAGGGATTCAATCATCGACCAAGATAAAACAAAAGGTCGGGTGAGATAAACATGAACGTCTGACGCTTGAATCACTTTTAAATATAATCCATAAGGCAAGGAACCGACAAAGTGAACTCGGGTTAAGTCGAGGGGGACTTTTTTGAGCATATAATCTTTGTAGGTTTCCCCATTGGGGAGGGATTTGCCGTAACAAACGCGATCGGAACCGACGACGACGACATGACAATTAGGACGGCGTTCCTGAATATAACCTACTGCTTCGATAAATTCAGGAAATCCGCGATAGGGTTCCATGCCTCGCGCCACATAGGTGACGAGTTCATCTACATGGGATAAATCAAGGTTAGGGAGGACTAATTTTGCCCCGGGTTCGGGTTTGAAATATTCGGTATCGACGCCATCATGAACAACGGAAATTTTACTATGAAATTCCGGGGGAAATTGCGATCGCTGCCAATAGGTGGGAGAAACTCCCCAATCGCAAGAGGCTAAGTCAATTAAAATAGGAGCATTTTTAACTCGAATTCGAGCCACATCATCGGCATTTAAAGGATCGTTGGGGTCAAAGTTGGCATCAGACCCGTAGGCATGATAATACCATTCAAAATAGCACATTAAGGGAGTTTCTGGATAAATATCCTTGGCAAATATCGTCGGACCCCAACCGGAATGACCGTAAATCACATCGGGGACAAATCCTTGGCTTTTGAGTTGTTCTGCCATGCGATAAACCGCTTGTCCATAAATCACCGCACTTTCTAGGGGACGAACATAATGGTGAGTCCCTGGATGGGGGTCGCGACTGGGGGAAAATAAGGCTTTTTTGACCCCAGGAATGACCCATTCAGGCCGTTCATTTTTGGTCCCAAACACAACTTGATTGTTAGGATTGCTGGCTAATACCGTCGCTAAATGACGAAACTGGGCGGGAAAGTTAGGATGCAGAAAGAGAATTTGCATGAGCTATAATTGCAACAGTTAGGGTAAACAATAAGGGGCAAAAATTAAGATTAGGAACAAAAAGTTAATAACCTTTTGTTCCTAATCTTAAGGGGGAACAAGTTAAACGAGGGGGGCTTTGCAGACCCAAACACAATCTCGGGGAACCGACTGAGTGTCTTTGACTAGAATTTCATAGTTGAGATGGGTGAGAAATTTTTCCATTATATGATCACTCATCACAGAAAATGCTGAACCATGCCGTTGCCCTCGTAAATTGAGATGCCATTCACTCAAAAACTTTTGCCAACCCAATTCGCTGAGAATGTTTGTATGGTGGAAAATACAGAGGCGATCGCCTCGCAGGAAGGCCGGAATTTGAGTCAAATAATTGAAAATATCGCGAGGTTCCAAATGTACCATCGTATCGTAACAGAAACAGATATCAACAGAATGGGCTTCGATCGCACTGAGAGTCAGTCCATCGAGTTTGAGATAACTCACGCGATCGTCCCCGAGGTGCGATCGCGTAGCTTCCAGCATCTTACTAGAAATGTCCGCACAAATTAGCGTTTTGCAGTGTTTGAGCAACAATGCCCCTGTTTTGCCACCCCCCACGCCGATTTCTAAAACCCGATGTTCCTGCCCGATATAAGGCTGAATGAAGCGCTGTTCAATGAGGGTTTCATATTCGGCGAGGCTAGTAGCAGCCCCTGCCCCTTTTCCAATCCATTCATCACCAATGCGATCGAGTTCAGGATGCAACTCTTGCCAAACCTCGGCGTAAGCATCCCAGGTCCCTTCATAGTCAATGCCATGATTGGTCTTTTCCATTGCGGTGTTTTACACCTCCGAATTAGACAACATTAAAACGAACTTTGATGACCGATCCTCCACCCCCTTTCTCTACTGGGATGACTCTCCTCCCGCATTTTCTTACCACATTATGGGCATTTAATCCCAAGAAAAGTTGAGGGAAAATTCATCCAAAAGATGCTGGTTGTGCGGCTGAAAATATTCATTCAAGATGGATTGGAGTCCATCCGGCAGGGTAGCATACTCTCCCGCATTGTGCTTGGGATAGTCAGCAATTTCCATTGGGGGAACCCCTAAAAATGCTAAGGTTTCAGCGAGGGTAGCCGCCGGATTGGCATAAAATACTTCGCTTGAAAGGATTAAGAATTGCTCTCTGGGGAAAAGTTCCATCCAACTTTGGAGTTGATTGACATAAATTCCCCGAGATAAATAGGTGTAATGTTGATGATTGTAACTATAATAGTTAGGGTCAGCCCACATTTTTTCCACTTCCCCGGCGAGTCTGGCGGGTTCTTGGGCGATCGCCTCAGCAAAAGAAAGCCTCTCAAAACCCAAGCGTACTGCATGATTATAATGAGACCAGGCCCTTTCTACAGGATGTCTCAGCAACACAATCAGCTTAACTTGGGGAAATAACGCCTTAACTCGATGGGGAACCAAGGGATGAAATAAATAATAAGGACTTGCTTCTCCCGTCAGTATCCCAGGTTGCAATTCTCGGGTCGGAAATTGTTCACGATACCAGTCAATTCCGTGATGAAAATTGAAGTCAAAAAAATGAACTTCTTTTTGAGTCGCCGGAAGAATTTGAGGATGTTGAGTTAAGTAACGATAGAGAGAAGTTGTCCCTCCTTTTTGGGTTCCGATAATCAAAAAATCTGGCATAATTGAGTTGAGGTGCGATCGCCTACCTTGTTTAAGGACTACAATAGCGGTACAGTAGCGTTAGAAAATCAGTGGTTTACTCAATTGTTGCTATTTCCTACTAAATCTGGGCTAAAACGCCGGGTTTTGGTCAGTGATATCGAAAACTGTCCCAATAGTTTAGGGCGTCAGTAGAGTAGAGGAAATACTCTCCCACTCCTATACAGTGGAGGGCTGGGGAATAGTGTGAGAATTAGCAAGATGAATTACAAAGGTTTCTTAGCAATCAAATAATTACAAGAGGCTAATTCTTCATTGGTTTTCGGATGAAGACAAGTTACAAAGTCTTGATCTAAATAGCTGTCCGGGTGCGCTAACAAGTCCCCAATTTTCATCTCTTTAAACGATTCGGCAATGGGTTGAGGTAACCCCTGGAGATAAGAGTTAAGAAACCAAGTTAAAGCTGTAATGGGTAATCCGGGCAGTTGGACGGTGCAATCTAAGGCGTCTAATTCGCTAAATAGATTTTTGAGACCACTGCTGGTCATATTATAGTAATGATCTGGATAGCCATGAAAAGGCTGGAGAAAAGGAACCGCTGCATAAAGGGTTCCCCCGGGTTTAAGAACGCGAGTAATTTCTTTGGCGCATTCAAAGGGGGTTTTAACGTGTTCTAACACCGCCAGGGAAAAGACGGCATCAAATGAATTGGATTTAAACGGAAGTTTTTCCCCAATACTAATGACATCGGTAGTGGGATAATCTACAATATCTAAATTGACGACATTAGGGTAATAGCGATTTCTCAACCCACAGCCATTATCTAAAATCAATCCCTGGGTAAGATCTTCGATTAACTGAAGGCTAATGGGGTCATAATCATTGGCAGAAATAGAAGCCGTTGATGTAACCTTGCCATATTCAGTGAGTTGGCGATTTAAAAAGTTATAGTGGGTAGAACTGAGTTGAAATTCTGAACTACAGTCCGCACAAGAGAGAACCAAGTTTTGTTCTTTTAGGCGATCGCTGCTACAAACTGGACATTGTAAAATCGGTCGAATTTTTTCCAGTTTGGCTTGTTTTTGCTGCAAAAACTCCCCACATAACTCTCCAGATATAAACAACTCGATCGGAAACCGATAGCGTTGTTCATCCATCTTAAACTGAATAAACCAACAGGTTCCTAGGGTAAGCTGACTGGTTAAAAGAAACCGCTGAAACCCGATCGCAGTACGATTGGGATAGGCGGATTCCACATCCGGGCGATCAACCACCATTAGGGGGTGAACCTGATTGGTTTCATTACAGAGAACCACCTCCTCGATCTGACTCGATTCATTTCCAACAATCCACCCCCGGACAATCACAAAAGCTGCCGACACGGATTCTTGAGCATGAGGAGAATCAATGCAGTATAAAAAAGGCTTAGAGGGCGTTTTTATCTGAGGCGTGGGCAAAAAATTTTTACCCACAAAGGCTTTTGCAAAAGACTTAAACTTTGAGGAATTAAACGTTTTCATCGGTGAAGTTACATCCTGATGCTCATAGGTTTCCTAACTCAAAATCAACTGGATTAAATCCAGATGCTATAATCTTCGCGATCGCGAGTTAAATTTGGACTATAGCACGGATCGTGGTGAATGATAGATTTCCAGCGATTCCGCATATAGTCAATTTCTTTAGAAAACCGAGCAATTTTTTCCGGCGTATCCTCGAATCCCCGACTTTTTGATTCATAGTGATACAAAACCACATGAGGCAAATAGAGATTTCGATACCCTTGTTCCCCCATTTTCAAACATAAGTCCACATCATTAAACGCGATGCTCAAATTTTCCTCATTGAATCCTCCCACCGATTCAAATACATCGCGACGACACATCAAACAAGCAGCAGTAACGGCAGAATAATTATTCACCGTTTTGAGTTGATAATAATATCCCGGAACCTGGGACGGAAAATGCTTATGACTGTGACCCGCAACTCCCCCTAACCCAATCACCACCCCAGCGTGTTGAATGGTATCATCCGGGTACAACAGCAACGCCCCAACTGCACCAATACTCGGGCGTTGAACCTGTTCTACCATCGCCGTCATCCATTCCCCATCCAGCACTTCCGTATCGTTATTTAAAAATAGCAAATACTGGCCTTCAGCTTGGGTTACGGCATAGTTATTAATTTGAGAAAAATTAAAGGGAATGTCGTATTGAATGCAGCGAAATCGATCCGGTTCTTTCGCTTGCCATTTACTGAATACCTCTAGGGTTTCCGGTTCATCACTGCCATTATCAATAACCAACACTTCATAATTAGGATAGGTGGTTTTCTCAAAAATTGAAGTCAGGCAGGTGTTGAGAATTGACCCCAAATTTCGCGTCGGAATAATCACCGTAACCCGTTGATAATCTTGGATATGATAGCGAACAATCCAATGACCTCCAGGAGTGGGGAGGACTCGTCCCGGTTCTCCCCGGCGGATTAAGGCTTCAGTGAGGGCTTTTTCAGCGGCATCAATGGCGTAGTTTTTGGTTTCTAAATCGCTGGCAGTGGATTGAGGATGAATGCGCCAGTGGTAGAGAATTTTGGGAATATGATAAATTTTATCCGTTTTTTCCGTAAATCTTAAGACAAAATCATAGTCTTGGGACCCTTCATAACCAATTCTAAATCCGCCAATTTCTTCCACGATCGCACGGCGATATAGTCCCAAATGGCAAGTGTACATCCGCGAGAGAAACGAATCAGGACACCAATCCGGTTTAAAAAACGGGTCCCGTAGCATATTGCTGTCATCAACTTTATCTTCATCGCTATAAATCATATCCGCATCAGGATAGAGATTTAGCCATAAAGCCATTTCATATAAAGCATCGGCATTGAGCATATCATCATGGTCTAATAGGGCAATATAATCCCCAGTTGCCAAGGCGATCGCCGAATTAGAAGCCGCCGAAATATGCCCATTTTTTTCGCGAAAAACTAACTTAATACGCTCATCTCGTTCCGCATACTCTTTTAAAATTCGCCGAATATGATCTGCCGTTGAAGCATCATCAGCGATGCAAAGTTCCCAATGGGGATAAATCTGAGAGGTCACTGAATCCAGTGCCATTCTCAAATAGAGTTCCGGTGTATTATAAACCGGCATGACGAGGCTAATTAATGGCTGATATTGAAAAACCTGTAACGTTTGTGCTTTGTGCCGTAAATCTGCTGCCCGAGATGAATTTTGTCCTAACCAGAAATGATAATCCGCATAAGGATGAGTGACTTCCGGTGCGCCAGGACCCGGAAGGGGATTATCATCCAATTTAAAATAAAGTTTCCGAAATAATCGCGCCAAGGCATAGCGGACGCCTTGGGTTTTAACTTTTTCGTAAAACCGCTTAGATAACCGCTGGGCGCGGGATAAGTTGTCGAGGGTTCGGGACAGAGGATGGTTTCGCATTCGTGCTTGATTTGATCAGGGTGCAGGGGTTTTCAAAAATCGGGGTGGGAGCGAGAAAAAGATTAAAATTTCCCGCAAAAATTGACCAACACTTTTATGAATTCATGTTCCATCTCTGCGGTTTGAACTAACATTCATCATCCCTTCACCGGATTTGTCATCCGGAAAGCTTGTTTTAGCTTAAACCATTGAGCCCGTAATTTCCAGAATTTACTGGTGTGCATCGCTGCTATTTCCAGTTGAGCTTGTTCGAGGGTGGCCTGAGTCTGTAAAATCTGGGATTGGAGTTGATGGTAGAGGCGATCGCGCTCAAGAAGTTGGCCCTCCCACTCTGCCTGGAGTTGGGCGATTTGCTGTTGGGACTGGTGAGTGAGCTCGTCTAGTTGTGCTTGCATCTGGGTCCGGGTTTGTTCGAGTTCCTGGTGGTGGCATTGCTGCGATCGCACCGCTTCCTCCCGTTGCACCTCAAAGTCAGCGCGAGATTGCGCCAACTGCTGCTGTAAATCCTGGATTTGCGACCCTAACGACTGCTTTTCTCCTTGCGATCGCCCCAATTGTTCTTGCAAATCTTGGATTTCCTCCTCCAACGCCGCTATTTTTGCCTTGGGGTCCAATGCTTCCGTTTCTTGTACTCTTGCTCTAAAAACTTGCAACTCGGTTTCTACTGTTTCCAATTGCGATCGCAGGACCTCTAATTTCACCGCAGTTTTGTTCAGCGTTGTGGCGAGTTCTTCGGTTTTCTCCTGTTCTTCTAACCGTTCGCACTCTTTTTGAGCGAAAATATTAGCAAAATTAGTCGTATATAATCCAATATGTTTGGTACAAATATAGCGAAATAATTCCCGGCGATTCTGAGGAATATTACAAGCACTCACCATTGAATTCGTCCGAAAGCGATACTCATACATCACGTCAGAAATATGGTGAAATTGCCAACCTTTCTCAGCCACACCCAGCCAAAAATCCCAATCTTCATACCCTAATTTTTGGGGAATCTTAGAATCATATCCCCCACAATCTTGCCAAACCGTTCTCCGAAACACCGCACAGGCATCAATATAATTTCCGGCTACGAGGCGATTGATATCAAAATCGGGAACCTCGACAACGCCTGTTTTTTCTCCGAATAATTCCGCATTGCCATAGACTACCCCCACTTCCGGATGTTCATCTAAAATAGCCACCGCATCGGTGATATAGGCAGGCTTAATTCTATTATCAGCATCCAAAGGTAAAATGTAGCGACCTTGAGCCTTTTGGATGCCGGTATTTCGGGCAGCAGCCAGTCCTTGATTAGATTGGTCAATCACCTGATATCCCTTTTCTTGTAAATAAGTCAGCACCTTTTGGGTAACTCGGGAAGTCGAACCATCATTAACAATTAAAATTTCATAAACCGCGTCTTGACAGCTTTCGACACTGGCGATCGCCTCTAAAACAAACTCTCCTTGGTTGTAACAAGGAATAATCACCGATACCGCTATCTTGGAAATTGCGTAGTCTGCTGCCGAGTCCGACATATTACCCTGGTCCTATAATTGGCTTGATTTCAGATGGATAGTGCGGGCAACTGCCCCTTTCAATTCAGACCATTTTACCTTGAGTTTCCAGAACTTCGAGGTTTCCATCCAAGCAATTTGGTCTCGAAGGCGATCGCATTCAGCCTGAATCTCACCCACCCCAGAAGCCGAATTTGTTAGGGTTGCAAGCTGAGTTTTTGCCTGGACCCCTTCATGATGTAACCACAGGGGATAAATTTCTAGGGGTAACGAATTTGAGTTCGGCTGTGGGATAAAATGACTAGGCAGATCCGCTGTCCAATCTAGTTGTTCTAAAATAGAAAGGTAGGGGAGTTCTGGATGTTGCAGAAACTGAACCAAGGGGCGGTCACTGGGCAATTCCTGAAACAAATTCGGGTCATAAATAGTTTTAAATCCTGAGTCATTTAACCCCGATTTGACAGGAAGATTTAACTTCGTTTCTAAAAGCTTGACCAGTTGGGTGGGCTGTGCTAAAAGGGCATTAATATTCACCAACAGACAGCGATCGGGATAGCGGCGATAAAAATCTAAAATATGACGGTTATAATAGGCCCAACTCCGGATCGCATAATCGGGACGCTGGGAAAAAATTCCACTATTTAAACGCAGAATAGAATCCACCACATCCCAGGGGAGACGATACACAAATAAATAACGGGCGTCAGGGAGTAACTCCTGCCAAAAATCCAGCATTAAGGAAGTTCGGGGGTCCTTCCACCCCCAGAGTCCTCCCTGAGTATTTCGCGAGTCAATTAACCCTTGTGCCGTTGCCAAACCCGTTTTAAAGTGGTCAACATTGAGGGATTCCTGTTCCGTCCAACCCCAATCCGGCCAACCGGGGACCCCAGGGGGACAACTGTCTTGGAGAAGCGATCGCTGGAACTCCAAAAAATCCAGGTCCTCGAAATACCCCTTGACATTAAAACAGTCTGCTTGATAAAGGCGATCGCCAAGTTCCACCCCGATGACTTTCATCAACGAAGCGATCAAAGAAGTTCCCGAACGGTGCATTCCGGTTACGATCAGGGGCAACGACATGGTTCCTTGTATCCGTATCAATTAAAGGACATTTCCTCCGTCCCATTCTCCCCCCTGAATCGAAGTTAATTAGGGGGTTTAGGGGGGATTTTTGGGGAATTTAGCCAGAAGTCTAATCAAATCAATTCAATTTCTTTGACCATTTCTGGGACTTCTGCATCAACCATAACGCTCGGTTTAACCAGCAAGTCTACAATGCCAGTTGCGGATAAGCTTTGTTCCTGTTGAACTCGAAACATTGCCACATCAATACAACGGGCTAAATAGGTAAAATCCCCCTTGACAATCCCTGAAACTCCCGCATTTAAAAAATAGACTCCCGGATTGAGCAAACATTTAAACCGGAATTTTACAACAACTTTTGTTCCCGGTTCAACATTTTGCAGAGAATGTTCGGAAAATGAATGAGACGCCCCACCCAGTTCCAAACCACTTATTGTTTTTACCAACATCCCACAACGGATTTGAGAGGCAGCCTCCAAAAATTCCACCGTATAAGTGTAGATATATTCGTGACGACCCACAAGATTGTTGACTTTTTTTCCCGTAGGAGTCAGAATCTGAGGGTCGATAATTTTCGCCCCCCGAGATTCATAATGTAGGGTATTGCTCGGTTGCAGTTCTTCATCATAATAAGCCCGCGCTGCCTGTTCTACTGGACCCGAGGAGGGAATAGCAAATTCACTGGAATTTGGGGTAAACAAGGGGAGTTTTTCCGTCTCGTCCGGCAGGTCTTTTTCTTGATTTAATTTGCGAATCTCTTCGCATAATGCCTCGACTTTATGGGGCGGAGAATAAATCAACTTTTGATATTTATCCACCACAATTTTCGGCGTATGATAGAGCAGCAATTCCCCATCATGCATAAAAATTGCGGAATCACATAACTCAATAATCATCGTAGCAGCGTGGGAGACAAATAAAATCGTCCCGCCTCGTTCTTGGATGGTTTCAATCCGCGCAAAGCATTTGCGTTGGAAGGCTTCATCTCCGACAGAGAGCGCTTCATCCACGATGAGAATATCCGGGTCAACGCTGGTGGCAACGGCAAAGGCCAAACGGACAAACATCCCACTGGAGTAGGTTTTGACCGGCTGATCTAGGAAATCGCCGATATCAGCAAAGGCAACAATTTCATCGAATCTATTCTCGACTTCTTGTTGAGATAGACCAAGTAACTGAGCGTTAAAAAAGACATTTTGCCGTCCGGTAAATTCCGGATTAAACCCACTGCCGAGTTCTAGGAGAGCGGAAATTCTGCCTTTGACTTCGACTTCACCGCTAGTAGGAGAAAGAGTACCAACAATGGTTTGGAGGAGGGTACTTTTTCCGGACCCATTGCGACCCACAACGCCGAGAGTTTTACCTTTAGGAAGTTCCAGGGAGATATCGCGTAAAGCCCAAAATTCATCCGATCGCACTTTGCCAGGGAGGAGAATTTCTTTCAGGCGATCGGCGGGATGGCGATAGCGCTTGAAGCATTTGGAAACATTTTTTAGCGAAATTGCAATTTCACCCATGAGTTTACTGGTGTATGAAACGGCCTGTTAATTTGTGGAGGAGATAGGGAGGATGGGGGAGATGGGGAGGATGGGGGAGATGGGGAGGATGGGGAGGATGGGGGGGATGGGGAGGATGGGGGAGAGAAATTAGTAAAAACAGTTTGTAGTAACGACTTCAGTCGTTATCTCCCCCATGCTTCATCCTTCATCCTTCATCCTTCATGCTTCATCCTTTATTCTTAATTCTTAATTTAGATGACATCAGCAAAGGCGGGGCGTAAGCGCCGGTAGGACCATAAACCGAGGCCAAAAATGATGAGAGAAATGAGGGAGGCAACGGCCCATTCTCCGGGATGGTTGATTTCACCCACGAGGACGATATCTCGATAGGTTTCAGCGATCGCCGCCATTGGATTGAGCCAAAATACTAACTCCCGCCATTGTTCAGGAATCACCGTCGCTGGATAGCAAATTGGAGTCAAATAAAACCACAAATTTACGAGTACAATTAAGGTTTGGGGTATGTCTCTCAAAAACACGGTGAATCCCGAGGTTAAATATCCCAATCCAGCGGTAAATAAGAGTTGGGTCATCCACACCAAGGGGAGGAGGAACAGGGTGGGATGTAAGGTATCGGAAGAAATTGCTAACATGAAAATTAAGGCCATCAGTCCGAAGGTGCTTTCAATAAAGGCTGATAGGACCGGGACTAAGGGCAGTAAACTCAGGGGGAAAACCACTTTTTTGACTAGATTGGGTTGTCCCACGACTACATTGGCCGCTTGCATAAAGCCACTGGTAAAAGCAATCCAGGGAACCAATCCGGCAAACAACCATAACCCAAAGGTAAAGCTATTTTCCGGTAAGTTATTGGCCGGAAGCTTGACCTTTAAGATAACAGAGAAGACATAGGTGTAAATCAGCAGTTGGGAAAGCTGATTGAGTAACGGCCATAAATTGCCCAAAACGGACCCTTTATAACGAGCGGCTAAGTCTCGTTGAACGAGGGTTTTGAGCAGGTTGAGCTTGATTAACAGTTGTTCATCGAGCAGTGACCTTTGGGAAATGGAGTTTGCCTTGCGAAAGGCTCCTTTGATTGTTCTGACCAATTTTCACGTCCTCACCCACAACTACAGATAGGGGGCTACATGGGTGCGATGACTCGTGCCACGCTCAGGCGATCGCTCCTAGGGAGGATCATCTGAATACCATGAGCCGGGAATTGACTGGACCTAGGGCCGATCGCCCTTTGGAGGGTTTCCCCTTGGAATGGCGATCGCGCTTAGAGGTTAGGATAACCAATCCCCAGTCAGAATAGTCTAACGGGGAAAGTTATAAGCATATTTTCTTAGTCTTTTTGCAAAACCAGTATATCCTGATAGCTCGTCAGATACGGGCGGCCACACCATCCGCCATAATATTTGCCGACGAGACTAAATCCTGTTTTAGAGATCCACTCTAATAGCAGGGGTTCCTTAAACCCGATCGCCTCTTCCGGGACCTCTGGGGTACTGGTAAAACACTCTTCCAATTTATGAACGATATTCTGGGAGCTTTTGCCACGGCGAATATAAGATTCTGACTCCGGATTGAGCAAAAAGCAGGTAATCACACAGTAACTCCCCGGTTTCATCACCCGGTGAATCTCTTGGAGATACTGACGAACCTCGGGGGCTCTCATGTGGGTGAACACCGAGGTCAAAAACACAAAATTAAAGCGGTCATTGGGATAGGGAAAGCGATACTCTGCCGCTTGTACAGGACCTTCCGGGTTGTACATCGGGTTGTAGATATCCGCGTGTTCAAAGCGAAAGTTCCGACAGCGATCGCCAAAAGTTTCCGCCGCCACCTCAATCAGGGGTTTATGAATATCAAACCCTTCATAACTGCCTTGAGCATTCAGATAATAGGCCAAAGTGTAGGCCATCCGACCAATTCCACAGCCCACATCCAAGACGCGATCGCTCGGTTGTAGCCCACCCCGTTGGATGAAATAGCCTAAAAACTCTAAGCCAATATTCGTAAAACCGCCCCCAATATATTGAATATACTCCTCGGGCGGCAGAGGTAGGGTGGGCTCTATCAGCGTCAGCAGCATGGTCCCGGCTTCCCCATTGACCAAGGGAGTTGCCGTAATCAAAACATCCTGCTGTTGCTGTTGCTGTTCTGGAGTCAGGGTAGCGCGAATCTCAAACCGAGCTTGGGCAGCCCCTTTTAAGTCCGGATAAACCTTTTTGACATCCTCTGAAGGCATCCCCAGGGTGCAGTTTAAATCCGTCAATTGCCAAGGACCCAAGGTCACTTGAAATTGGTCTACGAGGCGATCGCCTTGAGTCGGGGCCACCCATCCTTGCAGGATCAACTCATCTTTCACGATCACAGCGCGGTCCAGATAGCCCCGAGTGGGGTAAATGTCGGTTAATTTCATCAACAGTAGTGCTTTTTCCTAGATAACAGCTTGCAAGGCGGTGGCGATCGCCGCTTTTTGTTCGGCGTCGTATTTCCAGCGTTCTAAAAATGACTGATAACTTCCCGTTCCAGTGCGGATAGTTTCTAACAGCGATGCAATCTTAGCTTGCATCGTCGGCAAGGCTAGAGTTTGAATGATCACCGTACTGCGATCGCGCACTCGCTCAGATCCTTGAGCCGTTGTCTCATCCCCCGAACGGCGGTGAGCAATCACCATTGCCGAAGACATAGCAAGATTTTTCACCATCAATTCTGAGACAATCTCCTCAGAGGACCCTAATCCCTGGTAAATTCCTGGAGAGGGGCGATCGGCCAAAGTCCCCTCATCACTCAAATAGGTCACGAAAAACCCCCGCGCCCCATTTTCAGTTCGCACCAAATGTTCAGTGACCCTAGCAATCTCAGCTTCTGAAAGCGCCCCTGTCGCCATTTGCTCTAGGAACGATTGAGTCAAGGCGATCGCATCCGCGAAGCTGACCGAATCCGGTACGGTTAAAGAAGATAAATTAGTCATAAGTCATAAAATAGCCGGTTTAAATCCGTTGGAGCATCCTTCCTAAAAATGGCGCTTCGCACCATTCGCATTCGCACTATTGTCTACGAACAAAGGCACTCATGGCAATCATCTCTTCCCATAACCCCACCGATCCACCGAAGAAAGAGCGCAAAACTGCTGAACAAGGTGCAACCTACACTAGCTCCAACCCTGGACTCCTCGAACCCCAAGCCACCCCAGAAGAACAAACCAATATTCAGCAGGAAGAAAGCATTCGCCCCCACCGATTGGCTGATTATATCGGACAAAAAGACCTCAAAGAAGTCTTGGATATTGCCATCAAAGCGGCCCAATCGCGATCGGAAGCCCTGGATCATTTATTGCTCTATGGTCCCCCAGGTTTGGGTAAAACCACAATGGCTTTGATTTTATCCAGTGAAATGAAAGTAGGCTGTAAAATCACTTCAGCCCCTGCTTTAGAACGCCCCCGAGATATCGTCGGGTTACTGGTGAATCTGCAACCGGGGGATGTGCTGTTCATCGATGAAATTCACCGCCTCAGTCGGATGAGTGAAGAAATTCTCTATCCGGCATTGGAAGATTTTCGTGTTGATATTACCATCGGCAAAGGACAAGGGGCCAGAACTCGCAGTATTCCCCTACAACGGTTTACCCTGGTGGGAGCCACCACCCGCATAGGCAATCTCTCGTCCCCCCTGCGCGATCGCTTTGGATTGATTCAACGATTGCGCTTCTACGAGGTAGATGAACTCACGGCGATCGTCCAACGGACTGCCGAACTCCTGCAAACCCCCATCACCCCTGATGGATGCGAAGAAATTGCCCGTCGTTCTAGGGGTACTCCCCGCATCGCTAACCGCCTGCTTAAACGAGTCCGCGACTATGCCCAAGTCAAGGAATGCGGAGAGATTAACGCCTACGTCGCCAATCAAGCCTTAGAATTATTTAACGTAGACCCGATCGGCCTGGACTGGACCGACCAACGCTTATTAAAAATGTTGATTGAAAACTTCAATGGCGGCCCAGTGGGATTAGAAACCCTCGCAGCCGCAGCCGGAGAGGATTCTCAAACCATTGAGGAGGTTTATGAGCCTTATCTATTACAAATCGGCTATTTGAATCGCACCCATCGCGGCAGAACTGCCACCCCAGCCGCTTGGCGGCATTTTGGTTACAACCCACCCCCAGAACAATTGTCCTTGAAGATTTAGGGTTTTATTGGTCCGATTCCCAAGCAGGATTTAACATCCCCTATCAATCTAATTTTTTTAAAAAATACCCAATGGAGAAACGATTGAGAACAACAGCCAACCCTTGGAAACGGCAGGTAATCAGAATTGTATTGCTCTGTTTAGTCTGTTTATTTACTTGGATGGGAACCCTCACCCCAGCTTATGCCCAATCAGAGGAAGTCGAAACCCGAGGACTGGGGACCGAAGCGATTTTACAACTGGAAGAACTCGGAACTCAAGCCTTTGCGGCGATGAATGCCGGGGATTTAGAGGGGGCGGAAAAATACTGGACTCAGTTTTTAGAACAGGTGCCCGATAATGCCGCTGCCTGGAGTAATCGCGGCAATATCAAGGTGAGTTTGAACAAACTGGAAGAAGCGATCGCAGACTATAATCAGGCGATCGCACTTGCACCGGAGGCTCCCGACCCCTACCTCAATCGCGGTACTGCCTATGAAGGGTTAAAACGCTGGGACGATGCGATCTCGGATTACAATCATGTCCTCGAACTCGACCCCGAAGACCCTGCCGCCTACAATAATCGCGGCAATGCCGAAGCGGGACGAGGAAACTGGGATGAAGCTATTACCAACTATCAAAAAGCCAGTGAACTCGTCCCAGACTACGCCTTCGCCCGCGCCAATTACACCCTCGCCCTCTATCAAACCGGGGAAGAAGCAGCCGCGATCAAGTCGATGAAGAATATCCTCCGCAAATATCCCAAATTTGCCGATATGCGCGCCGCCCTCACCGCCGCCCTCTGGACCCAAGGACATCGCGGCGAAGCCGAAAGCAATTGGGTTGCCGCCGTCGGTTTAGACACCCGCTACAAAGATTTAGACTGGGTTGCCCACACCCGCCGCTGGCCCCCGGCAATGGTTAGTGCCCTGGAGAAGTTTCTTAAGATTGAGTGAGGGGATGGGGGAGATGGGGAGGATGGGGGAGATGGGGAGGATGGGGGAGATGGGGGAGATGGGGGAGATGGGGAGGATGGGGGGGATGGGGGGGATGGGGGGGATGTTTAACGTCCCGACTTCAGTTGTTATCCCCTCCCAGTCTTTACAATCACCCTAGATACTTCATCCATTATCCCTCACTAACTCCCCAATCAAGGCCGGTGTCAACTCTTTAACATTTCCTAAAACGATCGCCGCACCTGCTTTTTTCAGACTGGCAATATAGGCGTTCTTTCGTTCTTCACTCTCTTGCACATGAGGCGGTAAAACCCCCACCCCAATCCAGGTACGGTGGGGCTGCTGTTCTTTAGCTTGGGTAACGGTGTACAAATCCGCCACTGTATCTCCCACATACACCACCGGGGCATTTTCAGCACTGGAATATCGAGTTTCTAATTGCTTCAAAGTGGCAAAAAGTCCCGTCGGGTCCGGCTTCCCCGGCGCATCTTCCATCGCAATCACAACCGGATCCGTTAATCCCAGTGCCCCTTCTAAGACATAGGCGGCTTCTGCTCTCATGGCTCCACTAAAAAACCCCCAGGGAATTCCTGCTTGGGTCAAACTCTCTAAATAGGCCGGATTAACCAATAGTGGTTCTTGACAAATGTAGCCTGTCATGTTATTAGAATCGGGACCGCGATAGCGAAATTGAAAAAACTTAACTAGGGTATCGTAATCCAAGGACAGGCGATCGCGACTTTGACCCTGACTCTCAAAGTACCTACAAACTAACTCAAATGAGGCATCCCAGTCATTATTCCAGACCCCTTCAGACTTGAGCTTATCAATGTCTGCCGAAGAGGGACGATAAGCCATTTGGGTAAAGTGTTCCACCGTATCGGAGATCGCCCTGCGGTAAGATCCACTGACATCCCGAATCACTCCATCAATATCAAAAACAGCGATCGCCACTGTTGTCATTGTCGTATCCATCGTAAATAACTCCCCTCAATCACAGCGTTAAAGTGCTGTTATTCAGAATATAGGCCCTAGAGCATCGGTAGTCCCAAAAGAAAAAAGATTGCGATCGCCTTTCGTCGAACATCAGGTATAATTAGAAACTGGCCTATTCCCAAAGAATGGGACCCGGAAAAATTGAGATTTTATTTGAGCCTTTATTTTTCCAATACATCGTCCAAGTAGCCCAAAGATGCGCTATAATAAAGCGTTGTACCATTACCAGAAGATTACACAAACCTCAAGGAGGTGTGATTGTCAAAGTTCATTTTAAAAGTTCTCTGGTTAGAGGACAACGTCGCGATCGCAGTTGATCAAGTTGTGGGTAAGGGAACCAGCCCTTTAACCCGTTACTTCTTCTGGCCTCGGAATGATGCCTGGGAAGAACTAAAAAATGAGTTAGAAGCGAAGCACTGGATCTCCGAAACTGACCGCGTAGAGTTGCTCAACAAAGCCACTGAAGTCATTAATTACTGGCAAGAAGAAGGCAGAAGGCAGCCAATGATGGAAGCTCAGTCCAAATTTCCGGAAGTGGCCTTTACAGGTAGCAGCTGAAGCCCTGAGTTATCAAACCTTCTGGCAGCGGATATCTCCAAAAAGATATCCGCTGATTGTTTTTGATCAACCCTAGTGATCAAAATCACCCGAGATGGGCCAAAGAATCAACCCTATCCCAAAAACAGCAGCTACCATAGAATTGAGCACTTACACTCAACAGGTTGACAGTTTATGACTGGTGTTGTTCAATCTCCTCTAAATGCCGAGCAAGTTTATGTCTGGCTGAGGGGACTATTAACGATTGCCTGGGCAGATGGTCACTTCGACCAAGAAGAACAAGACTTAATTGCGGAACTGACTCAGGAAGAATTAGCGCCCTCCATTAGCTTGGGTGAACTCGAACCCATCAAACCCCAAGATTTAGCGGCGGTTTTAGGCAACGAACCGATCATTGCCGAAAACTTCTTAAGAACGGCGGTTATGGTTGCGATCGCGGATGGAGTTTATTCCGCCAGTGAAGAGGAAAAATTATATGAGTTTTGCCAAGCACTCGGACAAAACTCTAAAGTTTTAGAAGCCCTGCGCCATACCCTCTGGGATGGAAGAAATTCTGAATTCAACTATTCCGAGGCGACTGCCTCCAGCGGGGGGGAAGGCGCAATCGGTCTCCACCCAGGTCCCAAACAGCAGGGGGATGTCCTCTCCCCAGTGCGTCATTGGCTCGATGATTTGGAAATCCATGACCCCCGACTGGCGCGATTTCTCTGCAAAATGATACCACCGCAATGCCCATTTGAACGAGATATTCATCTGTTCGGCAATAAGGTGGTCCATATTCCCCCCCTGTGCCACATCAATCCGCTTTATGAGCAAATGGTGGGTTTACGCTTCCGCGCTTTATCGTACTTAGCCGATGAATGCGGGGAAGATGTTACCCCCTATTGCCAATAATCCCGACCACTCGCCAATGACTCCAGAGTCCTTTGTTGAGGGGTTCAGGGTATAGAACGAACTGACTTTTAACAAAGGACCAAGGACAATCATGCAATTCATCGATCGCGTAGAAATAGAAGTCGCCGGAGGCAAGGGTGGTGATGGCATCGTCGCTTTCCGCCGGGAAAAATATGTCCCGGCGGGTGGCCCTGCTGGCGGCAATGGCGGCAAAGGGGGGTCAGTCATTCTTAAGGCAGTGGAACATCTGCAAACCCTTTTAGATTTTAGATACAACCGCCGAATTGAAGGAGAAAACGGACAACGAGGCGGACCCAATAATCGGACTGGGGCTTCTGGAGGCGATCGCATCGTTCAAGTCCCCGTCGGTACAATGGTTTATGACGCGAACACGGAAGAAGTCATCGGGGACCTGATCGAACCTGAGCAAACTTTAGTCGTTGCAGCAGGCGGAAAAGGCGGACTCGGCAATAAACATTTCCTCAGCAACAGCAACCGTGCCCCCGAATATGCCTTACCCGGATTGGAAGGAGAAGAGAGGTTCCTCCGCCTAGAACTGAAACTCCTGGCTGAAGTCGGCATTGTCGGGAAACCCAATGCAGGCAAATCTACCCTCATCTCCGCCCTCTCTGCTTCCCGTCCCAAAATTGCCGATTATCCCTTTACGACCTTAGTACCTAACTTAGGAGTCGTCAGAAAACCCAGTGGAGATGGTACTGTATTCGCGGATATTCCCGGATTAATTGAAGGGGCCCATCTGGGGGCCGGTTTGGGCCATGAATTCTTACGCCATATCGAACGCACCCGGGTGTTGTTGCATTTAGTCGATATTACAGCACCGGATCCGATTGAAGACTATGAGATGATTCAGCAAGAGTTGGCCGCCTATGGACGGGATTTGCTGAATCGCCCGCAAATTGTGGCGCTAAACAAGATGGACGCTTGCGATCGCACGGAAGAAGAAATCGAGGCGATCGCCAATCGCTTAAGTGAACTCTCCCAGTCCACTACCCCCATCTTTCAAATCTCCGCCGTCTCCCGCCTAGGACTCGACCCCCTCCTTCAAGACATCTGGACCACCATTGATCGCCTGAAAGAAGAACGCGACCTCATCCATAATCTCAGTTTATAGTAACGACTTCAGCCGTTAACCCAATGGTAGAGACGCAAAAGGGGGCGTCTCTACCATCATTTTCGCCTATTTAACCTCCCCACTTGCGGAGGCGATCGTAATCCCCACCCCAATCCAAAGGGCTACATCCAACCAACCCCCGCCCAAAACCTAGGCCCCTACTCCGAACCTCCCCACTCGTAAAATTACGAATCAATAATCGAGAATCTACCCCCGCGCCCCGTCCAGCAACACGCTACTATTGATAGAGAAACCGCCATGAATTCGAGCTGGAACTTGACATGAACTCACCCATACAGGCAGTTCAATCTCCTTACTATGGAGATGGATATCAACGGACACCCCCCCCAGATTTACCGTCCTTGTTGCTCAAGGAGCGGATTGTCTATCTGGGAATGCCCCTAGTGCCGCAGGTTACGGAACTCATCATCTCTGAACTGCTGTATTTGCAGTATGATGACCCAGAAAAACCAATTAACATCTATATCAACTCCACCGGCACCTCAAATGAAAGCGGCCAACCCGTAGCCTTTGAAACCGAAGCCTTTGCCATCTGCGACACCATCAAATACATCAAGCCGCCAGTCAACACGATCTGTATCGGAATGGCAGTGGGAATGTCAGCGATGCTCCTCTCGGCGGGGACCAAAGGATGCCGCACCAGTTTACCCAATGCCACAATTGTGCTGCATCAACCCAAGAGTTATACTCGGGGTCAAGCCTCAGATATTCAAATTCGAGCGAAGGAAGTCTTAGCCAATCGCCAGACCATGATCGATATCCTCGCCGAAAATACGGGTCAGACTCACGAGAAGATTATCAAAGATATGGATCGGGTGTTCTATCTCAACCCGCACGAAGCGGTTGAATATGGACTCATTGATCGCGTATTGGAAGCCAAAGACTTAGCGCATCCTATACCTGCCATTGTCTAATCCATTGAGAGTTTAGATTTTGAGAACTCTAAACTCTCACTACTTAACTCTCATTTCTAACATCGGATCTAACATCGGAGTCTCACATCATGCCTATCGGTTACCCAAAAGTTCCTTATCGTCTGCCGGGAGATACTTATACTCAGTGGATTGATTTAGAAACCCGGTTGTATCAAGAACGCATTATCTTTCTGGGTAGCGAAGTTGATGATCAACTGGCAAATAAAATCATTGCCATCATGCTTTATCTGGATTCTGAGGAAGCAGGCAAAGATATCATTCTGTATATCAACTCGCCCGGAGGTTCCGTCACTGCTGGTATGGCGATTTATGATACCATGCAGCACATTAAATCTGATGTGGTTACCATTTGCGTGGGTCTAGCGGCGTCGATGGGTTCCTTCCTCTTAGCCGCTGGCGCACCGGGTAAACGGTTAGCACTTCCCCACTCCCGAATCATGATCCACCAACCTTCTGGGGGTGTTCGGGGTCAAGCTTCGGATATTGAAATCGAAGCCAGGGAAATTGTGCGAATTCGGCGTCAGCTTAACCAAATCTACGCCAATCGCACCCATCAAAACCTGGAAAAAATTGAAAAAGACATGGACCGCGACTTCTTCATGTCCGCACAGGAAGCCAAAGAATATGGCCTCATCGATCGCGTGATTGAAGAACGTCCTTAACTGCCAGAGTAGCAATTTCCAGGGGGGACGAGGGTAAAATTTTATCTTTGTCCCCTCATCCTTGCTCAAAATTGGGTAAAATCCTAACTATCCTAACTTGTGGAAAAATGGCAGAATTTCTATCCAACTCTGCCATTTTTAATCAGAATGACTATCGAAGAATGCTATAGCGTATTAGGTTTGAAAGTAGGTGCGACCCTAGAAGAGGTTAAGGCGTCGTACCGCCTATTGGCGCGGCAATATCATCCCGACGTTAATCCCGGGGACGGGCGATCGCATGATAGATTTATCCAGCTTAATCAAGCCTATCACCGCCTGCTAGAAGTGGCCCAACCTGCTGCCCAAGTTAGACAACCCAGCACAGCCACACCTACCCCCGTTACCGCACCAGAAACCACCGTTAAGACCCGAGTCACTCGGAAAGAACCCGAGTTTCGGAACAATCCCCGGTTAACGGACCTGGAACAACTCCTCAAACAGCGGGGGTATTTACAATTACAGGAGTTTTTAAAAGCACAACGCTTCCCCCGCGCCGTAGCCTTAGTCGATGCACTCGCACAACGACTACCCCAGGACCCGGAAGTGAGACAATGGCACGCGATCGCCTATCAACGCTGGGGACGCCATGCGATCGCCGCCGGAGACCTAGATAAAGCCAGAATTTACTTAAAAAAAGCCCTCCGCATCGACCCCCACAATCGATCGCTCTGGATGGAAGTCGAACGAGATTTTCGTCGTTTGGAGCAAATTTTCTAGGACAATATTCGCCTACATCCCACATTTTGACCGTCTTTCCTGTTCTAGCTCCCCCCTTAGCATCAAACAGCCTTGGAAAAGGGGTTTCCCCGAGGGGAGTTGCTGTAAACTAGGGAGGTAGTCTCTCCTCCTCTCATAATGGTTTGGCAAACGGGTACGAAAATTTTTGGAAACCGCTACACCATCGAAAAGGAAATCAAAAAGGGCGGTTTTGGCATCACCTACTTGGTCAAAGACCCTCAGGGTAAAGAGTGGGTGCTGAAAACCCTTAACGATAAGGTGATGACCGAGGCGGAGTACATCCCCTATCGGGATAAGTTTCTGCGGGACTTTGACCGGGAAACGGCTAAAATCGCCATTTGTAGCCATCGCCATATTGTCAAGGTGGTCAATCACTTCTACCATGAAAAGCAGCCCTGTATGGTGATGGAATATATTCAGGGGCAGGATTTAAAAGACCTAGTGGTGCACCGGGGGGCCTTGTCTGAGGCGGTGGCGTTGCGCTATATCCGGCAGGTGGGAGAAGCGTTGAACATCATACACGATAAGGGTTTGCTCCATCGAGATATTAAGCCTGATAACATGATGGTCCGGTTGCCCGCAGATGAGGCGGTGCTGATTGACTTTGGCATTGCGCGGGAGTTTATCCCCGATTTGACCCAAACCCACACTTTTGCCCTTACGCACGGTTATGCGCCGATTGAGCAGTACGACAAACGGGAACACCGGGGGGAATTTACCGATGTGTATGCCTTGGCGGCGACCCTCTACTATTTGCTGACGGGTATTTTACCCCCGATTTCCTGGATGCGGGTGTTGCGCGATGACCTGGAGATTCCCAGCCATTGGTCCCCAGACCTACAAAATGCGATTAAGCAGGGGATGGCGGTGAAGCCCCAAGACCGCCCCCAAACCGTGGCGGATTGGTTGGCACTGTTGCCTAATGCTCGTGGGAGTTTATCCTCCTTTAGTTTTGAAACCGTGCGGGTCAACCGTCAGGGGAAAATTATTGAGAAAATACCGGGTCAGGCGCGGTTTTATCCCCAGGATTTGGGTCAGGGGGTGCGGTTGGACATGGTGCAAATCCCTGGCGGAACATTTTTGATGGGGACAGAGGAGGCGGAAATTGAGCGCCTGTGTAAAAAGTATGATGGGGAATGGTTTAGGCGGGAAAGTCCTCAGCATTCCGTGCAGGTTTCCCCTTTTTTCCTGGGCAAAACCCCCGTTACCCAAGACCAATGGCGCACTGTAGTGACACAAGTGGGAACTATTGGCCGAGACCTTGACCCGGACCCCTCTGGTTTCAAAGGTGGGAATCGTCCTGTTGAATGGGTATCTTGGTATGATGCAGTAGAGTGGTGCGCCCGACTGAGCAAGCTGACAGGCCAGGAATATCGCCTCCCTAGCGAAGCAGAATGGGAATATGCTTGCCGTGGCGGGACGATGACTCCCTTTGCCTTTGGGGAAGCAATCACGACCGACCTGGCAAATTATGATGGCAACTACACCGTTGCGGAGGAAGCCAAGGGGGAGTATCGAGAAGAAACTATCCCAGTGGCGAGCTTTCCGCCCAATGGCTTTGGGTTGTATGATTTACATGGTAATGTTTGGGAATGGTGTTTTGACCCCTTCCATGACAATTATCAGGGTGCGCCTAGGGATGGTAGCGTATGGGATGAGACCATAAAAGAGAATGAGAATCGTTATCAAAATCCTTCGGCAAATTTGAAGGTTTTGTTAAAGGAAAGTGATAAAACCTACGTGCTGCGGGGCGGTTCTTGGGACGACGACCCGATTAACTGCCGTTCCGCCGACCGCGACGACGGCACGCGCGACGACCTCTTCAACGTCTTGGGGTTTCGGGTCTGTCTCGTTGGCGCAGGACTCTTGTAGCCCTTTATACTTTAGCACTCTTGCACTCTGCTCTTGTTTCCCCTTTACCCTCTTAAAAGCGACCGCAGGGAGCTTTTTTTTATTTTTTTTGATGAAAGAACTACCGATTATCCAGAAAACCTACGACTTGATTCAGTGGTATGTCCCCATTTTGAACCGATTGCCCAAAACACATAAATTTACTCTAGGCGATAGGGTTATCTCTAATCTCTATGATATCCTAGAAATGCTTATTCGGGCAAGATATGCTCACGAAAAGTTGAACATTTTAGAGGAAATTAACACTCAACTCGATATTTTACGCTACCAAACCCGCCTACTGCTGGATTTTCAGCTCATTTCCGTAGACCGTTACCAATATATCAGCCAACTCCTTCAAGATATCGGCAATAACCTGGGGGGCTGGATTAAACAACAAAAAAATGAAACGCCACGGGCATCTTTATCCCCAAATCATTAGCTTTGAAAATCTTCTGCTGGCTGCCCGCAAAGCCCAAAAAGGCAAGCGATTTCGCGATAATGTGCTGGAGTTTAACTATAACCTCGAATCAGAATTACTCCAAATTCAACAATCTTTAATCGACCAAACCTATCAACCTGGTGAATACCGGACCTTCTACATCAAAGAACCCAAAACCCGGATGATTTCGGCTGCTCCCTACCGCGATCGGGTGGTTCATCATGCCCTCTGTGCGATTATTAACCCCATCTTTGAGCGAACCTTCATCACCGATTCTTACGCCAATCGGGTGGGATACGGAACCCATCGCGCCCTCAAAAGATTCACCCATTTTTTACGCTCCTCTCCCTACGTTCTCCAGTGTGATATTGAAAAATATTTTCCCAGCATTGACCACGAAATTTTAAAATCCATCATCTGCCGTAAAATCAAATGTCCAGATACTCTCTGGCTGATCAACACCATTATCGACAACAGCAACCCTCAATTCCCCGCGATTCATCACTTCCCGGAAGATGACCTGTTAACACCCCTGGAACGTAAACGCGGTCTCCCCATTGGCAACTTAACCAGTCAATTTTTCGCCAATATTTATCTGAATAGCCTCGACCATTTTATCAAAGAAAATCTTAAAATTAAAAAATATTTACGGTATGTAGATGACTTTGCCCTTTTCGCAGATCATCCAGAAATTCTCACCGCAGCCAGACTCGCCATTGAGAATCATTTAGCCGAACTCCGTTTAAAAATTCATCCCATTAAAAGCCAACTATTCAGCACCCGCCACGGCGGAAATTTTGTGGGATTTCGCGTGTTTCAGACTCACATTCGCGTTCGGACCGCCAATCTGCGGCGAGGCAGACGTAGACTCAAACAATTGCAAAATGATTTAGCTCAGGGTAAAATAACTCAGGAGCAAGTGACTCAATCCTTGCAAAGCTGGCAAGCTCATCTAAATCATGGTGATACTTGGCAGCTACAACAACAGCTATTCAGTTCCCTTGCGTAGTCAAGGCATTGAAGAAGGGACAGGCAACCCGACTGCGGGGCGGTTCTTGGGACAACAACCCGATTAACTGCCGTTCCGCCAACCGCAACGACAACACGCGCGACAACCTCAACAACAACTTGGGGTTTCGGGTCTGTCTCGTTGGCGCAGCACTCTTCTGAGTCAGAGTTGAGCAATGGGAATTGCTCAAGGGTATTTTGAAGAGTCCAGTCCTGTTCCTGCGATCCGGGTAACCGTCTCCAAAAATCAACCCCAGCCAGGTAGCTTAGTAAGGGTTTCCTGAAGTGTTATCTGGCTCACTCTCCAAGATTGCCAGGAATATTAGACCTCTTGCAAAAAAAAGGATTGATCCCCCCAACCCCCCTTATTAAGGGTAGGGCTGTTTCATTTTAAAGGGCAATCGAGAAAAGGAAAGGCGTTCTCTATGATGTAAAATGAAAGAGAACGCCCTATTTTTTTAAATCATGTCTATTTTAATCGATTTACTAAAACAAGTCAAGGACTTTCGACGGCCCCAAGGCACAAGACATCCACTCTGGTTCATCCTACTCATCATTATCTTGGGACTTATGAACGGCCATAGGGGCTATCGCGCTTTGGGGGATTTTGCTAAATTTAATCGGTCAAGTCTGACAAAATATTACTCTTTAGCCCAAAAAAGAGTGCCATCTTACTCCACAATCAGAAGAGTAATGGAAGGAATTAACAATGCTTATTTAATAGCCATTTTTAATCAATGGGCTGCTCAACTTCCCCCAGAAAATATTCTGGAAAATTGGGTGGCAATTGATGGGAAAAGTCTCCGCTCTACTGTTCAAGAATAGCAAAATAATCAGCAAAATTTTGTGTCTATTGTCTCCGCTTTTTGTCAAGAGCAAAAATTGGTATTTTCCCTAAATAAACTGGAAAGCAAAAAAGAATCTGAAATTCATTGCGCTAGAGAAATCGTCAAAAACCTGCCCTTTGATGGACAAGTTTTAACCCTGGACGCTCTCCATTGCCAAAAAGAAACCCTGAAAATAATTCGAGATAAAGGGCATGACTACCTGGTCTCAGTCAAGAAAAATCAGCCTAAACTATATCAGGAACTTGAGAATATAGCAGGTCGGTCAAAGCCGCTAAGTACAAATCAGACTAGAGAACAAAGTCATGGTCGTGATATTACCCGAACTCTGTCTGTATTTCCGGTGAATAAATTCATCAAATCGAACTGGCCAGACCCTCTAGTATTTGTTCAGGTAGAACGAAAGGGGACCCGATCTCATGATGAACCTTATTACAATCTGGCTTATTACTTGTGTAGTCGGCCAGAAAATGCCCAAGTTTTTACCGAAAAAATTCAAGGTCATTGGTGCATTGAGAACCAGTTACATTGGCCAAAAGATGTAGTTTTACAGGAAGATTTATCACCGATTCATCAGAATCAAGCCGCTACCAACTTCTCGGTCCTCAGAACTATAGGGATGAATCTTTTCCGATTTTTAGGTTTTGACTCAATTACTGAGGGTCAACGCTGGCTGGCTCATCGCCATGAGCGATTGTTAGTTCTTGTGTAATACTTACGGACCTATTATCGATTCTACCGCCTCTTTCCTCTAAAGCTATAGCGAAGACCTCGTTTTTAGCTAGGGTTGCTTTGTGAAATTTTCTATCCTTCTGGGCCTCCTTCTCGTTCTAGCTATTGATTTTACGGTCGTTACTCCCTCTATGTTTTGCTAGAATGAAACAGCCCTACCTTTTTAAGGGGGGCTTTAAAGAATTTTGCAAGAGGTCTATTGTTATCGGTAAAAGCTGTCAGATAAAGTCGGGAGGATAAACGATGATTTCTCATCAATTATTGGAACTTGAACAGTCTATTCACAACTTATCATTAGAAGATAAGTTATGGTTGCTGGATAAAATTTTTGAGCAAGTGCGAGGGACTGCTGAAAATCAGGAAGAAAGCAATCCTCAACAAACCCTCAACTATGATGAGAGGGCAAAGCCGATTTGGGAAATTGCCGTATAAATTGGGGCTAAAATTCCGGATTCTGAATGGGAAAAAGTCCCGAGGGATTTGTCAAAAAACTTTGATTTATATCAAGGTTAGGGGAATGAGACGAATTTTGGCCGATACTAGGGTATTGGGTTGCTTTACTCAAACCCAGAGACCAATTGCATCAAAAAGCGCGAGATTTGTCCCAAACAATGGGTGGGTTCTATATTTTTACCAGTGAAATGGTGTTGGCTGAGGTGTTGAATGATTTTTCTAAACGGGGTAAATTTTTTCGAGAAGTGGCGATCGCGTTAATTGAAAGTCTCTATAACCATCCGAATGTGACTGTGATTCAGCAAAGTAGCCAGCAGTTTAAAGAAGGATTATTATTGTACAAGCAAAGACCAGACAAAGAATGGAGTCTGACGGATTGCGTTTCTTTTAAAATCATGGAAGAACACTCCATTACAGAGGCGATCGCCTACGATAAACATTTTGAGCAAGCTGGTTTTCTTCCTTTATTACGCGATTGAGTTCGGATTTCATCAACTCAGGGAATCTGGAATTTGGAGGGAAATTTGTTGATTCCGTTGTTTGCGATAGATGTGGAAGTCACTATCTAACGTGAGGATTTGAGCGTTTGGATACAATTCCGCCATTCTCACCAAGCAAGCATCAGCCAAGGACATGGGTACAGACTCATATCGTTCTAAGAGTTGCTGAATAGCTTGATATTCCAGGCTGAGAGAGAAATCTAGCCGCAAAATATTTCTAGCCAATAACTGCATAATGGCATTGCGCCCCCCGTAGATGTTTCGCAGCAAAAAACAGGCTTCTGTGATCACGGGTTCACAGGTAAGCAGTGGAGGGTGAACGGTTTGCCATTGATCTAATACCCATCCATGCCACGAATCACGAACATTGAGGAATGCGACCAAGGGACCCGTATCAATGATGGTTTGGGTCATTTGCCAAAGTCCTCAAAGTATTGGGGGTTAGTTGAGAGATCTGGGGGCCCATTGAGGCAGCCAGCTAGATCACTAGCTAGGTCGAAGGCAGAGGAAGACGGGTTTGGGGCGGGATGGTCCGTGGGGGTTAGGAGTTCTTGGAGTTGCGGTGGGAGATGAGTTGGATCGGTACGGAGGGGAGGAATCAGTTGGAGTAAAAGGTTCACCAATGAATCAGGGGCCAGGAGAATTTCTTGAATGAGTTGTTCACGGGGGGTCATGATCGGTGGGAGGGGGGTGAGGTTTTGTTTTTATTGTAGCGGTGGGTGAGTGGGCGTGCGGTTGTGGTGCAGGATGCGGAAAGCTATCAAAATTTGCTTGATCGCGTGGCACTTTTGGAGTCTATGGCAGGGATTCGTAAGAGTGTAGCGGAGTTTGAGCCGGGGCAAGGGATGCCACTCGATGAGGCGTTTACTCAGTTGCGAGGGAAGCATGACCTACCGGATTGAGATTTCTCCAACAGCGATCGCAGAGGTTGAGGCAATCTTCATCCGGTAATTCATGCCGCACAGAAGCGATTACAAGATATTGATCAATTGTTGGGGGATGAGGGTTCGGAGTTTTCCTCCACTCCTGGCGAAAAGAACCAATTGTCAAAGCCTTTGCGGATATCTTGGCCAAAAATCCCCACAATAATCGTCACAATAATCGCCAGAATCGCTGCATAGAGCATATAGAGATTTAGCCGAAAATTTGGATCACGAGGGGGCTGCGGTGGCAAGGGTTTGACCCCTTGGGGAACCGGCAACAAGGCTAAAAACTCCTCGATGGTTTGGGGGCGATCGCCATAAACCAACGTCATCCCCTGACGAATTGCCCAATTTGTTTCAGCACTCACTCCGGGGATGTCCGGCAACCTCTGATCCTTTAGCTGCAAATTCACCCGCTTTTGGGCATTAGGGGGGATATCCCCCGATAACAGATTGTAGAGAGTCGCCGCCAAAGCATAGACATCGGAATAAGGTTGCGCCCGCTCATTGGGATCATAAAGCTCTGGGGGGGTAAACCCATCGGTATTGCTGGAAGCAATCGAGGTGAGCGTCTCATCAAATCCCTTTGTCACCCCAAAATCAATCAGCACTGCCTCGGATTTTCCCGCCCGCAGCATGATATTGGCAGGCTTAATATCCCGATGCACCCACCCCTCCCGATGCACCACGGTTAACGCCTCTCCCACCTGGCGGATATAGGTCAACGCCTCTTCCTCTGGCAGGGTTTTCGTGGGCAAACTCGCTAAATCATCCCCTGCTACAAACTCCATGACAATATACGGCTGACCCCCTTCCAGAAACGAACCGAGACACCGGACAATATTGGGATGATGGCAACGCGCCAACCGCACTGCCTCATTGATCAGCTTATTATTTAACTTATCCCGTTTGTCTGAGGTCAGTTGCGCCAAAAGGTCATCGCGCAGGGTCTTGATCACGACGCGATCGCCCCCCTTGCGTAGGGCCAGATAACTAATCCCCACCCGCCCTTGATTGAGCGATCGCAGCACCTGATAATCTCCCCCGTGCAGCGTCTGACCCGCTTGCAAACTCATACATTCTCCTTGACCTCACTCACCTCTTCTATGTTAATCGGAAGTTGTAGCCGACGGTCAATCGATTCATGACAAAAAATCTTGCTGCCAGTTTATGAGCGAATTTGGCTACTGATTTGGTATCCCTGCGGGCAGCGATGTATATCGGTTAAATGCTGTGAGATTTTACTGGTTCTTGCTAAGTATCTCAATCCTGATGGTTGTAACTTTAAAAGTTTGTGAGGAGAGTTTGAATGGTGGATGAAGCAGTTACTGTCTTTTAATTTGTATAAAATTTAATTGGCATGAAGCTTGACTGTTTCAACTCAGAACGGTGTATCTAATTTAAAATATCATTAATCCTCAACTGATGACCTGCTGAATTTCATGCGGACATTAGGTGTTCCATAGGCTCAATTTGAATTTTGACGCCGGTTTCTCCGTCGGGGATGTGCCTCCAACTGCCGAAGGGAATCTGTTTGAGGCTGTCGGATGAGAAAATTCCGGCACCGACTAAGGCATCGCACACGCTGCCGATCGCATTGTCGCCATCTCCTCGATGTTTACCCCGTAAGATAATCCGCACGGCTGCTCTTTCAATGGGTAACTGGGGTAAGGGATTCATCTGATGCACTTGCATGAGAATCTCACCTTCTGCACGCAGTCTCCATTCCCGATATCGTTTGGGTAAAAATGTACCATTGGCGGTTACCCGGGGACGCGCTTTGGGGGTGACTGCGCCGGGAATCCATAAGGTTAGGGTTCTCACGGTCCGTTGAGCATCGGGTTCCGTGGGTTGCGGTGTCTCTTGGGGTTTAGCTTTTCGCGGTTCGGTTCGCAAATTTCGCGATCGCCCTTCGGGTTTGGGGCGTTGTAGCAACGAGACAAAGGTGAGTCGCTGGGCTGACTCGGACAGGAGTTGAGCATTCACAACTAAAGGCGGTTCTAACTCCTCTTGCCTCAATTCGGTCCAGGTGGGCGAATCTTCGGTTTCCAGAGTTTCCTGTCTTGGACCGATCTCCGGGTCTTGTTTGACTGAGGGCCATCCCTGGGCCATTTCCATATAGGTTTGTGCGGTGGCCTCTGGAACGTTACAATAACCGGCTAACCAGACGTGCCATTTTTGCGCGGGGACCCGAAGTTTAGCCTGGAGTAGGAGTTGTCCGGCAGTGCAAGCGTGCAAAAGTCCGATCGCCACCGACTGTTGACAGCGTTCGTGTTCACGATTAATTTGGGCCGCTAGTGCGCTCAAGGGGACCATCCCGGGGGTGGATTGTCCCTGGCGATCGCCTTCTAAAGGCAGCGTTTGGCGGGTTTGCGAATCGATGGGGTGGAAGATGGAACTCGTCGGTGGCATGAGCAACTAGCTTGGGTGGTTAGGGGCATCGGTTTCCAGACGCATCCGGATATCTTAACCTAGAGTTGAGATTCCTTCCAGAATTTAACTCCAGAATAAGGGCGATCGTCCGGGGGACTCTCGGGGATGGACCGGATCGACTCTGGTTTTTACGGAGTCGTTCCCTAGAAGTCTTCCACAGTTAGCCCAAGAAATCCGCACAGTCTCAAGATTTATGCAGATTTCATGGGTCCTTGGTCTTTATCGCCTGCGCAGACGGCTTCCGTTTGTATAGCACTACCCTTTAAAATGCAAATTTATACAAATCTATAAAAATCTGATACAGACCCTATATACTTTGGCGACTTGGGGATAGGCGGAAGATCGGGGACCTGGATGCAGCATTGCCAGCCGATCGCCCTTTCCAAGAGGCACAGTCTGCTGTCCCGGTTCCCCTAAATCCAGCCATTCTCAAGGTTTTAACTCTTCCACGAAAGAGATCGCCTGGGGATTGCCATTGGCCCAGGATGCGCGATCGCGCCGGATCTGGACGAGGTGCGGTTCTATGGTTTCAGGAGTCATCAGGACGCCGAAATCGGAGGGAACTGAGGCGGGTTGATAGTTAAATAGGCGATTGAGGATGAGATTGCCGACTTCTTGTCGATAATGGGAACTGTCCCAATAATAGGCCATCTTCTCGCTGATGGGTTCGGTAGAAATGGAATGATAGCCGGAAAAGTCCCAAACTGGGGCAATGACAACCAGTTCCCGTTTCCACTGTTCAAAATCATCCCAATGTCCCGCTATGCGTAAGGCTTCCCATTGGGTAGCATGGGAGGGGGAAATAAAGATTTGTAAGTCGATATTTCGACTGCGACAAATTTCCACTAATTCTCGGAAGTCATTTAAAAACTTTTGGGATAATTGGTAGCGGGGATAATACCCTTCTTCCCGGAAAAATCCCCAAATCATGTTTTTAAATTCCTGGGGCAAGGGATGGTCCGGTTCGTTATTATAAATGTAGCGAAAGCCATTGTCATGGTAGAGAAAATTGGCTTGCGATCGCCAGCTATTTTTAATCGTGCCTAAGCTTGACTGTGTTACCCCTAAAGACAGAGTAACATTTAGTAATTCTTTAGGGGTGAGGTTCTCTCGTTCTAAGCGGGCTTCTTCAAAGTCGGCAGGATGGGTTTTATATTCATTGAACATAAAGAAATCCACCCCCAGAACGACAGTTTGTAAATCCGGTTGGTTGGCGATCGCATGGTCAAAATAGCGTTTGACTTCATACATATTGGGGCCTACTAGCCCTAAATTGTAGGCGGGGTTACCGTTAGCCAAGGCGGGATGTTTCGGGTCCAATCCTAAATCGGTGCGGGATGAGCCTAATAAAACCGTTTTGGGGGCAATGCGAGTGACTGAACTGGCTTTAAACAGGCGAACATGATTAAATTGTTCCGTTTTTAAGCGATTCAGCCGCCATTGGGGGCTATTCATCACCCCGTAGGGATCGACGCCAATATTGAATAAGCCAACGGCTAATAATCCGGGTATGGTGAGGCCAAAAAAGGCGCGGTTAAATTGACGATAAGTCTTCATGAGAAACCCCCTGGATTAAAACTGGAAGTACAGAAACTCAGAAATTCGATTTAGGGAAAGCAGACAGGCGATCGCCACGGCACTCAGTCCCACAGCCCATGCAGTATTGGGTTTAAATCGCTCGACTATTTGTTGGGTATTCGGTAATAAAACCGCTCCCATTAATACCCCTACTAAAATTACAATGCTTTGGCGATAATTCGGGGGGAGAGCAGGGAGTTGAGCGACTTCTCGAAACTGCACAACGGATTCGGGTAACCATCCTAATAAGGGTTGAAAATCTGGGGTTAAAATAATCCCTTTTAAGCCAACGGCAGCTTGGATAATCTGTCCCGCTTGGGTGATATTTTCGGCGCGAAATACGACCCAACTCAACACTACGGCGATAAAGGTAATCCCCCAGGCGATCGCCCCGGGCATTTTCAATCCTAAGCGTCGCCACCCGTGATTGATGACTAAAAAAGTGCCATGCAACGCGCCCCAAAGAATATAGGTCCATCCCGCCCCATGCCACAATCCACCCAGTAACATAGTGATTAGTAGATTGCAGTATCGGCGCACTTCTCCCCGACGACTGCCCCCAAGCGCAATGTAGAGGTAATCTCTCAGAAAGAAAGATAAGGTAATGTGCCACCGTCGCCAGAAGTCTACAATGGAGGTGGATTTATAGGGAGAATCAAAGTTAATGGGGAGGCGGAAGTTGAACATCCATCCTAATCCGATCGCCATATCGGAATAGCCTGAGAAATCAAAATAAAGTTGTAACGTATAGGCGATCGCCCCTACCCAAGCTTCGATAAAAGTGATAGAATCCGCCTGATCAAATAGGGTCCCCACCCAAGGGGATATGGTATCGGCAATTAGCACTTTTTTACCCAACCCTAGGATAAAAAAGCTTAAGCCAATGGCGACATTCTTATGAGAAAATACAAACTTGCGGAGTTTTGTAAATTGCGGGATGAGTTCGTCATGGCGTAAAATTGGCCCTGCAATCAGTTGGGGAAAGAAGGTGACAAATAGGCTATAGGACACCAAGTCATATTGATAATCTTTGGTTTGTCCGCGATAAGCATCCACTAAATAAGCAATTTGCGTGAAGCTGTAGAAGGAAATTCCTAACGGCAATTCAATAGCCGGAACGGGGAACTCGGTTTGAAAAACTCCATTGAGAGAGGCAATCAAAAACCCTGCATATTTGTAATACCCCAGAATCCCTAAATTAAAGAAAACTCCCGACCATAATAAGGTTTTGGCCTTTGGGGTTCCGGGTTGTACCCCATCTATCCACCGCCCAAAGTAATAGTTACCTAGGATAGAAATGAGCAACAGGGGAACGTAACTGATTCGCCAGTATCCATAAAACACGAGGGAGGCTAACAGGAGCCATAGTATTGCAGCTTTGACCTGACGATAAGCACTTAACCCAAAGAAAACAATCAGGGCAAGGGGTAAAAAGATAAAAATAAATTCGTAAGAGTTGAATAACAAAGTAGTTTCCGATGTATTATTTCAACAGGTTTAGTGTGCCTGAAACTTTTTAAATCGTCATCTGCTCTGAGGGGTTGTTTAAGTCGCAAATTTGGAGTACACTATAAATTTGGTGACTCCAAATTTATCTATAGGTAATCTTAATCATTCTGATAAGGGATCCCAGGCTGAGAGTCTTGTCCTGTCCGCATCTTACTCGCCCCGCATCCTAGCAAGCAAGAAGTCAGTGTACCGCTTGTAGCAGTCTGACCCAAGATTGAGGAGGGGGAGCAAGATGCTCCCGCTTCTGCATGATAAATTATTGGACAATTCATTTAGATTTGCTAGGTTTTATCACTGAAGTGATAAGACCCCAGGGTATTGATTAAACCAGGATAAAATCATCAGCGTTAATCATGCTGGGATCGATGCCAAGAAAGATTGCCAGGGATTCCCCGGTATCGGCGATCGCAATCTGAGTCTGACTGGCATCACTACCGGAAGAAATCAGAAGCTGCTCAAACTCTAATCCGTCTGTTAGTCCAATGCGATCGATGCCACTTTCAAAATCTGCGATCGTATTCGTTCCTTCCCCGGGCGCTAAAATAAAAGTATCTTCTCCCCCACCCCCAATCAGCCAATCATTGCCCCCATCGCCTCGGATGACGTTGGATTGGTCATCTCCCATGAGCGTATCATCATAGGCGGAACCAATGATATTTTGAACATCACTCAGGGTCTCTTCGCTGCTGGGTAACATCCGGATCTCGGAGTACCATTTATCCGCTAATTTATCATAGCCACTAGCGGTTAGGTGAATGCCATCGTTATCATAATCTCCGCTGACAAACGGCAGATTAAACATATCGACAAATCGAATATTGGGGTTCGTATTTGCTCGGGGAGCAACAACAATTTCCTCAACTTGTTGACTAAACTCTGTCGTTCGTTGTTGCCGATTTACATTCGTCGAGGTATGGGGAATAATGGAACTAACCAGCACCTGTGTATCTGGCATAGCAGTGACAATTTTATCTACTAGAATCCCTAAATCAGTAAGGGCGGTATTTACAGGTTTGTTTTGAAGAATATCATTAGTACCCGCCATCAATAAAACTGCATCGGGTTGAGCATAATTCAACGTATGTTCAATGGTCGTATAAAGGGGGGCGGTTGGCTGATTAAACCCAGAAAAATTTTTGCTATTCTCAATGAGTTCGTCGATTGTAAATCCGCCCCGCCCTTCATGATCTCTATCAATATTTTCAGGTCCACTTTTAGCCTGACCTACAAAATCGATATTAAACCCATTACCTCCTACTAATCTTTGCCACAACCGAGTTCGATATCCTCCAATACTGGCCTGATTTGGAAAGCCTCTTGTATTTGAATCTCCCAAGGGTAAAATCTTAAACGGAACTTCATCAGACGTAGTAAACAAACGGGTGACTGTTCCTTTAGAAAGGTCCGCAATAATTCCGCTGGTGGCGTCGGTATAACTAACGGTTACGCTGATTTCACTATCATCCCCACTACTGTTATCCCCGCCATTTTCATCGATAGGGTTGTCCTCTATTTCACCAGCGGTATCCTCTCCTCCTTGATCTTCGACAGGGGGAGTTTCATCACCGATGGGTTCATCGTCTTCGACGGGGGGAGTTTCATCACCGATGGGTTCATCCTTCTGATTATCTTCAATTTCCGGAGTAACATCCGGTTCTAAATTATTGTCTTCAATTTCCGGAGTCACATCCGGTTCTAAATTATTATCTTCAATTTCCGGAGTAACATCCGGTTCTAAATTATTGTCTTCAATTTCCGGAGTCACATCCGGTTCTAAAT
>NZ_JAMXFC010000036.1:0-3031 GCF_025370755.1 Laspinema sp. D2d | reverse complement strand
TGATATCATCCTGATTATCTTCAATTTCCGGAGTAACATCCGGTTCTAAATTATTGTCTTCAATTTCCGGAGTAACATCCGGTTCTAAATTATTGTTTTCGATTTCCGGAGTAACATCCGGTTCTAAATTATTGTCTTCGATTTCCGGAGTAACATCCGGTTCTAAATTGATATCATCCTGATTATCTTCAATTTCCGGAGTAACATCCGGTTCTAAATTGATATCATCCTGATTGTCTTCAATTTCCGGAGTAACATCCGGTTCTAAATTGATATCATCCTGATTGTCTTCAATTTCCGGAGTAAAATTCAGTTCTAAATTATTGTCTTCAATTTCTGGAGTTATGTCAGGTTCTAAATTGACATCATCCTGATTCTCGTCAATTTCCGAAGTCACATCCGGTGGCAAATCTGAAGGTTCATCGGGTTCCGTTGGGGAGGAAATATCCGGTGGCAAATCTGAGGGTTGCTCAATGGGAGCAATTTCTTCTCCATTCGTAGAGGGAGAATTGACAGGTGGTGTTGGATTGATAACTGGGGGATTTAGACGAGGTAATGACGGGACTGGGGGTGCAGAATAAGGGGAAAAATTGTCCCGTGCGATCGCCTCGGGAGAGATATTTTTCAGAATGGCTAAATACTCTTGACTCATTCTATCTTGAATGATAGTATCGCCTACATTTTCCCCCGTTCCCGCCACGATATTCAACTCATCAAATGTCAGTCCCCCCAGCAGTCCAATTAAGTCTTGACCTGGGGTAAAATCTATAATCCAGTCTGCATGATCTAGGGTCGGACCGCCGGTACTGAGGAATCCGGGAATATCGAAACGTCTGCCGATTTGAAAGTGGTTTTGTCCTTCCCCTCCCCATAGCCGATCGCTTCCTAAGTCCCCGAATAGGACATCATTTCCGTCATTACCAAACAAGAAGTCGTTATCTTTACCGCCATAGAGGGTATCGTCGCCTTCTCCGCCATAGAGGGTATCATCGGCTTGATTTCCAAAGTTTAAATCATTTCCAGATCCCCCTACTAATATATCTTGACCCGCCCAATCTTCAATGAGCAGATGACTCGTTCCCCCAACCAGGGTGTTATTCCCATTTCCGCCATAGATGGTATCGTTACCAACATCACCAATTAATAAATCCTCTGCGGGTCCTCCCACGATTAAATCGTCTGCTGAGTTACCGGCGATCGCCTCATCGGTTTCTACTCGGATTTGGGTATTGTTCCCCCCCTCTAATCGTCGGATATCTCCTTGGGTCAGGATTTGATAATTTGATGAGTGGATATTCCATACCATACTAATCTTCTCCCTAATTTTAAAAATTTATTGAATCAAACCGAAACTTTAAAAGGATTAAATATCCCCAAAATAAAAGGGAAGTTTTTTGTGTAATGATAACTGGAAAATCCAGCCTCATAAAGCCGCTTAATTGCCCTAATCACTCGTTATTATCGCTCATCCCCCCTTTTTGATTCTTTTCTATCTAACTCTGCCTAGGCTGAGGCTGTATCTATCTTTAGAAAGATTGCCCTAAATTGCCTTAACCCCGGTTTCTTAGAGGTCATAGAGAGCTGATTCACCCGATTATGAAGAGAGATTGCTTTCAATAAACAGGGGGAGAGGATCTGCTTTGTTAGGCCGCATCAAAGGTGGAGAGAGTTTATATATTTTTTTTATAAAGCTAGAGATTAAAACTTTAAATTTTTTGTAAAGAAAGTAATATTTCGCCCGGACCAAGAAACAATTTATCAAAAAATGCGTAGTTCCCCAAACCGAATGGAGAGAGGTGAGTCGAGTGACAACCTAGAGAAATACAAGACTCAGGGGTGATCATTCAACGTGTAACTTTCTAAAAAAACCGCTTTTGCAACTGCCTAAAGGAGTATTTTTTTGAAAAAAATCAGGCGATCGCCCCAGGGTCCAAAAAGAGAAAGCGTCACCCTTGGAAAGTGTGCCCCTGTTTTTGCGTCCATAATAGGAAGTCAAGATTGAGAAAAATCATAATATCCAGCAATGATACCTATCGATGATAATCTCCCCAATCGTTATCCCCCCTTGGTCACATACGGCCTGATAGGGTTAAATGTGGCCTTGTTTGTGATGGAACTTAAACTAGAGGCCACCGGGGAACTTGGGGCATTTTTGCAAAGTTGGGGAATTGTGAGCGATCGCATGACTTCTGTGGTTACTGATGCGGTCCGCAATCCCAGTCCTGCCGCTTGGGTTGCCTTAATGGTCATGTCTGCCGGTCCCTTACTGTTTTCGATGTTTCTCCACAGCAGTTTTAGTCAAATTGTGGGGAATATGCTGTTCTTGTGGGTGTTTGGTAAGCGGATTGAAGAAATTCTTGGACATGGCCGGTTTTTTCTGTTTTACCTCGTCTGTGGCATCCTCGCTGCGATCGCCCAGGTGGCGATCGCCCCAAACTTAGCCGTTCCTTTAGTCGGGGCAAATGGCGCAATTTCTGCCATTTTAGGCGCTTATTGCCTAAACTTTCCCAAAGCTAAAATCGAAACTCTCTTACCTTTACTCATCCTCTTTATTCCCATTGAAGTTCCCGCCCTATTTTATCTAATGTGGTGGTTTATTCAGCAGGCATTTTATGGAATCGGTCAACTCACCATTCTGAGAATGGTCAACCCCACCAGCTTAGGCTATTGGGCGAATGGAGTCGGATTATTTATTGGGGCCGGGTTAGTTTCATTGTTGGTTAAATATAAACCAAAAACGGCTATTTATTAAGTAAAAATTGGCTAACCTGTCCAATACCGCAGTTCAAAAGACCGATTGCAAAATAACGGATTGATCCCCCCAACCCCCCTTATTAAGGGGGGCTTATACCAAATCCGGGTATCAAAAGTCTGTTTTCACTATTAAGAAATTTCTCCGAGATGTCTAAAAAAGGAGGATAGGGATTTCCTATCCTCCTTTGAAGTATAAAACCGCTGAGAGGGTGACAAGGCAGGGGAAACCCATACGGGGCAATTGTTTGAGATAATGAAGAAGTCGTAAAAAAGCGGG
>NZ_JAMXFC010000079.1 GCF_025370755.1 Laspinema sp. D2d | reverse complement strand
CCATAAAAATGGTTTGGCGCTCGTTCGGTTAAAGTAATCGATAAACTTAAGGATTTGTTCAGATAAGTCATAGATAGGGTTTGCTGAAAAAGTTATAAAAAGCAGGGGGGGGCAAATGAACAAGAGGCCCCTCTGACTGCATAAATAAACAGGGCTTTACTTCGATTCTTCAATTCATAGTTAAAATTAATGCTTCTGGATAAAATTATAATAGGTTGGAAAAATTGACACAAAAAAAGACAGTAAAACTGCCTGAGCAGTTTCACTGCTGTTGATCACTAAAAACGTTAGAGTAATGGAGGTTTCAGAAGTATTAGAGAGTTTAGCCATGACTCGATTCAGACTGAATCTTCTTTTGCCCTGTCCAAATTTCCCTTCAATTTCGTTGCGAATACGCTCATCTTCTTGCGCTTGTTTTTTAGCTTGAAGACTGACTTGGGCCGGAGGTCTCCCTAATGGAGGACCACTGAGTCTAATTCCTCTTTCTTTACACCAAGCTCGATTGACTCGGGTCCGATAAATTTTATCGGCATGAACTGATGAGGGGTAAACTCCCGTCAATTCTTTATAAGCCTCCACTTGACTAATCAAATCTCCACTTTCATTATAGTTGTCTCAACTAATTTTTTCGACTAATACATATCCTTCTACACAACTGACTGATAACTTCGCTCCGAATTCCGTAGGACTTCCTGACTTTCCCCGGACGATTGGACGGACATGAGGTTGTGTTAAACTGATAATCCGATCGTCGATCCTTTTTTGATTATTTGACCACATCCAATGCTGTTGACGATAAATTTCGGTTGAGACCAATAAATTCCTTCCTGTATTGCCTTCTGCTTAAGAGTTTTAGGCTGGTTCCCTTCTCGATTAACTTCTCAATATGTCCCAAATTTCGTTTGATATATTGCAGTTGTTTTTTAACGGCTTCTCTTCTTTCTTTTCGAGATGGTTTTCTCTTTTTAGCGAATTTTAAATAATCTTTTCTGGCCTTCTTTCTGTAAGTTCTTAGTTTTTTGTCTAGGTTATCCTTCAAGGATTTATATAAGAGGTCTATGATAATTTCGGTAGTTTCTCTCGCTGGATTTAACAGATCCACATCCGTAGGGTATTTGATGTCGGCAGGTGCTACTGTTGCATCCATTAATAGCTGACCTTTATTTTCTTTTGGCTTGGGGGCTTCTTCTAACTTTTTTGTGCTGGGTTCCTCCGGATTGAATCCTAGACTTTTTTGGACAATTCTGCGATTGATTTTTTGAAGCAGAGCCTGACTAATTCTTTGCCGAAAATGAACCATTATTGAAGGGTCAAAAGGCGCTTCGTTTTGATAACTGGTTCTTCCAATAAAATACTGTAAGTAAGGGTTTTCCTGGATTTGCTCAACAGTTTCTCGGTCACTGATTCTCAATTTCTCTTTGATGATTAAAGCGGCCAGTGCCATCCGCCAAGGTTTAGCGGGCGCTCCCATTTCTTCTGAGAAATTTTGGGCATATTCTGACTCAAATTCGGACTCTTAGAATTAGCTTCGACAGAACTACCCAACGATTTTCTTCACATAGCTGGCCCAATGAGGGAAGTTCAAAGGCTTCTTCGGGCCCCAAGTCATTTTGTGATTTTCGATACATTTTCCCTTCACCGATGCACAACAATTTGCAATTTTACCTCTTTTTCCTGTCTTTTGTGTCCTGGCAATACTTTTACAAGCCTTGTCCAGTAAGATTTTCGCTTCTTTTCAGCAAGCCCTAGATAGAAGTGAATTCACCTCGTTTTAAAAGGCGACGGGTCAAGATACTGAACCAACATTCAATCTGGTTTAACCAGGAGGTGTGTTTGGGCAAATACACAAAACGAATGCGATGGGTTGGGTCGCTTAAAAAAGCACCAGCGTGTTTTCATCGATTTCAAAATTCCTTTTTTCCCTTTAACACCTAAGTCGATATCTATATGACAACAAGAGGCTACTAACTTAACTAGAGATTCACTCATATGAGTATTCAGTTGGTCAACCATAAAAATCCACCCGGCTTCGGGATCCGTATCCATTGTTTTAGTGATATGGTTGGCAAAATCTATTTCAGTACGAGTCGGACCAATAGAGGGTTCTATAACTTGTCCCTTAAAGATATCCCAATTGGCTATTAAACTTAGAGTCCCATGTCGGATGTACTCGAACTCTATCCGTTTTACTTCTCCAGGAATCATCGATTTAGTCGGGTAAGCTCTTTCTAATGCTTGAATCCCCGTCATTTCATCGGTACTAATCAAATGCACACCGTTTTCGGCCAATTCTGATGCGTTATTGTGTAGTTTACAAATATTATTTACCTGTTCTTGAAATACTTCCCTATCTTTAGGGCCTGTATTTAGCCAGCATCGAGACCGGTGCGGTTGAAGATCAGCCTCATTTTAAAAAACGACCCACACTATAGCGGGAAATTTCTTTGACTATTCCTCTTTTAACGACTTCGGATGCCAATTCTTGGTGAGTCCATTCATTGATTGGCCGCTGACTTTGTGAGGGATGTTCACAGGCTACTGCCACAATTTGGACAATATCATCTACCGTAAATGTGGCGGGCTTACCAGAACGAGGTTGATCACTTAAAATATCTACAATCAGTTGAATTAATTTTTGATCGCTAGTTGCGGAGGTTTCGGCTTCCGCTAGAGTAGCTGAGGCCGAAGCCCATCGTGCCCGCCACATCCGCACTTGATTCCGGTTCATTTCCAACCGATTGGAGATTTCGGTATTATTGATTCCATCAGCAGCCAACAAGACTAACTTGGCTCTTTCTACTAA
>NZ_JAMXFC010000035.1 GCF_025370755.1 Laspinema sp. D2d | reverse complement strand
GCGGGGAGACGAAACGACGGAAGTCGTTACTAGAAGAGTGAATTACGACTGAAGTGCTAACGTTGAATAGCTCCCCCATCCTCCCCATCTCCCCCATCCTCCCCATCCTCCCCATCCTCCCCATCCTCCCCATCTCCCCTATCTCCCATCACTTCGCCTTAGCAGCAGTGGGTTTCATAAATGTGGCCTCATAAGAGATGACGCCGCTTTCTTCGCTGCCTAGAACTTTCGCGGCACCGAGGGAGAGGTCTAAATTACGGGGGGGGATATAGGGTCCGCGATCGTTAATGCGAACGATGACCATTTTGCCATTTTGAAGATTTTTAACTTTGAGATAGGTATCGAAGGGTAAGGAGGGATGCGCGGCTGTCATCTCCTCTTGGTCATAGGTTTCGCCGTTGGCGGTGAGACGACCGTGAAAATAAGGGCCGTACCAGGAGGCGGTTCCCTGAAGTTTTCGGGGGGTCTCAACTAACCCATACATCTGCGCTTGTGCTTCGGCGATGGGTAAGGGTTCAGCGCCTAACGCTTTACGGAGATTGTTGGTCCATTCCACGGTGAGTAGGTCCTGGTTACGCGGAATAGACTCGACGACATCCTCAGACATCAAGAGTAAAGTACGATCGCCCCCTTGAATGGCTCTAACGCCGTCGCGTGTGGTGGGGGTTAGTTTTGCGGGATCGCGATCGCTCCCTTTTAGCCAGTCTTGGATCCGGTGCGCAAACAAGTCAGCTTGGATGCGATCGGGTAATTGCGCCACCTCATATCCCTGAACCACCACTTGAAACGCTGAGGGTTGCGTGAAGACAATCTGCTTTGGGTTTTTCTGCGAAAACCAGGAAACCGTTTGTCCCAATCCAAATAAATGCCGGGACTGCCACCAATTGACTCGGGTCATGGGTCCAGAGGGACCAGAAGCAACAGAGACAGCTTTTACCTGAACGGATGGGTTCAGACTGGGTTTGGTTTCTAAATCTAAAGAGTCTTCCGGGAAGAAATTAGACAAAAGTTGTCCCATTCCCCGAGTGGATGTTTGGGACTTCTGGGAAGGGCCACTGCTGATCAGGGTGGCTTTTCCCGGCAAATCCTGTGGGATTGAGAGAAAATTTTGTTCTTCCAAAGCGTTACTGGGACTAGAATTCATTACAGGTGAATTAACCGTGCATTTTCCCTTTTGCAGGTGGTTGTCCCAGTTGAGCACTTTTGTGAATATTTGGCTATCTCTAGCATTAGCTGGGGGGCGTTTTCCCGGGCGATCGCTGATTTGAGCCAGGTGAGCAAACAGCCGATTCTCACCGGAAGATCCCTTGAAGTTCAACGGAGGGCGGTGCTTTTTCCCCGAGGGATTACCGCCTCGGACAAGCCGGTGAGGAAGGTCCCACCGATGACTAAAACCGGATAAAACTTGGAGTGACAGCGGATTTTTAAGGGTAATGGCGGCATTCCCAAATCCTGGGCTGTATGAAAGCAAACCGCTCAAACAGCAGGTCATCCAGACCAGTCCCATCAATGGCATAAGCGTTTTTATTAAGAGAACAACAAATTTATCATCTCGGCGAATTCCTAATAGGATATCTTGAACTCCCACAGAGATCAAGTGGGTCTGGGGATCGATGCGGTCCTCAGATAGAGACCACAATGGACTACGATCCCCGGTGAGAGCTAACTGTAACCAAATCTGTAACCCAAGCAAAAATGAACCCGCTTAATTTTTACATTGTTGATGTTTTCGCAGAAGGAAAATACCAAGGCAATCAGCTTGCTGTATTTACTGAAACCCACGGCCTGACTGGGGAACAGATGCAACAAATTGCTAAAGAAATGAATTATTCTGAGACTACTTTCGTGTTATCCTCAAAGCCACGAGATGGGGGATATGATGTCCGAATTTTTACTCCGGCGCAAGAAGTGCCTTTTGCCGGTCATCCGACTTTAGGCACTGCTTTTATTATTCAGCGAGAGATAATTCAACAGCCGGTAGAACGGATTAATTTGAATCTGGCGATCGGACAAATTCCCGTGACTCTGCACTATCAACAAGAGACGGTAGATATTTTGTGGATGCAGCAAAAACCCCCGACATTTCATCAAACCCTTGAACGAGAAGCGGTGGCAGCGGTTTTAAATTTAGAAGTTGGGGATCTGGATTCGCGGTTTCCGATTCGCGAAGTTTCCACAGGGATTCCTTTTTTGATTGTGCCGTTGAAAACTCATGCAGCATTAAAAAAGGCCAAAGTCAATCGAGATAAGTATTTTAAATTAATTGAAGGGACTGAAGCGAAATGTATTTTTATGTTTTGTCCCAAGACGAACAAACCGGAAAATGATCTCAGTGCCAGAATGTTTGCTGATTATTTAGGGGTACCCGAGGACCCCGCAACCGGGAGTGCTAATGGTTGTTTGGCCGGATATCTCGTGGAGTATGAATATTTTGGGGAGGGAGGAATTGATTTGCGAGTGGAACAGGGATATGAAATGGGAAGACCTTCGTTGTTATTATTGAAGGCACAAAAAGAGAACGGAGAGATTTCTGTATCCGTTGGCGGTAAGGCGATCGCTGTTGCTAAGGGTGAATTTGTATAAAAGTAGGGGTTGCACCCGGTGACTCCCATTCCTGACCCAACTTTTAAACCGTCCCGTTGTCGTGGTAAGAGTAGAAAGATGGGTATTCTAAATCAAGGGTAGGATACCCTTACCACAAGAGAATTCGGAGAAGGACAATGGCAAGGCCGACAAAAGCACAAATGTCTCAAAGCTGGGATAATCGGAAACCCCCAGCATTTAAAGACTTGAAAAAACGCCAAATGGAATATTATATGGGTGCGAAGTTGATTGAAGTGGGAGTTAACCCCAAATCAGCCATCTTTCGTTGGTCTTTAGAAACCAGCGGTAACCGGGAAACCTGGACCTATAGCGCTTACTGGGGGGAGTCTAAAGAGGAGTTGTTGCAGCAAGAGCGATCGGAATAGATGGGATGGGGGAGATGGGGAGGATGGGGGAGATGGAGGAGATGGGGAGGATGGGGGAGATGGGGAGGATGGGGGAGTTATCAAGTTGCAAGCTGTTGCCGAATTCAAGGAGTATGAACATCTTGCTGGGTAAAATTATCCAGTTTAAAGGCATCAACAGCTTAACTCCCTGTCTCCCCTGATTAGGGGTAAATTCGGGAGGATTGGGGGATAGTTTCAATGACTTGGGTTGCGATCCCCGCTAAATTTTCGTCACGAGTGAGTCCCATGATATAAATATAGAGGGGATGCGTGCCAACTTGATACACCTTGATATTATGCAAATAATAAGTGAGGTAATTGTAAAGGGTTCGATATCTTCCGATCAGGGTTTGATCTAAAAGAAAACTAAAACTGCCGATTCCTCCTAGTGCAGGTGCGAAAAATTCATCAATTGTTCGGGTTTGAACGGGAGTGTTGGGCGGATGATAAGTCAGTTTTAACAATTGCTCAATGGTTACTCTATCCGTATCCCAGGTAATAACCTGGAAGGGAAACTCAGACTCACTCAGCCAAAATAATCGATTTGTGAGTTCCGCTAGTTGTTCAGTCAGGGGAGTATTGATAGGGTTCATGTCTCCGGGATAATAAATAGAGCAAAACGACTTATTATAGTAGCAGAACATTTAAAATGGGGGGGAGGATCTATCCTCATGAGTAAACCACCTAGATTGTTCTGAATTCTCTCCTCTAATTTTGGGGAAGAGAATGCGGTTAAAAGTGAGATTTGGGTAACAAGTATTCTCTCCTGGGTAAAGCAACTTGTTCCGACAATCCATAGAAGGATTTTTCTAAAAAAAAGGTGGATTAGAGGTTTTAACGCATTGCACTCCACTCTGTTTTACAAGGGGATTTGGGGGGAGATATCTCATGGAAAATTTCCGGTTTGGGAGTTCCCGGAGGCAAGGGGTAAGTCCTAATCTCTAACTTAGGGATAGTATATCAGACGGGATTGATGCTGCGGTTGGGAGTTTTCCGGACTTTGGGGAGTGGATCGGCAGTTGGGGAGAGTTAACACAACGGGTAATTTGCCGGGAGGTTGAGGCCCTGGGGTGTTTTCGCCTTAACTATCGTAAAGAATTTTAAACATTTTTTCAAAAGTTGGCCTTCAATTGTAGCATATATTTTTTTCACCGTAAATTTATAAAAAAAATCTGTATTTAAGCGGGTAACGGAAAAACTGTTATAAAATTTACAAGAGAGCGAAAAAATTACATAAAAGAGGGGAGTATTGGGGGACAGCAGCCTGGGCTAGATTGTCCCAGGAATCATACCTCAATGGTGCAGGCATCAAAATTAAGTGGTCAAATGATTGTACAGTGCAAGCGTCTTCCCCACGATCCAACTTTTTTTGCTCAAGAGAGACCCTTGAAAAAAGACGCGATCGCAGACTAGGTTCAGTTCAAAATCCCCCTGATAAAGCACTCAAAAAAATGAGGGCGATTTGCTAAAATTGAGGGGGTAACATAAAGTGAAAATAAAAAAGCGATCGCGGTGACTTTTTCAATCCAGGGCGTTCGGAATAAATTAGGAGAGTGAACAGGTAAAGGCACTATGACATACCCAAAAAAAAGAATTGGTATCCTCACCAGTGGCGGGGACTGTCCCGGACTGAATGCTGTAATTAGAGCAGTGGTTAAATGCTCCTCCCGTAAGGGATGGGAAGTCTATGGCATTCCCTACGGTACGGACGGATTCATCGATGTTGCCAACGGAACTCGCCAACCGGAGGACATGAAATTGAACGAGCATGGTTATGATATTCCTGGATTGTTACAGGGTCTTGACGTGCTACAATTTCTCAGTGGCAGCGTTCTGGGGAGTCTGAGTAAAGGGAATACAGAAAAACCAGAAGTTGCACAACAGATTTTAGAAGGTTATAAACGCTTAGAACTCGATGCTTTGGTGGCGATCGGGGGCGATGGTAGCTTGGACATTATCTATGATTTGGCAGTCAAAGGCAATTGGAACATGATTGGGGTTCCCAAAACTATCGATAACGATGTTCCCTTTACGGAACGTGCGGTTGGATTTCAGACTGCCGTTGATACGGTTACCGAAGCACTGTACAACCTCACGTTTACTGCCGCGAGTCATGAACGAGTCATGGTAGCGGAAGTGATGGGACGGGATGCGGGACATCTGGCACTACACGCGGGAATTGCTGGGGGTGCCGATGTGATTTTAATTCCGGAACTGACTCCCGTGCTTGACGAAATGGCGATCGCCCAAATCTGCGATAAAATTGCCACCCTGCGTCAGGAAAAGCGAAAATTTGCCCTAGTTGTCGTCGCGGAAGGGGTGAAACACCAAGATCGGCGACAGCATCGCAATATTGGGGACTATGTAGCGCAACAAATTAAACTCTACAGCCAGAAACTTTGTTCCCTTGATCGCCCAGAATTTTGCGGATTAGACGAAATCGACACCCGGGTAACGGTTCTAGGGCACTTACAACGCAGCGGTACCCCCTCTTCCTTCGATCGCATCTTAGCTACTGCCTTTGGGATTAAAGCAGTTGATTTAATCGAACAAGGACATTATAACCGCTTAGTCGTGTGGGAAGGCGGCAAAGTCGAAAGCAAACCCTTAGACTTAGTAATTCAACTCGTCCGACAGTGCCACCAAGAAAAACGCTGCGCCTCCCCCGTTGATCCCAACGGATTCATGGTACAAACCGCCCGCGCACTCGGGATTTATGTGGGAGATACCTCACATTCCCTAGAGTATAACAACGGTAGCAACGTCCCGGCGACTCCAACTGCTGTAAGTTAGTCCGTAGGATGAGGGAGGATGGGGGAGATAGGGGAGATGGGGAGGATGGGGAGGATGTTCTTAGTAAGGACTTCAGTCGTTTCCAACTCCCCCATCTCCCCCAACTCCCCCAACTCCCCCATCTCCCCCAACTCCCCCAACTCCCCCATCTCCCCCAACTCCCCCATCTCCCCCAACTCCCCCAACTCTTAATTATGAAATTTGTAGATGAATATCGCGATGCAACGACGGCGCAAGATTGTGCTAAAGCGATCGCCAGTATTACGACTCGTCCCTGGACAATTATGGAAATTTGCGGGGGTCAAACCCATGCGATCGTTAAATTTGGCATTGATGAATTGCTGCCGGATAGTATTACTTTAATCCACGGTCCCGGTTGTCCCGTCTGTGTGACTCCTATTGCTTTGATTGATCAGGCGATCGCAATTGCCTCCCATCCCGAGGTTATTTTCTGTTCCTTTGGGGATATGTTGCGGGTTCCGGGTACTGAAAAAGACTTGCTGAGTATTAAAGCAACCGGCGGCGATATTCGCATCGTTTATTCCCCCGTAGATTGCCTAAAAATTGCCCAAGAGAATCCGAACAAACAAGTAGTATTTTTCGGAGTAGGATTTGAAACTACTGCACCAGCAACGGCGATGGCTGTTTATCAAGCAGCACAACAAAACATCCCGAACTTTTCTATGTTAGTGTCCCATGTTTTAGTGCCTCCAGCAATGGAAGCGATTTTATCGGCACCTAATCGAAAAGTGCAAGGATTTTTAGCGGCGGGTCATGTTTGCACCATTATGGGATACACCGAATACGAGGCGATCGCCCCCAAATATCAAGTCCCCATCATCGTCACCGGATTTGAACCGGTTGATATTTTACAGGGAATTTACTTGTGCATCAAACAACTGGAATCCGGACAAGCACAAGTCGAAAATCAATATAGTCGTTCCGTTAGAAAAGACGGCAACCAACCCGCCCAAAACATCCTCAAAGAAGTATTTGAAATCGTCCCACGACAATGGCGAGGTATTGGAGAAATTGCACAAAGTGGATTAAATCTACAACAAAAATATGCTCAATTTAATGCTGAAAATCGTTTTGATTTAACTGGAATAAAGAGCGAAGAATCCCCTGATTGTATGAGTGGATTAATCCTGCAAGGCATTAAGAAACCCCATGACTGTGAAGCCTTTGGCAAACGCTGCACCCCAGAACATCCCCTCGGTGCACCAATGGTTTCATCGGAAGGAGCTTGTGCCGCCTATTATCGATATCGACAACAAAATAATGATTTAAACTAAATAGATAGCTCAGGAGGAAGGTTTATGTCTAGTCCTTTCATCAACACAAACATCCGTCTTCCTGCATATTTGCTAGAAGCAACGGATAAAGCCGTTGAACAAGGAAAAGCCAAAAGCCGAGATGAATTTATTATGCAGGCGATTCGTCAGGAATTAGAGGCCCTGAAGCGAGCAGAAATTGATGGAGAACTTGCAGAAATGGCAGAGGATACGGAATATCAAGCGGAAGTGTTACAAATGGAGGCTGAATTTGCTACAGCGTCTTGGGAGGCGTTGCAATTAGCGGAGTTGGAGTCATGAAATTGGGAATTTGACAACCGGGGAACGTTGGCAGTGGAGGGGTTTGGACTGCGAAGGGTGACAACAGTATCAAGATTTGGCGGTTACAATAAGCGTAAGGCCATATTTGTTTAGAGTTTATATGAATTTACTCAGGGAAATAATTAACCATGTTCACTGAAACTGATAAAAAATATTATACTCCCGAAGAATACCGGGCATTGGAAGAACAGGCAGATTATAAAAGCGAGTACCGAGATGGAGAAATCGTACCGATGACCGGGGGAACTACTAATCATAATGAATTGGCGTTAACTTTAGCCGCTTTACTCAAACTGAAACTCAGAAAACAAAATTATCGGGTTTATATGGGGGATGTTCGTTTGTGGATTCCTCGGTATCGTCAATACACCTATCCCGATGTTATGGTGATTGGCGGCGAACCGATTTATACGGATATGGGAACGACTACGGTCACGAATCCCTTGCTGATTGTCGAGGTTTTATCGAAGTCTACGCAAAATTACGACCAAGGCGATAAATTTATGTATTATCGCTCGATACCGGAAATGCGGGAATATCTTTTGATTGACCAAACTCGGTGTTATATGATGCAATATTATAAAATTGAGGAGCATCATTGGATGTTAAAAGAATGGGAAGGGGAGGCAGCGGGTTTACGGTTGCAGTCTGTTGATTTTGAGTTATCTTTGGGAGAGCTTTATGAAGGGGTTGAGTTTAAGGGATAATTAACAATCCGATGAATTTAACTTAATCTTTAACCCGCACTCTATAAAAAGTTGGACAGAATATCGAATTACCCTTTATCCTAGGACAGGTAAATGTAAGTTTAGGGAATCGTTCGATGTTTGAACAGTTATTTACGGAATTTACCGATCGCGATCGCACCGTCCAGAGCAATCGTCGTCCCCTCAAAGGCGTGATTATTGGTGCGGGTCAAGTAGGGATGGCTTGTGCTTATTCTATGTTAATCCAAAATACCCTAGATGAGATGCTCTTGGTCGATGTGAACCAAGAAAAACTCCAAGGGGAAGTCATGGATTTACTCCACGGTGTACCCTTTATTGACCCTACGGTGATTCGTTCAGGGACTTTAGCGGACAGTGATGACCCAGATATCGTGATTATTACCGCTGGGGCGAAACAACAACCCGGGGAAACTCGCTTAGATTTGCTCAATCGCAATGTGCATATTTTCAAACAATTAATTCCCCAAATTGTCCAATATTGTCCTCATGCTATTCTGCTGTTGGTGACGAATCCCGTTGATATTATGACTTATGTCACCCTGAAATTATCGGGATTTCCCTGTAACCGAGTTTTGGGGTCTGGGACCGTTCTGGATACGGCGCGGTTTCGCTATTTGTTGGCAAATGAATTAAAGATTGATCCACGGAGTTTTCATGCTTATATTATTGGGGAACATGGAGATAGTGAGGTTCCGGTTTGGAGTAAGGTAAATATTTCGGGGATGAATCTGTGCAGTGGGGGAATTGAGGACTGTTCCGAAGGAGATGCAGAAGGATTACAAGGGATTTTTGACCAGGTAAAAAATGCAGCGTATGAGGTGATTAAGCGCAAAGGCGCGACCTCTTATGCCATTGGGTTGGGGGTGACTGATATTGTCAAAGCGGTATTGAGAAATCAAAACCGGGTGTTAACGGTGAGTAGTTTTATTCATGGGATTAATGGTATCAATGATGTCTGTCTGAGTTTGCCTGCGGTGGTGAATCGTGAGGGGGTAACTCGGGTGTTAGATTTGTCTTTGACGCCGAATGAACAAAAGCTGCTGCAACATTCAGCCACGGTGTTGAAAGAGGCGATCGCCAAGCTGGACTTATAAGTGAGATATAATCTCTAATTTGTCCGGACATTCAATTACAAGCAGGGCCGTACATAAATTGCCCCGATTGAGGGCAGCAATTTATACAAAGGTGTTTAGACCTCTGGCAAAAAAATGATTGATCCCCCCAACCCCCCTTAAGAAGGGGGGCTTAAGAGAATTTTGCAAGAGGTGTTTTAAAAAGAAAGACCGATCGCCTCTAAAACATTGGGATCCCATGAGTTAGAAACCGGGTTTCTGGCCCAAGTTGCTGTTAATGCGTACAAATTTGGTACAGAAACCCGGTTTCTAGTCCCTAAAATCGAAGCGGGGACCGGCGTCTTGGTGAGGATAGCCGATCGCCCTCAAGATGGGCAAGGGGTGGGCAAATTCGTTAAATTAAGACCAATCAACCCCAATATTTCTCAACCCACACCCACCCTAACTCCTTGGAGACTTAACCTCATGACTGCTACTTCTTCCCAGGCGAATCCTTTTCCCTTTGATTTTGCGCCGCATCCGACTGGAGATGCGGAACTGCTGCAACAACTCGCCTTTATTCCCGGATTGAAAGAAACTCTGGCTGTGCGTCAGGTTCACGCGTTGGAACACGCCACCGTCTGGGTATTGAGCGAAACCTCCGGTGAGAGGCCCCCTGACAACAGCCAACCGGGGCGATCGCTGGATAACGATGGATTGGGGGGGATGTCCACCGATCGCGGATTTTATCTCTATGGCAATGTTAACCTCCTTGACCTGCGTCGTGCCGTTCATGTCGCCCACGATCGCCTAACCCGGGGAGAATGGGACCTCGCCCTTCATCCCCGTTGTGGCACCAACCTGTCTGTGGGAATGTTGATCACCGCCGGGTTAGCCTTTGGCATCACGATGGTCCTTCCCCGAGACCCCATCTCCCAACTTTTGGGTTTAGGAGTCGCGGCAACCGCTGCCTCTCAGGTGACCCCAGACCTAGGCATCCTAGCTCAACGTTACCTCACCACCGCCATTCCCTATAATCTGGCGATCGAAGAAGTCACCCCGACTCAAGATATGTGGGGACGTTCCGCCCATTTTATCGGGGTCCGTTGGATCGAGTAGTTAATAAAACTTAAAGATTGCAACATTCCAGAGTATCCCGTTAGAGTAGTACGCTGAGAAGCAATTCCCCTTAAACTTTTCGTTCAATTCATCAGAAGGAAAAAAAAACACATGGTTCAACGTGGTTCTCAAGTTCGCATTCTGCGCAAAGAGTCGTACTGGTTTCAAGAAGTTGGCACCGTTGCCACTGTAGACCAAAGCGGGATCACCTATCCCGTAATTGTTCGCTTTGACAAAGTGAACTATGCCGGAGTCAACACCAACAACTTCGCGATGAACGAAGTCCAAGAAGTCGCCGGTCCCAAAGGTGGAAAAGCCGCTGCCAGCAAAGGTGGCACCACGGTTAAGGCTGCCGATCGCAAAACGGGTACCGACGCTGCTGGCAAAGGCAGCAAAAAGACCGCCAAACCGGAAGCTGGTAGCAGCGGTACTGTAGAAGGCGATCCCAACCAAGGAACGGAATCCCGCTAACTGGTGCCGGAACTTCCTGAAGTTGAAACAGTGTGTCGAGGGTTAAATCAATTAACCCTCGGTACGAGTATCCTGGGTGGCGATGTTTTGCTGACGCGAACCATCGGTCACCCAGTTTCACCTATAGATTTTTTGGAGGGAGTCCAAGGATGCGCGATCGCCTCCTGGCAGCGGCGAGGGAAATATCTCCTGGCGCAACTCTCCCACTCCCCGGATTCTGATGCAGCTAACCGAGGCACGTTAGGGGTCCATCTGCGGATGACCGGGCAACTGTTATGGGTCCAGCGAGAGGAACCCCTACAGAAACATACCCGAGTGCGCCTATTCTTCGAGGGCGATCGGGAATTACGATTTGTGGATCAACGCACCTTTGGTCAAATGTGGTGGGTCCCCCCAAATATCCCCACCCCGTCCATCATCACCGGATTAGCCAAATTAGGGCCAGAACCCTTTTCCCCGGAATTTTCCGTTGAATACTTTACTCGCCAACTCCACAAGCGTCAAAAAGCGATTAAAACCGCCCTCCTGGACCAAACTATTGTTGCGGGGGTAGGGAATATTTATGCTGATGAAAGTTTATTCCTGAGTGGGATTGTACCCACAAAGCTGTGTGCTGACCTAAATTCGGCGGAAATTGAGAGACTGCACAGCCAAATTATTCAAGTCTTGCAGACTGCGATCGCTGCCGGAGGAACCACCTTCAGCAATTTTCTCAACGTCAGCGGCGTCAATGGCAACTATGCAGGAGTCGCTTGGGTTTACAATCGCACGGGCCAACCTTGCCGCGTTTGTGGTACTCCTCTCCATCGTCTGAAGCTTACCGGACGTTCTAGCCATTTCTGCCCCAATTGTCAGCGTTAGTAATGGGGGGATGGGGGAGATGGGGGAGATAGGGGAGAGACGGGAGATAGGGGAGAGACGGGAGATAGGGGAGAGACGGGAGATGATGTGCAAACGACTGAACTCGTTACTACAAAATTCTTAATCCTCCCTATCCTCCCCATCCTCCCCATCCCCCGACCCCGAGAGGGATTAAAATGAGGGAGAGAAAGCGTTTTAAACAGGGCAGAGCAACTTATGGCAGTTAAAAAAGGTAGTATGGTTCGCGCCGTTCGCGAAACGTTGGACAATAGTTTAGAAGCAAGTGCTAGTGATTCGCGCTTCCCCAGTTATATCTTTGAAACTAAAGGGGAAGTTGTAGACATGAATGGGGACTATGCCCTGATCAAGTTTGGTCAGATGCCTGCCCCTAATGTTTGGCTACGAATCGACCAACTCGAAGAATTCCAGTAAACCCTAAACTGTTCAACGGTTTTATTAATCATGTCCTCCCCCTCCTTTTTTCCTCCGTCTTGTCATCAAGCTCGTGTTTCCATTATTGGTGCGGGTAAAGTTGGCAGTACCCTCGCCCAGCGAGTTGCTGAAAAAAATTTAGCTGATGTGGTGATGTTGGATGTCCTGGAAGGGATGCCCCAAGGGATTGCCCTGGACTTGATAGAAGCAAGGGGGGTGGAGGGTCATGACCGGCAAATTGTCGGTACAAATAATTATGATGATACGGCGAACTCGGATATTGTGGTGATCACTGCGGGTCGTCCTCGCAAACCCGGGATGAATCGCGATGATTTGATTGAGATTAATGCGGCGATTGTCAAGACAGCAGCGAAGGAGGCGATCGCCCGATCGCCTGAAGCTATCTTAATTGTGGTCACCAATCCCCTCGATGTCATGACCTACGTTGCCTGGGAAGCCACTCAACTCCCCTGCCGTCGCGTGATTGGCATGGCGGGAGTCTTGGATGCGGCGCGGTTTAAAACTTTTATTGCGATGGAACTGGGGGTTTCAATCCAGGATATCAAGGCAATGGTCCTGGGAGATCACGGACAATTAATGGTCCCCCTACCGCGCTACACGACGGTTGATGGGATTCCCCTCAAGGAACTGATGGATGCTCAAACCATTGCGCGAATTGTGGAACGCACTCGCAACGGGGGCACGGAAATCGTAGAATTAATGAAGACCGGGAGTGCTTATTTTGCTCCAGCCTCTTCGGTGAGTCTGATGATTGAAGCGATTTTGCTTAACCAGTCGCGAATCGTTCCGGCTGCGGCTTATCTTCAGGGTGAATATGGGTTACGCGATCTATTCATCGGGGTTCCTTGTCAGTTAGGATGCCGAGGGATTACTCAGGTGTTAGAACTCGAACTGGATGAGCAAGAACAGGCGGCTTTCCAGGCTTCTGCTAAATCTGTAGCCCAGCATCTGCAGCAAGCTCATGAGATTTTATCAGGTCGCACCTTGGGCTAACTGAATTCGGTTGGGAAATCGGAGCGTTCTACATCAAGGGGCGATCGCCTTTGGAATCTAGGGAGTCGGTTCCGTAGCGATTAGAAACCGGCGTTCTAGGCAACATCTCGGCTCAGGAGTAACACATCTGGCCCAGAAATCAGGTTTCTGGTCCTTTTGATTTCATACTGTACCAACGCCCGAGAAAGGGGTTTGAGTAGAGAACCGATTAGCATTGTGTCCGGTTAAATGAGTTTCGCGGCACACTCTAAAGTAAGAGCCGAAGCTCGATTCGGTTTGCTCCTTTATACGTCTTGCTATGGCTACTTGTTCTATTTCTTCGATTAAGGATCTAAATGCGGCGATCGCCGCTCAGAACCCTTTCCCTTACCCTGCATCGGTCAGCGATCGCGAAATTTGGCGCGATGACCTTCCCAATCTCAATAGCTTGAACGATCGCATTCGGCAGGTGGTCTTTCAAGCCCTTGAACGCTCTCGTCAAGGTCGTTCTGCCTTGAGTGCGATCGCGGTGACGGGCAATCCGGGCATGGGCAAAAGTCATCTGATTAGCACCCTGCGGCATCAGGTCCAACAAGATGATAGTGCATTGTTCGTTTATGTCAATGCCGGTCAATTAACGGACTTAAACCTCTTGCGTTATCAATTTCATCAGCGCGTAGTAGAGAGTTTACGCTATGCGGGTCAAGGGGGGGTCATGCAGTGGCAATCCCTGGCGGCGGCGATCGCTAATCATGCCATTCATGCGATCGACCCCAAGGCACGCACCTTTTCTCCCCCGGAACTGATTGCCAAACTCAACAATCATACCCGGGCTAAAAATCAAACCTGGGTGACTCAACTCACCGAAGGATTCTGCAAACTTAAACCCGATATCGCCGATCCGGATATCGTCCGGGGGATTATCTGGACCCTCTCTAGTACGGAAGCCCCCTACAGTATTAAATGGTTGTCCGGGATGGCGATCGCCCCTTCTAAAGCCACTGAACTCGGTTTACCCAATCGGTCCCGCGACTCCCGCGATGCCGATGCTTGGGAAATCCTCATGCATACCTTAACCCTGATTAGTTCCTATTACCCCCTCATCATTTGTTTTGACGAGTTGGAAGCGGCAGATAAAAGTGATACGGGCTTAAAACGCGAACGGGTGGTTGCCAGCATTATTAAACGAATCTGGGATACCTTGCCTCGTGCCTCCCTAGAACGGGGAATGGTCTTGTTTAGTGTCATGACTGAGGAAACCTGGCGCACGAAGGTCCAAGCGCTGCCCCCGGGAATCGCCAATTACCTGTGCAAACAAGGCGAACCGATGCAATTATACCAAATCAGTCCCGATGGGATTGTGGAGTTAGTGCGCCTCTGGTTACAAGGGTTTTATGACCACTACCATTTAACCCCACCGAACCCGGTTTACCCCTTTGAAGCGGGTCAATTGAGGGCGTTGGCGCGGGAACAGTTGTCAGTTCGCGAGATTTTGGAATGGTGTGCGGAAAATTTCCATCCGGTGGAAGAAGACCCCTTTGAACAGGTGGAAGCGGCGTTTGAGGGGGAACAGATTTATCCGCAGAATCTGGAGTCTCTACTCGATAATGGGACAGTCGCCCAGGCGATTTATTTTGGGTTCCAACGGCTTCTGGGACAGACGATCGCGGGGGTGGAGGTCGAGTCCGTGAGCGATCGCATTCAGCGCGATCGCCACAATCGCGGTTATATTCAATTCACCTTGACCACTCGTGAGAATGGCCGTCCCTCCACTTTGGGGGTGGCGATTCTGCAAGAGATGCAGAGCCAAAAAGTGGAAGCGGCTTTAAAACGGTTGGTTCAATATGAAACCTTTGATCTCACCTGTGGGTGTTTAGTTCGCCCCTACGAGCATGGGATTCCCCCCCATTGGCAAGCATCCCGTTATCTGCAACAGTTCACCGGAGAACGGGGGGGACAGTGGGTGGATTTGAAAGCGGAGGACATTCTGCCTCTGATTGCTTTATGGCGGGTCTATCAGTGCCGCAGTGTGTATGGAATCGGGACCGAACAAATTTTTGAGTTTATCGCTTACCGAAAACTCGCCACGGAAAATCCTCTATTACAGGCGATCGCCCGCAGCACGCTTTCTCCGGAACGGGTCACACCCACTCGGGAGAAACCCGAGTCAGAATCGGTTAAAGGGATTAATTTAGCCACCTCAACCGAACGTTTAGGGAGCTGATGACGTAATACCCCAACCCCTCAGCGCACCCTCCCTTTGAGGGGCAATTTTTATGGGATTTCCTCCCGGGAGTCTCTGGGGAACTCACGATGGGTTTCCTTTTGTAAATAAGTATTAATACCGAGTTAATCGGCTGGTTTTGCTGTGTAAACTAAAAGGAAAGAAACTGAATTAAGGGCGATCGCGTCTCAGGAAAAAATCAGCGGTTATAGCCAAATCTCAATCTGTCATAATCGGGTCAATCAACGGCTCGAAAAGGCTTAGGCTGTAACTATCACAATGAATCGGTTAATCCAGCCGCCCCTAGAATCACGGCAATTTAGGCGCTGATTTTTACTTAACTCTTAATTTTAGCCGATCGCGGTTCATCGGCCCCTTACCTTAATAATTCTTAACCTATTTCTTGGAGTTTTGTAACTTTTGCTTTATAATCTGTTACAGAAAAGAATCGCAAAAACCAGCTAGGGATCGCCTTGCTGGTGATGAGAACTAGACGAGGAAATGTTATGTCTGAAATATTCCCGGTTATCCTCTTGGCTATTGCCACGATAGCGATCGCTTACTTCCTGGAACTCTTTGCCGCCATCTTTGGGGATGTCTGGCTATTAGTCGCTTCCATTCCCAGTTGGTCTTGGACCTTGGTTTTATTAGTAGCCGTGATTGCGACTTATAAAGCCTTACCGGAGTAAGTAATAATGCTTAATTTAATTCAGGGAGTCCGGGCCCACCCTTGAGAAATCCCCAGGAAAATTCTGGACTTTATTTTAAAAACCCCTGACAAAATCACTCCATCCCCGTAAGGGTAAGCCCAATACCCAAGCTGACCCCAATTAATCTGTGGATAAGCCTTGGTTATGATAAATCTTAATTCAGTTTTGGAACCCATTCGAGGGCATTATCATTTACCCGCTCTAGGGGCAGCGCTTGTCACCAGTCACGGATTGAGTGCGATCGGTGCCGTGGGTGAGCGGAAATATGGCAGCGGAATTCCCGTAACCCTCAATGACCTATTTCATTTGGGTTCCTGCACCAAAGCAATGACCGCTACCTTGATGGGCATATTAGTCGAAGCGGGAACCTTGCAATGGGAGACCACCCTGGCTCAAATTTTTGAGCCGGATTATGAAATGCTGCCGATTTATCGCTGGATTACCCTAGAACAACTGCTCTCTCATCAAGCAGCCTTTCCAGGAGGGGACGAACCCTGGCTGCCGGGAAAAACTCACCTAGAAATGTATGACTTGCCCGGGTCAATTCAACAGCAGCGACAAGCCTATCTTAAACAGGCACTGCAACAACCACCCACCGTTCCCATTGGGAAATACCACTATTCCAATCTGGGCTATACAGTGGCCGCAGCAATGGCAGAACAGGTGATGAATGCATCCTGGGAAGAGTTAATCACAACAAAACTCTTTCAACCTTTGGGAATGACGAGGGTCGGTTTTGGACCGATGGGAACTCCGGGTCAGATCGACCAACCCTGGCAGCATTTTGAAGAAAATGGAGAGATTGAGGCGATCGCACCGGAACCGGAACATGATAATCCCCCTTTAATTTCCCCGGCGGGTCGGGTTCATGCTTCTTTGGAAGATTGGGGCCGCTTTATTTCCCTGCATTTGCAAGGCGAACAAGGCTACTCTACATTATTAAGCCCTGAAACCCTGCAAAAACTGCATACCCCGGCTTTAGAGACCGGATCGATGGTAGAGGGGAGTTCCGATCTCTACGGCTTAGGATGGATGGTTACCGAACGGGATTGGGGGGGTGGGCGCGTCCTGTATCACAATGGCAGCAACACCCTAAATTTTGCTCTGGTCTGGATGGCACCTCAGCGGGATTTTGCGGTCCTGGTGGCGACGAATCAAGGCGGTGAACAGGCGTTCCGAGGGACAGATGAAGCCGTCGGTGCCTTATTAGTGGAAGTGGGATAGTTTGGGAAACAGGACTTAGGCAATTTTTACGACTCATACTCCCTCCGGTTTTTATAGTCCTTTAAAAACCGGAGGGAGTATAATCCTGTCCCGGCGTCCTAGCGGTGACTCCGCTTAAAACGGGCTATTATTATTAAAATAAAGAAAATATAAAGCCTTTTTAAAAGGCTGAATTTCATGTTTTTTTTAATTTGTCAAGTCTCTCAAGAAGTAAAGTGCGGAGGGTATAGCGTATTGGATATCCAATCAGTCCGACTACTCCAGAGCGTAGGGGGTCGAAAAGCGGTTATAACCTCCGAATTAATCCGAAAAATCTCGTGAGTGAGGTAGGCTCAAATGGTCACACAATCTCAACTTGTAGCGCTGCAAAAAGAATATGCTGAACTCCAGAACAGGCTTCAGGAGAGTGAAACCCGGTTTCAGGTGAGCTTTAGTCAAGCCCCGGTGGGAATAGTGCAGTGTGGATTAGATGGTCAAATTTGGCAGGCGAATGAGAAGTTCTGCGAGATTGTCGGATACACTGAGGAGGAGTTGCGATCGCGCAGTTTTGAGGACCTGACCCACCCAGAAGACTTGAATAGAGAATTAGTCTGGGCCAAAAAATTAGTTAATGCCGAAATTGATACCTATTCTCTACAAAAGCGCTATTTGAGAAAGGACGGTGCGATCGCCCGCGTTTCCCTCCAAGTGAATGGGGTCCGGGATGGAAAAGGACGGGTGCACTCAGTCATGGGTTTTATCACAGAAATTACCGATCATCACCGTAAAATTGACCCGATCCCAGAGGAGGTGAGACAGGAGAAAGCCGAACGGGAACGCGCTGAAGCTGCGTTGCATGAATATGAAGCCCGCTTTGAACGGTTAGCAAAAACTTTACCGGGAATGGTTTATCAATACCGTCAGTACCTGAACCAAACTGAGGATAGTTTTACTTACGTTTCCCCCGCTTGTCGAGAGATTTATGAACTCGAACCTGAAGCGGTACTCGACAATTCTCAATTAATGTGGCAAATCATTCATCCGGAGGATAGTACAGAATTTGCTCGCTCTTTCATTAGCGCGGCTCAAACGGGGAAAGAATGGTATTATCAGTGGCGAATTATCACTCCTTCGGGAAAACTGAAATGGCTGCAAGGGGCGGCCAAAAAGTCACCTCAACCCGATGGGGCAATGTTATGGGATGGGATGGTTCTGGATATTACCGATCGCAAGTTGGCTGATGATTCAATGCGTCAACAGATCGAGATGTTAGACCAAGCCAATGACTCTATTCTCATTCGCGACTTAAACGACCATATTCAATATTGGAATCAAGGTGCTCAACGATTGTATGGATGGAGTCTCACTGAGGTTCTAGGACAATCTATTCATGAGTTGTTACACACAAGCTTTCCTCAACCGTTGTCGGAAATTATGGCAAGTTGTTTACGCCAAGGGCATTGGCGAGGAGAGTTGGTTCATCGGAAGCGAGATGGCACTCAAGTGGTGGTAGATAGTCGATGGAACTTGCAACGGGATGAACAGAATCATCCACGGGCTATTTTAGAAATTAACACGGATATCAGCGATCGCAAACAAGCAGAACAGGCTTTAAGAAATAGTGAAGCTCGTTTTAGAACCACCTTTGAACAAGCGGCAGTGGGGGTGGCTCATGTGGATTTTGAAGGCCGTTTTATTCGGATTAATCAACGGTTTTGTGATATTGTGGGGTATTCCAAAGCCGCAATGTTGGCTCTGACTTTTCAGGAAATTACCCATCCCGATGATTTAGATTTAGATTGGGAATTAGCCCAGCAAGTGAAGCAAGAGCAAATTACTCATTACTCCATTGAAAAGCGCTACATTCGTCAAGATAAGACCTGGATTTGGGTTAATTTAACTGTAGCAATGGAGCAGGAGGGGAGTTATTGGATCTCGGTGGTTGAAGATATCACCGATCGCAAGAAAGCTGAAGCAGCCCGTCTTAAAAGTGAGGCCAAACTTCGAGAAAAAGTCGCCCGCGAGGAACTACTCAATCGGCTGACTTCCCAAATCCGCAATTCCCTAGATTTGAATCAGATTTTGCAAACGGTGGTGACTGAACTACAGCGAGTTTTGAATCTGGACCGCTGTTACTTTTTATGGCATCAAACGGAACCTACTCCGGTTTGGTCTTGCATTCAAGAGGCTAAACGGCCCCATTTAGACAGTTTCTTGGGAGAATACCCGATTCTTGACCCTAACTCTTTGTATCGGAAATTGATAGCGGGAGAGATGGTGTGGTGCGATGATTTGGCCCAATCACCGGATCGGGAGTGGCATGATATTTATGTAGAACAAGGGTTTAGTGCGATTTTGTTAGTTCCCCTGCGAAAAAGTAATGGCAAGTTAGGGGTGATTTGTTGTGCCAATTCGGGCCAACCGCGTCCCTGGAAACTATCGGAACTTGACTTGTTAGAGGCGGTCCGGGACTGCATGGAAATTGCTATTTTTCAGGCGGAACTGTATAAAGAAGCAACGGCGCGATCGCAAGAACTGGAACAAACCCTCAAAGAACTCCAAAAAACTCAAACTCAACTGATTCAAAGTGAGAAAATGGCGAGTTTGGGCCAGTTGGTAGCTGGAATTGCTCACGAAATTAATAATCCAGTTAGCTTTATTTTTGGAAATATTGTTCATGCCAGAGAGTATCTGTCCGACTTGCTAGAAGTGGTGGAACTCTATGACCAAGAGTATCCGAATCCCGGACCCGAGATTATTGAAAAAGCAGATGAGGTAGACTTAGAATTTTTGAAGGAAGACTTTTCTAAACTTTTGGACTCGATGGAACAGGGGGCGATTCGCATCCGAGAAATTGTCACCTCTTTGCGGACGTTTTCCCGCTATGATGAAGCAGCGCTCAAAGATATAGAGATTCATTCGGGAATCGAAAGTACCTTAATGATTTTGAAAAATCGGTTAGACTTTCAAGGGAATCGTCCAGAAATTGAAGTAATTAAAGACTATGGAACTCTTCCCAAGGTGGAGTGTTTTGCCAGCGAAGTCAATCAGGTATTTATTAATATTTTGACTAATGCGATCGATGCTATTGAGGAAGCTTATCGTCAAGGTAATCGCCAGGAACCGGGCAAAATTTGGATTCAGACTCAGGTTCTACCCGGCGATCGCATTGCCATCCAGATTAAAGATAATGGCTGTGGCATTCCCGAAAATTCCCTCTCTCGCCTCTTTGACCCGTTTTTTACAACCAAACCCATCGGGAAAGGGACAGGGTTAGGATTGGCAACCAGCTATCAAATTACCGTGGATCGCCACAAAGGTAAACTTCAATGTACCTCCACCCTAGGGATAGGGACTGAATTTACCATTGAACTGCCGATTCACCAGGACCAATTTCACAAAGATGAAAAACGATAAAAGGTATGGATAAATATTAAATATCTCCCCCATCTCCCCTCTCTTCCCCATCTACCAATTCTCCCCCATCTACCAATTCTCCCCCATCTACCAATTTTCCCCTATTTTCCCCATCTCCCCCATCTGTCCTAAAAAAAATGGCAATCCTTGTTAATGGGCAGAGCAAGCGCGGTACAATAGAAGGAAAGCAGAACACTTAAAAAAAGTGTCAGGGACTGGAGAGACTTTATAATGCACGCGATCGCTGACTATTTGATCACCGAAAAAATACATGAAAGTGTTCACACCCTGGTGTACCGTGGATATCGGCCCGGGGATGACACCTCCGTTATGATTAAAATTCCTAATGCGGAATATCCGACGGTAGGGGAACTGGTTCGCTTGCGGAATCAATATGCGATCGCCAAAAATCTCAATGTTCCCGGAATTGTCAAACCCTTAAGCCTAGAACGCGATCGCAATGGATTGGCGCTGATCCTGGAAGATTTTGGCGGCATTTCTTTAAAAGATTATACCACATCTCATCCCCTTTCTATTTCTGATTTTCTCTCCATTGGGATCCAAATTGCGGATGCCTTAGATACTTTATATCAAAATCGCATTATTCACAAAGATATCAAGCCGGATAATATTTTAATTCACCCCCTCACCAAGCAGGTTAAGGTAACTGATTTTAGTATTTCTTCGCGGTTGCCAAAAGAATCCCTGACCTTGGTTAATCCCAATGCCTTAGAGGGGACCTTGGCTTATATTTCTCCGGAACAAACGGGGAGAATGAACCGATTAATTGATTATCGCACAGATTTTTATTCCTTGGGGGTAACATTTTATGAATTATTAACGGGAACGTTACCCTTTGCCTCGACGGATGCGATGGAATTAGTCCATTATCATATCGCCAAACAGCCGGTCCCCCCGAATCGAGTGGTTTCGGATATTCCCGAGGCGATCGCGGAAATTGTCATGAAATTGATGGCAAAAAATGCGGAAGGGAGATATCAAACAGCCCGGGGTTTAAAAGCAGATTTAGAAACCTGTTTAATGCAACTGCAAACTACCGGCAAGATTGAACCATTTGCCATTGCTCAAAAAGACCTGGCCGCGCGATTCCAAATTCCGGAAAAACTGTACGGACGAGAAGGGGAAATCGCACAGTTAATGGGTACGTTTGCATCCGTTGCTACCGGCCCTGCTCAACTGATGTTAGTGGCGGGATATTCCGGAATTGGAAAATCAGCATTAGTTCAAGAAGTCCATAAACCCATTCTGGCAAAACGGGGTTATTTTATTGCGGGAAAATTCGACCAGTTTAAGCGAAATATCCCCTTTGCTCCTCTGATTAAAGCGTTTCAAGATTTAATTCGCTACCACATTCTTACGGAAAGTCCCAAGGCGATCGCGACCTGGAAAAAACAACTCGCTGCCGCCCTAGAAAAACAAGGCCAGGTGCTCATTGAGGTGATTCCCGAACTGGAATTACTCTTGGGAAAACAACCGGCCCTTCCTGAACTTCCAGCGGCTGAATCCCAAAATCGATTTAATCGAATTTTTCAAAAATTTATTCGAGTATTTGCCAATGAACATCATCCCTTGGTGTTGTTTTTAGATGATTTACAATGGTCAGATATCGCGTCTTTAAAATTACTAGAGTTGCTGTTAAGCGACCGGGATTTACATCATGTATTAGTGATTGGGGCTTATCGGGATAACGAAGTGAGTCCGGTGCACCCCCTGATGTTGATGGTGAATCGCTTGCAACAAACTCAGGGGTTGGGGATTAATCGCATTGAAGTTCCCCCCCTGAAGCGTGAGGATTTGAATCACTTAGTGGCCGATGCTTTAAGTTGTCCTGAAACGCGATCGCAACCAATTTCCGAACTGGTGTTTCAAAAAACTGAAGGAAATCCTTTCTTTGTCACCCAGTTTTTAAAATCGCTTTATGAGGATCATTTATTAGAGTATGATGGCGATCGCGGGTATTGGCAGTGTGATCTCACCCAAGTTCGAGCCTTAGCGGTTTCCGAGAACATTGTAGAATTTATGGCAACGCAGTTGCAGCGGTTACCGGACTCAACCCAAACCGTTTTAACGTTAGCGGCTTGTATCGGACATCAATTCGACCTCGCTACCTTAGCGGTTGTATATGAGCATTCCCTCGGGGAAACCTCAGCGCAGTTGTGGGAAGCCCTGCAAGCGGGGGTAGTCATTCCGGTGAGTGAATTGTATAAATTCTTCCAATCAGATTCCGGGTCTGAGGGCGAAGAAATGAAGACGGAAGCCCCCACAGTCCAGTATAAATTTTTACACGATCGCGTCCAGCAAGCGGCTTATTCTCTGATTCCTGATCGTGAGAAACAAGCAACCCACCTCAAAATCGGACGGTTACTCTTAGAAAATATCCCCGCAGAAGCAGTTGAAGAAAAAGTCTTTGATTTAGTCAATCAATTAAATATCGCGGCTGATTTAATTGAGAGTGAATCAGAAAAATATCAATTAGCGGCGTTGAATCTGCAAGCGGGACATAAAGCCAAAGCGGCTACCGCTTACGAACCGGCATTACGGTATTTGGAAGCTGGGTTGGCTTTATTACATCCCATCAGTTGGGGCGATCGCTATGATTTAACCCTTAATCTTTATCTAGCCGCCGCAGAATCTGCTTATTTGAGTACCGAGTTTGAGCGCATGGAAGACCTCGCCCAAATTGTCCTCGAAAAAGCCGAAACTCTCCTGGATAAAATTCAAATTTATGAAGTCAAAATCCAAGCTTATACGGCGCAAAATAAACAACTCGACGCCTTGGCTACCGGGAGAGAAGCCCTGGCTTTATTAGGCGTTAACTTACCCGAACAACCCAGCTTTGAGCATATTCAAAATGGACTGGGAGAACTGTTTTCCCGATTAACGGATCAGCACATCGCAGCCTTAAATGAATTGCCCAAAATGAGCAATCCTGATAAAAAAGCGGCGATGCGAATTCTCAATAGTGCGATTGCCCCAGCCTATCAATCTGCCCCTTTATTATTGCCCTTGCTGGTTTTTGAAGAAGTTAAATTGTCTCTGGACTATGGCAATACCGAGGAATCGACTTATGCTTATGCCTGTTATGGATTAATTTTATGTGGCATTGTCGGAGATATTGAAACCGGCTATCAATTTGGTCAATTAGCCTTAACGGTGTTGGCGCAATTCGAGAATCAGAAACTTAAAGCCCGGACCATGATGGTGGTGAATAATAATGTCCGGTTGTGGAAGGAACCCCTCCACCACACGGTTCCCCCTTTACTGATAGCCTATGAGAGTGGACTGGAGACGGGAGATGTAGAATATGCCGTGTTATGTGCTTATAACTACTGCATTAATTCCTATTTTGCCGGGAAAGAATTGGGGCAGTTAGAAGCGGAAATGTCTTCTTACAGTCTGTTGATGGAAAAACTCAAGCAGACCAATACCCTCAACTATCAAAAAATGTACTGGCAGGTGGTGTCCCATTTAATTCGCGGGGCAGATCATCCAGAACATCTGGTGGGGGAACTTTATAATGAATTTACCATGTTACCCCTCCATGAACAAACTAGCGATCGCTACGCCTTATGTTGTTTATACCTGAATAAACTGATTCTCAGCTATCTATTCAGACAAAGTGAATCGGCCTTAAAAAATGCGGAGATCACCGCTAACTATTTAGATGGCTTGACCGCTGTTTACCCCTTACCCCTCTTCTATTTTTATGATTCTCTGGCTGCATTAGGAGTCTATGGAAATCGGCCTGAAGCAGAACAAGAAGTGCTAGGGAATAAGGTGGCGGCAAATCAAGAGAAGATGAAAAAATGGGCAGAATTTTCGCCTGATAATTTTCTGCATAAATATGAACTGGTGGAAGCGGAAAAAGCCCGACTAGCGGGGGACATTGCTGAGGCGATCGCCGGTTATGACCGGGCCATTCTCCACGCGCGAGAAAGCCAATATATTCAAGAAGAAGCCCTGGCTAATGAACTCGCTGGGGAATTTCATCTCCAGCGGGGAAGTCACCAAATTGCTCAGTTTTATTTAACGGAAGCCTACTATGGATATGTGCGTTGGTCAGCGAATGCTAAAGTAAAATTTTTAGAAAAAAAATATCCGTTAGTGTTAGCCCGAGTCACCCAACGTTCAGTCATTCGACCCTTTAGCATTCAAGAAACGATTTCCTCCTTTGGTACCACCAGTACCAGTATTAACCAAGACACTTCTGCCTTAGATATAACGACGGTGATGAAAGCTGCATTAGCGCTTTCTGAAGAACTGGTTTTGGATAAATTTTTAAATAAGTTAATGCGAGTCATCCTGGAAAATGCAGGGGCACAAACGGGGTTTTTAATTTTAGAAAAAGAGGGAAAACAAGTCATCCAGGCGGCGGGAAATATTGAAGAAGAAATTGTAACCACGACAATCCCATCGGTTGAAATTAGTTGCACAGGGGTTCCCCTAGAAGATTTCTCCTGTTTGCCCTTGACTATAATCCATTATGTGCATAGAACCGGGGAGGTTCTGGTTCTTAATAATGCCGCAGTTGAGTCAGTTTTTACGACCGATCCGTACATTACGGCGAAGAAACCTAAATCAATTCTGTGCTTCCCCATTACCTACCAAAGTCACACGGTAGCGATTTTATACTTAGAAAATAATCTCAGTACCGGCGTGTTTACCCATGATCGCCTGGAAGTTTTACAGTTACTGTCATCTCAGGCGGCTATTTCCCTAGAAAATGCCCGATTATACCAGAATTTACAACAGTCGCTTCAGGACTTGAAAGAAGCTCAATTACAACTGGTTCAGACGGAAAAAATGTCTACCCTGGGACAGTTAGTCGCTGGAGTCGCCCACGAAATTAACAATCCCCTCAGCTTCGTTGACGGCAATCTGAATATGTCCCTAGAATATGCAGAAGATTTACTTAACCATCTGCAACTCTATCAGCAATGCTATCCGGAACCTGTTGCCGATATCAAAAATCATGCCTTGGCGATCGATTTAGAATATTTGCAAGAAGATTTCCCAGAAATGCTGAGATCTATGAATGTGGGAACCGAACGGATCAAGGAAATTGTCAAATCTCTCAAGAATTTTTCCCGCAAAGACCCCGGAGTATTTCAAAAAACTGATATTCATGCGGGAATAGATAGTACCTTGTTGATTTTATCAAATCGCTTAAAAGCGACAGGTTCTAAACCTGCCATCACCGTAATCAAAGAGTATGGAAATCTCCCCTTAGTCCCTTGTTATCCGGGACAACTGAATCAGGTATTTATGAACTTGATTGCTAATGCGATCGATGCTTTAGAATCAGGGGTATCGAGTCATTTATCCCGGGTTACCAGTGGTTCATCGGAGGAGAATTCGCCTGTAGTTTCGCCGAAAGAACCCGAATCTAAAATTATTCGGATTCGGACTCAATTAAAAGATCAGGGCGTCGCCATTCACATTGCAGACAATGGATTGGGGATGAGTGAGGAAGTCCAGAAACAACTATTTCGGACCTTTTTTACCACGAAACCGGAAGGGAAAGGGACGGGACTGGGATTATCAATTAGTCATCAAATTATTGTGGATCGACATCATGGACAACTCCTCTGTACCTCCCAACCGGGGGAAGGCACAGAGTTTACTATTGAAATTCCGATTCGACATGAGAATCGAACGGTTTAATTCGGATTAAGACTGAGGCGATCGCCCGACAGTTTCTAATATTTTCAGGGGACCGACTTCTTTAAGACGCTGCATTTCCTGGGAATTGCGGACAAAAAGGGAACCGGCAAAGGCAAGAGAATTGATGGAAATAGATTCAAAATTTTCCTGCGATCGCGGGACAATCATCATCCAATCTCGGGTCATCAAAAGATTGTAAGGACCCGCTTGCTTCGGACTCATTTTCTCCGGTTTTAACCCTACCGTTGCTAACAGTTTTAAATAGGATTGGAGGGTGATTTGTGCCGCTGCCAAGGGATCGTTAAATAAGTCAGGTTCAAAAAAGGTAACGGCACAATCAAAGGGAAAGGCGGCGATCGTTCCTATCCCATCTACCACCGTCGCTGAGGCGATCGCCTCCTCCAAAGGAATTTTTGGTCCATCAGAGGCGATCGGTAGGGGGACTAATTGCAAATGTTTGTGTCTCTGACTCGCCCCCGCTTCCTTTCCGCCATTATAAAACCCTAACCCATCAAACTGCTGTAAACAGCCCCACATCGCCTCAAAATCGGCTAGAGTGAGTAACATTTCTTGGTCTTCAAACTCCCGTGTTACTAACAATAAATGATAGTCTACAACATTAAATTTATTTAATAAGCAAACATGAGTAGGGGAAATATCAGTGACAAACAAATCGCGGTCATAAGGTAAAAAAGGATTAAATTCTTGCCCTGATTTCCGAGTTTTATCCGCTTCGGATTGTTTCGCCTTCTGCTTGCGAACGAGATTCGACAAAATTCGCACTAAAAAGCGCATTCCCTGGGTTTCTAAAAACTCAGAATCGGTGGGAATCGATTGGAGTGCACCCGATTCTATGCCGTGTTTCGTACAGTGTTTCACCTTAAACCATAACGTATCGGGTTCTAGGGTGAGGCGGCCTTGCAACCTCGCTTTGTCCTCTATCATGATGGCAATGTGATGGATAGGATTACCGGATCTACTGTAGAACAGATTCCGACATTTGACTAGACTGACGCAGGTTGGGTTAATGCCTGGGGTGATGAATTTATCTATTTTATCAGAGTTGGAATAAAAAGTCCAGGATTTTAAGATAAAATAACAAATATTTTTTTAATCCAAAATTTGACGAATGAGTGCATCGAATCCTCCTCAAAAATCGGGACCCGGGGTTCCAACACTGCCGCCCAATTTGACCCTGCGATCGTATCAAAAACAGGCGATCGCCAGTTGGTTTGCAAACCAGGGACGAGGAACCCTGAAAATGGCAACAGGAAGCGGCAAAACCATCGCTGCCTTGGCGATCGCCAGCGAACTCTATCACCGCATTGGATTACAAGTATTGCTCATCCTCTGTCCCTACCGTCACCTGGTCAATCAGTGGGCGAGAGAATGTGAGGGATTCGGGTTGGCCCCGATTTTAGCTTTTGAAACTGTTTATACTTGGCAGAGTCAGCTTTCTACCCAACTTTACAACGTCAGTGCTAATCTCCAGCCTTTTCTCACAATTATTACCACCAATGCGACCCTAATGAGTGAGGGATTCCAATCTCAATTGCGCTACTTCCCCGAAAAAACCTTTATCATTGGGGATGAAGCGCACAACCTGGGGGCACCGCGTCTCGAAGAAAGTTTACCCCGACAAATTGGCTTACGATTAGCCCTTTCTGCCACCCCTGAACGCTATTTTGATGAGACTGGAACCCAGGGATTACTAGATTATTTCGGCCCCGTTATTCCCCCGGAATTGACCCTAGCTGATGCAATTCGAGCGGGGGCATTGGTACGGTATCTTTATTATCCGATTTTAGTAAATTTAACGGAATCGGAAGGCTATGCTTATTTGAAATTAACCAAGCGCATTGGCTGGATATTAAGCCATCAAGAAAAGATGGATCTTAATCATGATGATTTACGAGGATTAATCATGCAACGCACCCGGTTAGTTGGGTCAGCGAGTAATAAATTAAATGCTTTGCGGGAGTTAATGAAAACCCGCCTGCATACCAGCCATACCTTATTTTATTGTGGCGATGGGACCGTTGAGGAGTCTGGTTTTCGGGGCAGCGATCGCCAACTGGAAGCGGTATCCCACCTGCTGGGTTCGGAACTTGGGTATCGGATTAATACCTATACGGCTGACACTGCGATCGAGGAACGAGAAGAATTGCGACGGCAATTTGAAAGCGGAGAATTACAAGGATTAGTCGCAATTCGCTGTTTAGATGAAGGAGTAGATATCCCCGCCATTAAAACCGCTGTGATTCTCGCTTCTAGTGGCAATCCCCGCCAGTTTATCCAGCGTCGAGGCCGGATTTTACGACCCCATCCCAACAAGGATAGAGCGACTCTTTTTGATACCATTGTCATGCCTCCTAAACTCGATCGAGAAGCACTAGAAATCGAACGAAATATCTTAAAAAAAGAATTGCGCCGCTTTATAGAATTTGCCGATTTAGCCGACAATGCCGGGGAAGCGCGAATGCAATTACTCCAACTTCAGAAATCTTACGGATTATTAAGTCTTTGACAGTTGGGGGAAAGCCCGGTAAAATTAATGACAATTGGGTAACACTTCAATCGGGGAGGAAATCATCAAATGTACGCCAGTCACCCGCCAGAATCAGATACAACCGTGGAAGTCGCCTATCCTTCCGGGACAGTTCCTGTCAAAAAGCACCTCATTTTCGCGGAAAATCAGCCTGCCTATCACCCCAGCAATCGACCCCACGAGGAACTCCGTGATATCGAAGAACCGATCCTCAGTGCCTCTCCAGAAGTCCGCACCATTATTGAGCGCGTTTTGCAAGCGGAAAAAGATAAACTTTATATGAAAGCGCCCCGAAATATTAATGATGATATCCTCAAAATTGTTAAGGAAGCAATCCAATGAAATTGATTTCTCTCACGCTTTGTAACTTTCGCCAATTTTATGGGAGAACCCCCGAAATAGTTTTATCCCGAGGGTCGAATAATACTACCATTATTCATGGCAATAACGGGTCCGGTAAAACCACTTTAATGAATGCCTTTACTTGGGTTCTTTATGAACAATTTTCCGCTGCTTTTGCCGGACCCGATCGCCTCGTGAATAAACGCGCCATCACTGAAGCAAAACCCGGTGAACCTGTTGCCTGTTGGGTGCAATTAGTGTTTGAACATGACAGCAAGCGCTATCAAGCAAAACGCCTAATTCGCGCTTACAATACCTCCACGGGAATTACCCACGGGTCGAGTGAATTATTTATGACGATCGCCGGAGATGATGGCAGATGGTCTCCGCCTCCACCCCAACAACATCCCGATGATATCATTGGTCGAATTTTACCGGAAAGTTTACATCAATATTTCTTTTTTGATGGAGAACGGATTGAATATATCGTCCGTTCTGAGAAAAAAGCTGAAATTGCTGAAGCTACGAAGAAATTACTAGGATTAGAAGTTTTAAATCGGGCAATTCGTCACTTAGGCGAAACCCGCAAAAGCTTAGAAACGGAATTAAAAGCGATTGGCGACCCCCAAACCCAACAGTTATTAAAAGAAAAGGCAACCCGAGAGAAAGAGGGAACTCGCCTCCAGAAACGACAAACTGAAATCACCAAAGAGTTAGAAGCACAAGCACAACTGAAGAAAACCATCAGCGATCGCCTCTTGGAATTAGGCGGGGCGGAAGAATTGCAAAAGCGGCGCAAAAACCTAGAGGAACAAAATACTTCCATTCGCCACCAATTAAAACAAACTAAAGAAGCGTTAAAACGGGCTATTTCTAGTCAAGGTTATATCACTTTACTGGGAGAATTTACTAACGAATTTAGAACCTTCGTCAATGATTTACGGAACCGAGGGGAACTACCTGCTGGGATTAAACAACCCTTCGTTCAACAATTGCTCGATCGCCAACGTTGTATTTGTGGGGCCGAACTTAGTGAAGGCAATCCTGCCCGACAACTCGTGCGATCGTGGATGGATAAAGCAGGGATGGCAGACATTGAAGAAACTGCCATTCGCATGAGTACCCAAGTTGAGGTGATCGATAAACAAGTCCCCGACTTTTGGCAAGAAATGGACCGCCAACAGAAGGCGATTGAAGGATTTAGAACTGAACTTTCTGCCATAGAAAACCAGTTGGATGAAATCAAAGATAAGCTGCGAAGCTATCCCGATGAAAACATTCAAGAATTACAAAAACGCCTCGATGAAATTGAGCGAAAAATGAGTGAATTAGACCGAGAATTGGGTTCTAATCAAACTCAGATCGATAGCTTGCAAGGGGCAATAGACCGCTTAAATAAACAACTAGAAAAGCAGAAAACCAACGAAGAGAAACAAGAGTTAGCCAAAAAACGGATATTCGCCACTCAGGATGCGATCGACCGCTTAACCGAGGTGCGATCGCGCCTAGAAAACCAATTTAGATCCCAACTCGAACAGCGAGTGCAGGAAATTTTTAGCGAAATATCCTTTACCCCCTATCTTCCCAAACTCAGCGACAAATACGAACTCACCTTAATCGAAAATACGAGTGGATTTGAAGTCCCCGTTGCTGCCTCCACCGGCGAAAATCAAATCCTCAGTTTATCCTTCATTGGCGGCATTATCGATGGTGTTCGCGAGTGGAGTAAAAAGAACACCCTGATGGGACCGGATAGCAGTACCTTTCCCATCGTCATGGACTCCCCCTTTGGCAGTTTAGACGAAATTTATCGCCGCCAAATTGCCAAAATTCTGCCTCAACTTGCTAACCAACTCGTTGTTTTAGTGACCAAAACCCAATGGCGGGGAGAAGTCGCCCAAGAAATGAAACCTTACATCGGTAAAGAATATGTGCTTGTTTATAACTCTCCGAAACCCGATTGTGAAGAAGATTGGATTGAATTAAAAGGAATGCGCTACCCGTTAGTTAAGTTGAGTCCCAATGAATTTGAATATACCGAAGTGGTGGAGGTAGATGAAGCATTTTAAAAACCTGTAGCTTTTAACCCGGAACCAGAAACCGGGTTTCTTAACAAAATTCCTGCAATTTAGTCTAAACTTTGTTAAGAAACCCGGTTTCTACCCTAAAATAAAAGACCAAAAACTGCTTGACAAATGACTCGCTTTATTCATGACCAATTTGCCAAAGATTACTTAGAAGAATTACTGTCTCCATACGGCGAAGTCAAACCCTCCCGACGAGTCGCTGGAGAAGTCCGAGAAATTGATGTTTGGTTTGCACCTTCCCCCGAAGCGGATGCCAATCTTGCGGGATTAGGATTATTAGGACGATTCGCCCGGACCCCGGCAATCTTTGAACCCTTTCGCAACCCCGCAAACCCCGACGACATCTGTAATTGCCTCTTAAAATTGCTAGAAGTTCGGGGAGATTACCAACGAGAAGCGAACCGGAATCAGACTCGGATTCAAGAGTCTGACTTACCCAAATTATGGGTACTCACCCCGACGGCATCGGCCAACCTTTTAAATGGATTTAGAGCTATACTAGAACCAAATTGGTTGCCTGGGGTGTACTTGATGGGGGACTCTCTGAGAACAGCGATCGTGGTGATTCACCAACTACCCCGGACCGCAGAAACCCTCTGGTTGAGACTTCTAGGAAGGGGAACAGTCCAAAAGCAAGCGATCGATGAACTCGAAGCACTTCCACAGGATAACCCGTTTCGGGCGATCGCCTTAGAAATGCTTTACAACCTGCGGCAAAACTTACAAGTTAATCAAAGTACCGATGCAGAAGAACGGGAGTTAATTATGCGATTAGCACCACTTTATCAACAAGACCGAGAACAAGCAATCCGCGAAGGAGAAGAACGAGGAATTCAAGTTGGAGAACAGCGAGGAATTCAAATTGGAGAAGAACGAGGAATTCAGCAGGGACAGCGCCAATTAATAGAAAATTTCTTGCGGGTACGCTTTGGGGAATTAGATGAGGAACTTTTGACGTTGATTGACCCCTTATTAGCATTACATCCCGAAGAATTGAGCGCCCTAATGTTGCAATTAGCAACCCTATCTCGGGACGAATTATTAGGGACATTTTCTGAAAGGGACTAAATCTTTGATTCCCTGATTTGGGGGGAACATGAACTGCGATCGCCTTTTCATCAGGGGAACGCGATCGCCTTTCTCAACCCTCGATAACCGCCACCCGAATTAAATCATCTCCTGAGAACCCACCGAGGCGATCGCGCCAGATAGAGAAAACTGGCACAATCTTGCTGTAAGTTGACACAATTTAGGCTACAAGTATGTCTTAAGACCGCGTAAAATTTGATAACTCAATGAAAGCAGTACAAATCCTAGCAGGCATTTTAGTCGCCTTCACCCTACCCACTAGCGCCGAGTTGATGCCACCGGGGAGAGGGACCCGGATCCCGGAGTTCGGGGACACCTTCGAGGAAGTCGGGTGGAGTTATAACTTCAATAACCCTAAACTCCACAATCAATATCACAATCCCGGTTCCGGTTGGGTTGAAGTTATCCATGCACGGAATGATCCCACGAGTGTTTCTGTCAATGGCAGATGGATCGAGGGACCGACTCGGGGACATCCGGATATTGTCGAACAAGTCAGAACCCCACCAGGAGGCATCCCGGGAAGTCAATATTCCTTGCGTCTAAGAACTACAAATTCGGGTACTCCTAAGATTACCCAAGGGACAATTCAGCAAGACGATTTACTGAATATTATTCCCGGAAAAACAAACGGGGATATTCCTCTCGGTTCGGGGTTGAGTGTAGTGACCCGAATTTATTTACCTCCCTTGGATGCATGGCAGGATTTGAGTGGATATCATATTGGGTTTCGCGTTGGTGCCACGGGACGGAAACCGGATGGTCAATTGGCGAATTATTGGCCGGGAATTTGGATTTGGATGGACAAAGAAAGCAGTGGTCGTCGGACTTTTCGCTGGGTGGTTCGGGCGAATAATGAAGGCGTAGATATCAATGCCAGCGAACAAAAATTTACCAATACGGGATGGTGGACTTTGGGTATGGCGTTCAATCCCGATGGGTCAATTAGTTATTACGCCAGTCCAGGGGTTGATGATTTAACCCCCAGAGATTTACTGACTTTCCGCGCTGGTTCTCAATCTGTGGCGGCGACTTATACTCCTTATCAATTTAAGTTTGATAATCTGGACTATTTGTTCTTTTCTACGGGGAATACGGATGGTCAAAACTCTACAGAATTTATCATTGATGATGTGGGAGTGTATCGAGTTGCACCGTAAAAGGGTGAGTCTCTGACTCTGAAAATGCCTCCATTTATGCTAGATTAGCAGGATGGGGGCGTTGCTTCCAGAATCCTGTTCATGGTTCAATACAATACAGGCCGATCGCAATGGGTGCATATCGAATTAAGGTTGCCAAAGATAAAGCAGATTTAGTCACATCTTTAACTTCGTCGGATAACAAAACCGGCGTATTTCGCCACTTTACCGATGTGCTGGTTTTTGCTGCTGCCTTGGGTGCTAAACGCAAAAAACGAGTCCCCCTCGGCGCAATCTCCAAAACCGAACCGGGTCCAATAGACATCGATACTTTTGTGACTAAAGGGTATGACTTGGTGATTAAATTACTGGCGATCTCCGAAACCAAAGACTCTAAAATTATCGCCCCCAACGACCCCGATTGTGAAGAAATCCGCGCTCATATCTTTGAAGAATATGCCAACGGGGGTTTAGAAATCCTCCGAGAAGAGTTACGAGGTGCCGTAGACTATACCGAAAGAATCCTGCTCATTCTCCTCTCGGAACGATTCAAAAAAACGACCTCAGAACCCGATGATTTTGACCTCAGTCGATTTTTGTAAACCCCGTTGTTTTGAAGTTTATGTATAAAATTAGTGATTTTAAAAACTAGATTAGGTATTAAAAAACCCGCTCTAAATGAGCGGGTTTTTATTATATCACAAAAGCAAACACAAAAGCAAACACAAACACAAAAACTCACAAATTTAATTAGACCTTTAGTTTCATGCGCCGTAGTTTCACATCACCTACGAGGGTGGAATAGACAAGTCCAGCACAAGCGGCACCGGCAAGGGGTGCTAACAAGAATAACCAGAGTTGTGCCATCGCCCAACCCCCAACAAAGACGGCAGGTCCGATACTGCGTGCAGGATTGACTGAAAGATTAGTAACGGGAATGCCAATTAAATGAATCAGGGTCAATGCTAACCCGATCGCAACAGGTGCGAAACCTTGAGGAGCCCGGCGATCGGTTGCTCCCATAATCACAAACAAAAACATGAAAGTCAAGACAAATTCAGCCACCAAAGCGGCTAACATGGAATAACCACCGGGAGAATGTGCGCCATAACCATTTGCCGCAAATCCATCACTCAGGGTAAATCCAGGTTTACCACTGGCAATCAGATAAAGAATTCCCCCAGCAAAAATCCCCCCACCGATTTGCGCGCTGATATAAGGGACGAGCTCGCTCTTCGGAAACCGCTTCCCCACCCATAAACCCAGGGAAACCGCTGGATTCAAGTGACAACCCGAAATATGACCGATCGCGTATGCCATCGTCATCACCGTTAACCCAAATGCTAGGGACACTCCCAACAGTCCAATTCCCAAAGCATTGCTTGAATCGGGAAACGAGGCCGCAAGTACCGCACTGCCACATCCCCCAAAGACCAACCAGAACGTTCCAATGAACTCTGCAAGACACCGCTTAGTTATTGACATAATTTGCCCTTATTCCTGAATTAAGCAGAAATTATATCACCACTGGGGAGGGAAAGTGGTAACTTAGGGAACAATTCTTTACAAAACCTCCGGCAAACCCACCTCCTTCGGTTTCACAAATTTCCCGTCAAAACTAACTGCTTTCCCTTCAAAAGTCCGCGCATCCGCTAACGCCTTGCGTAGATTGGCGCGTTCATAATCATCCTCGATTCCCCCGAGAATATACACCAACAACTTCGCCGCTAAATCCCGACCCGAAACTAATACCCGCTTTTTACTCGGGTCATATAGAACCCCATACCAGAGGGAATGGGGATATTCCATCCCACTAAATCCCCCATCCACATCAAATTCCTGCAACTTTTCAACCAATTCTTTCAGAGAGAACCCTTTTTCAAATACTAAAATTCCCATTGCTTGCGCTAAGGCAACTTGTCCAATGGGACGAAACAGCAAATTCCCATCACCCCCGCCTTTTTCCTGACTAAACCGGCGCATTTCTGGGGTTTCTGTTCCGGAGTCAAGTTGTTGATAGCTGATTAAGGTGGATAATCCATCAAATAATGCCTCAAATTCCCGCAACCCTTCCTCTAGTTCATCGTCTTCGGGACGAATTGACACTAACCCTTTGTTATTCGCCGATCGCCACTGGGGAAATTTCGGGCCTAAGTAGCGTTCCGACATATCTTTAAGCGCCTGAAGCGTGGTTAATACCGTTGATTTCGCCGCTACAGTCGCACTGTCCCAATTCACCCGAGGATTGCGTTTCTTTTTATCTTTCAATAACGGATGAGTAACGGCAACTTTCCGCGCGATAATCGAAAATCCATCATCTTCATTTAAAACAGCAAGTTGTCCTTTACTCAGGTTAACAGCCATCAGGTTAACATGAACAAAGATAGACCGAACTCTTCGCCTTGCTTCGTCTCGGGTTTCTCCTTCCAAGACTGCGGGAATAAATTCTATCCCGATTCTTTCCGAGGCTAAATTTTGGAGGTGGGCCGATTCTACCTGATATTGTTGTTTTAAATCTTCGACGGTAATTGCCGCACCCACGGCCTTTTTATTTTTGTTGTACCGCTGGAGTCGTCCGGTTTTAATCAGTTCCATTAATCCTTGGACTCCCATCAGTCGATGTTGACCATCCAGAGCAAAAATTGCAACTTTTTCAGACAGTTCTAAAAGTCCGATGGTGTTGTCTTTGTCTAAGGAAATAAAGTCACAACTGGATTGACGCGATCGCCCGGTTTTATCCCACTCTGGCGCATCAGGATTATCCACCCAGGGCGGACTTTGCACCACCAACAAAGCAGGAAATTTATGGTTTTTTCTGGCGACTAAATACAAGGTTAAAGCTGCTTGGCGAGACCAATCCAAGGGACGTTGTAGCAGTTCGTCAATGGTTTCCCGGTCCCGGACGACATTATCGGTTTGAGGGTCATATTTTTTCTGAAAGAGTGGCAGTTGGGAGGCGAAACGAACCCGACTGCTTAACCATTCTAAGGTCACAGATCCAATAAATGCCTCGGTATTCCCCATCTGGGTTTTCTGAACCAGGAGGCGATCGCTGCGGGAGAGGTGGCGATCCAGCAATAGCGCCAATGCTTCGCGATCGCTATTTTCCTGTTCCAGGATTTTGCTGGCAAGGTCTGTTGCTGGATTCCGGGGAGGGTTCATGGGGACTTTCATCTCGATAGGCACATCCTTAAACATAGCAGGAAAGTTCCCAGACTGACTCATCTCTACTCAAAACCGAATATTTGCAAGGGTTTTGAGCTATTTTGCTAAAAAGCTGGTTTTTAAAAACTTTTTGTGCTTTACTAAAATAAAGCGATTAAATTCGGTCATTTTTAACACAGTTATGTTAATTTGTCAAGAGCCATCAGAAAAAAAAGGGGGGAGTTGCCGGTGGGATACTATCTACCGCACATACCGGGAGGGCGATCGTGCTAAATACGGCCTTTGAATATGTCTTACCTGTCATCCGAGGAATACAGGCAGGACGGGAATACTATGTGTCCATGTGTCCTCTGCGACTGCTGCCGAAACTGTTCCCTTTGGAACAGGGGGAAACGCCGCCAGAAAATCGGGCGAGGCGATCGCTCAATCGGACCCGAGTGCCACAGATTACCCAGTATATTTTAGATAATCCCCAGAGTTATACCCTCTCGGCGATTACGGCCTCTATTGATGCAGATATCACCTTTGAACCCCTGGGAACCGAGGCGGAAGGGCGAAAAGTCGGACGCTTGCGAGTGCCAATGGATGCGCGATTTACCATCAATGACGGCCAACATCGCCGGGTCGCCTTTGAATCGGCATTGAAGGAGAATCCGGACTTGGGATATGAAACCATTCCCCTGATTTTGTTTCTGGATGTGGGTTTGAAGCGATCGCAGCAAATCTTTAGTGACCTCAACCGCTACCCAGTGCGATCGGACCCTGCCTTAAATCTGCTGTATGACCATCGCGATCGCGCTGCCGCATTAGGGAGAGGAGTATATCAGCAAGTGGAGGTATTCCGCACCCTCACCGAAACCGAACGCAGTCATTTAAGCACCCGGTCTGGTAAACTCTTTATACTCCCCCATATTTGTCAGGCAACCTTGACATTATTGGCAGACCGGGAAGGGGAACCCCTAGAGGCACAAATCCAACAGGCAGTGGATTACTGGAATGCGGTCAGTCGGCAGATTCCAGATTGGCAATTGGTATTAGAACGAAAAGTCAGCGCCTTTGAGATGCGGCGAGATTACCTGCATACCCAGGCGATCGTCTTAATCGGACTAGGCGCAGTGGGTGCAACATTACTCCGGACCTATCCAGACACCTGGCGAGACCATTTGGACCCCTTACGGCAAGTCGATTGGTCGCGATCGAATTTAGACTGGGAAGGGAGGGTGATTTTCAAGGGTCAACTGTCCCCAGGGTCAACCAGCGTAATGCGGATGACTGCTTATCTGAAACAGCGCTTAAATTTGCCGTTAACGGAGGAAGAGAAGCGTTTGGAATAGTAGGAGGAATTCAGGAGGGAGCAATTCGGGAGCAATTCGGGCGATCGACTCCCTCCAACTTGCTAACCGGCCAATTTTACATCCATCCTAGATGAGTTTTTGCCCGATTTACAGCAATTCTTACTGCGCTTGAAACATAAGAAATTTTGTAGGGTTTGGCTGGATTTTTAGGCTTAGGATCGATTAATACCACATTGTCTTTCCATAAATGACTGTTTCTTGACCAATTTAGGAGGGCTAATTGCGATACTTGACTGGATTCAAAAGACATAGTATGTTGGTTGTAAGTGTAATAAAGCAATCGACCTAGAATATCCAAACCTACACTTATTCCCAAAACACAATTTTCTCGAAATTCTGCCACTTGTTCAATCGTTAAATCTTCAGGTTCGGTTTCATAGATATGCCGACTATGACTACATTCTGAAAAGAACTGGTTGAGGGTCTTAACTAAAGAATCTGATGCTTGATTTACATCATACTCTCTTAGTTCATTGTTTGGGTCGTTAGTAAATGCAGAACTAACCGCCCTAATTATGTAATTGTTTGTGTAAATCAATTTCTTTTTAAGAGCAGGAGAATTTTTAATCTTTTCCGTCTTGCCTCGAAACATGAAAACTTCATCGACAACTCGCTTAGTGATGCCGACCCGACCTTCAAATTCCCCAAACGATAACAGCAGCGATTTATCGAGTTGTTTCGTTTGCGCCATATCTCTAAAATCAGTTTGGCACTGGTTAAAATCTGGTTCTAAGACGAGAGTAATGGGGAAATCATTATCACCAATTACCTCGCCAAATTCACCCATAATCAAATCTTGGATTGCACTTTTACGATGTTGTCCATCGGTAATGTCCAACTTGACCCCCCGAGGAATGACGACTAAGCAAATCCCTCTCCCCAATTTAATGATATCAATCTTACTGGGATCGACATTTGCCGTTAGAGTTCCCAAAATCCAGGGTGTGCCTTTGTTGGCACGTTTGAGAATATACTCTTTGATTTCCTCGGCATGACCCTTAACTTCTGGGCGATTTTTACCCGAATCGGGATCATTGTCACTAGAGGGTTTTGCTTGGAGAAGCGTCGGCAAATCATCGGCAGGGACATTGATTTGGACCATCTGGCGCTTCCCCTGGCGGAAAATTAAACCAGGATAACACTTTTCGCGATGATGTTTGGCGAAATAGGGTTCAAGGAAGGGATCGAGGCGGGGGGAACTTTCTGTCTCAGGTAAGTGGTTGTCCATCATATAAAATCGTAAAAGTAGGGAGAACTGTCATCCGATGAGGAAATTGACCAGAGATCCACCCGAGTTGGTAACCTCGATTCAGGAGGGGACATCTCGGATAGATTAATACAAGTCTATTCACTCATTATAAAAGTAACTAGAGGGTGTAAAGCGTGAATAAAATATCTAAAACAAGCCAAAAATTGAGGATGCAAGTTGCATCCTTGAATTAAAAATAGTTCTAATTTTACCACAAGTCACTAGATTTAGCAAGATAGCAAGGAGTCTTCATCAAATGTCAGAACAATCGCAAATGTCATTATTCCCACCTCGCACTGTAGATGAATTAGTAGAGGACATAGAAAAACTAACTCAAGAAGTTCAAGCTTTATATTGTTTAGATGAAGTTCCCTGGATTGTGGGATATTCAGGTGGGAAAGACAGCACGGCAACATTACAGTTAATCTGGAATGCAGTCGCTCAACTTCCAATGGAAAAGCGAACCAAAACTATTCATGTAATTACGACAGACACGCTGGTTGAGAATCCCATCGTTGCTACTTGGGTTCGCAAATCACTCGACCGGATCAAAGAAGCAGCGATGGAACAAAAAATGCCATTTGAGCCACATCTGCTTCACCCAAAAGTTAAAGATACATTCTGGGTTTGTTTAATTGGAAAAGGCTATCCAGCACCTCGATCCCGCTTTCGCTGGTGTACAGATCGTTTAAAAATTCAGCCAGCTAACAACTTCATTCGTAGCATGGTTAGGGACAATGGAGAAGTCATTCTTGTTCTAGGTATGCGTAAGGCTGAAAGCGTCAGCCGTTCGGCAACCATGCAAAAACACGAAGAAAAAAGGGTGCGCGATCGCCTAAGTCCTAGATCAAGTTTGATTAATTCTTTAGTCTATACTCCTATCGAAGACTGGCGGAATGATGAAGTCTGGATTTATTTGAATCAATGGACAAATCCCTGGGGACAAAGCAATAAAGATTTATTTACGATGTATCGGGGTGCAACCGCAGACAATGAATGTCCCCTCGTCGTTGATACCAGTACCCCAAGTTGTGGGGATTCTCGCTTTGGTTGCTGGGTTTGTACCCTGGTCAATCAAGATAAATCCATGCAAGCGATGATCCAAAATGATGACGAAAAAGAATGGATGATGCCGCTATTGGAAATTCGCAATGAATTAGATATTCATGAAGATCACGATAAGCGAGACTTCCGTCGTATTTACGGAAAAGTTGAACTCTTTGAGCGCAATAATGAGGGGGAAATGACTGTCGTGCCTATTCCTGGACCTTATTTAAAAAAATGGCGAGAGCATTGGCTGAGAAAAGTTCTCTCGGCTCAAACTGGAGTCAGAAAAAATGGTCCCGAAGATATGCGGGATATCACCCTCATCACATTAGACGAACTCAGCGAAATTCGGAAAATTTGGCTAGAAGAAAAGCATGAATTTGATGATAGTTTGCCTAAGATTTATGAAGAAGAGACGGGGGAACCATTTGAGGACCCTCGTCCTGGCGCGGGTAATCAGTTGTGGGGAAGTGATGAGTGGGAGGTGTTAGATGAAATCTGCCAACCCGATACGATGCACTTGGAATTAATGTCGAAGTTGATTGGGACGGAGTACAAGTATCATACTAAATCCCGACGAACAGGTGTTTATGATGCGCTAGAAAAATGCTTTGAAAGTAGTTCGCGATCGCAGGAAGAAGCGATTGAAAATGCTCATTACAAGCGGGACCTTAAAACTGCTGCGAAAGAAGGGGATGTTTATGCGATTAAACAACTCAAAAATCGGGATATGAAACCCTCGGCGACTGATGGAGATGTTGCTGGGATTAAACAGTTAAGTTGGGGGACGATGAAATATCCCAGTATCAATTCTGATGATGATGATGTAGAGAATTAATCGAAAGAACCCCCCCTAACCCGATGGCGTTGCTAAGGGGGGGATTGAAAGAGACCCTTGCTAAGGGGGGAATTGAAATGTTGCCTACTGTTGACTTTATTACCGTGACTGTATCGTGATTTTTATTGAACTGGTTCTGCAAAATTTTGGTCCTTATATGGGACGACAGGTGATTGATTTACGTCCTCAAATTCATGGGGAAACCCGTCCAATTATCCTGTTTGGAGGGATGAATGGTGGGGGAAAAACTACCCTAATGGATGCCATTCGGTTAGCGCTTTATGGTCCTCGGGCTCAATGTTCGACCCGAGGTAATTTGAATTATAGTGATTTCCTGACACAGTGTGTAACTCGGGATTCGGATCCGGTGGAAAAAACTCGGATTGAGTTGGTGTTTGAGCATTTTGAAAATGATGCAGCAGTGGAGTTGCGGATTGTGCGCTATTGGGAAGCAAATCCGAAGGATGGTAAGGATACGTTAGGGATTTTGGAAGGAGATTGGCCGCGAACAGATTTGACGAATATTTGGGATGAATATATCGAGAATTTGTTGCCGTTGGGGATTTCTAATCTGTTTCTATTTGATGGGGAACAGGTGAAGGAACTGGCGGAACAGGAAACGCCGCCTCCGGTGGTGGTGGATGCGATTCAATCCCTGTTGGGGTTAGAGTTAGCGGAACGTTTATCCATAGATTTGGATATTTTGGTTCGACGAAAACAGAAGAAGCTGGCAAGTGCAAAGCAATTGGCAAGTTTGGAAGAGATTGAACAAAAATTGTCTAAATCTAACGAAGATTTGGAGGAGGCAAAGCAAGAGTTAGGCGGGTTACAAAATAAGTTAGAAAAGGCCCATGAACGGCAGCGGGATGCTTGGGATAAGTTTATTTCGGAAGGAGGAAAAATTGCAGCAGAACGGACTCAGTTAGAAAAGCAAAAGCGCAATTTAGAAGGAAGTTTGGAACAGATGCGCGAGTCTTTGGGGGAATTAGCTGGGGGGAGTTTACCCCTGGTTTTAATTCAACCTTTGCTGACTGAGGTGCAGGTTCAAGGGGAACAGGAGGCGAAGTCTTTTCAGGCCAAAATTGCGCGGGATGTGGTGAAGGAACGCAGCAGTCGTCTGGTAGAATATCTGGACAAATTGAAGTTGAAACCGCAACAGGTGGATAAGATTAAGTTTTTCCTGGAACAGGAGGATGAGGCACTCGATCGCGAAATTGGTTCGGAAGAGGATATCTGGTTATCGGCAGATGAGGAAACTCTGTCTTTGTTGGCGAATGTTTTGCGTCATGAACTGCCAAGTCAGGTAAAATTGGCCGGGGAAAAGTTGCAGTCTTTGGAATCATTGGAAGTAGAAATTACGTTCAATGAACGCCAATTGGCTTCTGCACCTTCTCCGGAGATTTATGAACAACTGGATGCGGCATTGAAGGCGGCACAAGCGGCAGTGGTGAAGGCGCAAGGGGACTATAATAATGGTCAGCAGCGATGCGATAAGTTAAGTAAAGATATTGAAGGGTTTAAGAAGGAACTGGCGGTGTACAGTGAAACGAGTATTGAACGCCAAAATGATGAGCATATTATTGAGTCATCGAAGAAGGTTCAGGAAACCCTGAAATTGTTTAAAGAAAGGTTGACCCTGCGGAAGTTAAATAAGTTAGAGGTGGAGGTAACGGATTGTTTCCGCTATCTGTTACATAAAGCGGATTTAGTCCATCGGATTGCGATTGATACGCAAAGTTTTGGATTGTCCCTGTACGACCCCGAGGGTAAACCTGTTCCAAAACATCGCCTTTCTGCCGGGGAAAAGCAGTTGTTAGCGATCGCCTTTTTGTGGGGATTAGCGCGAGTCTCGGGACGGCATCTCCCGGTGGCGATCGATACACCATTAGGACGGTTGGATTCTTCCCATCGGAATAATCTGATTGAACGCTATTTTCCATCAGCATCCCATCAAGTGATTCTGTTATCTACGGATACAGAAATTAGCAAAACTGAGTATGAACATCTCGTAGAACAAGAGGCGATCGCCAACAGCTATCTCCTCAAATATCAACCGGAAACCCGAAAAACTGTTGTAGAAAAAGGCTATTTCTGGTAAACTGTCACACCGATTTATTTTAAAGCATCAATGGAACCACCACTCGACCGAATTAAACTCTCTCAAACCGCTAAAGAACAACTTAGCAAACTCAAACGCTATACGAAAATAGACCAATGGAATATTTTATGCCGCTGGGCATTTTGTAAATCTTTATCTGAAACTTCTATCCCTTCTCCAGTGCCAATTCCCGCTGATAGTAACGTCGAAATGAGTTGGCGAGTCTTTGGCGGGGAAATGTCCGATATTTTAATTTTGGCATTGAAACAACGCTGTCACCAAGATGGATTGGGAACGGATAAAGAGACATTGGCAAATCAGTTTCGCTTGCATCTGCATCGCGGGATTGGGTATCTGGCAGGAGATCCGAATCTGAAGAAAATTGAGCATTTAATCGAGGTGGCGACTCAGGCAGGGGAGAAAGAATCCCAAGGGAAACGGTGAACCAGTAGTCAAATTTGCCGCTAGAATGGAAAGAACATTTTACATCAACCGCCGATTTATGTACAAGTTATCTGCTTTCAAAGTTCTCACGGTCTGTTTTTCGTTCACCTTGGCAATTTTGTTTTATTTGGCGGCAATTCCTGCGGCATTCGCTGCTGAGATTTCACCCAATGCGACGATTGCCAGTATGTTTTCCTTTTCCGGGGAACGTCCCGACAGTTTAGGAGTAAGTATGGGCAAATTATCCCCTTGTCCAACTTCTCCCAATTGTGTCTCTTCTCAAGCAGAAGAAACGGATAAAAAACATAAAGTTGAACCGTTACAATATAAGTCATCGGAGAAAAAAGCCTTTGCCCATCTCAAGGAGATTATTGAAGAGATGGATAATGCTAAGATTATTAAATCCGAGGCCCATTATTTGTATGCTGAATTTACCAGCGCTTTAATGGGATATGTGGATGATGTGGAATTTTTTCTGGATCGCAAGTCGGGAGTAATTCAAGTGCGATCGGCATCGCGGTTAGGACAATCGGATTTAGGGGTAAACCGGAAACGAATCGAAGACATTCGCAGTAAATTTAGCGCCTAGTTCTCCATCAGTTTCTGCTGTACTGGGGTAGCGGCGATAATTTTTTGGACTGGCGGCAGCCGTTTTGTGGTATGAACAAGGTGGGTCACGATCGCTGCTGAGTTACACCTCCTATCTTATGGATAAATCCAGTTTGCCGCTACCCCAAACCAAACTAAACCGTTTGGCATCGGTTCACCGCCATCTACCCCGTGCCCTGCGTCTCGCCGGAGAAGCGGGAATCCTGACTTCTGAAACCACGTTTTTGGACTATGGGGGAGATACTAATCACCATCCTGCGGATGTTGTTTATCTTGCCGATATCCTCAATGTAATCCAGTCCCCAGAAGAACGTCAGGATGTCTTGCAGGATGCTTGGAACTTGACCCACAATGTCTTAATTGTCGCTTCATCGGTCACTGTTTCTGAGGTCAATCAAGGAAAAATCGCCTACGGAAAAGAGGGCGTGATTCCCATGAATTCCGTTCATACTTATTATGAACAAGTAGAACTGAAAAGGGAACTGGACCGCATTTTGTCCGTAGAGGCAACACCGGCAGGATTGGGAGTTTATTTTATCTTTCGCAATCCGGCAGATGCTCAAATTTATCAGTTCAACCAAGGGCGATCGCGTTCCGTAATTCCTCCCCTCAACCCCGATGCTACCCCCTTAATTGAACAGGAAGAAATTATCACTCCGTTAATGGAGTTTATTGCGGAATGGGGACGGTTACCCAAAGTAAAAGAGTTATCCACCGGCCAAAAAATCGTTACAAAATTTGGCAGCTTAGAACAGGCATTTAATCAAATTAAAGAAGCAACTCCAAGTCAAATTTGGGACCAAATCCAGGAACAATGCCGTCAAGATGCCTTAATTTATATCGCCGGTCTAATTTGGGAAAAAAAGCACGTTCCCGCCTTATCGGAAGTTTCCCCCCAAATTGCCGCTAATTTTCGCGCGTTATTTGGCAATTGGACAACAGCAAAACAATTGGCCCAAAACTTGCTATCCCAATTAGAATCTCCGGATGCAGTTGCCACCGCTTGCCAAAATAGTCTCCTCGGAAAAAAGCTACCCGGTGCATTATATGTTCATATTTGGTCCCTAGAATCTTTAGACCCCATCCTCCGTTTATACGAGGCCATTACCCGTCGTCATTTAGGCCAAGTTGATGGCTCAACCTTAATTAAATTTAACCTGGATAAACCCATTATTTCTTATTTATTTTATCCCGAATTTGACACCGACCCGCATCCAGCATTAGAGGCCAGTCTACAGATTCATTTCCCCGAGGGCCGAATTCGCTATCGAGACTATCGCCAAGCAGATAATCCTCCCGTTCTCCACCGTAAAGAAACCTTTGTCACCCCGGATTATCCACTTTATGAACTATTTGAAACCCTCACCCGAGAAGAAGAAAAATTAGGACTTTTAAACAAGTCACGGGGGATTGGAACTCGCAATGGATGGTTAGACTATTTGGCCGCTGCGGGGGTCGAAATTCAAGGACATACGGTCATTGTCACCTCAGAACCTAAGACTACCTATGAACCCCTAAAAACCACCCCCAAAATCGAACGCCATCGCGCTGCAATTGTTCGTAATGCCATCTCTCGTCCAATGCGATTAGGATTAGAAGCGGGATTTTTTACCGAAGGAACGACCTTTTTTGATTATGGATGTGGTCATGGGGGAGATATTAAACGGATTGCCGAACAAGGATTTCCCAGTAGTGGTTGGGACCCCTATTATTCCCCAGATACTCCTTTGACTCCGGCAGATGTGGTGAATTTGGGTTATATCATTAATGTGATTGAAGATTTAGAAGAACGCCGACAAGCGCTGATTCAATCCTGGAAATTGACCCAAAAAGTGTTAATTGTGGCGTCTTTAGTCTTAGTAGATGATCGCAATAGTGGTCAGGTTGCCTATGGAGATGGGGTCATTACCCGCCGCCATACTTTTCAGAAATATTATGAACAGGAAGAACTAAAACAGTATATTGAAAGTGTTCTACAAGTCGAAGCAGTTCCCGTAGCATTGGGGATTTATTTTGTCTTTCGGGACCAACAATTGGCACAACGGATTCAAGCGCATCGGTTCCGCAGTCGGACTACAGTTCCTAAACTGCTGAAAAGTTTTGATGAATATCGGGAAATCCTGACGCCACTCATGGAATTTGCCAGCGATCGCGGCAGACTCCCAGTTCCCGGCGAACTCCCTCAAGAACCCCAAATTATCGCTGAATTTGGCAATTTGCGCCGCGCCTTTAAAGTGATTATGGAGTTCACCCATCCGGAAGAATGGGAAGCAATCACCGAAAAACGCCGCAAGGATATCCTGACTTATATTGCCGTCAGCAACTTATTAAAACGAGTCCAACTGTCTCATTTACCCTTAGAAATTCAAAATGATATCAAAGCGCTATTTCCCTCTTATCGGACTGCCTGCATCATGGCAGAACAACTGGTATTTAGTTTAAATGATATTGCATTAGTGGCCCGGAGTTGTCAAAATAGTCCCGTAGGATTGCTCAAACCCAACAGTTTCACGGTTCATATTTCCGCCTTAGAAACCCTCGAACCTTTGCTGAGAATTTATGAAGGCGTCGTTAGTCGAGCAATTGGGCGGATGGATGAGGCCACTTTAATTAAATTTAGCCTAAAAAAGCCAAAAATATCTTACTTATTTTACCCCAATTTTGACCAAGAAGCACATCCCCTCTTACATACCCAAATGGATATTGATTTAATCGATTTGCGGGTAATTTATCGGGACTATGACAAGGACGATAATCCGCCCATCCTCCATCGGAAATATGCCTGCTTAACTCCGGACTATCCCCAGTATGAAAAACTGGTAAAACTGACCCATCAAGAAGAAAATCGAGGATTGCTAGACCGACCCTGGGAGATTAAAACCCTCAAAAATTGGCAAAAAAGATTAGAAGAAAACTGTGCCGAAATTCGGGGAAATAGGGTGTATTGGCGCAAAGATTCTGACCCCTATCGCCTGAGAATCCTCAAAGCAGCAGCAGCACTGCGATCGCGCCAGAAAAAGCAAGTGCAACCTGAACCGGATTTAAGCTAAACTAAAATAAAGCAACAGCGAGGTTCAATCATGAGTTTAACAATTGCTGACTTGGAACAAGTTCAACTGGAACATCCCGAGTGGAACCTGGAATTAATTGATGGAGGGATTAAGGCAATGGGTCCATCTGACGATACCTCTAGCGAAATTGGTGCTCAATTTACCTTTTTGTTGAAACTGTGGGTCAATCCCCGCAGATTAGGACGAGTTTATGACTCTAGTGGGGGATTTATCCTCCCGAATACTGACTTACGGGCACCGGATGTATCCTTTGTTCTGGCGGACCGAATTAAGCGCAGTAATCGGGATTTTGTGCGTCTCGTTCCAGATTTGATGGTAGAGATTAAATCCAAAAGCGATCGCATTAATCCCCTCGCTGATAAAATCAAACTATTTTTAGCATTAGGAACCACCGTCGGCATTTTAGTTGACCCGGATAAAGAAACGGTCACCGTCTATCGTCCCACGGGAGAAACTACCGTATTAAAAACTGAAGAGACCTTAATCATTCCTGAGTTATTCCCCGGGTGGGAAATGCCAATTGCTGATTTATGGCCGCCCGTATTTGAGTAATAAAAGGGCTATTTTATCAGGCAATAAATCTCTATATATTAGCCCGCGCAGGCGGGCTTTGTTTCTGTAGCCACACCCTTAAGGGAAGGGTGCGGGTTTATTGAATCAATTTCGCCAACTCAACCCACTCCTCAATTCCTTTTTTAGTCGGCTGTTTCCCCCGAGTAAAAGTCCAAATATCCCGCTTTTTTTGCGGGCCATAACTAATATGAATGGGCCGATTTTCCCCATAAAAATAAAGGGAATCAAAGGGTAATTGATGCGTTAATATCCAATCCACTAAATCTGTAGTGGATAAATCCAGAATCAGAAAATCGCAGGAGGCCCCGAGACGCTGACAATAATACTTCCCCTTCTGATTCATTTCATGGGCCAAATGTTGGTCTAATTCCGGGGCTACGCGCCCATTTTTCTTCCCCGTTATAGGGTCTTTTTTCTCCAGATACCGCTTTAAATCTTTAGAACAAAATCCATAGGTTAACCGAAAGCGATCGGGTCCGAACTCATCGATAACGGGATCGACAATTGCCTCAATTAACGCCAAAATTGCCGGAATCGTTTCCTGGGGGTTGTTCGGAAAGGGATGAATCTGATCCTTGTAGGTTTGATAGGTTTGCGTACAGGTGCAAAATTCTTCTAGGGTGAGGTATTTGCCAATTTTTTCTCCAGTCATCGTGGCGATCGCTCATTAATGGTAAAATAAGCCAGAGTGAGGGCAACAACAGATTTCTTTGTTCCGACCTCATCCGTTCATTCCCTAAGTTATACTCCATTGATATCGTAAATCTCCGGTTTTAACAAGAATTCATCGGATGGGTGAATGGCAAATTGCTAATTTTAGACCGGGTTGGGCGACGATCGCCGTGGGTCATTTCCCCGGTGGGTAAAACCGGGGGCGGTGAGCAAAATTCGTGCAAAATCGATTCAATCTCCACCCACTATGATGAATTTTAGCGATAAATTACAAAGTGCGATCGACCGCAATAATAGCCTGCTATGTGTAGGACTTGACCCGGATCCCGAGGCACTTCCCTCCCGGTTCGGGACCCCGGATAACCCGGAGACTCTGATCGCGCGTTTGACGGATTGGCTGCATTTTATCATTGCCCAAACTGCTGAATTAGTTTGTGCCTACAAACCAACCCTCGGATTCTACACCGCTTTGGGGGCGGAGGGCTTAGATTTATTGCAGCAAATTTTACAAGCGATTCCCAGTTGCCTGCCGGTGATTTTAGATGCTAAACACTCGGATCTCAACAGTAGTACCGTATTTGCCCAGACAATTTTTGAACGGTGGCAAGTGGATGCAGTGACGCTGAGTCCCTATCCCGGGCAAGATTTAGCCGCCCCGTTTTTACTGTATCCCGATAAAGCCGTCTTTGTCCTCTGTCATACCTCCAATCCGGCGGCGCAAGTCTTGCAACATTATCCAAAAAAAGATGCGCCGTTGTACCTACAAATCGTCAAGGAAACCCGGACTTGGGGGACTCCAGAACAGGTGGCAGTCGAGGTGGGAACCAATACCCCGGAAGTCTTGAAGCAAGTCAGGTCTATTGCCCCAGAACGGCTGATTCTCGCCCGTAGTATCTGGTCCGAAGGAACGGTTTTAGCTAACATCCTCAAAGCCGGTTTAAACAGTCAAGGAGATGGCTTAATCCTGCCAGTTCCCCAAGATTTTTTAAGCAGTGAAAATGCCGGTTCCCTCATTTTAGGACTGCGAGAAACGATTAATCAAGTCCGAATTCGCATCCCATCGGAGGCACAAGCTTGTCCGGTGTGGTTTCCGGATATTCCGGCGACTGATGCTCATCCCCATACCGATTTAATTCTGCAACTCTATGATTTGGGGTGCATCATGTTTGGAGAATATGTCCAAGCATCTGGGGAAACTTTTCCCTATTATGTTGATTTGCGAACTATTATCTCAAATCCCCAAATTTTCGATAAAATTATTGGGGCTTATGCCGAGGTTTTAAACACCCTAACATTTGACCGGATTGCAGGAATTCCTTACGGGGCATTACCGACAGCAACAGGACTTTCTTTACGGTTGAATTATCCGATGATTTTTCCTCGGAAAGAAGTGAAAGCACATGGGACGCGGCGATTAGTGGAAGGTCATTTTAATCCCGGGGAAACCGTAGTGGTGGTAGATGATATTTTAATTAGTGGAAAAAGTGCCATGGAAGGGGCGCAAAAGCTCCAATCAACCGGATTAAAGGTGGAGGATATTGTAGTCTTTATTGACCATGAAAAAGGGGTGAAACAACGATTAAAAGTCAATGGATATCAAGCTCATTCGGTCTTGACCCTTTCGGAAATTGCTGAAACTCTTTATGATGCAAGACGCATCACCGATCGCCAATTTCAGTTTTTTAAAGATACCCATTAATTCCCCCCGGGAAACCCAGATTTTGCCCAAGGGCGATTTACTCTCTGTATAGTCGGGAAGGAACGATGGAGTTCCAGGCGTTAAGGGGGGATGACTGCCGCAACTCCCTGTACCGTAGCTGGAAAAGGGCGATCGCATCAGCAGCGATCGCCCCTTCTCACAATCTTGAGATGGGGGCGGGGGGCGGAAAGTGAGTGAGAGTTTGGGACTTTTATGAACCCTGAAATCTCCTCGCTTCCGAGGTTTTCTGGGTCAATTGGGACGTGCAAAACCCGGTAATTAAGAATTGTTACAAAACATTTTTTTTGGTCAAAAAGTAAACGATGAGTCAAGGGTTATGATAAAATTTTCAAAAAATATTCAGAAAAATAACTCGCTCAAATAAACGCTCCGCTTCACTACACCAAAAGGCCCTATTTCCTCCCTCTTTCAACCCAGTTGTCCTCAAACCCCGTCCTTGATTCACCTAGACAGTCGGAGAATTCAGATGATGAAGCCAGAAACCCTAAGTTGGGCAAACTACGAACGAGAACCGATTCAAAGTCCCGGTTTAATCCAACCTCATGGAGTCCTGTTCGTTCTTTCCAGAGAAATCAATATATTACAAGTTAGTAACAATACAGTTAAGTTTTTTGGACGCCCCCCGGAAACTTTTTTAGGCCAACCCTTAGCGAGGGTAATGGATGAAACTCAGGTTAATCTTATCCGAGAATCTATCACTTATCAGAATTTGGCAACTGTCAATCCTATCAACCTAACTATTCAGACTGACTGTAAAACTCTCTATTTTGATGGAATCATTCATCCCTCTCATCCCGATTGTTTTATTTTAGAACTCGAACCCACCCTTTCCCTAAAAACCGTGGGATTTTTAAGTTTTTATAAATTAGTAGAAGCGGCTGCATCAACGATTCAAAATTCCCAAAATTTTCAAGAACTCTGCCAATTTGTAGTCAAGGAAGTTAGAAATATTACCGGATTTGATCGGGTAATGCTCTATCGATTTGATCCTGCCGGACATGGGACCGTTTTGGCTGAGGAAAAGCTGGAGTCTATGAACAGTTGGTTAAACTTAAATTATCCAGCCGAAGATATTCCACCCCAAGCTAGACAACTCTATTCCCTTAATTTGCTCCGATTAATTGCTGATGTCAACTACAAACCTGTTGCAATTATTCCGACGATTAATCCCCTAGATAAAAGGCCCCTTGACTTGAGTCATTCAGTTCTTCGCAGTGTCTCCCCTTGTCATATCGAGTATCTTCAAAATATGAACGTTAGTGCATCTATGTCAATTTCGATTGTCAAAGAGGGAAAACTGTGGGGACTGGTTGCCTGCCATCATAACTCTCCTAAATATGTGTCTTATGAAGTAAGAAAAGCCTGCGAATTTTTTGGAAAGGTTATGGCATTGGAACTGCGGTCTAAAGAAGATGATAGCTACTATGAATATCGCCTGCAATTGCAATCAACTACGGCGAAATTAGTCGAATATATGTCAGGAGAGACTAATTTTATTGACGGATTATTAAATTATCAACCGAACTTACTGGATCTAGTGAGGGCGGATGGGGCGTTGATTTATTTTAAAGGGACTTGTTGTCCCCTGGGCAATACTCCCAATCCCGATCGCATTGAGCCGCTAATTCACTGGCTAGAACAACAGAACTTTTCCACGGTTTATCATACTGATTCCCTGGCAAGTGTTTATCCCGAAGCCGAATCTTATAAAGATATCGCCAGTGGATTGTTGGCGGTGGTCATTTCCCAAGAACCTAAGCATTATGTATTATGGTTTAGAACCGAGGTAATTGATCAAGTCAGTTGGGCGGGAGACCCCAATACTCCCTTTGAACTGTTACCGGGCAGAAATCCTCGACTGCATCCTCGAAAATCTTTTGAAGTGTGGCAAGAGAGTGTCAAATTAAAATCCTTACCCTGGAAACCCTGTGAAATTGATGCGGCATTAGACCTCAAAAATGCGATCATCACAATCGTTCTGCGGCAGGCAGATGAACTGGCTAAATTAAATTTAGCCTTGCAGAAATCTGAAGCGAAAACTCAAGAAAAAGCCAATCAGCTTGCCCAAGCCCTGCAAGAAATCCAGCGCACCCAGACCCAGTTAATTGAACAAGAAAAAATGTCAGAACTGGGGGAATTAATTGCTAGTATAGCCGCTGAAATTACGAATCCGATTAACTTTATCACGGGAAATCTGGCTCATGCTCAGGAGTATGCAGAGGATTTATTAAATCTATTGTATCTTTATCAACAGCACTATCCTGAACCCGTCCCGGAGATTTTAGAAACCATAGAATCAATTGACCTTGAATTTACCTCTCAAGATTTTTCCCACTTGATTGAATCGATGAAAGGGGGGGCGGAACGGATTCGAGATTTAGTTGATGCCTTGCGAAATTTCATGCGATTAAATGAATCGGAATTGAAGGCGGTGGATATTCATGAGGGAATTAATAGCACGTTATTGATTTTACAACATCGATTCAAAGGGAAAGGAGGTTCCCCGGGAATTCAAATTATCAAAGCTTATGGAAATCTGCCCGAGGTGGAGTGCTATCCCAGCCAACTCAATCAAGTGTTTATGAATCTGATATCCAATGCGATCGATGCGTTAGACTCCCACCCCAACCACCCGGGACAAAAAACCATTTTGATTCGCACCGAAGCCCTGGGAGGCGATCGCGTCTTAATTAGTATTGCTGATAACGGGGTGGGGATTAACCCCAGCCTTCAGGACAAAATCTTTGAGCCATTTTATACGACAAAATCTACGAAAAAATCCATCGGGGTTGGGTTGGCGATCGCCAAGGAAGTAGTCGTAGAGAAACATCAAGGTGAGATTCGCTATATTTCTGAACTATCCCAGGGGGCCGAGTTCATCCTGGAAATTCCCATCCAACAGACGTATCCGACCCCTCCTCAACCCTTGGATGTAGCCGGACCCCCTTCTTAGCACAATGTTTCTCCCTAATCCAGCATCGGTACAGTCCCGGGACGACAAACCAGGTTCAGTCCAGAAAATCCGGAGCAATTCCCAGCCAAACAGGTCTGTGACAGCCGGTTTCTGGTCCCGGGGATATAATTCCTATACCTACCCTCTAGGAAAGGGTCAAATTAGCGATTAAACCCCCTTACAGTTGCCATTCAAAGAAGCGAACGGTTTGCCCTACCATTCGCTGCCAGAGCGATCGCTTGCGCCACTGCTCCAAACTGGCTACTTTAGATTTAGAAAACCCCCGTTGAAAAATTTGCTCAACTTCTTTTAAAACATTCGGTTCGCCGGTGGAAAAATCTAATTCATCGTTATGAAAAAAGCTGCGGGGGTCAAAATTAGCACTTCCAGTCGTCATCCAGCGATCGTCAATCAATAATAGCTTGGCATGGGTCATACTCGGTTGATATTCATAGATCTCAATTCCGGCGGCCAACATCGGTCCATATCCTTCATAAGACGCATAATAAACCTTTTTTTTATCACTCACCGAACTGGTGGTGAGAATTTTGATATCCAATCCCCTCTTTTTGGCAGCAATCAGCAAATCCCGGGAATTAAGGTCCGGGAAAAAATAAGGACTTGCCAACCAAATGCGCTTTCTGGCTGCTAATAAATTGGTTTGAAATAAAGCTCGAATTGGGGAAAATCGGTAAGTAGGATTAAAGGAAGGAGTCACGAGGGTAATCGGCTTTTGGGCCGGGTCTTTTTTAAATATTTCTGGGCCGAGATCCGCGACTCCACTCGCATAAGTCCAATGTTGAACAAAGACGCCTTCTAATACGGTAACAATCTCTCCTTCCAGGCGAAATTCACAATCAAACCACGGTTCTTTTTCTCCGGAACCGGACTCCCCGTCCCAAAAATCAGAAATTCCCGCACCCCCAATATAGGCAAACCGACTATCAATAGCGAGTAATTTTCGGTGGGTTCTCCCGGCATAATCTGCCGGAGCTTTCCAGTCAAATGGATTGAAAAACAGCACCTTAACTCCGGCAGCTTTTAATCGGTTCCAATACTTGTTGGACATAGTTTTACTGCCGTAACTATCTACCAATAATTTAACGGTTACTCCCGCTGTTGCGCGTTCGGAAATTGCTGCGGCAAAGTCATTCGCCCGTCGTCCCGGGGTCATGAAAAAGGTTTCAAAATGGATAGAATTTTGGGCTTTGGCGATCGCATCGAGTCTGACTTGTTGAATGGTGGGTGAATCATTCCAAACATCGGTAATTAAAGCAGAGGTGATTAAAGAATTAGATAAGCTTGCTTGGGCGATCGCAAAGCGGGGTTCTCCCGGAGTCGGGGGATTTTTTACCTTGTATTCTACGCGATCGCGAAAGGTTCCGCGAATATACAACGAAATCACGAGAAGTATCGCCAATCCAATCATTGTCGCCAGAATCCATACCAGTACCGAATTCATTATTTCTCCTCGTCATTTTTCGGTCTAGCCTCACTTATGATAACACGCTTCCGCTAAGATTGCCGTGAGCTTCACCGTTTAGGGAGTGACTCGGATGGTTTTGAAAATTTTCAGTCTTCAGACTAGATGTCGCGTAGCCTCCGACCTTAATTCTCTCTCCCCTGGGGTTTCAGCGATCGCAAGCTTAAAAGTGAGTTTATCACATAGAGTAATTTCTCCTAATTATTGACGAAATTGATATTTTATGTCTCTATCTAAAGATAGAGTCACAACTTTTTATCCCAAGACAGAGACAATCCCGCCCATTTTATCCCCCAACTTAGGTCACAATATGAGTTGCATTCAACCCGGACAATGGATCAAAGTAACAGCCCTTTTTCTGGGGATTATATTGACTTGGACGGTGGCATTCCCCGCCCAAGCACTCGTCTGTCGAACCCTGGGCGATCGCTCAGTGTGTATTGTGCAAATTCAGCGCAGTGCAAAATATCATTGGGAATATCGAGTAGCCCTTCGCCTTGACGGCGTAGATCAACCCTTGGAACGCTATAACTGTCGCGATCGCATTCGAGTTCAAGGGAATGGAACGAGAGTTTCCTTTGAGCCAGATGGGGTGGGAGATCTGATTTGTCGATTGCTTAAATAGGGGGATTGCAGAATTGTAAAAAGCCACCTATTTTAATGCGTGTAAGGCTGCTTCTTTCTTTCCGTTTCATTAATTAGGAAATAATAGACTTCTAGTAAACTATCCGGATTGCTCCCCCCAACCCCCCTTAAAAAGGGGGGCTTTAGGGAGTAGTTTGCTCTTTATCTTGATGTTAGAGTCAGTGTTATGAATTAAGCTAAAAAATCCTTTCTTTATCTTCTCCCCCTTCCCTTCAAGCGAAGGAGGTTGGGGGGTTAGGTCAGTGTGGGTGATCGAGTAAACCGGATATTAGACTTCTTGCAAAATTCTTTAAAGCCCCCCAGCAAATAAACATTGATTCCTCTGGCTTCCCCCAGCAAATAAACATTGATTCCTCTGGCTTCCCCCTTCTTAAGGGGGACGGGAGGGGGATCGACCGGGGACGGGAGGGGGATAATCAGGGGGGTTGGGGGGATCAATTCGGATTTTTGTAAGAGGTCTATTAAAATCAGGCTAAAATTATGGTAAAATAATTTAGACTCGCCTATAAATGGGGATGTTACTATTTTTTTTCGGGCCATTTTGTCCCCATTTCCGTGAGGGCCGAGAACAGTAAATAGAGAATTAAAATCCCCATAGAGCCGATAAAAATCAGCCAATCGTGACTCATAAAAAACTTCCTGCTTTATAAAAAAGTGTGTACAAACTGGATGGGTAAATTGAAGGATGGAAGTTGAAGAAACTCCCTTAGCCCATATTCCCAGTTGGGGCAATTCATATACTGCCTACTGCGAGTCAGCCTCTGGAGAAGCTTGGAGCAATTGAGCGATCGCCTGAATGAACAAATCCGGCTCAATGGGTTTAGATAAATGTAACTGAAACCCGGCTAAAAGAGCTTGTTGCCGATCCAATTCACTGGCATAGGCGGTGAGAGCGATCGCCGGAATTTTGCCGCCCAGTTCAGGTGGAAATGAGCGCACCTGACGCATAAACATATAACCATCAATATCGGGCATTCCGATATCACAAACGAGCAGATCATAGAAGTTTTGATTTAAGGCAATGAGTGCCTCTGCCGCACTGGCACAGGAAGTCACTGTTGCCTGCGCTTCCTCCAAGGTAAAAGCGGCTAACTCCAGCAGATCCGGTTCATCATCCACCACCAGCACGCGCAGACCCTGTAAATTCTCCATCAGACTCAGGGGAGGGCGATCGCCCTCATCAGGAGTCGGTTCCACGGACATCAGGGGTAAATGAATCGTAAAGGTTGAGCCTAAGCCCTCACCGGGACTTTCAGCCATCACCGAACCCCCATGCTGTTCCACAATATACCGGACGATCGCCAATCCCAACCCTAAACCCCCAAAAGAGCGCGTCGTTCCGCCATCTTCCTGGCGAAAATATTCAAATACATAAGGCAGAAACTGGGGAGCAATACCTTTTCCCGTATCGTTAACTTGAATCTGAGCCATTGAATCCACCTTGCTTAAAATCACCTCAATTTGGCCATTAGCCGGGGTAAATTTCACCGCATTAGAGAGCAGATTCCACAACACTTGTTGGAGGCGAATCACATCACCGGCAACCGGACTCGCGGCGTTATCAAATCGAGTTTCGATATGAATCGATTTCGCCTCTGCTGCCAAACTAACAGTTTCTAGCGCCCCAGTGATTACCGAGATTAAATTAACAGGTTGGACATTCAGGGTTAATTTGCCCCGCAGAATCCGAGAAACATCGAGTAAATCCTCAATTAATTGAGTTTGTAACAGGGCATTACGCTCGATGGTTTCTAAAGCTTTATCAATCGTTTTTTGATCAAAGGTCCGAGAACGGAGCAACTTGGCCCAGCCTAAAATCGGATTGAGGGGCGATCGCAATTCATGAGAGAGGACCGCCAAAAATTCATCCTTAATCCGGTTAGCCGATTCCGCATCTTCTCTCGCCGATCGTTCGCGCTTGAGGAGTTGTTCGCGCTCCCGTTCCATTTGTTTGCGCTGGGTCAAATCCAGGACAAATGCGATCGCCTTATCCTCCGTTTCTTCTAACCGGGCTGCCCCCAATAATACCGGAACCCGACGACCATCAGCCCGGATACATTCCATTTCAAAAGGAGTAAATGCCCCGGTTTCTTGTAACTCCTGAGTGATGCGGCGATCGCCCTCAAAATATTCGGGAGGGGCAATTTTCAGCCAATGAATGTTACCCGAAGCTAAATCAGCGCGAGTATAGCCCATCATTTGCAGAAATTCATCATTAGCTTCGAGTACGGGCCCTTCAATTTCTACGACGATCGCCCCAATAATATTCGATTCCACCAAGCGACGAAATTTCGCCTCACTTTGCCGTAACTCCGCCTCAGCGCGATCGCGTTCTTGGGTGCGGCGAACCAGGCGATCGCGCATCGTCCCAAACACTAAAGATAAATTTGCCAGTTCCGTAATATTGCTAGTCGGTAGAGGCGCTTGGGAATTGCCCTTGCCTAACTCTTGTGCCGCAAACGCCAGAGTTCTGAGGGGATGGGTCAAGCGGTGAGAGAGGAACCCCCCGATCGCCAGGGAAGCCGTTGCCACCGCCAACAGCACCACAAAATCCCGTTCCCGTCTAACATTTAAGGTCCCTAACACTTCCTCTGCCGGACGTTCCACAATCGCACCCCAGCCAAAATCTGGGACTCGGGCATAGCCGACCAATTCGCGGATGGGTCCATTCCAGTAGCTTAGTTTTCCCAAGGAAATGGAACTCTCCAAAAGGGCAGCTACTGGAGGCACATCGGCGAAGTTCGCGAAGGAATTAACCAACTGGACATTAGGATGAGCAATCACCCGGCCTTTTTTATCAACCAGATAAGCTTTGAGACTCGTATCCGACGCCATCCGGCCCAGTTGTGCCATAATCCGAGACGAGGCGATCGAACCCGCTACAGCCCCAGCAAATTCTCCCTGAGAATTTTTAATTGGCACTAGAAAAAATGCCACCGGCAAATTCACCGTTCTACCCACCTGGAAATTGAGAATCGGTTGAACCGTGAGTCGGACCTCTTGAAAAGAAGCCATTTCCTGAATCGAAGGACCGAGGGGACGGTTATCGCTGCGGGCCACCTCTTGACCATTCGCATTAAAGGTACTTAATACCTGAATATCCGGATAAGCCCCATGAACAACCTGGAGGAGAGCCTGCTGTTGTTTCGGGTCCATTTCTGCCAATCCGGGGTGATTCCCCAAAGCAACCATCGCCGAACGATGCAGGTTGATATAGGTGGCGATATCTTGCGAGAGAGCAACCGCCAGGGACTGCTGAACCGTCAGCGCATGATCGATGATAGCTTGCTCTTGGGGAAGAGATACCAGGGTTGTTAAAGAGACCAGAGGTAAGGTCACAATGCCAATGGAAGCTACGGCAACTCGGGTTTGTAACGAAAGAGGATCCAGTCGGTTCAGGCGCTTGCCGATCCAGGGGAGGAATGCCAAAGCTGTTCCCAATCCCGCATAGGAGAGCACCCCATTCCACAGAGTAAAGCCCAATCCTAGAATCCAGGTCCAAAGGAAGGTCCCCGCGAAGACATGAACCAATTGAAACAGCCACCGAGGGACTTTCGGGTAAAGCTGAACCCCCAAAAGACTCGCGCCGATCGCTAAATAGAGGAGGGCGTAGGGGAGTCGGTACGAAGGCAGCACCGGGGATAAGGATGCCTGTAATTTTGGATTCAACAGGGTGAGGAACAACAGGGCTTCAATCACCATTCTCAATCCCATTGCTACCGCAAACAGGTCGATCGCCAGGGCCTTCTCCTCCTTCTGCCGATCTCGACCCGCAGGGTCAGGGTGTAAAAAAGGGGCGATCGCCAGCGCCAATCCCAAGATCAACGGCCCCACCACCCCGATCAATTTGCCCACAGAAGCATATCCGATGCCAATCTGGAACAACACCACCCCCGCCATCAAATGAGCGCAGAGGATACTCCACCGCAGGGGTAGCAAGGTCGCTACCCCGATCAACCCAGCGCCTACCATCACTTGCAACGCCCCCAACCCAGTCACATAAGGCTGAAACGGGGCAAAAATATCGCTGGCGACTTTGTGTGGCAACATCAGCATCAATGTGCCCCGGACGGCAAGATAAATGCCAATAAACCATTGAAGCGTATCAATCCGGATAGGGCGTTTCATCAAGTTCTTCTAGTCAACGGTGAATGATGGAACCCAGGGCATCAGGTGAATCGCCAGTTTGGGAGCAGGTCAATCGAATCCGGCCAAATTTTTCTGGGGTATTGACTTATGATTTTAGCATGGACAGCAGAGGCGAGACTTGGGACTCCACCCTTCTATGACCCGGGGATCAGTTGAGATCCCAAGGAGAAAAAACCCAGTTTCTGACCCGAGATAACGCTCCTGATCCGCAGAGATTTTGTCAAGAAATCGGGCTTTTAACTCTGACTAGACGGACTCGCCTGGGGTAGCTGAGAATTTCTACAATTTTTCGGGTCTAATAGGCCATCCATCTACAATGCCCCCTCCCTGAGCCATCTCTGGATGCACCCCACTTTACCCAGTTGGAACCCACACCTGATTGTGATGAGTACCTCATGAGTCCGTAACTCTAAAGCGACCCTCAACAAATTTGACAAGAAATCCCAAGCTGAAAACCTTATTTTGGGGGAGAATCGGCTTGAAAAATCGCGGATTTAGTGATTCAAATTAATTCATTCAATGATAGATTTCTATACCCCGTAGGGTGGATTTTAGCATTTTGACGGAAGTATTAGGATTAAATTTAGATAAAATTCACAGAAATTGCCCGAAGAATTTTGTAAGCCCAGATAGGAGACAGATTTTGTAAAATTTCTTTTTTGTGGTATTTTTGACTTTAGTTTATTATTAATAATCATTTGAAAACCTGATAAAATTTCAAAAAATTTGTTTAAAAAAGGTTGGAATACTCATGCAAACTTATTTAAGTTACCCTCAACTCTTTTTATTTGCTTATGACCGACAGATTCCCAGTTCTGAAGAGGGAAATGGGAAAGAGTGGGATGCTTTACGCGATCGCCTGCAAATTCAGCGGGAGGCAAATCAACCCGGCGATCGGGATTATCTGTTTCAGAACCCAGATGGACAAGGGTTTTACCTCCGCTATGGCGTAGGAGATACCCAGAGTCTGATGGTGGCATTGATGCCTCATTCTGACGAAACTTCCCAAATTACCCTCTTATCTCGCTTTCGCCAAACTCTTGATGTTTCTGCCAATTTAGGCAAAACTTGGCTAATTTTAGGCTATGTCAACAGTCGCTCCGATTCCGCTCATTTTCAAGCGGCTCACGCCGCCTATCAAGGGTTTTATCCCTCAAAAGCTGTTCCAGCTTTTCATCCTAGTAAATTGCTGAATTGTTCCTTATATGAAGTCCGGGAATCTCCCCAAGATGGGAAGAATCCTGACCCCGAACTTGAAGTCATTTTAATTTGTATTTGTCCCTCCAAATCTGCTTTAAAGCGAGTCACTGACTTATATGCCGAGTGGTTGTGGTTATTTCTTCATCGCCATGAAATTGGGTCAGCTTATCGCAATAGCCAACGCATCAAAACCGCATTAGAAGAACAAGGCATTTTCAGACCTAGTTCAATTTTATCCGAACTTCCCCAACTCCTACCCGCGTCCTGGGAAAACCTTCAAAATTTACCGAATCTCCAATCCCAATGGTCTCAAAATCGGCTCATTTTAGCGCACCATCACGCGGGATTGACCGGATTAGAAACCCAACGCGAGGCGTTAACTACCTCTTTAAGAAATTATGAGAAACGCTTAAACCGGATTCAAGAGCAACTCAAGGATGAAATTGCAACCAGTGACTTGAAAGTTTGGGTTGAATTTAGAGATTATATCGCCCCCCAATATCAAGCAGAACTCGAACAACAATGGCGGGGATTTAAAATGGGATTACAGAGACAAGAACAATCTTTAAAAGACATCGCAGTAGTGCTGAAACGCGCTCAACAGCAAGAACGCGATCGCCGGTTGGAAAATGCGATCGCCGCTGCTGCAATGGGAGTCGGGACAAGCACTGCATCGGCCATTTCTGGGACTGAGGCAATATCCAAACTATCGCTATCCGAATCCCCCAGTGAAGTCACCCCAACTCAGATGGGATTCAATTATGGATTAGTCTTGTTCGTGAGTCTTTTCCTAGGAATTCTGTTTGCAGGGGTGAGTTGGATGGGATTAAATCGCTGGCGATCGCCGCGTTGAACCTCCCCTCAATTTTCCCACCGCACTTTTCATACCAGGGATTCAAGGTAAATCTATCGGAAGGAAGAGGTCAACGGTCCCCATCACCCAATTAGTCCTAACTGACAGGAATGCTTAGGCGATCGCAGTAATCCTCCCCCCTGAATTCTCTTGGGAATTCCTAAAAAAAATCCTCAGACTCTTCTGACGCCTCCATCCCCAGTGATCGCATGATCAAAAATATGCCTACAGAGGATTGGCAACCCCTCTTTTGATGTCTTACTCTAAAACAAGACTAACCCAGTTTTCATCCCTTAGATTCCCGAGTCTCCAACCTATATTTTCAGTGGTGCATTCCCCTGTAATGAGAACGGGTTCTCAGTCCAATTAACAAGCGACCCTAAATTACTCAGTCAATCTCAACAAAACATAACCATGCAACCTGTTAATCTCTCTAAAATAGTTTTGGCAAGTGCCTGTACCTTGAGTGTCGTCACTGTGCCTTTATTCAATCTCCCCAGTTTTGCGCAAACCTCACCCGATGGCATGGGAACGACTTCCCCCACTGCACCAGCGGGGACTGATCCCGAGGGAACCACCGATTTGGAGAATACTGACCCTTCTTATACCGATACTGACCCTTATACTACGGATCCTGAGGGTCTAACCACCCCCGAAACAACGGACCCAGAAGGAACCACGGATTTTGAGACCACCGATCCTGAGACCACCGACCCTTATACCACAACACCGGAGGGCACTCCACCCCCGGGAACGTTTGAGTCTGATCCCACTCAAACCGATGACACTCTCACCCCAGGTACAACTCCCGAGACAACCACTCCCGGTACAACTCCGAGTATGACAACTCCACCCGGGACAACCACTCCTGATACAACTCCGAGTATGACAACTCCCGGGACAACCACTCCAGGTACAACTCCAGGGATGACTCCCGGGACGACCAGTCCAGGGATGATGTCTCCTGGTACAACTCCAGGGACGACTCCGGGGACGACCAGTCCGGGGATGATGTCTCCTGGTACAACTCCAGGGACGACTACCAGTCCCGGGATGATGTCTCCCAGTACAACCCCAACTCCACAGACAACTCCCGGTACAACTCCTAGCACAACTCCCGGCACAACTCCGGGAACTACACTGATTGTACCGCCTGCAACGACCACACCGGGTACAACCACACCGCGTACAACCACACCGGGTACAACGACAACTCCCGGTAGTACCACCATTATCGAGCGTACCAATACCGAAACAACGACAACCCCAAGGACAACCCGTTCGGCAACTCAAACGGTCCGAACCCGCGATCGCGCTAAGAATTGGGGACTGTTGGGGTTACCGGGTCTGATCGGTTTAGCGGGTCTAGCAAATGCGTGGCGTCGTAATCGCCGACCTGCAGTCCCCATTCGGTAAACGCCCATAGAATTAACCTCTGAAGTTATTTCCCCCGTTCGTCGTAACGACTTCAGTCATTAATTCCCCTTCAAAGAGAAAATGCTGTTCAGGACGGATTAACCGGACTTGATATAACCGCTTTATCCTTTGGATAGAAGAAACGACTGAAGTTGTTATGATAAACAGGTAGAAGAAACGACTTCAGTCGTTAATTCAAATTCAAGGGATCGACATCGATCGCCAAACTAATGTCTCGGGGACAGCGCGATCGCAACTCCTCCAACATCGGCAACTCCACCCGGATATTGGGAGGGAATTTAAGTAGGATTTGCCACCGATAGCGATCGGCAACCCGCAAAATCGGTGCCGGTGCCGGTCCCAACAACTCATATCCTCGGGTGAGATAGGCATCCGGTCCCCCGAGTACCTGCGCTAACTCCACCGCCGTATCCTCCACCGTCCAATCATCCCTCCCCGAAATTCTTAACAAAATCAACCGTCCATAAGGGGGATAACTCAACGCCTCTCGCTGTTCCAACTCCTGTTGGATAAAACTGTGATACTCCTGATTTCGCACCGCCTGAATGACCGGATGTTCTGGGGAATAGGTTTGTAAAATTGCCCGTCCCGGTTCATCTCCTCGACCCGCACGACCCGCCACCTGAGTTAACATTTGAAAGGCGCGTTCCGATGCTCTAAAATCCGCTAAATTTAATAACCCATCCGCTGCCACCACCCCAACTAAGGTCACTTGCGGTAAATCTAACCCTTTCGTCAGCATTTGGGTTCCCAACAAAATATCCGCTTCCCCCGTGGCAAACTGAGACAATAAGATTCGATGTGCGTCTTTCGTGCGAGTTGTATCACTATCAAATCGAATCACGCGCAACTCAGGAAACTCCCGCGCCAATTCCTGCATAACTCGCTGAGTGCCACTGCCAAAGCGCCGAAAATAGGGAGAATCACAGTCAGGACAGCGTTCCGGGGGGCGACTGGTATAACTGCAATAATGACAGCGCAGAAATTCCGTCCCGCCTTCTTGAAATTGATGATAGGACAGGGAAACATCGCAATGGGGACATTCCATCACATACCCGCAACTGCGACAAGAAACAAAGGTACTATGTCCCCGCCGATGGATAAATAATATCCCTTGTCGTCCAGTTTCTCGGAGGGTACTTAACTCTTGTTGCAGGGATTCGCTAAATAGGGAACGGTTTCCTTTGCGTAATTCCTGGCGCATATCCACGACTTCCACCGGCGGCATGGGTCGAGATTCGATGCGTTCAGGTAAGCGTAGATAATGAGTGCGATCGCCCTCAGTGGGATTAAGCGCAATCTCTACCCAAGTTTCCAAAGAAGGGGTTGCCGAACCGAGAATCAGGGGACAATTGGATAATTCCGCCCGCCATTGGGCGACAGTCCGGGCGTGATAAGTAGGTGCAGGGTGGTCTTGTTTATAACTGTCGTCGTATTCTTCATCGAGGATAATGAGGCCGAGCTTGGGTAAAGGTGCGAAAATGGCCGATCGCGTTCCGATCGCAATTTGAGGGGTGTCTGTGAGCATTTGTCGCCAAGTGTCGTACCGTTCACCCTGGGATAGCGCACTATGATAAACCACCACTTTATCCCCAAATCTCGCTTGGAAGCGATCGCACAGTTGCGGCGTTAAACCAATTTCCGGGACCAGCACGATCGCCGATTTTCCTTGTGCTAAAACTGGGGCGATCGCCTGTAAATATACCTCTGTTTTCCCCGAACCTGTCACCCCATGCAGCAACACTCGGGCATATCCGTCGATCTGATTAATCCCATCTAATGCCTGTTGCTGATAAGAATTCAAAACTTTAGGCACATCAGGCGTCTGGGTGGGTTGCGTTTGCGATCGCAATGCTTCGCGATCGTAGATTTCCACACACCCTTTTTCCACCAACTTTTTCACCACTCCCGAACTTGTCTGACAGATTTTCAGCAACTCCGTCATCCATAGTTCCCCACCCCGTCGCCTAAGCACTTGTAGCACTTCTCGCTGACGCTTGCTCAAATCTGGGGGAAAAGAACTAGCGATCAAGGTAACCGCTTGTTGCAGTTTCGGCGCAGGGCGATCGCCTGCCTCATAGTAACTTTCCACCCATCCGCGTTTTTTTAACTCTTTTAACCCCGAATTTGCTCCCGGTTTAACTTTATTACGAATATATTGTAAGGTATAATTTCCCGTTCCCGAAGATTGCAACAGGTCGAGGATTTTTTGGGCGGAAATGGTTTTTAGAAATTCTTTTCCCCCTGCGGGAACTTGCGCTGTCAGGCGGATTCGGTGTTGCGATCGGGCAAATAATCCCGGAGGCATCGCCGCCCGAATCACTCGCACTAAGGGAGTATAATAGTAATCCGCCACCCGTTCCAGCAGTTGCCAATAGTTGCGGGCAAAAAATCCAGAAACTACCACATCTTCAATCTCTTTAACCTTACTCTCGGGCAAATCAGCGGGTAATTGATCCGTAAACCGGATGGCGATCGCCCCTAACTGTTGTGATCCAAATGGCACACTGAGAATATCCCCCGGTTGCACTGTTAACCCCGACGGCACTCGATAGGTAAATAATTTTAGGGGTTCTTCATCCAGAGGGGTCTCAGAAGCGGGAGAGTCTACCAACACCTCGATCCAACGCCCTGAAGGTTCCGGGTTTGTCCCTGGTGTCTCCCCGATCGCATCATAACCGCCCCCCGGTTCCGCAACCAGGTGGGCGATCGGCGCTAAATCTTCCCAGGGGATATCGTATTGCATCATTGACTCACACCAGTTATGCTACCCAATTGTAGCGGGTCTTGATCCAGAAATCCAGCCGTTTCGTTTCATTGTAAGATAATAAACACCCCCAAGTCTATTGCCAAATTCCATCCCTTCCCCTGAACCTTCCTCTGTTGTCGTTTAAATCATGAATCAACCCGTCCCCTTGTGTTTTTCTCCCTTCATCCTGTGCGGTCCATTGCCTCTCCCCGTTGCCGGATAATAATGCCAGATTCTCTGATTATTGGGACAGTCAATTATACGCAACTGCGGGACTTTTTAAACGCGGGGGAATGGGAACGTGGCGATCGCGAAACCGGGCGCATTCTATTAGAAATTACCCAAACCTTGCGAGGTGGGGATTCCCTTTCCAAAGCCGATATTCAATGGCTAACCCGTTTGGATTATCTCACAGAAGATGATAGTTTGAACATTCCTTGTGCCGACCTGTGCCTGATTGATCACCTGTGGATGGACTCTAGCGAGGGTCACTTTGGATTCACAATCCAGTCCCAGATTTGGCAGCAACAGCAGCAGGATTATGCTCAATTTGCCCAAACCGTCGGATGGGCAGTTTCAGGGGGAATAGAATGGCGCAGTTATGCGGAGTTAATCTTTGATTTAAGCGCACCGCCGGGACATTTACCCGCCCAACCATTCTACACCGAGGAGGGCTTAGGGGTGGGATGGGCGGGAAATTTAGCATCCCGCTTGGATGACTGTCAAGAACCGGATTTTTGAACCCATTTCCCTGGGGATATAATAATACCACAATACTCTCCCGGGATTATGTCTGAAATTTGCTCTGAAATCCGAATTCGCTCTGCCACTGCGGATGATGTGGCGGTACTCTTTGAGTTAATTTGTGCCCTCGCTGCCTATGAAAAGCTATCCGATGCGGTTACCGGCAATCCCCAGGCACTACATGAGCATTTGTTTGGCGATCGCCCCTACGCGGAAGCATTGATTGCGGAATATTCTGGCACCGTTGTTGGATTTGCCCTATTTTTCTATAATTATTCTACATTTCTAACCCAGCCCGGTCTATACTTAGAAGATCTGTTTGTATTACCTGACTATCGCCGTAGAGGGATTGGCAAATCCCTGATTGAGGAACTGGCAAAATTGGCGGTGGATCGCGGTTGTGGACGGATGGAATGGTCGGTATTGGATTGGAATGAACCGGCGATCGCCTTCTATCGTCGCCTAGGGGCCGAAATTCTCCCCGACTGGCGCATCTGTCGTCTGACGGGAGAGGCCCTGGTTAACAGAGGGTGAGGCCCCTGATAGGTTAGACCCCCTACGGGGGAATACTCCCTATAATGGAAAATCAATTGAGGGGAGGGTGGGGATGCATGAAATCATTGCAATTTTAGAAGATGATCCGGGGCGCATTCAGGCAATGGAAAAGCGTCTCAAAGAGTCATTTCCTGACTATGCGGCAATTTTTTTTAATAATGCCCCAGATATTATTGCCTGGTTAAAAAGACACTTACATGAGTGCCTTTTGCTCAGTCTTGACCATGATTTGGGCCCCAGTTGGGAACGCAGCGGCCAACTTTTTGATCCGGGAATTGGTCGCGAGGTGGTAGATTACTTGATCACACAATTGCCCCAATGTCCAGTAATTCTCCATACCTCAAATGGGGATGCCGAAATCGGGATGGAAATGGCGTTGAAGGGTGCAAATTGGCACTGTGAAAGGGTCATCCCCTCTCACTCCTTAGAAGCGATCGATTCTTGGGATTGGATTGATTCAGATTGGGCCGATACCCTGAAACGGTTAATCCAATCGAGGGCTAAACATAGCTCTAATTCTAGTGAGGAACGCCTCCCAGATAAGCCACCGCAACGCGACCCTCAGACCGTACCTTCATCGCGGATGATTATTATCTTAGATGATACCCCAGACGCCCAAAATTTAATCAGCGATCGCCTCGGTGAAGTCTTTCCCGGTTGGTCCTGTGGGTTTTTCAAGAATTCTTTAGAATTAATGGCTTGGGTGTCGCGCAATACCCCCCAATTTAACCGCCTGAGTCGAGCTAAAAATATTGTAATATTAGATAATAGTAAAAAACGAATTGACCGAATGCGCCATCACCTCGAACAAAAGTTTCCCGGGGAATATGTATTATGTTTTGATAATGCTCCGGAGCTTTTGTCTTGGTTAAAAGTCCATTTAGAAAAATGTCTATTAATCAGCTTGGATTATAATCTGGGTCAAAGCTGGACCCTGCAAGAAAAAGTTTTTGATCCAGGGAATGGCCGAGAAATCGTTGATTATTTGGCGACGCAACAGCCCCGATGTCCGCTAATTTTTCATACTTCAAATAAAGAAGCAGAAATTGGCATGGAAATGGAATTAATAGACACTCATTGGATTTTCGAGCGGGTGACGGCTTCCCCCGATTTAAAATGGATCGAAAAAGCCTGGTTACCCCTGGTGAGTTTACTGTTAAAACCCATTGAACATACCCAACTGACTGAATCTGATATTCCCTCCACTCATGCCCGTTGGGAATTATTTAATCATTTTGCTTTAAGTTTCAATGGCTATGAATCTTGGGAGTCGGTAGAGGAATGCGTAGAAATAGGCCATCGCTGTGCTAAAGATTACCAAAAAAAGCAGATTCTGCCGCAGTCATTCCAAGAACTTCGCACCGCCTTATTGATAGCGAGAAACCGTTGGCGACGGTGTAATATGGAACCCGATGATGAAGGCATGAGTTACATTCAGGCGATCGCTCAACGCCTCCGAGACAAAGTGCGCGCCCACCATCAGGAGTGAGTGACAACCCAACCGGGAATTTTTACCCCAATGGGTCAGTTAACTCCAGCGATTTTAGGGTAAACTTGAACCTTGAATTACCCAGTTTTGTTATTCCCCGCCTCGCTTCGGGGATAAAGTGGAACTAAAATTAGTCCTTTCGAGGTTGAACCCTTAACCTTCCTTTTGGGGCAACTTAAGAACAACGGAGTTCCCTAGAGCGTCCCCCTTGACAGATACCCTGTCCGTTTTAGCGATCGCCTCAATCTCCTGCCTTTTTCCTTGCTATTCTGAACCCCGCGATCAACTCATCCTTTTCCCCCTTACGGTTACTGCCCAGAAAGAGTTGTTGAGTCAAAGGTCCCGCTATGAATTCCTCCTGGATTCCCTAAAATTTCTTAAACTGGGGATAGGCGGAAGACTGCCAATCTTAAGATTTGATTAAAAAAGCAGCCCTTAATAGGGTCTAGCTCTACAATGGAAGGTTATAGGGAATTATGGCGTCCCCATCTAAAGTAAAAGCATATCTTGCTCATTGGCTGCAATTAGGCAAAAGCGTCTTGATGAGAAACGGAGGGCTAGACCGCAAACCGACAGAAACCATTGCAGGGGAGTCCTACAGTCAGGAGTTTGAACAATTATGGTTCGAGGTACAAGCGCCAGAGTCAGGGCATTGTTATCTAACAGGAACCGAGGAAACCGTCGCCGAGCTCATGACATCAGAATGGGAAATTGTGGACTGCCCTCGATGTTCCATGCCTCACCCCCTAAGAACGAGAGGAATGCCCCCTATGTCCTGTCCTTGTAACGACCTACCAAACTGGCCGAATCAGGACATTCCCGCACCGCGATCGCCCGTAAGCAACCGGACCGAACTCCAAAGCATTCGCGATCGCCTCGAACACATGGCACTTCGAGCCGATTTGTATGCCTTCACTATTGGCACCCAACCGGCGGATTATCCGCCACCGGATCAAGCCCTCGCCTGGTTGCGCCATCAGAACGAATTAATCTTAAACTCCGCTGGAGAGGGAATTTGTGGATTGGATGAGCAAATGAAGCTCACCTTTTTAAATCCGGCTGCCGAAAGAATGTTAGGTTATGAACCTGCCGAGGCGATCGGTCATCCGGTCCAACTCTTGCTTAGAATGACCCCTAATCCTCACCCCTCCCCTTTAAAAGGGGAATTTCCCATTGATGAAACCCTCAAACAAGGCAACGTCAAATTTATTACCGATGGCGTCTTTTGGCGCAAAGACGGCACCTGTTTTCCGGTAGAATATATTAGCGCCCCCCTGCGCCAAAAAGGGGAAATAGTCGGGGTTGTCTTAACCTTCAAAGACATCACTGAGCGGATTGAAATCGAACGGATGAAAGATGAGTTTATCTCCATCGTCAGCCATGAACTTCGGACCCCACTCACCTCAATTCGGGGTTCCCTGGGTCTATTAGCCAGTGGGGTCCTGGCGAACCAACCCGAAAAATCCCAACGAATGCTCTCCATTGCCTTAGAGAACTCCGACCGGCTTTTACGTCTGCTCAATGATATTCTGGATATGGAACGCATGGCTTCGGGAAAAGAGGCGATCGTCAAACAGCCTTGTCATGCGGGAGAACTCATGCAACGCGGGGCAGATTCCATACAGGCCCTAGCTGAAGATGCCTTGGTTTCGATTGTAGTTGAGCCAGCAGAGGTCGTCTTATCCGCTGATGCCGATCGCCTGATCCAAGTCTTTACCAATCTCCTGAGCAATGCCATCAAATTTTCCCCTCCAGGCTCCACCGTCTGGTTGAAAGCATCCGTGCAATCCACCCATATCCTGTTCCAGGTCAAAGATTGTGGACGCGGCATTCCCCCAGAACGGTTAGAAAAGATTTTCGAGCGATTTCAACAGGTGGATAGTTCCGACTCCCGTGCTCATGGAGGGACCGGCTTAGGTCTAACCATTTGTGAAAAAATTGTCCAACAGCATGGCGGGCAGATTTGGGCCGAAAGTACCTTGGGTCAAGGCAGTACCTTTTCATTTACCATTGAGCTACCCGCACCTACCCCCCAGCCTGACGTTTAAGGCGATCGCCACAAGAAAAAAGCCCCCAAACCTTAGCTCAGTGGCCTGGGTTCAGGTGCTTTTAGATTAGTTTTGTGTTTGCGTTTGCGTGATTGGCAGTCCAAGCTGCTGGGTCGAAATGACCGCTGAACCCCTCTTCAAGTTCCACAAGGACTCCCGCAAGCTCAAGGGAAAAAACGACTCCGCAAGAGGGAAGTATCCACCCCGGTTCCCCGGGTGAAACCGATTAGGCTTGTTTGTTCAAAAAGTTTTGGATCTGGGCGATCGCCACTTTACCAACATTGAACAGCGCCCAACTTCCAGCGCCAATGATGGGTAACAGAACAATGAGTATGCGCCAGTCAAAATCCATAGTGAATTCCCCTTTTCTTTAAATTCTTAACTTATTTTCTGAGTTCTACTGACATTTTGCAATCAATTGGCTCACTTGAACAACCCTTTTCACCGATTCTGCTCAAATTAGCCCAGGAAACCCTCAGACCCCTCAAAACTCAGGCATGGACCCTAGCCCATCCCCAGTAGAGGCGACCAAGCGAATCGCCTCTACATTATTTAGAGGGACAAAGCCCTAGGAATCCGCCACCCTAAAGCCCAGATCCGTCCCCTTACCCGCATGAACCAACGCCAACTGCTCATAGCGCCTTGCGTGTTCAATCAATTCCGCAGCTTCTGCTTCCGACAAAGTACGCAGGGGTTTAGCCGGAATACCCACCACCAGAGTATAAGGCGGAACATCCTTCGTGACCACTGCCCCAGCCCCCACTATACTCCCGGTTCCCACTCGCACCCCATCCATCACCACCGCACCAATCCCCACCAAACAGCCCCGTTCAATATAGGCCCCATGCACTACCGCCCGATGACCCACGGTTACAAACTCTGCTAAAACCGTCAGCTTTCCCGGATCTCCATGTAAAACCGCCCCATCTTGAATGTTGCTACTCGCGCCAATGATAATTTTTTCCACATCAGCGCGCACCACGGCACCATACCAGATACTCGCCCCGGGACCCACCTCCACCCAGCCCATCACTGTTGCATTCGGCGCAACAAAAGCCGCCGCAGACAGATCCGGCACCGGCCAATAATTCGAGGAAACCCTGAGAGGTTGATTGAGATTTGTCACAATTGAGCTTGCCTTATTTAAGGAATCGCCATAAATTGTAAGCAATACCCAGGTCTCCCTCGCTATAATAAAGCCAAAATCCCTGGCGCACCTAACCCAAGCAAGTTGGCCCCCAATAGCATGATCAATTTAGCTTCGCAGTATCCTATCTTCGGCCCAGAGATTCAGTGTCCCCACTGTCGTCAGACAATTCCCGCACTGACTCTGACGGATACTTATTTGTGTCAGCGTCATGGTGCATTTGAGGCCAACCCAACCACCGGGGAACTGATTCACCTCCAGTCTGGACGGCATTGGCGTCAGTGGAATAATGAGTGGTATCGGCAACATACCCATCCTGATGGGATTCGCTTTGAAATCCATGAAGCCCTCGATCGCCTCTACACTCAAGGGTATCGGGCTACTCAAGTCATTATTGCCCAACGCTATCAGAACCTAATTGGTTCCTACCTAGAACGCAGTTCCCCTTGGCGGGGTCAACCGGATTCAGCAAAACTGCGACTCTATGGCTTACCTGTGGAATTCAGCCCCGAGGCAGCGGTGGAACCCTGTTGGGAAGTGATTAATTTTGAGCTGGAAAAGGAACCGGGGGTTCCCATCCGCTATCCTTATTTCCGATTGTTTGAGTAACTCCATCTAAGGCAGGGAAGATGCACCATGTTTCGATCCGGACTGCAAATATTCATCGGGCGATCGCCTTCTATTCCCTCCTCGGATTTACAGTTTGTGAACGATTTACCGCAGGCATTACCCTCGCCTGTTGGATGGAAGGTTTAAATGGGCGCATTGAACTAATTCAAATTCCCGAACCCCGCCCCACCGCTGATGCCTTTGGAGATGAGCATTACACTGGCTATTATCATCTCTCCTTTGACCTGACCGACTCCACCCCAGATCTACCCAGTTGGTTAGAACAGTTACAACAGCAGGTTTTGGACGCCACCAAGTCCAACCCTGACTTATCCCCCTTAAAAGTATTGCTGGAACCCACTCAACAACAAATCGGCGATCGCCTCTACGAAGTCACCTTCATTGCCGATACCGATGGACTTCCGTTGGAATTTATCCGAGTTTTAAAATCCTAACAGGGAGATGGGGGAGGGTAGGGGAGATAGGGGAGATAGGGGAGATAGGGGAGATAGGGGAGATAGGGGAGATGGGGAGGGTAGGGGAGATAGGGGAGATAGGGGAGATAGGGGAGATAGGGGAGATAGGGGAGATAGGGGAGATAGGGGAGATAGGGGAAGCCGAATTTCCCCAATCCTCCCCACCCTCCCCATCTCCCCCATCCTCCCCATCTCCCCCTCCTCCCCATCTGCCCCACCCTCCCCACCCATTCCCCCGGGATGATACATTCGGTAAGGAAACGTTCGCAATTTTCCTCAAAACTATGACTGTCCTCCCCATCATGCGATCGCCTTTAAAGCTATTCCCGCGTCTATTCTTTCCAACCCTGTTCTCTGTGCTGCTCAGTCTAGCCCTTGGATTCGGTTGGTTGGGGTCCCCGGTTCTGGCGGCTCAATCTGCCACTGAAATTAAAGTCAGTTTGGGCAATTCAGCTAATGAGCTAAAGTTTTTTCCCGATCGCCTCGATTTTGTGGCCGGAAAGCAATATAAATTAGTCCTAGACAATCCCAGTCCCCAAAAACATTATTTCACCGCTAAAGATTTTGCTGATGCCAGTTGGACTAGCAAAGTTGAAGCGGGAAAGGTGGAAATTAAAGGGGCGATTCACGAACTTGAACTGAAACCCACTGCTGAGGCGGAATGGATCTTAACCCCCCTCAAACCGGGGACCTATCAGTTGCGCTGCACAATTCCCGGTCATACTGAAGCGGGTATGACGGGTATGATTACCATCTCGGCGGGACCGCAATCGGTATAAAGCACTAGAACGGCTAAAGGGTCAGTCGAGACCCTTTACCCTAGAACCTTCTGGGGAATTGGTGAATAATCTGTTAACTTAGATAAAGATTCCTAGATGCACAAGGGCGATCGCCGACTGGCGCAACGCTTCTTCTTATTTATTGATGTCCATATCCTAGTTACTTATCCCATAGATGAACATTCTTTCTAATCTACTGCCTCAGCCCGTCAGTCAATCGCGTGCCAAAAAACAGCAACGCCGGGGGATTGAACTCAAGTCGAACCGTGAAATCGATATCATGCGTCAAGCCTCCAAAATTGTCGCTACGGTCCTGAAAGAAATTTCCGAAACCGTCGAACCAGGAATGACTACTGCTGACTTGGATGCTTATGCGGAAAAACGCATTCGGGAAATGGGGGCCACTCCGAGTTTTAAGGGGTATCATGGATTTCCCGCTTCGATTTGCGCCAGTGTTAATCAAGAAGTCGTGCATGGAATTCCGAATAAAAAAAAGGTACTCTGTCTTGGAGATGTCCTCAAGGTTGATACCGGCGCTTATTTTGAAGGATTTCATGGGGATTCTTGCATCACGATCGCTGTGGGTGGGGAAACCTCTCCCCAGGCGGCACACTTGATTCGGGCGGCAGAAGAATCGCTTTATAAGGGCATTGAGCAAGTGAAGGCGGGGAATTATCTGCTGGATATTGCCGGTGCGATCGAGGATTGTGTGAAGGCGAATGGGTTTAGTGTGGTGGAAGATTTCACGGGTCATGGTGTGGGTCGAAATCTTCATGAAGAACCCTCGGTGTTTAATTTCCGGACTCGGGAGATGCCCAATGTCAAACTGCGTGCAGGGATGACGTTGGCGATCGAGCCCATTGTCAACCAGGGTTCCCGCCATACCAAGATTCTATCGGATAAATGGACAGCGGTGACGGTGGATAATTCCTTGTCGGCTCAGTTTGAGCATACGGTTTTGGTGACTGAGCAAGGTTATGAGATTTTAACCGATCGCACCAAGGTATAGTTCTTCGGTTAGACTTGCCTCCTCCAGTCGGATGGAGGCTATTTTTTTTGGGCGATCGCGCCTTACCCCCCGGGATGGCACACAGAAAAGCGCTTTTTTACAACCTCCTGCTTCACCACAAATGCACAACTAGAAGCCGGAGTTTTGGCCTAAATTGGGTGTAAATCCAGCAAAAATTTTATCAAAAAACCCGGGTTGTCTTCCCGTTCCTGTACCCCAGTCCTTGATTGATCCAACCCTTCAAAAATAGGGGATCACTTGTTCCTTGGACCGATCGCCTTTTGGGGTGGTTTCTGGTTCGACCCGCCAGCATTGATACAGGATTAAATCCTAGGGACAAAAAACTAGGTTTCTATCCTCCTGACAGTTGCTGCGGGTTACAAATTGTGTCAAAAAACCGGGTAGTCTTTCTCTTACTGTATCCCCGGACTCCCGTGACTACATTCGCGGTTAATGTTTAACTCTCTTTAAACCCCTCTGAAGATTAACGAAATTGTAAATACAGATACGGCTGGGAAAAATATGATTGAGTAGGTTATAGTATGATGACGTCTGTCTTAACTGGAGTTTAGACTAAGCCAGTGACACGAAAGCAATAAAGAGGGGAGCCCGACTTGCATCTAGGCTCCCCTTGGC
>NZ_JAMXFC010000078.1 GCF_025370755.1 Laspinema sp. D2d | reverse complement strand
TTCATCCGACCTGCCATCAGCCACCTCTATCAAATACTGCTTCCATCTTATGCTATTTCATTTTAAATTGGTATTACCCATTTCATAAACTATAACAAAGTCGTTGCCATCAATTGCACAACCTCCTCAAAAACTAGAATTACTACTCATTCAAAGTATCTAATCGATCTAAAATCTCTAAACCCCGCGCCACATCTCCCTGCATTGCTAAGGCTTGAAACCGTGTCTGAGTATCAAACTCAGCTAGTGCAAGCGTCGAGAGTTCTTCCATTAATTTATTCACACTGATGCCACGAGATTGAGCCAGTGCTTTCAGGCGAGAATGTTTTTCATCGGGTAAACGAATCGTTAAAGTTGCCATATACTTACTCCGTAATCAATGCTTCAGGGGAAAGAATAGAAAGCTGGGGAAAGATGAGTTCGCGCTGCTGGAAATCTTTAACATTCTGGGTGACAATTGCCTCGGCATTGCCTGCGATCGCCAACTCAATCAAATGATTATCGGCTTCATCCCGCAAGTTTGGCCGCCATAAGTAATAAATCTGAACCCATTGACTCACTGACATCAAAGCAGCCAGCAATGCTTCAACATCTGCTTTCGGTAGCGGACAACGTACCATGACTTCTGACCTTGCCAGAATGGACTCATACTCCAAAAACAAAGCCGTTCCCATCAGGGGTTGATACTTGCCTTGTAAGCAGGCACGAAGCACGGCACGACTGACTCCATCGGGACTAATCAAGGCACTGACAAAAACGTTGGTGTCAATCACAAGTTTGCTACACATGAGCCAATGATAGCATATATGCCATCATTGGGGGGATGGCGATCGCATTCCCTCAATTTCTTGATTTTTATTAACATTTATCCCACCCATCAGAAAAGTCCGAGAGTTTGGGAACTGGGCATCTTTAGATCGCAGAGGAAAAACGAACGAGCGGTTTTAACCGCTCATCTTTGAAGGTTTCCGCTATGATGGGTATGTGTTCAGCGGAATCAAGGATGTTACTCACTCAAACCAATCGGTTGAAACTGAATCAGCAGGAGGCGGCAGTTGCTAAACAGCTTTGTCGATTGAGCAAAAATATGTTCAACGTCGGCCTGTACAACGTCCGTCAGTATTTCTTTCAGGAGCGCAAGCATCTTCGCTATGAGGGCAACTATCATCATTCCAAGACGAATGAGAACTATGATCTGTTGGCAACAGACATTGCTCAACAGACCTTGAAGATAGTTGACCGCTCTTTTAACTCGTTCTTCAAATTGCTGCAAATGAAACAGCGTGGAGAATTGAGTGCAAGGGTGAACATCCCTGCCTATCTGCCTAAAGAGGGCTACTTTTTGCTGGTGATTCCGATTCGTCCGAGGGACCTGGAGAAGATGCCCAGTAAAAACTGGTTGTTCACCGTGCCGACATCCCGTAAATTTCGACGGGAACATGGTACTTTTTCTTTCCAAGTCCCTGAAAGGCTCAGGGGTCTGAATATCAAAGAGATTCGCATTCTGCCTAAGTTTGACGGACACTATTTTGATGCCGCCTATGTTTATGAGGGGCAGGAAGAAAAGCAAATTGAACGGTCCATGGAAATGCTTGGTATCGACTTGGGATTGAACAACTTTGCGAGTTGTGTCAGTACAACCAAAGAGTCTTTTGTGATTGATGGCCGCAAGATTAAGTCGATTAATCAGTGGTACAACAAGGAAAATGCTCGGCTGCAATCGATTAAGGATTTGCAAAAGATCCAAGGATTGACGCATCGACAAGCATCGTTGTTGGATAGGCGCAATCATCAAGTGCAAGACTTCCTGAATAAATCGGCAAGGCAGGTAGTTAATTGGTGCATCAAGCGAAGCATCAGCAAGATTGTTGTGGGCTACAACCCTGACCTGAAACAATCGGTCAATCTGGGCAAACGCAACAATCAGAACTTCACTCAAATTCCCGTTTTTACCTTTAAGCGCAAGCTGCAAAGCCTCTGCGAACGGTACGGAATTGAAGTAGTCGAGCAAGAAGAGTCGTACACCAGTAAAGCGAGTGCGCTCGATGGCGACACCCTTCCTGTTTGGAATGCTGATAATCCCAAAAAATACGAATTCAGTGGCAAGCGTATCAAACGTGGACTTTACCGCACCGCAAAGGACTGGATTGTCAACGCTGATTGCAATGGGGCGCTGAATATCCTGCGTAAGCATACAAGTAAGCTGGATGAGTTTCTCGGACAGTTTAGAGGCTGTTTGGCACAGCCGTTACGAATCAAGATCCGATAGGGTCAAGGTTCTTAAGAATCCCCGCGTCTTCAGACCGGGGAGTGTCAAGACCTTTTCCACTCTCATTCACCTCCTACAAACCCGCGCCCACCAACAGCCCAACCAAATTGCCTACACTTTCCTCAAAAACGGCAAAACCCCCACCAGTCAACTCACCTATCGCCAACTCGACCAAAAAGCAAAAGCGATCGCCGCCTACCTACAAAGTCAACTCTCTCCGGGGTCTAGAGTTCTCCTAGTTTATCCCCAAAGCCTTGATGCGATCGCCGCCCTGTTTGGTTGTCTTTATGCCGGAGTCATCGCCATTCCAGCCCCAGCCCCAGACACCACCCGACTCAAACGCACCTTACCCAGACTAGAAGCGATCGCCACTGATGCCAATGCCTCCCTCATCTTAACCACCCACAACCAACTCACTCGCCCAAACCCCGCTCTCACCTTTCAAGCCAAAAACTTTGTCAGCCGACTCAACGGTAGCCCCTCACTCTTCCTTCTGGAGTTTAGACTAAGCCAGTGACACGAAAGCAATAAAGAGGGGAGCCCGACTTGCATCTAGGCTCCCCTTGGC
>NZ_JAMXFC010000034.1 GCF_025370755.1 Laspinema sp. D2d | reverse complement strand
GCAATCCCGTACCAAATCCGACGTGTTGTCGGGTCTGCCGCGAGGTCTTGGCTAAATTTTGGGAATTTTGTTGCCATAGGTCCTCTGATATCCTGCTGATCTTAATCCGAGCTAATGTTAAGTACCGGAAATCGATTTATAGCATACAGCGAAAGTATTATGTCTCGTTCCCTTTGTCGAGGGAAGGAGAACCCGAGTAAGCCAGATTTGCCGCCTCTATGGGACTATTGATAACCGACTCCAGTCTGGTTTTTTAACCTCGTTTGGAGTGGGTGAACGTTGATCCTGTCCCGGTTGATCACGAGAGGGCATTGATACCCTGAGTTGAGGAAGTTGGGTTTAACCTGTTCTCCGCTGTGGGTACAATGCCAGAAAATGGATGAGGAATGGAAGTCAAAACTATCAGTGAAAAACTGAGTTTCTGATCCGCTGCCCTATTCTGTAGGGAGAGTGTAGTTACCTAAGCAGATACCAGGGCATTGATCCGCTGTTATTCGGATCCTTCCCAAGGCGGCAAATTTGGTAATTGTCGTGTAGTTTAGCAAAATTTGCGATCGCCTTGAAGCCCTTTTGCCCCTATCAACCCAACTTTTGAGGGGGACCAATGGCCGCCTCGAAAAAAAGCCCCGGTTTTAAGGGAGCCTGTACCCATCTAAAATACTGATACCGTAAGGCTTAGAAACCGGCAGAACTGACGCAATCTTTAACACTAAACCCTAAATACCCTAAATAATGTAAAGGCGATTCGCTTTCTCGCCTCTACATTATTTAGAAATGTTATTTCGATTTTATAGAGGGAGTAAGTCCTGTTTGGGAAGCCGATCGCATCGCAAGACTGGACCCAAATCCCCCCAGTTGGATTGATAGCTATCCCTAGAAACTGTCATGGATGCTGTCCGACCCACCCCCTAGGGGCAAACGGCGTTTACCCCGCCTAAACCGGCGAGTCAATTAGCCCAGGGTGATCCTGCGGGCGGGGGCCCGAGGTGGGCCAGAAGAAGCGGCGGTCTTCAGTGGCAATGGGGCGATCGTTGATGCTGGCTTCGCGGCGGCGCATCAGGCCCTGGTCGTCAAACTCCCAGTTTTCGTTGCCGTAGGCCCGGTACCACTGGCCTGCGTCGTCGTGCCACTCGTACTGAAAGCGCACAGCGATGCGGTTGTCGCCGTAGGCCCACACCTCTTTAACTAAGCGGTAGTCGAGTTCTTTATCCCACTTCCGGCGCAGAAAGGCGCGAATAGCGTCCCGGCCCTGAAAGATTTCGGCCCGGTTGCGCCAGTGGCTGTCTTCAGTGTAGGCCAGGGCCACGCGGTCGGGGTCGCGGCTGTTCCAGGCGTCTTCGGCCATGCGGGCCTTTGCGATCGCAGTCTCTAGGGTAAAGGGGGGGACGATGGGGGCTACCACTTTTTGTAGGGCAGGAATTTGCCGTTCATGATCACCTTGACGCGATCGCCTTTCGGATCTTCTTCTTTCTCAATGTCGAGGGTGAAGTCGATGGCGCTCATGATGCCGTCGCCAAATTTCTCGTGCACCACGGCTTTGATGGGCATACCGTAGACCTGCATGATCTCGTAGAAGCGGTAAATCAGCGGGTCGGTGGGGATTACGGGGTCTAGGCCACCTTTGACCGGGCACTCGGTCAGAACCTCAATCAGGGAAGCGTCGGCTCCAAGGGCTTCAATGATTTTGGTGGCTTCTTCCACCGAGGCGCTGGCCTGACGATAGAAGACGGAGGCGATCCAGACTTCGTCGCAGCCGACTTTGGCTTCGAGGTCGGCAAAGCTCAGGCCAGCGGCTTTTTTGGCGGCCAGCAGCTTTTCCGTGATTGGGGGAACGGTCATGGTTAGATCCTCTTGAGTACGTCTAAGACAAAGTTGTGATGCGGTTAGGGTGAGCACTACCCACCTACATCCTTCGCGGTTGACTAAGTAAGGGTTATAGGCAAAACAGATAGAAAAATATTTTTGCCTATCTACTTCGTATCCCTTCGCGCTTCGATGAATGGGAAAGCTGTTCTTCGGATCCTCCCCAAGGAGGCAAATTTGGTAATTGTGGTGTAGTTTAACAAAATTTGCGATCGCCTTGAAGCCCTTTTGCCCCCTCAACCCAACTTTTCAGGGGGGACCGATCGCCGCCCTTAAAAAAGCCCCCGTTTTCACGGAGGCTTGACTGTACAAAGACGCTACTTCTGACCCGGTTAGAACCCCGGTTTTTTCAAGTATTCTGGGCCCGCTAACAACCCATCGGAGGCCCAAACCCGGTTAATAACCTTTTGGAGAGGGCGATCGCACCGGAAAGCTGGACCCCACATCCCCCAGGGTGATTGATACCTATCCCTAGAAACTGTTATGGATGCTTTGCAGACCTCGAATGTAACGCCAGCCAGGATTCTGCATGGGTAAGGGTCCCTTGCCAGAGTTCATACCCGCGCGCATTCAGATGTAATCCATCGGTCGTTAATTCCAACTGCAAGTTTCCGGCGCGATCGCTAAACTGCTCATACAAATCCAGATAACTCGCCCCTTCTTCCTGGGCGATCGCCGCCAATTGTTGATTAATCCACTCAATTTGCCGATTGGGAATCTGGGCTAACCGCGTCGGCAAAATCGATTGTAAAACCACCTGAGCACCGGGATGGTCCTGACGGAGGCGACGCAAAATCTGTCGATGATTCTCCAAAATTTCATCCACCCCCATCCCCTGGCGTAAATCATTAATCCCCGCCAAAATATAAATCGTATCCGGTCGCGTTCCCTGCAAAGCCGACAATCGACTCAGGATGCCTCGGGAGGTATCCCCAGAAATCCCCTGATTCAACCAGATCCGACCCTCCGGAAGTCGGTCCTGGGGAAACCACATACTAATCGAGTCCCCCAACAACACCGCTAACCGATTAGAACCCTGTCCTTTCGCCACCGCTTGCGCTTCTTGTTCTAGCAAGGCTTTCCATTGCTCATAAGTCGGCTGTTCCCAGGCATTCGCCCACAAGGATCCATAACTCTCACAGGGAATTCGGGTATAAGTCTGTCCCGCCTGCAATGCCGCTAATCGTTGTTGATACAGTTGCGGTCCCGACTGGGGTCGAAAGGATGGAGTTTGGACATAAGCAACCCGTTCCGATGCAGTTTCAGCTTTGGGAAGGGCTGCGTTTGACGAGGCGATCGCCCCCTCAGACTGTCCCACAAATTCAGCCGGATAACTCTCAAACAGTTGATCACCCAACCCCAAGGGTAATACCCTGCCCACTGAACTAAATTCCGGCCCACTCATTTCTACCGTGGGAAGTATATCGGCCCTGGCAATGAATTCCCATTCCTGGGTGTTGATTCTCGGTACAGTTTGTTCTGGGGGCTTAGGCTGGTTCGGCATTACCTCAGAAATTGAGGTCTTCATCTGAGTTAACAAACCGATCGCCAGCAATAATGGATCGCTCATCCCACGTCACTCCTTCACAGACACCTTTAAATTTCCCAAGCGGAATCGATCCAGTCAGGACAACCGTACACCCATTTTGAGACTTTGGATGCGGTGATTTGCTGTGGTGTGAAGGCCGTTCCTTGTCCCAACCTGCGAATCCACACTGAGGGATTACCGAGGGATTGCCCATGCAAGAAGCGATCGCATTGAGTCCTCTGTACGGGTCCAAATCTTAATCTCTTAGGGTATTCCAACAAATAAAATCTTCTATCAGAGATCCCCCCAACCGATTGGCGTTCTTAAGGGGGGCTTGAATAATTCGGCATTACTTCTAATGCAGAACTTTTTTATGGAAATCTCTTACCAGAATTTTGACCGTTATCATCTCCTCTCCTATGGAGTCAATCCAATAAAAATTAAGTGACAAAACCAGGAATTTATAACCCCTTGCATGAAAGCTATAAAAAAGGCGGTATCTGAAGATAACCGGCCTCATCAAAACTATTCATTTTTAGGCTTTACCCGTTGGGTTTGGCATTAGACCTCTTGCAAAAAAAGGATTGATCCTCCCAACCCCCCTTAAGAAGGGGGGCTTTAAAGAATTTTGCCAGAAGTCTATTGAGTAATGGGGATAACCCTAGGATTTTATTCCTGTTGCTGATAGTATTGCAAAACCTCTTGAGTATAGTCAGAAATACTTTCACTGTTATATTGCTCAGGGTCTCCAGCCATCCACCAAGCCGCCGCCCGACGGACCGCTAAAGATTCATCATTGCCACTGGCTTCATACTCCTCCTTGAGGATATCGCTCATCACACAAGCTAAAACTTCTCTAGCTTGCGCTTCATTGGCTTCAAATTCCGCCGGAGTCAGTTCCTGATCAATACAGAGTCTCGACCACCGGGGAATATTATCCGGTTTAATTTGCCAATCGCTATAGAGTCCGTCATCTTCCATTCCTGTATCTGGTGCAGCCAGTCGCAATGCCTCCACCAGAGAAGCAACTTTGGCCTCCGTAATTTGCGCCATCACCGGCATAGCAACTAGGAGAGAAGTGGTCAAGAATCCGCCTAGAATTAGGCTGAATTTTCGAGTTATCTTTGAGGGTTTCAGCAAATTCATAATGGTCTATACACGCTAAATTTCAAATGAGATATTGCTCGTGAATTGGGTTATTGGGAAAACTTTAAATCAGGATTTTTTTCAAGACTGGTTATAGGTATAAACGAAGGGCTATCGGGATTCACTCATCCAAAAGATAGATAATTAATAAATTTTTATCTGAATAAGAAAAATTTATTGATATTCCGGCTCTTGTTTAAGAAATTTCTATGAAAAATTGCCCCAGGACTCCCCGGACTATCTACCCAATCGGTGGCAATGCGCCCCATCACAATGCGCAACTTGCCCAGATCCTTAAGCGGATGGATAAGGCAGTACCTTTTTGGGGGCGTTATTGAAGTTGAATCGGATGATATGCAGTAGTCTAAGTGAGGGGAGAGGGCGATCGCGATGCTGGAAATGCAGCGACTTCCTCATCAGGCTTAAAATAAAGTCCTAAAGAACCCCACCCTTGATTTCGTAGAGACAAATGGGCAGCAACTTGATGTTTGCAAAAGGACTGAGGGTCAGAAGTTTGATAACAAGAACATCCATCGGGTTTGATCTCGTTGATATTTCCATTCAGGGGATTCCAAACAAGGATTTGATTCCCCAGTAACTTAACTTGTAATTCTTCGATCGCCGCTTGATTTTGCCGTTCCAAATAATCGAATACCTCGCGATCGGGAAGGGTGTAGAGGGTTTCCCCCTGCTGGACTGTTAGGCGATACTCACTGATGCTAATCCCGGTAATAGATTCCCCCAGGCGATCGCGAATCCCCAACAAGCTTAACAGCGACTGAATCAAATACTTCCGGGCAATGAAGGTGCAGCCTCTCCCGTAGGGTGTCCGATAGACAATATAGGGCGTATTCGTCCGCTTAACGATGCCCAAGCGTTCTATCTGGATCGGACAAGAGACGATCGCTTTGTCCAAAGATTGTTTTCCCCGCTGCGGTAACCGTTTTGAAGTGGGTTTACTCAGGGTCAGTTCCAGCCGACTATAATTTTCGAGGGCGGGGGGTTGCGGATAGGTCTTGTTCATGGTATAATCTCTTAGTGATTCAATCCCTTAGTGATTCAATCCTTTATTCAATTGAATTCAATTGAATTGATTGATTGCCTTGATGACTCTTGCTACTTCTTGTAATGGTAAGGGTCCCTATTACGGGTTCTGGTACTGGTCTTGATACTGATACGGGACTTGTAGTAGTCCGGGTACGTTGATTCACTGATTATTGTTTTTCCGTTTTAACCTTCGATTAGTTAGTTGCTAATCGAGAGTGATTCGGGTCATTTGGTTTAAAAAGCGCGGTACTACTTGGTCGTGGGCATCGCGCTTTTTTATTGCTTGCTTCTACCTTAATTTTATTGGCAAAAAAACCTAAAGTCAAGAAGATTCGGATTTTTTGAGGTTGGCTTGGTCCGCCAGGGCTTGTAAAAGTTCCTCTACCAAGGGCATCTTCTCATCCGGAATCACCTTGAGGATATGGGCCGCTTTTACTTTGGGGATAGGGAAGTAGAAACGCTCTCCTTGTCCGGTAGCTGGGCGTCCGCCTTTGTTCTTGTTCATCGAGTTCCGTTCAGAACGTCACGTTTATTGTTCAGTAAAAGTAGGGGCAATTCCGTTGTAGGCAATTTCTTCCTAATGTTGAATCATCAGGTTTTCCAGGAAGGCGAATGTCTAAATTGCTCTCCCGTTCCCGGGAAAGATCCATCACCCCTATTTAATTTTAACTTAAACTTAATGAGGTTTATACCCTAGGAGGGGTAGTTACCCCTCCTGCAACATCCGTGGATTCCGCCACTGGATCAAGCGCTTGTCTCTTAAGTAGTGTACTCCGCGTTGATCTTCACATAATCATAACTAAGGTCACATCCCCAGGCAGTTCCAGTTCCGGACCCGTTGCCAATTTGAACCTGCATGAGGACCGTATCCTCTTTCAAATAGGCACCGGCAGCCGATTGTTTTAAATAGGCACTGGCGGCAGGGCGATCGAACGCTAAAGGTTGACCATTTTCCATCAACAAAAACTCACCGAGTTGGATTCGGAGGTTATCTTGGTCAAAGGATACCCCGGCACGTCCGGCAGCGGCAGCAATTCGCCCCCAGTTCGGGTCCCGTCCAAAGACGGCAGATTTAACTAAGCTCGATCCGACAATGGTTTTGGCAACCCGACGCGCTGCGGCGTCATCCGGTGCGCCGGTGACTTGGACTTCGATCAGGCAGGTGGCTCCTTCTCCATCTCGGGCGATCGCCTTCGCCAGATGTTGACAAACCGCCGTTAATCCCGCCTCTAATTTTTCCGCCTCCGGACCCATTTCTGTAATCGCCGGGGTGCGAGATTGTCCATTGGCTAAGGCAATCAGAGTATCGTTCGTGCTGGTATCTCCATCCACCGTAATTTGATTAAAACTGCGATCGGCTGCCCGTTTGAGCATATCGTGCCACAGATGGGAAGAAACGGTTGCATCGCAGGTGACAAAGGCAAGCATGGTTGCCATGTTCGGATGAATCATCCCCGAACCCTTGCAAATCCCCCCGATGCGCACGGGACGTCCCTCAAAGGTGGTTTCTAAGGCGATGGTTTTGGGGACTAAATCCGTGGTGCAAATCGCTTTGGCGGCTGCATCATTGCCTTCGGTGGAGGAAGCGGCTACAAGGGTGGGAATCCCACTCCGCAAGGCATCCATCCGAATCCGTTGACCGATTACCCCAGTGGAAGCAATCAGGACGGAATTAGGGGAAATTGAGAGTTCTCGCGCTAACAAGTCGGCACTTTCGAGGGTATCCGCCAACCCCTGCTCTCCAGTGGCGGCGTTGGCTTGTCCGGCGTTACATAAGATAGCGCGGGCACTGGCTTTTTCCTCAAGGCGTTGGCGACAGTAGTCTACACAGGCGGCACGAACAACGGAGGTTGTGAACACTCCAGCGGCGATCGCCTCTACATCGGACCAAATCAATGCCAAATCCGGTGCTCCTGACGGTTTTAACCCAGCGGCAATCCCTGCCGCACGATATCCTTTTGGAGCCGTCACCCCTCCGGTTATTTCTTGCCAGTCTGCCATAGTTGTTTCCTTGAAAAGTGGCCTATTTGACAGGGGATTATACCAAGATGCGGCTCTTTGAAGGGTCCGGGTTTGACAACATTGGGATGGGGAGTGGGGGGATGGGGGGGATGGGGAGGATGGGGGAGATGGGGAGGATGGGGGGGATGGGGAGGATGCTTATAAGGGTCAGTTTTTTGCATTCATAGTGATTTGCCTACCTATTAACGGTACTTCCGGTCCCCTCCCCTTGGCAAGGGGAGGGTTAGGGTGGGGTCCTCTTGACGTGCTTACGCACGTCAAGAGGAATAGATGGGTGGAGGGTCTTGGTGAAGTGGATTAAGCGGCTTCAGGTTTCCCCAGCTTCCATACAGGCGCTTATGTCCCTAAGAGTGGGTGAAGTGGCTTCAGCCACTTCAAGAGGACCCCACCCTAACCCTCCCCTTGGCAAGGGGAGGGGACCGGAGAATGTGAAAAGCTTACTCTTTTAAGCATCCCCATCTCCCGTCTCTCCCCCATCTCCCCCATCTCCCCCATCTCCCCCATCCTCCCCATCTCCCAATCCCCACTCCATCAACCGTTGAGCTTTTGCTCAACCAATTGGTTGGTCAATTTGGGGTCCGCACGTCCTCCGCTGAGTTTCATGACTTGACCCACAAAGAAGCCTTTGAGCTTGGTTTTGCCGTTGCGGTAGGATTCGACTTCTTTGGGATTGGCGGCGATCGCCTCGTCAATCATTTTTTCCAAGGCGGAAGTATCGCTGATTTGAATTAATCCCTTGCTTTCTACCAGTTCCTTGGGTGACCCACCTTGGGTCAGCAATTCGGGTAAAATATCTTTGGCAATTTTACCGCTGATGGTCCCCGATGTAATTAAGCCTGTGAGTTCGGCTAGGGCGACTGGAGTTAAGGCAATCTCGGTAATATTCAGCTTTTCAGTTTTTAGATAGCCGGTAATATCCCCTTGAATCCAGTTCGCTGCTTGTTTGGCATCTCCACCAGCAGCGAGGGTGGCTTCAAAATATTCCGCTACGGCACGATCATCGGTGATTACCCTCGCATCGTAAGGGGATAAGCCGATTTCGGTTTCGTAACGATCGCGTTTTTGGGCGGGAAGTTCGGGGAGTTCGGATTTCCACTGTTCCAGTTGGCTGGATGGGACTTCAATCGGTCCTAAATCCGGTTCGGGGAAGTAGCGATAATCGCTAGATCCTTCTTTACTCCGCATACTGATGGTACGTTGGCTGCCTTCTTCCCAGAGGCGGGTTTCTTGGTAGATGGGTTCGCCGTTGGTGATGGCTTCGATTTGGCGCTCAATTTCATACTCGATCGCCCGTTGGATGGCGCTAAACGAGTTCATGTTTTTAATTTCGACTTTGACGCCGAATTCTTCTTGTCCCACGGGACGCACGGAAATATTCACGTCACAGCGCAGGGAGCCTTCTTGCATATTCCCATCGCTGACGCCGAGATAGCGCACGATCCGTTGCAGTTCTTGAGCATATTCTGCCGCTTCTTGTCCCGATCGCAAATCCGGTTCACTGACGATTTCAATCAAGGGAATCCCGGTGCGGTTGTAGTCTACCAGGGAGTAGGTGGAACCTGAAAGGCGATCGCTTCCGGCATGGACGAGTTTTCCCGCATCTTCTTCCATGTGCAGACGGGTAATTCCGATCCGCTTGCGGGTAGCATTTCCTTGTTCGTCTACCAGTTCGATTTCCAGCCAACCATGTTCGGCGATCGGCAAATCATACTGAGAAATTTGATAATTTTTCGGTAAATCAGGATAAAAATACTGCTTTCGGTCAAATTTGCTGTAAGGCGCAATCTCGCAGTTGAGGGCCAGTCCTGCTTTTACGGCGTATTCGAGGACTTTTTGATTCAGAACTGGCAACACCCCAGGCAACCCCATACAGACTGGATCGATGTTGGCATTGGGTGGCGCACCAAATGCCGTAGAGGAATTGGAGAAAATCTTGGTTTTGGTACTGAGCTGACAATGGGTTTCTAGTCCGATTATCGCTTCGTACTTCGTTGTTACGGGTGCAGCTATCGTCATGAAGGTTTAAATAAGCGACTATGCAATAGTACCGTTCTTATTTTAGCCTTCCTGACGCCTCCTGTTGGAATCGCACCGGGGAATCATCCAGAATTCACCGGCTCACTTTCTCCTATTAAACTCTCAAATTGCCAATTGTATATAAACTACCTTAACTTTAAAAATCAGTAAAGTTAAGGGAGTATAAATCGAGGGAAGAAATGATTGAATCACTGACAATTTGATCAAACTGTGAGATAATAGCGCCAGCTTCCCCTAAATCCTGGAAAGGGAAAGGATAATCTGGACAGAACTAGACGGCGAAATAACCTACAGCTTCAAAACAGGCGTTTAAACTCCGACTTTAGGGCAGCATTCAGACCCCTCAACCGGGAGAGGGTGAATGGGAGTCGGTTAAGCCATTGTAAATATTTACGAAGGTTTTGCCAGGAAACTGGTTTATTGGTACTCCAATTTTGCTTGAATTGGAGTATCAGCTAAACAGATGGGAATTGATAACCCTGAAGTCGCTGACGAAGAAAATAGTCAAGAACAGGCTGATCAATTTGAGGTCTGAGGGATTGGCACTCAACCCAAAACTGTGTTTCCCGGTGATGGTCAAATGGCTCTTAAAGCGGTAAGATTTGATTGATCAAACCTAATTCACAAAATAACGAGGTGTTTCTATGAATGAACTCAGTCGCGATGAAATGAGAGAACGGCTGGGCAATATTGACCAGATTCGCGAGATTATTGTCGGGTCACAGATCCGGGACTATAATCATCGATTTGAGCAAATTGAGGCCAACTTGATTTTGTTACAAAAAGAGTTTCGCGATCGCATAGAGGAAGTCAAACATTTCTCAGCTACCGAAATGCGAGGAGCAGTAGAGGCAGTGGAGAAAAAAATTAAAAGCGTGAGTTTAAACACGCAAGAAGATTTGACTGACGTGCGGCAACAGCTTGAACGGACCAAAGCCAAAATTTCTCATACCATTGAATCTCTGGATGAATCGTTGGATAAGCAAACCAAATCCATTCGAGAACAAATCATGGAAATTCAACAAACCCATCAAGAAAATATTCACACCTTGCGAGAGCGAGTGTTTGAAGAAGTCGAACGGCGCTTTTCTAACTTAAAAGAAGGAAAAATCGCCCGGGATGATATGGCAGAAATTTTATTTGAAATTGGGATGAGGCTCAAAGGAACTGAGTTTGCACCGGAACTGCGAGAAGCTGCCGAAACTAAGATTACAACGGATCTTCTCTTACCGGATCACCGCAATGGAGATTAAATAACGTCGATTAAAATCAGGGCCGATCAGCGGGGTTTTTAGAGACCCAAGAACCGACAGATGAAGCGTGTTGGCAGGGGGCATAAGGATGGATTTGTCAGAGTTCAAGCCAGGTAAGTCAAGCGAAGACGAAGAGGGCTTAAAGACCGTAAATCGTGAAACAACAACAACCGCACCAGATCCCCTAGAGAACTTGCGGGATGTCTTGCTTGAAGCACTCGGGGGTAAACCTGTAAAACAGGTCCCGTTATCCGAGGAAATCAACGATCAACCCTTACAAAAGCCCCCGGACGATCGCACCGGAACCCGGGAAGGGAAGCAAGGGGAGTTGGTAGAAAATGGCGGACGCGATCGGGCTGTAAAAAAACGCGATCGCCCTACTCCTAAACCGCCTAAAAATGGTGAATGGCGGACCATTACCGTTAACCATTATGCGATCGCCGAAGTAGAGGACAAACCCACCCCTGCCCCATCTCGTTCATCCGCAACAATCAGGGAAAATGTAACCCAAAAGGCTCATTCTCCTCATGAGAATGAGTTCTTAGATGCATCTCCACTCAACCCAGAGTCTGCAACGCCCAAACCGCAGACTGAACCTGAATTGACCCAGCCCAAGACGGATTTAACCGAAAATTTTATCACCCATCAGGGGACTTCTACTGACCTTTTACCTGAAGCCATTGCACCGGAATCTCAGGCTGATTCCAACAGCAAGCCAACCCATTTAATGGATAGTGCAGTTGTCACAGAAACGAATAGAGAACCTGATCAACAAAGCCCTATTCCGCCTGAAAAAAGTGATCCAGAAGACAATAAATGGCCCACTCTGAGCACCTATTCACCTCAGAGTAATTCATCGGTTATTCCTAACATCAGCGAGTTGCAAGCGAATACGGCAGCAGTATTAGCAGGAATGGACCAACTAGAAAGCCTGTTTGGAATAGAAACCCCTAAACCCTCTTCGCCAACCGACCCGGGAAGTGCCGATTTATTACAAACCATCGACCCGATGGAGAGTTTGCAGCAGCTTTTATTTGGTACGCAAATATCAGATCTCGATCGCCTCAAGCAATCCCTGACTGAACATGACTTGCCTGGACTGCGAGAATTGCTGGTCAATACCAACGCCAACTTACAATCCCTGGAAAGTCAGATTTATGACCCACAAAAGCTGATTGAACTCCTCAAACCTTGGATTGCAGAAATTCTCAGTCGGAAAATTAGCGACTCCAAAGAAGAAGTCGCTAAGGCATTGGTTCCGATTATTGATGAAGTGATTAAGAACCGATCGCACGAAAATAAAGAAGCCATGAGTTCCGCGATCGCCTCCATTCTTCCGAGTGCGATTACCCAACAAATTAAAGAAAGTCCGCAAGATGTCGCCAAAGCCCTGGGTCCAGAAATGGCAATGGCAATTAAAGAACAAATCCGACTTGATCGCAACTCGATCGCCCAAGTTTTAGCCCCCGAAATGGGACGGACCATCAAAGAACAAATTCGCCTGGAACGGGATGCAATGGTAGACGCCCTCTATCCCGTCATTGGGAATACCATTAGCAAATACATGACTGAGGCGATTAAGTCCATTAATGAAAAAGTCGCGAATACCTTAAGCATGGAAGGAGTAGAACGCAAAATTCGCTCCAAAGTTCAGGGTGTTTCCGAAGCCGAATTGATTCTCAAAGAATCCATTCCCTTGGTCGTCCAAGCCGTATTTTTAATTCACAAAGCCTCCGGATTAGTGATTGCGGAAGCCCAGGAAGAGGGGGATTACCGCCTAGAATCAGAAATGGTCGCTGGAATGCTGACGGCCATTCGCAGTTTTGTCAATGATTGTATTGTCAAACCTGGGGAAATTTCTGAACTCAATGAAATTGAATATGGGGATTCTAAAATAATTTTAGAAGTCGGAGGATACTGCTATTTAGCAGTGATTGTTAAAGGCACTCCCAACCCAGCCTTTATCAAAAAAATGCGAAAAACCGTCAGTATCCTAATTTTAGATTATGAGCAACCGATTCAAGAATTTGATGGAGACCCAGCCAATGTTCCCGATCGCATTCAGGAATTGGTCAATCAAATCATAGAATCCACTGCTCCAAAAACTGAGGGAAAACCTTACGCCTTATTGGGGTTATTTCTTGGAGGTTTTGGCGTCATGCTCGTCCTGTGGATGGGGTTCTTTTACTATAATTCTATTCAACGCCGAATCGAGTCTAAAGTGGCTTTGGCCTTAAATTCGGCCCCGGAATTAGCCGTATATCGGCTAGATGTGACGGCGAAGCGGAACCGGGTGATTGTATCTGGAAAATTACCGAATCCTGAATTACGTCAACAGGCGGAAACTATTGCCGCAGCAGCCGTAGGCGATCGCATTTTAGAGAATCAAATTATTGCCGTGGATGTCCCCCCAGACTCGACTCTAGTCCGAGGGGAAGTGGCCCGAGTCAGTGAGGTTTTTAATCAGAAAAATGGGGTAGAAATTACCGCTAACTATAGCGATCGCACCGTGACAATTGGGGGGACCGTCATGGAGATGTCTCAGGCTGCGCAAATCGTTCAAGGGTTCCAGCAAATTCCTGGGGTCAACTCTGTTATTAGTACCTTGAAACTTGACCCAGTAACCATTGAAACTCGGGTCTATTTTGATGCCGGTTCGACTCGATTAAATCTCAGTTATGAACCGACTGTGGCAACCTTGAAGCAGTTTCTCGAACAATATCCTGAAAAAAATCTGAGGATCATCGGTCATAGTGATGGCATAGGTTCTCCCACGCGAAACCAGCGGTTAGCTTTGCAACGGGCACAAGCGGTCCAAACAGCCTTGATCCAGTCCGGAGTCCAACCCACTCGTTTAGAGGCGATCGGGGATAGCAACCCGCCTCCAGATGTAGACCCGACTCAACCTAAACTATTAGGACGGGTTGTTCTTTTTGAGCCAATCACACCAGAACCGAAAAATTAGTTAGCATTATGTCAACCATTTCTAAGAAAATCTGCATGATTGGAGATTTTGGAGTCGGGAAAACCAGTTTAATTCGCCGCTTTGTGGATCGGGAATTTAGTGATCAATATCTCTCAACCGTGGGGGTGAAAATTTCTCGTAAACCCCTACAAGTGGAAAAAGAACCCGACTCAGACCCCGTGGGGATGCAGTTATTAATTTGGGATTTGGAAGGGCACACGAAGTTTAAGGCGATCGCCCCCTCCTATCTCCAAGGGTCCGGCGGGGCTTTAATCGTCGCTGATGTTACCCGAACCGAAACCATAGAACGAGTTTCCGAACATATTAAGCTGTTTGCCTCGGTCAATCCCAAAGGTGCATTGATGGTCGCTTTAAATAAAGCGGACCTCGTAGAACCGGAAAAAATACCCAAACTTCATGAATTATGTCAGGAGATTGTATCTGGAGTTTCTCCCGGATCTGAACTGGTTTTAGGCATCTATTCCACCTCCGCCCGAACCGGAGAATTTGTGGATGAGATTTTCCATAAATTAGCCCTTCAAACTCTCGTGAAAACTTAAGGGTTCTTCCATGAAATGAGGGGGGATTTTTAGGCGATCGGTTCAGTCTGCACGAAAGAAGAGTATTCCCGGGCTTGAGACTTTCGGTGGATGGGAATGAGTCGATGCTTCCTAAAGAACCCGGGCAGCCTTCCCTCCCCTCTACCAACGCTCGCTTATCGTATGATAGAGAGAAGGAGGACCAAAAAGACCTATGACGACTGGCACGAATCCCCTACTAGAAAAACTTTTAGCCCCTCGCCGCTTAGAGTATCTCATTATCAATCAAGATGGGATCATCTTAGATAAATCCCCCCAAGTCCATCGGTTTGCAGAGAGTCCCGAACAAGTCCAGCAGGGACGGGATGCCAGAGGGGGATATCCGGAGTTAATTGGCATCGAACAGGTGTGGATTGATATCTTGGAAGGGCGGTGTAATAGTTTTGAATTACAAGGCATTAATCGCTGTTCCGATCGCGAGGGAACGTTGTATCTGGATTTGTGGATCGTTGCCAACTCTCAGGAACACCAACCGCCCGATCGCTTATTTGTGTTTTTTGGGGATGCCACGGAACGCATGGTCTTACGGCAAACCTTCGTTCAGAGAGAAAACGATGCTTATCTCTTATTAAATAAACTCAATTCGGCTAAATCAGCCTTAGATAAAATTTTTCAAACCGCCCTAGACCCGATTATTGTCTGTAAGGCTAACGGATTAATTAAAAAAACTAACAAAGCAACTTGTGACTTATTAAATTACAGCGAATTAGAATTAATTGGCAAACCTTTACAGGAGATTATTCCGAATATTCAGGCTTTAGAAAGCGTTAATACTGAAGCGTCTTATGGGAAAGAAGAAGAAGCTTATTATGTGAGAAAAACCGAAGTAGAAGTCACCTGTAAAAGTAAAAAAGGAGAAGAAAGAGTCATCGGATTTTCCCGAGGGGTAATTCGCAACGAAGAGGGGGAAATCGAAGAATTCGTCTATATCGGGCGGGATATGACCGAACGGAAGCGGACCTCTGCGGCGATCGCTAAAATGAATGCCGCTTTAGCCCAGCGCGTCGAGGAACGAACCCGCACCTTGCAGCAAACCATCGTTCAACTCGAAAGCGAAATCGGCGATCGCCAACGGGCGGAAGCCGCCTTGCAAAAAGAACGAGAATTTCTCAACGCCCTACTCAACAACCTCCAAGATAGCATCGTCGCTTGTGACGCCGATGGCACCTTGAGCGTCTTAAACCGAGCCAGTCAAGAAGTGTATGGACTGCCGGAACAGCCCCTCTCAGTCCATCACTGGGGGGAACACTTTCAATTTTACCATCCCGACGAAAATACCCCCATGCCCATTGCACAGACCCCCCTGTATCGAGCATGGCAGGGAGAACGAGTCTGTGAGCAGGAAATGGAAATTCTGCCCAAACAGGGCAAAAAGCGCATTCTAGTCGCCAATGGACAAGCCCTCGTCAATGCCCAGGGAGAGAACCTTGGGGCCGTGGTCGCCATCCAGGATATCACCGCCCGTAAACAAGCTGAAAAAGCCCTACAGAACATCATTTCTGGGACCGCAGCGGTCACCGGAGAAGAATTCTTCCCGGTGTTGGTGCAACATCTAGCAACCGCCCTAGGAGTCCCCTATGTGTTGCTGTCCCAACTAGAAGGGACCCAAAAGAAAACATTAAAAACCCTAGCCTTCTGGTGTGGCGATCGCCTCTGGGACAACTTCGAGTATGAACTGTGCCATACCCCTTGTGAAGTCGTCATCGAGGAAGGCCGACTCTGCCATTACCCCGATCGCCTCCAGGACTTATTCCCCGACGCCCCAGCCCTTGCCACCCTCAATGCCGTGGGCTATTTGGGCGTTCCCCTCTTCGACCCCCAGAACCAGCCTATTGGCAACCTCTGCATTCTCCATGACCAACCCCTAGAAATAGAACCGGAAGCTAACGCCATTCTCAGCGTCTTTGCCTCCCGCGCCGCTGCCGAACTGCAACGCAAATGGGCCGAGGACGCTTTGAAAAGCGCCAATGATGAATTAGAACGCCGAGTCCAAGAACGCACCCACGAGCTATCGGAAACCCTCAACAGCCTGCAAGCAGAAATCAGCGAACGCCAAAAAACGGAAGCTGCTTTGCGCCGGAGTGAAGAACGGTGGCAACTTGCCATCAAAGGGACTTCCGATGGCATCTGGGACTGGGACCTGAAAAGCGATCGGGTCTTCCTTTCTGCTCGCGGTCAGGAAATGCTCGGATATGAGTCCCAGGACCAGTTTCATCCCTTTCAAGCCTGGGAAAGTCGCATTCATCCTGATGACCTGGAAACCTGCCGCCACGCCATGCAAGCCCATTTAGATCAAACGGCCCCCTCCTACTCCCAAGAACATCGGGTTCGGTGCGAAGACGGGGGATATAAATGGATTTTGACTCGGGGTCAAGCCCAGTGGGACGAAGCCGGAAACCCTATCCGCATGACAGGTTCCCATACCGACATCACCGATCGCAAACAAGCCGATGAAGAACGCCGCAAATTTGTCGCCCTTGTTGAGAACAGCAAAGACTTTATCGGGATGGCGAGTTTAGAAGGCAAAGCCATTTATATCAACGAAGCCGGTCGCCTGCGAGTGGGACTCGATTCCCTCGAACAGGTCTATCAAACCGAAATGTCTGACTACCTGACCCCAGAAACCAAGGTGCAATATCAAAAGGTGGCGATTCCCACCGTCATGCAAACCGGCTATTGGCAGGGTGAAACCAAACTGCGTCACTTTAAAACCGGCCAGTGTTTTGATATGGAAACCAGTTTATTTCTCGTCAAACATCCGGAACGAAATGAACCGATCTGTTTTGCGACTATTCAACGGGATATTAGCGATCGCAAACGCGCTGAAGCTGCTATTTTAGCCAGCGAAAACAAATATCGTTCCGTGGTTGAAAATTTAAGTGAAGTTATTTTTCAACGGGATCAACATGGATACTTAACCTTCCTCAATCCCGCTTGGACGGACATCACCGGATTTACCGTCGCCGAAAGTCTCGGTCAACCTTTCCTCTCCTTTGTTCACCCGGACGATCGGCCCAGTTTTCGTAAAGCCTTTGCCGCCCTCATCAACAACCAACAAGATTCCGTCCGTCACGAAGCCCGGTTCCTCACCAAAGAGGGGAGTTATCGTTGGGTAGAAGTTCAAAAACGCCTCAATATTAACGATCAAAATTCCTACATCGGTACCGCCGGTTCTCTCAACGATATTACCGATCGCAAGCGCATCGAACAAGTCCGCGAACAGGAACGCCAACAATTACGACAAATTATTACTAATGCCCCCGTAGCAATGGCAATGTTTGATACGGAAATGCGCTACCTGGCCTATAGTAACTGTTGGTTAAAAGATTATCAACTGGAGGGACAATCTCTCCTCGGCCAATCTTATTATCATCAGTTACCCGCCCCTGAAAATATTCAGGCTATTCACCAGGGCGCACTCCAAGGAGCAGTCCTCTCTCGACCGGAAGAATGTTTTGAACTGAGCGATGGAACCCAACTCTATTTGCGTTGGGCGGTACAACCTTGGTACCGCTCAGAACATCAAATTGGCGGAATCATCATTGTCACTCAAGTGATTAATGAATTGGTCCAAGCCCGAGAACAGGCCCTGCAAGCCTCCCGCATGAAATCTCAATTCCTCGCCAACATGAGTCATGAAATTAGAACTCCTATGAATGGCGTGATTGGCATGACGGATTTACTCCTCAAAACTCCCCTCTCTTCCCAACAGCAAGATTTTGTCCACACCCTGAAAACCAGCGGTCAAAATTTGCTGATTTTAATTAACGATATCCTTGATTTTTCTAAACTCGAAGCGGGAGAAATGCGCCTGGATCGCATTGAGTTTAGTTTAAGCGGCTGTCTCGAAGAAACCATTGATTTGCTGGCAACCCAGGCCCAAAGTAAGCGCCTGGAATTACTCTCCCTAGTCGAGTCGGAGATTCCCCCAACCTTAATTGGAGACCCAACAAGGCTGCGTCAGGTGTTAATGAATCTCACCGGAAATGCCCTGAAATTTACGGATCAGGGTGAAGTGGTGGTTCACGCTTCCTTGCAGATTCAAACCCCCACGACAACTACCCTATATTTTGAAGTCCGGGATACGGGAATTGGGATTAATCCCCGGGACCAACATAAATTATTTGAATCCTTTTCCCAAGTCGATGCCTCAACCACACGGAAATATGGAGGCACCGGGTTAGGATTGGCGATTTGTAAGCAATTAGTGACGTTAATGGGGGGTGAAATTGGGGTAGAAAGTTCCGTGGGGACTGGTTCATGCTTCTGGTTTACCGCCACCTTTGAAACCGCCCCCAGTGGGGTGAAAGTGCTGCCGAAATTACCCTCATCTCCTCAGAATTTGCGGTTGTTAGTCATGGATGCCAATGCCACGAGTCGCCAAATGATTTGTGCCTATTTAGAGTCTTGGCATTTGCAGGGTGAGGCGGTTGCCAACTCATCCGAGGCGATCGCCGCTTTGCAAACCGCTGATACCCAAGGGAACCCTTATTCTCTGGTTTTAATTGACCTGCAAAATGCTCAAACTGACGGAGAAACTCTCGCTCAAACCCTAATTTCTGACCCCCAGTTCTCCCCACTCAAATGGCTGGTTATGGTCTCGATTCATCAACATGAATTGGTGAAACGTCTCCTGAAAAAAGGGGCGGCGGGTTATTTACTCAAGCCGATTAAAGCCTCTCGCTTATTAGAACGGTTGACTCAAGCTTTACAAGGTCAACCTTCGGGGGTTTCTTCTTCCTTATTCCTGCGCGAAGATACAGGCCGATCCAGTCCGGTTATGGAATCGGTGAAGAATCTGAAAATTTTATTGGTGGAAGATACTCCCATTAACCAAAAAGTGATTTTAAATCAGCTCAAAATATTGGGGTATGCTGCGGACTGTGTGGAGAATGGACAGGAAGCCCTGGATTGTCTCGCAGAGCAACAGTATGACCTGGTTTTGATGGATTGTTTAATGCCGGTTTTGGATGGGTATAAAACAACAAAAGCGTTGCGCGATCGCGAAGGTTCATCTCGCCATACTCCCATCATCGCCATGACTGCAAATGCCATGAAAGGAGACCGGGAAAAATGTGTAGAAGCCGGAATGGATGACTATATTAGTAAACCTGTTGACCTCGACCAGTTAGCTGCAATTTTGCATCACTGGGGAGAAACCATCAGCGGCGTTCCCGAGGCCATTCCCCCCCCAACACCACCCCTAACACTTCCTTCTACATCTATCCCCTTTGAGCCTCTGGATGAAGCTCCCATTGATCTCGATCGCCTCCATGAAATTTCTCGGGGAGATGAAGAGTTTGAGTTAGAACTCTTAGAAACCTTTATGGAAGATGCAGTTGTTTATTTCGAGGATATCAAGCGCTATATCAAGACTCAAGATTGGGTAGAATTGAGCCGTCGCGCTCATCAGCTTAAGGGAGGTTCAGCGACCGTTGCTGTCCTTTCTATGCCCAATATTGCCCGTCAAATTGAATCTCTAGCCAATCAGCAATGTCAGGAGGGTCTCGAAGAGTTGGCCGCTGAATTAGAGGTGATTTTAACCCGTATTGAGCGATTTATTATCACCCTTCAAAAGCCTAAGTGATGAGTTTAGAGGTCTTTGACAAAAGAGGAATGATGCAGTTGTGCAGTCAACAGGTCTTCAAAGGCGGCCACAGGGAGGGGAGGACTAAAGTAATAACCTTGGATTAAATCACAGTGATTTTCGGCAAGAAAATCATATTGTTCTCGGGTTTCTACCCCTTCGGCAATCACTTTCAAGTTAAGCTGTCTAGCCAGTTGGATGATGGCATTAATAATAGCGGCATTTTTAGGGCTAATCAGCAAGTCTCTAACAAAAGAACGGTCTATTTTAAGGGTATCAAAGGGAAATTGGCGCAAATAACTCAAGGAAGAATAGCCGGTTCCAAAATCATCTAAGGAAAGTTGTAAGGAGAAGTCTTTGAGGTCTCTCAGAATGCAGATGGCGAGTTCCGGATTTTGGACGAGGGCGCTCTCCGTGAGTTCAATTTCTACATGACAGGGATTAACTTGGCTTTCTCGGATAATATGAATAACGCGCTGAGTTAAACCGGGTTGATTAAATTGCAGTCCGGATAAGTTGACCGCGATGGTGAGTTGATAGCCAGCCTGTTGCCAGAGTTGGGCTTGTTCGCAAGCATTCTGCAAGACCCATTCATCCAGGCGCACAATCAATCCCGTTTCTTCAGCAATGGGAATAAATTCTGCGGGAGAAATCAAGCCGCGATCAGGATGGAGCCACCGGATTAGTGCTTCAGCGGCAACAATTTTGCCCGTGTTTAAGTGAACTTGGGGCTGATAGTAAAGAATGAATTCATTGCGGTCTAATGCCTGCCGCAAGCTCATTTCTAGCATGAGGCGATCGTAAGATTTTTCTTCAATAGCTGAAGTGTAAAGTTGATAGCAATTTCCCCCTTGTTCTTTGGCTTGGTGCATTGCCAAGTTAGCGGATTTGAGCAAGCTATCAATTTCTTGACCATCATCAGGATAGATGGCGATGCCAATGCTACTGGTGAGAAATACTTCGTCGCTTAAGATACTAAAAAAGGTGGAAAACAGGGCCAAAATTTGGCGCGCAGTGTCTTCTACTTGCAGTTTTTCAGTCAAGGGGGGCAAAATTAAGGCCAGTTGCTCACTGTTTAAGCGGGCGACGGTCCCCCCGGGTCCCACATAGCGCAGGGTGCGCTCCGTTACCGCTTGAAGTAATAAGTCGCTGTAGTCAGTGCCGAGGGTATTGTTGAAGCGGTTGAGCTGGTCTAAACTCAGGATAGCAATGGGGATGAAGCAGGGTTGATGGGGGGTAGTAGTGAGGCTGCGCTCGAAGCGATCGCGCAACATTAATCGATTCGGAAGATTGGTTAAGCTGTCGTAATAAACCAGGTCATTGAGTTGGGCGATCGCCTCTTGGACTGCATTGGTTTGTTCCTGCTTCAGGCGTTCCCGTTTGCCGAGTTGGGTGGCGATCGCCCCCATCAGTTCCGTTCGGGTAAAGGGTTTCGTCAGATAATCACTGGCTCCTAGTTCCATCCCCCGACGCATGGCGGAACGGTCCTCCTGGGCGGTTAAACAAATAAACGGGATCGTTGCGGTGGCCGGGTCCTGCTGTAGGATAGTCAACACTTCATAACCATCTAGCCCAGGCATCATAATATCGCACAAAATTAAATCGGGCTGTTCAGTTTGCGCCAATTTTACCCCCGTACTCCCATTGTCTGCTCCAATGGCTTCAAAACCTTCCGAACTTAGAATTTTGAGGACGGTTTTGCGAAATGAATTTTCATCTTCGACAATCAATATTTTCTTTTTCATGCACTCAACAACCCGATCTGACAGTTTTCTTGACCCATTAACTTCTCTGGTGAACCGCCCCCTAAATGGCAGCTATACTGGATTGTCACCTTTTCTCCGATTCCTTTTATCTCTTGGAGATCTCTTTGAGCAGACCAGGCTCTGTGGACGACTCCACCGGCGTGAGTTTAACAATTTTTAACCGTTCCATGACTTGATTCTAAACCTTGACTGGACCGCTAGTTGGACGTTTCAAGATTCCCACCTAGGATTTTTTAAGCCTGAACGTCTTCCCGGCTATTCTTAGGTCCCTGAACTTTTAAGGATCAAAACAAATATTATTTTATTTTACCATATCTGTTCCCTAAGTCCAGAGGAGGTTCAATCCCAAACCGAGTTAACTATCAATCCCAAACTGATCACCCTTGAAACTTTTTGATGAAAAATTGAAAAGCTCGGATAAAATACAGAAGCAATGGGCTGGGGATGGTGGCGGTATCAGTCCGTGAAATCGCACCCTTTTATATCCTTTGAATCACCGTTTAGAACCCACTCAGCCAATTGAGCATTCTAAATAAATAGCCCAGACTGTTTCCCTAGTGAACCTGAAACGCCAAATGAATTCGATTCTCAATAAACTACTCACTCCTCGCCACATGGAGTACCTAGGCGTCGATCGCAACTGGTACATAGTTGAGGCATCTGCTGGCGCGATGGAATTTGCATCAGGAGGCGCTAAAGTCGGGGTGGGAGAGGATATCCGGTGCGGATTTCCCGAACTCATCGGACTCGAAGAGGTCTTCCGGGCAATTATTCAAGGACAACAGGAAGGGTTTGAACTCAAAGGAATTACCCGGATTAGAGAATCGCACAATCCGCTTTATTTCGACCTGTACTTGATAGCGGATCCGACTCAATCTGAAACTGAAGAACAGCGATGGCTAATTCTTTTAGAAAATACCACAGAAACGATGGTATTAAAGCAAGAATTGGTGCAACGCATTAATGAAGCAAACCTCCTCCTTTCTACCCTAGAGGCCGCCAAATCCTACACCGATAAAATTATCACTTCAATGGCCGATGCCTTGTTGGTAACCGATCGCCGGGGTCGGATTCAAAATGTCAATCCCGCCGCCGTTAATTTATTTGGGTATTCCCAGGACTCTGAACTCATCGGTCAGCCCATTTCTTTGCTGATTGAAAGTGAAGAAATCTTAACCCATGACCGGGACAACCATAACCCCACTGAACCCACCCTTTTCACCACGGCTGAAGGCATTTGTCGGACCAAAACCGGAGAAAGCATGATTGTTTCTTTCTCCATTGCAGCGATTGGGACCGAACTCGATGATTATGGGGATTTAGTTTATATTGGCCGAGATATTACCGAGCGTCAACGGGCCACGGCAGAACTCGATCGCGCCCGTCGAGAAGCAGAACAGGCTTCCATTGCCAAAAGTTACTTTTTAGCCAATATGAGTCATGAAATTCGCACTCCCATGAATGCCGTCTTGGGGATGACGGGGTTATTACTAGAAACCACTTTAACCGCTGAACAGCACGACTTTATTGACACGATTCGGACCAGTGGAGATGCTCTCTTAACCTTGATTGATGAAATTTTAGACCTCTCCAAACTCGAAGCGGGAGAGATGCACTTAGAACAATTAGATTTCAACCTCGGCACTAGCGTGGAAGAAGTCATCGATTTATTAGCCCCCCAAGCCCATTTAAAATCCGTAGAAGTTGCCTCATTTATCGAGGAAGATATCCCCCTAGGGTTGCGGGGAGATAGCTCCCGCTTGCGGCAAATTCTCACGAATTTGATGGGGAATGCCATTAAGTTTACCGATGAGGGATATGTCGTCCTGCAAGTCGAACGAGTGGCCGAAACTCCCGATTCAACAATTTTGTTATTCTCGGTCATTGATACGGGGATTGGGATTGCACCTCAAAACCAAAGTAAGCTTTTTCAACCCTTTTCTCAAGTAGATTCTTCAACGACTCGGGAATATGGAGGAACCGGCTTAGGACTGGCAATTTGTCAACAGTTGATTACCCTCATGGAGGGAGAAATTAGTGTAGAAAGCCGGGAAGGAGAAGGGTCTAATTTTTGGTTTAGAGTTCCGTTTAAAAAGCCCGAAATTCCCATTGAAAAGCTATCAGCACCCCGGGAGATAGGGGGACTCTCTTTGTTAGTCATAGCCAACCGTGAAGTGGTGCGAATGGTGATTCGCGATCGCGTTACCAGTTGGGGAATTCAAGTCGAAGAAACCGAGGGTAACACCGCGTTCAATTTCTTGCAAACCCAATGGGAGAAAGGCATCGAGTATGACCTAATCGTTATTGATTTAGAAATGCCGGATATTACGGGAATTGCTTTAGGGCAACAAATTAAACAGGATTCCCGATTTACTACTATTCCCTTGATTGCGATCGCCGCCACTCATCAGCGCAATCTCGTCAAAACAGCCTTAAATAGTGGATTTTGTGACTGCCCGATTAAACCCATTAAACCCGCACGATTTTTAGAAGTCATCTGTCGCGCAGTCGGTTTATCGGTTGCCACCAAACCCGAACCTATTTCCTATCCCAAAGATAAAATTAATATCGGTCAAACTCCCATCAAAATTCTGTTGGCTGAAGATAATCCCGTTAATCAAAAAGTAGCCATTAAACAACTGGAACTATTAGGGTATCAAGCTGATATTGCCAATCAAGGGGAAGAAGCGCTGAAATTGTGGCAGACTCATGCTTATCCGATCATTTTGATGGATTGCCAAATGCCAGTCCTTGACGGATATCAAGTCACCGCACAGATCCGCCGCATAGAACAGAGCACTGGGAATTCTCCAGTCCCTAACCCTCAGCATACGGTGATTATCGCCATGACGGCTCATGCCATGAAGGAGGACCGGGAAAAATGTTTAGCCGCAGGAATGGATGATTATATTAGTAAGCCAGTCTGTCCGGAACAACTTCAGGCTATACTATCAAAATGGGTAAATCAACTGAGCGGAGCAAGAGTTAGCTTTCAACCCGTTGACTCGGGCGATCGCTCCTCCGGAGACCAGATCCTGGATCTGGAGCGTCTTGAACGAATTTCTCAAGGAGATTCGGTTTTTCGGAAAGAGCTGCTAGAAACATTTATTGAAGAACTCCAAACCCATATCATATCACTCCAAAGCGTTTCAGTGGAAGACTTTACAACCCTCAAACAAGAAGCGCATTATATTAAGGGTGCCAGTGGGAATGTGGGAGCTCAACAAATTTGTAGCATTGCCGCCCAATTGGAACGAGACGCCAAGCAAGGTAAAGCAGATAATCTATCTGATTTATTCGCTCAATTAACTGAAGCCTATCAAGCATTCGTTATTTTTGTAGAGCGAGCCTGGGAGAATGAACCCCTTCTTTAAAAAATTTTTAGTTGTCCACGGCATTGAGTACCTCATCCTCGATTCCGCCTTAACCATCCGTAAAACTTCCGCCGGAGTGGACCGATTTTCTGATTCTCCCGGTCCCATTCAGGTCAATGATGAAGTGGGTCTTGCTTTTCCCGAATTGATTGGAGTAGAGGACCTGTTACAAGAGGTTTTAGAAGGGCGGCAGATCAGCTTTGATTTAAAATCCCTGAGCCGGTTTACCGAAGCGGGTACGCCGGTTTATTTTGATATGTATGTCGTTCAAAAAGAAGAGAGCCAGGGACAACAACTCATCGTTTTTTTAGAAGATGTCACCGATCGCATGAGCTTGGAACAGCGATTAGTCCAAGCCACCAATGAAACCCATCTTCTTTTGGCCGCCCTCTCCGAATCCAAACGATATATTGAGCAAATTCTCGCCTCAATGGCGGAAGCATTAATCGTCACTACTGAAACGGGTTTAATTAAAAAAGTTAATCAAAGTACCCTGGATTTATTTGAGTATTCTGAAGCCGAATTACTCGGAAAAGGGATTTCCCAAATTGTGGGAGAGCATCAGGATTTGGTTAAAGATTTTTTCCTGTGCCAAATAGAGCGCGATGAACCCGGATTATCCCCAGTAGAAATCGTTTGCCATACCAAAACTCGTAAAAAAGTATATGTGGGATTTTCCTGTGCCGTGATTGATGTTTCCGCCGCCGATATTCCCGATTTAGTTTATATCGGTCGGGATATCACCGAACGCAAACGCAAACAACAACGGAATTTAGCACAATCGGCGACGATTCGGATTTTGTCGGAATCGGCAAATCTGGTCGAGGCTGCACCCAAACTGTTGCCTGCCTTATGTGATAGTTTAGAGTGGGATGTCGGCGAAATTTGGCAGGTACAAAGAGGGGATGAAGGGAACGGCTATCCCCTGTCCAAGAAGTCCCGGGAGTCAGAACGCCAAGCGGATTGTCTCACTTGTCTGCAACTGTGGCACAGCCAGACCTTGGATTGGGAAGGGTTGGGACAGAACAGAAAGACCCAGTTAGCCAAGGGTGAAGGATTACCCGGTCATGTGTGGGCGATTCATGAGGCGGTGTGGACAGCGGATCTCGCTGGGGAAGGGATGACCTGGCCCGAGACAGAATACTTAGTGCAAGCGGGTTTGAATAGTGGGTTCGTTTTCCCTATTTTGGGTGACGCTTCGGAAACTGAACCCCTGGTGGATTCATCCTCGGAATTACTCGGGGTGATCGGGTTTTATAGCCGGGATGTCCAGACGATTGATGAAGATTTGATGGGAACTTGTAGTGCGATCGCCAGCCAGATTGGTCAATTTATCAAGCGCAAACAAGCTGAAATTGCCCTTCAAGAAAGCGAAGAACGCTATCGCGATTTATTTGAAAATGCCAGCGATTTAATTCAAAGTGTTTCTATTGAAGGTCGCTTTTTATATGTCAATCGCGCCTGGAAAGAAACCCTAGGATATAGTGAACTAGAGTTAGAACACCTGACGGTGTTTGAACTGCTGCATCCTCAGAGTAAACCCCAGTATCAAGACCGTTTTAACCGCATCTTTGCTGGAGAAACCTTGGATGAAGTCACCGCTGAATTTATGACAAAATCCGGTCAGAAAATCTCTTTGCAAGGGAGTATGAATTGTAAATATTTAGAAGGAAATCCAGTTGCAATTCGGGGAATTTTCAGGAATATCACCGAACGCATTAAGGTAGAAAAAGCCTTGCAAAAGCAACAAAAGAAAACTGAAAATTTGCTGCTCAATATTTTACCCGAACCCATCGTTGATCGCCTCAAGCTGGAACCCAACAGTATCGCCGAAACTTATGCGAATGTTACGGTTTTGTTTGCCGATTTGGTGGGGTTTACAGAAATTGCTTCGGAACTTTCAGCCCTAGAAGTAGTAGAGTTGCTGAATTTAATTTTTTCTGCCTTCGATCGCCTCACCGAATTACATCAACTGGAAAAAATTAAAACCATTGGGGATGCTTATATGGTGGTTGCGGGATTGCCCACCGAACGGGAAGATCATGCCGAAGCGATCGCAGATATGGCCCTGGATATGCAAACTGCTTTGACCCAATTTAATCAGCAAACCCAGCAGTCTTTTAGCATCCGAATTGGCATTCATAGCGGGCCAGTTGTAGCGGGCGTGATTGGTATCAAAAAGTTTATTTATGATCTGTGGGGGGACACGGTAAACATTGCCAGCCGCATGGAATCTCACAGTTTACCCGGACGAATTCAAGTCAGCGAAACCACCTATTATTTATTGCAGGATGATTACTACTTTGAAAAACGCGGACCCATTGCAGTGAAAGGAAAAGGAGAAATGAATACTTATTTTCTCCTCGGGTTAAAAGCTGAACTTTAGCAGTTCCCCTATTCCTGAGAATGGTTAGATATCGCCAGGGAGAGCAAAAGGATAGATCCCCTTAATCCGACTTTTAAAGGGCGATCGCACTGAGTTTAAATTTCCCCCAGAGTCTCAGAAACCAGCGGGGATACAAACCCCCGCCGGTCTTTTTGTACTAACGGTTTAAAAACCTCTAAATCTTTTATGGTTTTACAAAACTCAAAGGGTCTTTCTTGCCCTTAAGCAATGCCAACCAACTCAATTTCAAAAATCAAATCTTTTCCCGCCAGGGGGGGATTAGCGTCTAAAGTCACTTTTGACTCAGAAATCGCCGTAATAACTACAGGAATAATTTGATCCGGGGCTTGTTGAATTTGTAATTGTTGTCCCACATCTAAGGGGATATTATCCGGCAGTTGCTGCCGTTCAACTTCCACTACCATTTCTTGTCGATGAGGACCGTATGCCTCATCCGCTGGAATTTTTTCGGTTTTGGATTCCCCCGGAGTCATCCCTAAAACCGCTTGTTCAAAACCGGCAATGAGTTGTCCTTCCCCCAGGACAAATTCCAGAGGGTCGCGATCGAGGGAGGAATCAAAAACCGTCCCATCGTCTAATTTACCCGTGTAGTGAACTGTCACCATATCGCCCTGCTTGGCTTGGGTCATTTTGTTTACTCCTAATAATGTTTACGAAAACAAAGCATCCAAGTCTATGGCTGATTACCGATGACTCTATGCCTAAGCCCGTTAAAAAAGCGGGTTTAATAGACTGGATTGAAGTGAAGAAAATTTTATCCCTCCTTCATCCTAAATCAGTCAAACTGGAGGGACTTAACCCCAGGGAAACCAGGAATGCTGAAATCCCCAGCCAACCTAGACCTCTGTTCCCGTTGTGGTTATTGGTTAGTATTTTAACTTGCCAGACAGAATTTTGCAGGCAGATGGGGAGATGGGGGAGATGGGGAAGATTGGGGAGATGGGGAAGATGGGGGAGATGGGGAGGATAGGGGAGATGGGGGAGATGGGGAGGATAGGGGAGATGGGGGAGATGGGGCAGATGGGGCAGATGGGGGAGATGGGGGAGATGGGGGAGATGGGGAGGATAGGGGAGATGGGGAGGATAGGGGAGATGGGGAGGATAGGGGAGATTGACTGACGTTGTTATTGCCCATTCAAGGTCCTGCCTTCCGTCGTTTCCTCCCCATCCTCCCCATCCTCCCCATCCTCCCCATCCTCCCCATCCTCCCCATCCTCCCCATCTCCCGACTACAAGTGACCTTTGAGCAAATACACCTGCATTGCGCCTTTGCCTTTAATTTCGATCGCCCCTCTTTCTTCAAAGCGGTATTGATCTTTCAAACAATCATAGGTAGTCTTAGACACTTGAATTTGGCCGGGAATGCCGTGGGATTCCATTCGGGAGGCGGTATTCACGGTATCTCCCCAGAGATCATAGATAAATTTTTTAATCCCAATCACCCCAGCGACGACAGGGCCGGTATGGATCCCCATGCGCATTTTTAAGGATTGATTAAATTCGGTGTTAAATCGGGCGATTTCTTCTTGCATTTCTAGGGCCATTTCTGCGATCGCAACTGCACTATTTTCAGAGGGAATGGGCATTCCCGCTACAACCATGTAACAATCGCCTATGGTCTTAATTTTTTCTAACTGATACCGTTCCAAGGCGCGATCAAAGCGAGAAAAAATATTATTGAGCAAGTGGACCAATTCCGCTGCTTCAATTTGAGCGGAGAGTTGAGTAAATCCAACAATATCGGCAAATAATACGGTGACTTCGGCAAAGGTATCGGCAATGTTTTCTTCGTGACCCTTGAGGCGATCGGCGATGACCTCGGGTAAAATATTGAGCAACAACCTTTCCGCCTTTTCCCGTTCGATTTCTAGGGCTTTTGCTGAAGATTCTAAGGTGTCTAACATGGCATTAATGGTTTGGGATAAACTGGATAATTCATCTTTTCCAGAAACTGAAACCCGCAAGGCTAAATCTCGACTGTTATCAATTTGCTTGACATCTTTGCTCAAATAGAATAACCGAGCTAACACCATTTTTTCTAACAACAATAGGGTACAAACTCCAAAAACCAGCCCGACGATCGCGAGAGATACCATCATATAGCGTCCACTGGCTTGACCTTGATGGTAAATATCTCTAGGGATATTCAGTTCTAATAAAACTGCCGGTTTACCATAGATATCCCGTAATAAACTATACCCAGCCATCCATTCCTGACTCAGTGGTTCAATCAGAATAGGAGGATTAGCGGACATCTCGGATAAGCGGGCGATCGTCCCCTGTAACTCAACAGGAGTAGTCGGGTCCATGATTCCATAAGCCCTTACATCCAAATGGGTAAGTTTAGCCAACCGTTGGATTTCTTCGCGATCGAGAAAGCGGGCGATCGCCAGGGTTCCCCGAGTCGGAAGATTTCCCTGACTGTTGAGAATCGGTCCGGCGGCGATCGTCATGGGACGGTTATTAATGGTGACAATTCCTACCCAAGAGCTTTTGGGTTTCAACACCTCAATTGAAGTCGCGGCAATCTGCTGAGAAATTTCTTCCGGAATCGGCACTAACTGCTGCCGAATTAAATCAAAACCCTGACCAAAAACCAGTTGACTTTCTGAATTAATAAATAGAATCGCATTGACTCGGAGGGCAGCTAAATTTACTTCTCCTAAATTTCTATCAATATAATCAATATTGCTTTTTTCGATAAACTGATACGTTTCATCCCACACCCCCCACTGAAAGTTAAGGGCTTGTAATTCCTGTTGATAATTAGAGAAGGCATCTAAAACTCTTTGGATATTCCGCTTTGCTTCTTTTTGTTCTAAGGCGGTAAAGCCATTGAGTAAAATCGTTGAGGAGGTTAGATGCACGACTCCCAATAACCCAGCCAGGGTCAAGCCGATCGCCAGTAATGTTTTCTTACGGAGGGTCATCAGGCCACCAGAGAGGAGGGGACATATCAGAAAAATTATGACATGGATTGGCTCTTTTTTGAAAATTCTATTCTGACTTCACTCAAAACTGACCCATTCGAGGGTGTGGCTATTACCAACCAAGTCTCCCACCCTCGGTTAAGAGAGTTTGTATTACTTCAACATTACGACTAAAGTCGTTCCTACAAACCTTCAAAATAAATAGATTGATTACCGGGACTGAGTGCGTTCTAAATAGATTTGGGCGACTTGATCTCCGGGATTGATTTTTAGACATTTTTGAAAGAACCGGGCGGCTTCGGTATAGGAGCCTTTATTGTAAAGCTGGATGGCTTCTTCAAAGATGCTTTTTGTAATTAATTTGCCCTCGCGGATCGCAGGGGGGTCGGCATCAAAGACTTCATAGACGGAAACAATTTCTGATTTGCCTTTGACTTGAACCCGGTCGATATGTCGGATATCATAAGAATTTGGGTCCTTCAAACCGCAAAAGGTGCGATCGCCAATTAACAAAGCTACCCCATAATTTTTAGTCAAGCCTTCAATCCGGGAGGCTAAATTAACCGCATCACTAATCACTGTACTATCCATCCGTTTCTGTCCGCCAACGGTGCCCAGCATTAAGGATCCTGTATTGATGCCAATGCCGATATGAATCGGGATATAACCGGCTTTTTCCCGTCCTTGGTTGTATTCGGCGAGTCGGTTTAACATGGTAATTCCTGCTTTAACAGCATCATCAGCGCTGCCGCTAAATAAGGCCATAATTGCATCGCCAATATATTTATCAATAAAGCCATTATTATCGGCGATCGCCGGTTCCATACTGGACAGATAAGAGTTAATAAATTTAAAATTATCTTCCGGAGTCATGCCTTCGGAAAGGGTGGTAAAATCGCGAATATCTGAGAATAAAATAGACATTTCCATTTCGACAGCTTCGCCGAGTTTAACTTCGACAATGCTTTCATAGCCTAAAAAATAGAGAAATTCATGGGGAACAAACCGCCCATAGGCATCGGTGAGTTCTAATTCTGCATCCAGGGCATCTTCTAGGTTTTGATTCAGTTCAAAGAGTTCTTTGGTAAACCGTTCTCGTTCCGCTTCGACTTGTTTGCGATCGGTAATATCTTGAAAGGCAGCCATTGCGTAGGAAATATTCCCATTGTCGTCATAAATGGGAGTACCCCAGGCTTCAATGGGAATGGTGGCATCAGGGCGTTGAATTTCCATATCATCGGCGGTGGTTCGCTCCCCTTGAAGTGCCCGGACGATGGGTAAATTTTCAGCAGGATAGGGGCGATCGCTCCCTACAAAATAGATTTGATAGACCTCGGATAAGCGCTGGGTCGGTGTGGTCGTTATCGGTCCTTTTCCTAATAACTCTTTGGCTTTTTGATTGGTATAATAGGGCTTGCCCTTGGCATCAAGAACAGCGATCGCCACCGGCATTGCTTCTAAAAATTGAGTCAATTGACTTTGACTATCGCGCTGGAGTCCCCGGCTATAATATCCGGCAATCGTGATGGCGGAAGTGGTTAAAGCAACCATTGGAGAGACAATGGGAACCCACCAACTATTTAAAAACGCCACATAGGCACCCATTAAAAGTCCCAGACTCCCCAACCCCAACCAGACGGCAAAGATCGCCCATCGTCCGCTGGAATTGTTTTTGAAAATTCGAGCTTGAAGTAAGGAATAGGAGACGGTGGCACCAAATAGGGAATTGAAGGCAATCCAGAACCATTCTAAAGAATCAGACCAGACTTGAATGAAAGGGCGACCATCGAGGGCAGCGCTTAAAATTTGAGCGATCGCATTAGCATGAATCACCACTCCAGGCATTCGGATTAGACTGTTGCCATAGGCACTGTAGGGGGTTAAAAATAGGTCATTTATGCTCTCAGCAGTCACCCCGACTAACACGACGCGATCGCGGATTAAATCCGGGGGAATGCGATCGTTCAAAATATCAGTCATGGAAATGGTTTTAAAATTCTGTTCTGTCCCCTTATAGTTCAGAAAAATTTGATAGCCTCCCGTATCCGCCCGGACATATCCCCCTTCATTTCCTTGGAGGGGGAGAAACCGCGCTTTACCCAATTGCAATTCGGAAGTATCGGGGTCTACCGCCTCTAAGGCCATCCCTTCTGCTTGCAAATACATTAAACTCACTCGGGCGGATAAACTTAATTTATTCTCCCCCTCATCGGTAATCACTGAGAGTAAACTGCGACGAACTTTCCCATCCGGATCTAGGACTAAATCCGCCATTGCCACGAGGCCCAGCTTCTCTAAAATGGGTGGGGCTTTGACTGAATTGCCCACCACTTTTTCTATCCCAATTAAATTCGGGGTAGATTCAAACACCTGTCGTAATCTTTCCGAACCCGGTTCTACGCGAAAATTGCGATATAAATCAATACCAATGACGCGGGGTTGGTATGTGGTAATGGTTTCTAATAATTGGGCTAAAACTGCATCAGGCATCGGCCATTGTCCGACTTCTGTAATATCGGCCTCATCAATGGTGACCACCACAATTCGAGGGTCTGTGGGCTCCGGGGGCCGATGACGAAAAAATAGATCTAACGTGGCCCACTCTAACAGTTGAAAGAGCCCCGCTGAGTTGGCCGAAATCACGATCGCAGCAACCGTGGGGGCCGTCATCAAGACGCCACGCCATTTCCAAACTTGCTTTCTGAGCTTTAGCCACATCTTTTATTGGTACCCAGAAAGGATGAAAGACTCTAGGTTTATCCCAAATTTTAGAAGAATTCCTTGGGTTTGTGGAGAAAAGCGACACCCATTGACCACAGCCAATCCAGTTGAAAGAGATACCGATGATGAGCTCAACGGCATGGGTTGAGTTCCCGGCTGTCACTGGGGGAAACTCTATAATTGCCTACCCATAGAGTGGCACCCAATCCGATGCATAGAAGAACAACCCACACCCCTTGCCGGGTGGGGCTGTTGTAAACGGGATCGGAAAAGCCGGGAAGGGTATTTCCCGGCTTGATAAAATGGCAATGGTTGAGCAAACATTGGAGTAAGGGGAATCCTGAACTGGATTAAATCCCCTCGGACTCCATCTAAGGCCGTGCAATCGGTTTAGAGGCAATTTCCTCTAACCCAACGGAGGCTAATAAGCCCGTCCAACTCGCTAGAATGGTCGGGTCATTGGGACTCGACTGCCGAAGCTGGCCTAAAGTGCTCATCATTTCATACCAAATCCCGGCGTTTCCATACTGCTGGGCGAGTTCCAGGGTAGGATCAGCCTGCTGGGAATCCGGAGTTAGGGAGTTGGCTTCCACACGGCGAATATCTCCCTGGACACCAGGACTATCGGGCTTAAGTCCGGTTTCATCGATGAGGATAAAGGTCCAGCGATAGGTTTGGCCGATTTCTAAAGCGGGTGCATCATCAGGTAAGGCGATCGCCATGACTGCACCTTCGCCTTCAGGCACGGGGATATTGGTTTGGTAGTGATGCTGATTATTTTCATCTTTGAGGGCGAAAAATAGCTCCCTCGCAGAGGTTTGAGGAACATAAACATAAAACGTCGGGCGCGGTGCTACTGTCAACCCCTGATCTGCTTCTGGGGTGAGTGGTGTGACGCATCCACTGGACAACTGTGGTTCTTGTAAACAGGAATTTCCATCCCGAGATGCACCCCCAGCAGTATTGCGAGGTTGCCCCTTGCCTGGGGGATTGAAAGTGACTTGAGCGATCGCCCCGGGTTGTATCCGTTGCGCGTTGCTGCTAGTCTGAGCCTGAGCTGGATTAAGAATGCCTCCCACCCATGCCAAATTTAGAGATAGGGTGAACAAGAGGGTTATAGGTACATTAGTCTGTTGCCTTGCCATATTACAGTTACCCCTCTAGGATAATGTGCCGCTTTATTTCACTGTACTCTATATTTTGAGTCCAGTTCAACTAAAATGTGGGAGTTTTTATAAAGTTTTCTTGCGAATTCAGTTCAGCCTCTGCATTGCTATTATTGATTTCGGGGTTTCCATCCCCCAATCCCGAGAATTTTGCTTTTCTGCTTAAATTTTCTCCGACCAGATAGAAGGGATTATTTTCTCTGAAATGAGTCTGCAATTGTCAGTTCACAGCGGATAAATCACCGGATAAATTGATCAAAATACTGCATTCTTTGCCAAGCGATATGCTCGGATTGCCTGGGACGGCTACCCTTGCGCTCAGACTAGAGGCCCGTCTCAATCACGGACCTGAACATTCAGGAGTGGGAGCCTGTTGCTCCCCTGAGCTAATCAGGGAGTAAGAGACTCCCCCTCCTGGTCGTCTCGAATTTAAAGCCAATTCCCCACCAAAATAAACGCGGCCCAATAAAACGGATGTTGGTATTCGGGTTGTTGCAATAAAGCGACTTGAGCACGACGAAGGGCCTCAGCTTTACTCATCTGACCGAGAGAGAATTCCCGATAAAAATCAGCCATTAACTGCGAGGTAGAATCATCTTTGACAGACCACAAGGTCGCTAAAGTCGATCGCGCCCCCGATCGCACTGCAACCCCCGCTAAACCCAATGCCGCCCGTTTATCCCCCGTTGCCGTCTGACAAGCACTAAACACCAGCAATTCAATGGGGGGAATCTCCGACTGAGTGACCCCCCAACGGCCCGTTTCTCGCGATCGCAAAATCTCTTGGAGTTGGGTCACATTAATTTTTTGATCGTAAGTGAGAATAAAGGTGTTCTCTGGATTGGAACTAAATTGGCCGTGGGTTGCCAAATGGACCACCGGAAAAGAACTCTTTTGAATCTCCTCCTTGAGCGCATCCGCCGTAAACCCCTGATTTAAAATCATCTGCGCGGGGAGATGAGACCCAATCTCGTCCAGTTCCCGTGCAACCCCAGGCAGGGCACTAAATCCCTGCCGCGCTTCCGTCAATCCCACCGTTAAGGCGCGGAGTTGGTTCTGGGCGATCGCCTGGGGAGCCAGCAATTGCAATCCGGGTGTGAGGGCAATGTTATAGGTTTCTACCAAATACCGCCCTCCATCATAAAGTGCGGCCATTGGGAGATTACGCAACAAACCATCCAGCACAAACACCAGAGTCTGAATCTCTGCCTCACCTAAACTCCCTTCTGCCGGTCGAATCAGCCAGTCATATACCTGTTCTGATAACTTCAACCGCTCTTGATCCGAGAAAAAGGGATTGAAAGCACCCAGTAACTGTTCCAGAATGCGTTCCACCTCACTTTGCGGTAACTCGGTGGCATAATGACGCAGAGGCTGTCCCGGGAGGGAGAGAATCACTTCCAGGCGATCGGGTAAAATAATCGGATAAATCGCTGCGGCTTTAGCATCCACTTGGTCGATTTGCACCGGCTGGATATCTAAACAGGCTTGGCGAAAAAAGTTCTCTAATTCAGCCAGTTGCAAGGCTTCCAGGGTTTCTCGGGCTTGTTTAAGGTGCTCTTGAGTGGGAGTACCACTTAAGAGTAAACTGACCAATTCCCGGTAGATGGGTTCGACCCGTTCTTGAAAGGAAAATTGCACCTCTTGGGCGATCGCCACTAAGTCTCGGCGCAGGAGAGAGAGTGTGCGAACCGCTTCACTATAGGCGGCGATCGCACTTTGAGTCTCCCCAGTTTCCTTCAAAATACGTCCCAGTTGCCATTGCCAACGCGCTGCAATCTCTTTGGCATTAATACTAACCGCAAGAGCCAGGGCTTGCTGGGTCAATTTTCGGGCATCGGAAAACTGTCCGGTGCGTTTGTACAAATACCCTAACTCCCCAATGGCGTAGGATTGCGATCGGGGATCTTGTAGCGCATTCGCCTCTTGAACTGCCGTTGCCAGGATTTGGGCGATTTCGGGCGCGCTCAGGGTCGAATCCCCCTCTCCGGTTGCGGATAAACTCTCTAGCATTTTCAGGGCTGAAAACGCGAAATTCACCCGCGCATAGACCCCGGAACGACTGGCTGGGAGCGTTGCCAGTTGCTCAGTGATGGGGTTCAAGAGCGATCGGGCGGTTTCCCATTGCTGGGTTTCTATGGATAAACTGAGCTGATTGAGTTCCGCATCAAGTTGAGTGATCGGGACAGTCGCCGTTGCTGCGGCTTCGCGATAGTAGGTGAGAGCTTGGTCCCAATCCTCTAAAGCGCGGGAGGTATTACCCAAACTCAACAGGGTGTTACTAATGTCCGCCGCAGCGCGCAGATTCCGGGCAATGGATAAACTTTGTGCTAACACCCGTTGCGCTTCGGGTAAATCTCCCACGAGTTGTAAAGCATTCCCCAGATTTTGTAAGCCGGTGATTTTCAGACTGGAATCTGGTTGGGACTGCAATTGTTGGTTCACCTGCTCTAATAACTGTCGCGATCGCCGGTATAATCCCAAGGTTTGCATCCCTTGAGCTTGGTTAATTTGACTACCCAAAGCCCCGGTGAGGTCACCTTGAGCGTGATACAAGGCTTCCGCTTGTTTCCAACTGTCGAGAGCGGCTTCTGGTTCTCCCCGGGCCAATTCCAGACTCCCTTTGCTGTTCAACGCTTGGGCCCGAATCCGTTGGGAAACGGAATTTCCGGACCTGTGAGCGAGAGTTTCTGGGGAATCTACGAGGGATAAACTCTCTTGAATTGCTCCTTGCGCGCTCTCCCACTCTCCTAATGCTTGATACGCCAGGGTGAGATAGTTGAGACAGAGGGCTTGATTGAGGCGATCGCCTCCCTGTTGATACCCTTCAGCAGCGCGGTTCCAAACCCTGACTGCTTCTGCAAACCGTCCCCCCTGATAAAGCTCCCGTCCCTGGTTAACGAGAGTCTCCCCTTCCGCCTCCACTGGCGGAACTGGGAGTTGAGACAAGGGCAGAGGTGAGCTATAATTTTCCTTGACGGGAGTAAATGTGAGAATTTGTGAGGGGAGAGGACCCGGACCCGTGGCGATCGCCGGTAACACCCCGGTGACGAATCCCAACGCCATCAGGAAAGCTAGACCCCTTAGCAGCAGCCGGTATCCCCGCCGAGTACAAATCCGAAATTTCCAGTGATTCCAGCGCGATCGGCATCGGGTGATCCCTTGAGTCAACATTCTTTTCATAGACTAGATACTAAATATCAAACTGCCCTTAGATAAGATTGCCACCCCTTTTGTTTTGTCCCCGTTGCATCACCATTCCCTGTTCCCCTGACCCCTCAGATGCACCCACTTCGAGTCAGGATTCCACAATATTTCGCGTCCTTTAGCCTTTAACCTAACCCAGTGAGAGACTGTATCTTGTCAATCATGACCCTAGATTCACCCCTGCCTCGGTGGTTATACGGGTTAGGCTATTCCATCAAAGAATCTTCATAAATTTCTGGCAGGGGTAGGGTTAATCCCAGGGATTGCAAATATAGGTCTTCTTTTAGATTTAAAAGAGTTTTGTCCCAGTCACCTTCTGCTGTTTTGCGATAAATTTCAATCTCCATTTTCTCTTGAGGAATGAGGATATATTCTTGGAAACTGGGTAAGGTTTGATAGGCAAAAAACTTTTCTTGACGGTCCGTAGCGACGGTATTAGAAGAGAGAACTTCTACAATTAATCGAGGTTGAGTTTTATAATTAGGATTGGAGTCCTCGGGTTCACAAATGACCATAACATCAGGATAATAGGCAACATCTGCCGAGGGAATCCAAAGTTTCATGTCGGCAGTAAACACTTGGCAGTTTGTACCCCGCAGCCGATCATATAGTCCGGAACCGATATTGATTGCAAGGCGATCGTGTTGGGGACTGAGGGTTTCAATTTCAAATAATTGACCGGCGATGTAGTCATGGCGAACGGAACTGGTTTTCTCCAATTCAAGATAGTCCCAAAAGGCTAAGGTTGTCGGTTCGTCGTCCATTTTATCCGTGCAAGTTTAGGGGGTAAGTGTATTGTAGCGGGTTCTGGTCAAGGGGAGGCGATCGCCTTGTTCACCCCCTCGGTGAGAACCCGCAACAAACTCCGGAAAAATCCCGGTTTCTGGTCCCCAGAAGGGAAGGACAAGGCAGTGCCTTGTCCTTCAAAATTAATTGAGGGCAAGTGAGGTAAAAGTTCCAGTAGAGGGTTGCCCAATGTAAAGAAATCATAACGATTGTGGCATAGTTGGGTTTGCGGATTCTCCTGATATAGCGAAGGGAAAAAAGGCAGAGAATGACGCGGATGAAGCGAATTAACCGAACAATTGTATCCAGGATTACAGTTAAGATTGAGTTAATTCCGACTGGGGATAGAAATTAGTCAATCATTTGCAGCCAACCGCGCCGGACTGCATAAACAAGGCGATCAATAAGGGTAATTTCTTCATCACTGAGGTCCTGTTCTAAAAGGGCAACCTTGATAAAGTGCCGATCGCGTTGGGTAATCCGACCCACGGAATAAATATGAGAAAAAATATCGGTTATGGTCAGATTCGGGAACTGGTAAATCGCATCTATGATCATCATAAGAATTTTTCAAAGCTTCAAGATTTCTATGGGCATCTGAAGCTACCATAAACGCGATCGTCTTGATTCAACCACCGCAGATCTATAGAAATCCATTCTCCGTAATTTCTCGGAGATGCGGATCCGTAGATTCTCGTATTTCTTCGGACAGGGGTAAAATAACTTAATAAACCGCCGATCGCCGGGAGTCTGCTACCCCATAGATTGCAGCGAGGATCAACCATCCCAAAATGTTCACCCGAGAGTCAAACAGGGTGACATCAAAGAGGTGAAATAAGGTACAACCCGCAAAGGTAACAAGGTAGGTGAAAAAAATCAAGCGATCGTTTGTGAGCACTCCAGGGACAGAAGGGACAGAGGCAGTCGTCTCGGAATTTCCCTCTAAAGGTAGATCGTGCCAATTCTTTAATGCTAAGACCCCTTGTGCCAGGATCCAAGCGACTAAACCGGACAAGAACAGCATCCCGGGAATTCCCGTTTCTGCACTCAGCATCAAAAACAGGTTATGGGGATGACCCATCCAGACTTGAGTTTGAGCTTCGTAAAGTTCGCTAAAGCTTCGCAACCCCCATCCGGTGATGGGGCGAATGCGAGTCAAATCCCAGGCAAATTGCCATTGCGTCTTGCGGAGGGTTGCCACGGGGCGATCGGGATATAACTGGTCCGTGATTCTCATCCAAAAATAAGCGGGAACGATCGCCTGTAATCCTTGGCGCAGGGGGTGAGGACCAAACGCCGACCCCAACACCGCAGACAGGGCCCCGAACACGAACAGCAGCAGCCAACGCCATCCCTGATACAGGATAAACCCCACCCCAGCCATCGAGGCGATCGCCCAACCATTGCGGGAATTAGTCAACACCAAGGCGATCCCATTCACCAGTAGCGCCAGGGTCAAAAACACTAATCCCCACCCTACCTTTCCTTCCTCTCCTGTCACCGAGAGATCAATGGTTTTCACCACCCGGGGATCACGGGGATCACGGATTTTTTCCGGTTTTTTCGGCTGTTGTTTCAGGGTTCGCCATGCCTGAAAACTCTCACACCACAGTCCTAAACCCAGAATAAAGGTCATTAAAAAATAACTTGCCAACACGTTGGCATATTCAAACACCGAAGCCATCCGTCCCGGAGGTGCGCCGGTGGCATCCAAGCGCCAATCTAAGATTAATCCTAATTTCACAGGTCCCGCCCATCCCCAAAAGAGTTGCCCCCAGCCAATCACAGCGATGGGGACTGAGGTGGCGATCGCAATCCAAGCCATTCGCCGCATTTGTGCCGGAGTTTGGATCAGCAGACTAAAGGTGACAAATAAGGCAAAGAAGGGCAGAAAATTAAATAATCCCAGGAAGGCAGAGAGGCGATCGGGGGCAAAAACCGTGGTCAAAATTAACCATAGGGCCAGAACAGCGAATCCTTGGTTAAGCGATCGCCCTTGAATTTCCCGATACCGTTGTTTCCAGGTACCAAACAGGGCCAACAACAAACCCATCCCCCCCAGTAACGGACTCATGGGTAAGAACAACAGTCCAACTTGGGCGCTATTCCACCAGACTTGTAACTGGCGATCGGGATGGCAAATGGTCCGCAGGGGTAACGATTTCGTCATGGGCAGAGTGCAGGATTAAGTGACAAGAAGGATTAGGGAAACAACAAACGGGGCATAACAACTTCAGTCGTTACTACAAACATCAGCTAGTAACCATCTCCCCAATCTTCCCCATCTCCCCCATCTCCCCCATCTCCCCCTCTCCCCAATCTCCAACCCACCACTCCACTCATTACGCAAATTCCCAACACTCACTGCGTGTCAACCGAATTTGGGCCAAGGTAAAAATGGTGGGGATAATCCGTCCATAGTTGGTGGCAATGGTTCGCCAGCCTAAATCAGCGAAGAACCAACCCCAGAGGACAGGTCCGAGTAAGGCTAAGGCACTGCGGGCGGCCCCATAGCGGGCAACAGAAAGGGCCATTCCGCGTTTGGCCGTTTGGGTGGTTAGGTAAGTCTGAACTTGACCGGCTGCCACTGCGCCCCCTCGGACGATCGCCGTTTGGGCGACTTGATAACGGGCAAAATGGAGGGCAAACTGATGGGCAATATGTTTAAGGACGATCGGCTTGACGACGGAGGTAAAAGCAACGGCACTTCCCCCTTTGAAGAGTAAGCCCAGGGGGTCTTTTTGGACCGACAGGGGCAGAGGTTTGGGAATGGTTGCCGCTGCCAGCGATCGCTGGACCCTCACAGTCAAGGCATTTTGTTCCGAAACCGGGAGTTGTCGCCATGCTTTTCCCAACAAACCGAGAAATACCTCAGCTTCTAAATCCGTGGTGGACAAGGTTTGAGAATAGGGAATTTTTAAATAGCGGCAAACTTGGATGAGGGTTTGTCGGTAGGTGACTTTGCGGGTTTTGCCCCTTAAAACGGTTAATCCATCGGCGGCGAGATAGCGAAATCTCTCTTCGATCGCATCCAGCCAGAAATCGCGATCGCGACTTTGGATATCGATCGGTTCTGGAGTTTGTAGGTAATCAATCGGATTAAAGCGACGACGGAATAAGATATCCGTGATTTGCTGTAATTCCTCTTCTGTGGCTAACTCTAGCGCTGCTCTCAGTTCGTCCAAGGTTGGCTTCCTCCCCTGTGCTTCTCTTGTAAACCCTGCGGTTTCGACAGATCGATAATCGTGATGTTGGCGATTGATCCGCCGATTTTAGGGCCAGAAATATTTACCGTCTGTTCCTGGCTGTTAAGTGGACCGATTGCTGTTAGCTTACTCGAAACCGTCCCAAATCCGGTAGATTAGTCAAACCCCTTTTTTAAAACCGGATGAGGACAAACCGATGAGCGATCGCATCGTTGAATTTGATATTGCCGTGATCGGTGCGGGGATCGCGGGATTGACCTCTGCCCAATCGTTGCGGAGTCTGGGTCAAACCGTGGTCGTCCTCGAAAAATCTCGCGGCGTGGGCGGACGAGTTGCTACCCGTCGATTATATGATACTCAGGCTGATTTTGGCGCACCGTTTTTAGATCCCCGGGGAATGCTTTCTCAACAGTTGGTGCAGGTCCTGTCTCGGGCGGGACTGGTGGTCCCTTGGACGGATACGGTTTATCAGATAGAACCCCCACCCGATCAGGTGGGGTTATCCGGACAAAGCCTACCTCCGCAGACTACTAGCGAAAACCGTTCTTTGACAATCAAATCGGGTATGAATCCGGCTGCAACCCTATCTGCACCTTATTATGTGGCCCCGACGGGGATCAATGCGGTAGGGAAGTTTTTGGCCCGTCATTTAGAGATTTGGCGTTCCCGTCGAGTCCAAACGGTTACCCCCACGGACCAGGGGTATTGGCATCTGGAGTTAGAAGCGATCGCCGACTCCGGAGATGCTGCTGTCCCCTTGGCAGTTCAGGCAAAGGCAGTGGTAATGGCGATCCCAGCCCCCCAAGCGGTGATGTTGTTAGAGTCGGGGGAGTCGGGATTGCCTCGTCCATTCCTCGATCGCCTCAAAGCAGTGGAGTTTGACCCCTGCATCAGTGTAATGGCGGGGTATCCGGCATCGAAACAACGAGAGTTGGTCCAGGCAGAATATCGGGGGCGATCGCTGGTATTTCCCCCTTCAAGTCCCTTGCGGGGACTATTTTGGCAGAGTAGCAAGGGTCTAGGTGCGACTCAACCTGTGTTTGTCTTGCACAGTAGCGCCCACTTTGCCGAACAGCATTTAGACGCCATGGACCTCGAAACTGTGGGGAGAGAATTGTGCGACTGGGCGGGGGAAGCCGTGCTTCCCTGGTTCAAGGACCCAGAATGGATTCAGGTCCATCGTTGGCGCTATGCCTTTTGTCGGCGTCCCTTAACCCAACCCTTATTGACAGCAACGACACCCTTACCAATGGTTTGTGCAGGAGATTGGTGTGGCGATCGGCAACTGGAAACCGCATTGCAATCCGGTTTAGCCGCTGCCGAATGGGTAAGCGATCGCCTGGGGGGAGGACCGATGCCACCTTTGGCGAGTTTATGGGAGGCGATCGCTCAGGAGAAATAACCCCATGAATTTGAATCCAAAACCTTAATAATCATCCTGTAAAACGAACGAGATGACCCTTATATATAGAAGGGTTCTCCGTGCTAATTTGTGGGGAGAGAAAATTACTCTAATTTAGTAAAGTTCTCGTTTCTGTCCCTGACTTGACATGGGTTTAGCTCAATTGTAACTTGGATCCGAGTTGAAGGAACTCTCTCGATCGCTGAGTTCAGTGGTGGCTATTATTCTATGCGAGTTGCCTGGGCGATCGCCCTAATTTAATTGTTAAGTTTTGATAACGCCTCTCTGGACGGGAACTTTTCCTCTAGGGGTAGGACCATCCCCTATGCTAAAAAGGAGTAATAGAAACATTTTGCGGGTTGCAGTTCTTTAGCTCAGTAGGTTAGAAGGGAATTCCTCCCCCTCTCTAGGAAAAACTGTTACCCTAATTTTAGATCAGACACCTTACTTCCATTCAAAAACCACTCAAACTAACTTTAACCGGAAAAACTATGCTCTCTTTTGCAGGTTATGAAATCTTAGAAGAAATTCACGAAAGTAATCATACGATTGTTTGTCGAGGCCGCAAGGAAGGCCAAGTCCAGACGGAAATTCTCAAATTCTTAAAAACTGAATATCCTACCCCTACGGAACTTGCTAAATTCCGGCATCAATATGAAATCGTCAAGCCGTTGGATATCCCCGGCATCGTTAAGCCATTACACCTAGAAAGCTGGGGTCGGGGCCTAGTCTTAACGATGGAAGATGCTGGACCTTTCTCAGCGGAGCAACTGCTATCTACTCAAACCCTAGATTTAGAGACATTTTTTAAGATCGCGATTACTGTTACAAAAAGTTTGGGAGAAATTCATAAACAATCCATTATTCATTTAGATATTAAACCACAAAATATTGTGGTCAATGTCGATCCATTCCGAGTTACCTTAATCGATTTTGGTATTTCTACTCGGGTGGAACGCTCTCACCAAACGTTGAGTAATCCGAATTTACTTGAAGGGACTCTGGCTTATATGTCCCCGGAACAAACCGGGCGCATGAATCGCTCCATTGACTATCGCACAGACTTCTATTCTCTGGGAATCACATTTTATCAACTGCTAACCGGGGAGCTTCCTTTTCCTACTACGGACCCGGTGGAAATGGTTCATGCTCACATTGCCAAACAACCGATTCCCCCTCATCAAGTTAATCCTGGAATTCCTCCAGTTGTCAGTGCCATTGTGATGAAATTGCTCTCAAAAACCGCAGAAGAGCGGTATCAAAGTGCTTATGGGTTAATCTATGATTTAGAAAAATGCTGGAAGCAATGGCAAGAAACAGGTCAGATAGATGAGTTTACGCCTGGGGAACAGGACACTTCGGACAAATTTCAAATTTCCCAGAAACTGTACGGTAGAAAAGCGGAAATTACGGCATTAATGGCGGCTTTTGCACGAGTTAGCGGAACAGCCCAAAGTGTAGACACTCCAGAAACCGATGCAGCGGGAATCGAACTGATGTTAGTATCAGGGTTTTCCGGCATTGGCAAATCGGTAATTGTTCAAGAAATTCATAAACCGATCGCCCAACAACGGGGCTATTTTATCTCGGGAAAATTTGACCAATTCAACCGCGATATCCCCTATCAATCCCTGATTCAAGCCTTCCAAAATTTGATTCGCCAAATTTTAACAGAAACCCCAGAACGATTAGCGCGTTGGCAACAGCGGATTAGCGAAGCATTAGGAACGGAAGGACAGGTAATCACTGATGTGATTCCCGAGTTAGAGTTACTGATAGGGGTACAGCCTACAGTTCCAGAACTTCCGCCAACGGAAACCCAAAACCGATTTAATTTACTTTTTCAAAAGTTTATAGCAGTTTTTGCCCAAAAAGAACATCCCCTCGTGCTATTTTTGGATGATTTACAGTGGGTGGATTTAGCTTCCTTGAAACTAATTCAACGATTAGCGACGGCTTCAGAAAGTCAGGCTTTACTGATTATTGGGGCCTATCGGGATAATGAAGTAGATGCGGCTCATCCCTTAATCTCGGCAGTGGAGGAGATGGAGGGACAGGGAGCCCTTATTAATCGGATTGAACTGCAACCGCTGAAATTAGAACATATCAATGAATTGATTGCAGATACGCTGCGCTGTTCTAAAACTAAAAGCCTACCTCTAGGAGAGTTAATTTCTAATAAAACCCAAGGTAATCCGTTTTTTATCAACCAATTGCTTAAATCACTTTATGATAGCAACCTGTTAACCTTTCGGTTTCCCGATGGAGAAAGCAAGGGGGAGTGGTCCTGGGAAATGGACCAAATTCAAGCGGTAGGGATGACCGATAATGTGGTCGAATTAATGACCAACAATATTCAAAAACTTGCGCCGACAGTACAGGAAAGTTTAAAAATAGCTGCTTGTATTGGGAATAGTTTTGATTTAAAAACCTTGGCAGTGGTTCGTGAACAGTCCCAGATTACAGTCGCCCGGGATTTATGGCCTGCAGTGCGGGAAGGCTTTATATTTTCTAGTAAGAATTACAGCTTTTTACCGGAAAGCAGTGAAGAAACTGCCGCCTCTTTACAAGATAGCGATTTTAGGATAGAATACAAGTTTCTGCACGATCGCGTCCAACAGGCAGCCTACTCGTTAATTCCTGAATCAGAACGATCTATTACTCATTTACAAATTGGTCAGTTAATTCTTGGTCACACGAGTTCTGAGGAGTTAGAGTCTAAAATATTTGACATTGTAACTCATTTGAATGCGGGTCGGGAATCTATTTTTGACCTAGATTTTAAATTAGAAGTCGCTCGCTTGAATCGGATTGCTGGCAAAAAAGCGAAAGCTTCTACGGCTTATCAAGCAGCCGTCAAACATTTGAATATTGCCCGGATTTTATTACCTGAAACGGCTTGGGAGACGACTTATGACCTCACTTTTACGCTCTATCGAGAACTGGCAGAATGTGAGTATTTAGCCGGGAATTTTCAGAAGGCTGACGAGTTATTTACCATCCTATTAGAACGAGTCCTGGATAAATTTGACCGAGCAGAAATTTATAACCTGATTGTGCTGCTGACGATTACTCAGGAGCGATTTCAGGAATCGGTGCAAGCAGGATTAGCGGGGATGAAGCTGATGGGGTTAGAGGTTCCGGAAACTGAGGAGGAATTGCAAGAGGCGATCGGCATCCAAATGCAGGAAGTGCAAGCCAATTTGAGCGAAGTTAATATTGCCGACCTCTTGCACCAACCCCCGATGGAAGACCCGGAAAAACAGGTCTGCATGACTCTATTAGCTAACTTTTGGGGAGCTTCATTTGGCGGAGGTTACATCAATTATAATGTCTGGTGTATGTTAACTATGACTCGGCTTTCTTTAACCTTTGGTCATGCGGAAACTTCGGCCTTTGCTTACTCGGCCTACGGATTGATGCTGGCGCTACAAAACTACTATCAAATCGGGTATGAATTTGGAGAAGTGGCGTTAAAACTCTTGGATAAATCCAAGACTCCTATTTTTGGAGGCAAAGTGATTAATTTGTTTTGTAATGCCGTCAATCCGTACCGAAAACCTTTCAAAAGTAATCTTGCCCTCTATGATCGCTCTTATTTCATTTGCCGGTCTTTCGGGGATGTGATTTATGGAGTATGGGCTTTATTTTTGAGACTTTGGATCCGGTTAGAAATTGGAGACAATCTAGCCGAAATTTCCAAAGAAGTTGAGAAATCTCTGATAACAATTCGCCAGACCAATTATCAGAGTATGGTCTATGCTGGCCTGAATTTGCAGCACGTCATCAAGCAGTTTGAGGGGATTGAGGACGAGTTTGATGAAGTGGAGGGATTGCGGTTGTGGCGCGAGGGAAATTTAATCAGTGGGGTAAACTGGTACTATTATTTAAAAACTCAAGTTTTATATACGTTTGAACGCTATGAAGAAGCCCTCGCTATCTGTCAGGAGGCCGAACCCCTCTTCCCGGCTAACTTTGGGTTTTTCCCCCAAACGAAACATCCATTTTATTATGGCTTGGTTTTAGCAGCGGTTTATCCTACCGCATCGGAAACGGACCAGCAAGAATATTGGCAACTCCTTGAAAAACAGCAGCAACAACTTCAAATCTGGGCGGAAAACTGCCCGGAGAATTACCAGGATAAATTCCTGTTGGTATCGGCGGAAATAGCGCGAATTTCTGGGAAAGAACTAGAAGCGATGGAACTTTACCGACAGGCGATCGCCCAGGCAAAAGAATCAGGATTCACTCAAAATGAAGCCCTCGCGAATGAACTAGCGGCGCAATTTTATTTCCACAAAGGATGGGATGAAGTTGGCAAAGTTTATATCCGAGAAGCCACCTACAATTACACCAAATGGGGGGCAGAAGCCAAAGTTCAACAGTTAGAAACTAAATATCCTAAATTGTTACGAAGGACGGGGAAATCAGGTTCAACGATAGATTCGTTCCAAACCGTTAATTCCTCGACAGGAAGCAGTCGCGGCAGTTCCCTGGATTTATTTACGGTGATGAAAGCCTCCGAAGCCTTTTCCAGCGAAATTGTCCTCAGCAAAATGCTGGAAAAGTTAATTCAAATTCTCCAAGAGAATGCTGGTGCATCTAAAGCTTTTTTGATTTTACAAACCGACGACCGATTAACCGTTGAAGCAGCGGTAGTTTCTGGGGAAGAAAGGATGGTCCTGCAATCAATTTCCGTAGAAGAATGCGATGATATTTCATCCGCGATTGTCAACTATGTCGCCAAAACTCAGTCTGATGTGGTGTTAAATAATGCGACAAGGGAGGGACTATTTACCCAAGACCCTTACATTCTCAAACATCAACCCAAATCGGTACTTTGTACAACGATTCGCCATCAAGGGAAACTGACGGGAATTCTCTATTTTGAGAATAACTTAACGACTGATGCCTTTACAGGCGATCGCCTCGAAGTTCTACAAGTCTTAGCTTCCCAAGCTGCTATTTCCTTAGAAAACGCCTTACTGTACCGCACCTTGGAACAAAAGGTGGAAGAACGGACTGCTGAATTGGCGCAAGCAAATGCAGAAATTACTATTCTGAATGAGCGCCTTAAAGCGGATAATGTTCGCATGGCAGCCGAATTAGATGTCACCCGTCGTCTGCAACAAATGATTTTACCGAAACAGGCGGAACTGAATGCGATTTCCGGGTTAGATATTGCGGGATTTATGGAACCAGCGGAGGAAGTCGGAGGGGATTATTATGATGTGCTGCAATATCAGGACCGAGTGAAAATTGGCATCGGGGATGTGACGGGACATGGGTTAGAAAGCGGGGTGTTGATGATTATGGCTCAAACGGCAGTACGAACTTTATTGGAAGGTAATTTTACCAATCCTTCAGACTTTTTAGATGTTCTGAATCGCACGGTTTATTACAATGCTCAACGGATGAATTGTGATAAAACCATGACGTTGGCCCTGTTGGATTATGCCGATGGTGTTTTGCAAATCAGCGGACAACATGAAGAGGTACTCGTAGTGCGATCGCACGGGGTCGTAGAACGAATTGATACGATTGATTTAGGATTTCCCATCGCAATGGTGGAAGAAATGGCGGAGTTTGTCACTACCGCCCGCATCGAGTTAAATCCCGGGGATGTGGTAGTGCTTTACACCGATGGGATTACAGAAGCGTTTGATATGAATAAACAAGAATATGGATTAGAACGCTTAATTGAGGTCGTCCAGCACAACTGCCACAAATCTGCCCAAGAAATTCAAGAGGCGGTAATTTCTGATGTTAAAGGATATATTGGTCAACAAAAAGTTTATGATGATATCACCTTACTGGTGTTCAAGCAGAAGGCAGGGGATTGATCGGGGTTAGGGTATAAGTTGTGCCGAAGTGCTGTAGTCCTTGTCTCATCTTTTACTTAATGTGAGATAAATTATTTCTCACATTAAGGGCTGCTTTGTGGCAAATAATGTGAAAAACTCGGTTTTTCGTTCTTTACCTGGGGTTCAGAAACCCGGTTTCTCACACGATTAGCTGCTTTCTTGCCAGCATTTGGGTCAGAAACCCGGTTTCTTATTCTTGAACTGGGGTTCATTTAATCACCCCATAGATTGCCTGATTTTATCAGCTAATGCGATCGCCTCTTCCCTTGTAGCAATCTCTCCCTCCACGGTCGCTAACTGAATTTGATTTAAAATCTCCTTAATTTGTGGACTGGCAGGAATTCCTAATTCGCTGATTAAATCGGTCCCCGTAATTAGAACTTTCGGATGTGCCGCCAGATCTGCGGGGTCTAAATAGCGCTCAACTGCATTTCCCAGTAGATCCAAAGAAATTCCCGAAGCGGTCAAGATCGCCGCTAAGGAAGGAAACAATGACCCCACCTGACGAAATAAAAAATAATGCGATCGCACCGTCCAGTCTGTTAACTCCGGTTGCTGTTGGATTAACTGCCAACTTTTTATCACCTGAATTGCGGCTTTAATTTCCACCCGACTCAACTTTAATCGCATTAATTGCGATTGGGCTAGACCCGGTTCTAACGGTAACAAACAAACTAATTTGGCAACACTTAAATATCCCGAAATCCTCAAAGTTGCGCGCAAATCCAACAAAAATTCTTCCCCCAACTGCGGCCATTTTTCCGCCAGTTGGATCGCGGCTTCATCAATCCGGGTTAAAATAGTTAGGGAATCTTTTGTGGCATCGGGCAACCAATAGCGCAACAAACCATCCTCCCATGCCGCCACCAGATGACGACTCCCCCCCCGGCAGTTCAGCAGATACCATAACTCGGTATTTACCCGTTCTGCTGCCACCTGCCGCAACAAGGGCGCTAATTGTCGGATTGCTGCTTGGGTTTGAGGTTCTAGGGTAAATCCCAATTGCGCCGCCTGCCGATATCCGCGTAACAACCGCAGGGGATCATCCGCGAGATTCGTGGGGGAAATCATCCGGATTGTGCGGGTTTGTAAGTCTTCCCGCCCTTTCAGGGGGTCTACAATCTGACCCGTTGTAGGGTGGTAGGCGATCGCATTAATCGTAAAATCCCGGCGTTGCAAATCGGTTTCCAGGGTCATTCCCTCCTGTTTAGCAAAATCCACCGTGGCATTGGGAAACACCACCCGGGCGATTTTGCGTTCATCATCCAAGACCACAAACCCTGCTTTATAGCGATCGGCAATCTGCTTGGCGATTTTAATCGCATACCCCGGTAAAACAAAATCTAAATCTAAATAGGGGGACTGCCGTTCCAGCAAGGCATCTCGAACCGAACCGCCAACGAGATAGGCATCATTAGGCAGCATTTCGACGCTAAACGGCCAAGTTTCGGGACCCAGAGTACGAATAGAGTCGCTTTGTTTCATAAAAAAATCAACCTACCGGGTGGGCAATATCTCTGCTGATTACGTTAGAGTAACAAAAAAGCCGTATGGAGTGTTTACGATGTGTATTTGCGTAAACTGCCACTATGTCGATCGCTGCTTAACCTATAACGCAGTGGAATATCAGCATCAACAGCCCCACTTAACTGAAACACCTGATTTTGAACCCCTAGAACCTACCATCAATGTCAATATCCGCAATACGCCGGATGCCATTGAGATGGAATGGGATGTGGTCGGTTGTGAAAGTTTTAAAGAAGAAATGGGCAAATGGGCGCGATTACGTCCAGGGGAATTAGTTCCCACTTAGGATGGCAATCCTCACCCGTTTAATCGATTTAATCTTGTCCAATTCGGTTTATTTTACCCAAACTTCGACCCTTTTAAATCGATTGAAACCCCACCATTCATGGGGCATCCTAGGGACAGGGCATTTGCTCTGTCCTTCTTCATTTGCAGGTAAAAACAACCCAACCCTATTCAAACATCACCCTGAAGCCGTACAATTAAACGTACCATTCCTCATGCCTTGGTGGTGCTGTTTATGATGACACATTGCCTCAATCCCAATTGCCCCAAACCCCAAAATCCAGATGGCAATCTATTCTGTCAAAGTTGCGGTGCTAAATTACGACTGGAAAGTTCTGAGAATTCCCCTTTCCCGGGTTGCTATCGCGCCCTCAAAGAAATTGGGGTCGGTGGATTTACTAAGACCTATTTGGCGGTGGATGAGTCTCACCCCAGAAAACCGCCCTGTATTATTAAACAATTTCGCCCCAGTCCGAGTGCTTCTCGCCCCGCTGTTGAGTTATTTCGCGAAGAAGTTGCGCGCTTAAAAGTCATTGGTAACCATTCCCAAATTCCCAACTTATTAGCCTGGTTTGAACAAGGCGATCGCCAGTATTTGGTTCAAGATTATATTCCAGGGACCAATTTAGCCACCGAACTTGCCGAACAGGGGACATTTACTGAATCTCAGATTCGAGAATTACTAGAGTCAGTGTTGCCTATCTTACATTTCATCCACCACCACAGCCTAATTCATCGCGATATCAAACCCGAAAATATTATTCGCCGTCCTCATCCCACTCAACGCCTGGTTTTAGTCGATTTTGGCGGTTCTAAATATGCTCCAGGAGCAACATTATACCAACCGGGAACAACCATCGGCAGTGCTGAATATACGGCACCGGAACAACTCCGGGGACAAGCAAGATTTGCCAGCGATTTGTATAGTTTGGGCGTTAGTTGTATTCATTTGCTAACCAATATGTCCCCATTTGATTTATGGGATAGTTTAGAAGGGCGTTGGATTTGGCGAGATTATTTACTCAATCCCGTGAGTGATGAATTAGCAACGATTCTCGATAAAATGGTGAGCGAAAGTTTATCAAAGCGCTATGCTTCAGCAGCAGTTGCTTTAAAAGCGCTCAATCCAAAAATTCAGCTTCAAACTTCTGTAAACTCGGCAATGTCTAAGGGAAAAGTTGTGATAGTGTCGCAATATTTTCCACCAATCCAGAAATCCTCTACCACCGAACCCCAGTTAGAAACAAAGTCACTTTCTCCCAAACCGCCTTCCCCATCCCACCTCAATTCCCCACCGGCACCCGTGGGTTGGAACTGCGTGCAAACGATCTCCGAAACGGCTGGAAAAACCCCCATCAATGCCGTCGCCTTTAGCGCCCAATCCCGGACGATCGCCAGTGGCAATGACAAGGGTGTAGTCGCCTTTTGGGATTTAGAAACTGGGGAATTGGTGCAAAAAATCTCGGCATCTGATCAGGGAGTGCTGGCGATCGCCATTGCTTCCGATGGACAAATCCTTGCCAGTGGCAGCATGGATGGAACAGTGAAACTCTGGAACCTGTGGCAACTGAGCCCCAAAGATTTGCGAGATGGCATCCCCCCCATCCCAACCCAAACCCTCACGGGTCATACTAGCTTGGTGTCATCGGTGGCAATTTGTCCCGATAAACAGCGAGTCGCCACCGCCAGTCGCGATCGCACAGTCAAAATTTGGTCCCTGGGAACCGGACAATTGCAATTTACCCTCACCGGACATCGCGATCGCGTGACTTGTATCGCCTACAATCCAAAATGGGCCACCTCCGACCCTGGGCGATTGCACATTCTCGCCTCGGGAAGTGCCGATGGCTCAATTCACCTCTGGCAGGCGGATACAGGGGAATTACTCCAGGATTTTCCCGGCCATTCTGGTGCAATTCATGCCTTGGCGATCGCCCCAGATGGCAAAACCTTAATCAGTTGTAGTTGGGACCGCACCTTAAAAATTTGGACCCTCCCCACGGCACCGGATAATTATCCCGAATTGCGAGAAACCCTTTCTCCCCATGTCTTACCCGGATCCGCAGTTGCCATCAGTCCCAACGGAAAAACCTTTGCCACCGCCAGTCACGACACCACCATCAAACTCTGGACTGTGGACACCATAGAACACGTGGCAACCCTATCGGGACATTCCATGACAGTCAGTTCCCTAGCCTATAGTCCCGATAGCACCACCTTAGCCAGTGCATCTCACGATGGCACGATTAAGCTATGGCGAAATTCTGCGGGTTAGGATCCTGCACCCTCAAGGGTCCGGGTTTTAGCGACGAGATGAGGAGACTGAGATTGGGGTCTCTTCCCGGAAGGAGGGAACAGCATCTTGCTCTCTTTTATTTATGCTCGCTATATACCGTAAAAAATAAGCTGTTTCAATTTTTATGTGTAGAGTCCTCGGAAGGATTCTACACATTGACGAGTTGCGAAATTAGGTAAAGCTACATACTACGGTGATTGAGGTGGGTATATTTTCCCAAAAGGCGATCGCAAAATCTCAATTCCGCAATCTGGAACGGAACTTCTCATGAAGTCCAGTTTTATTTAAGTTTTTTAACCGTAGAGGGCTACAAACAGGGTTCTATTATCCGGGAAAATTAGAGTATTGAAAATCAAGAACAGTGCGTTTTAAATGTTAATTTTAATGAGGAGAAATCTCGCGTCTGATCGTTGAATATCCCTCGAAACTTGGCTGTGATCAGACCGATGGCCCTTAATGCCCTTAATCAAGAAACCACCTTTGAGCATCGTTTAAGACAAAAAAGGAAACGGGCAGCTATGAGTACATGATGCTTATTCTCAAACCCTTGTGGCAAGCCTGATTGAGATGCTTTTATCCTGAGCCATTGCCGAGTTTTATTATTTACCAAAATTATCGAATAAGCAAGGTTTATCGGATATTTGCGACGGCAAAACCGATATATTCTCTCTCAACTATGTTCCCCCTCAGTTAAAAGTTTAAGAAAAATTCATAAAAGGCTTATAAATACCAATAGAAAATACTCTTGACAGAGTAAAAAAATAAGCCTATAGTTAAAACATTCCCACTTAGGAAAAAATAAAATGACTTCAAAAATTTGGCTTAAAAACTGGAAGGTTTCTGCTGTAGTTGGCACAATTTTTGGGGTATTATTACCAGGACTGCCTTTATTAGCTGCACCTATCTCTGGTTTAGTCGAGAATTCTAGTTTTGCCCCGTCTAAAGATTTGTTGATCGCGCAGAGTGATAGCCTTTGCGTTCCAGAGGACATTTCAGTTGCCGAATACGTAACTGAAAACTATATCATCTCTATTTGTGAGGATGAGGCTGGGAGTCTTTACTATGTGGATTATAACCTGGGTAATGAGATGAGCAATAGATTCTATGACGTCACCACCACCCGAAATGGAGACTATATAGTAACGACCTATGATAACGATGGAAGTGAACTCGTGTACACTGTGGGCGACTATTTTCGGGTAACCAATAATGGCGATCAGGTTGTCTATGAAGAAACCTATTAATACTAAAAAATAGCGAGAGAATAAAGACCCCTACAGTAAGCTTACTGTAGGGGTCTTTTTGATTTCAATCTGTTGTTAGATCCGGCAGAGGATTGGGAATTTTTTCTAATTTTTGAGGGAGATTAATAATCCCTTACTATTTCTAGTTTAGAGTAGAACCAAGAATTCTACAATTTCCAAAATCAGACCAGGATCCATGCGGACGGTATCGATCGCCCGTTGATTCCCCAAATTTCCACAGGGTAGAATCTGTGGCGGACTTTTTCCCCCTAAACCTGGATCCGCCCTGGGGAAAGACTGGATTTCGGCCCCGAAGCCTTAACATAGAAGAAAGCAATCCAAAGGTAAGTTGCAACAGCCTTCGATGTAACCCCTGCGGTTTTAGTTTTGTTCTCCTGTTGTGAAAACCATGACCAAACCCCACTGGCTCGAAATTACTGAATCTGTGGCCCTTGCCGGTTCTGTGCTGGGCACGATCGCCGTTGCTGGGACTCAACAAGTCCTCTATGCAGCGGTCCCGTTAACGGTGTCGGTGAGTTTGAATCTGGTGAATCGGCAGCGACTGTACCAACTCAACCAACGACGCAGCGAAGAGGCGATCGCCCAAGTTTATGATTCCCTCCAACCTCTAAACCAGCGGTTTGATCGCCTCGAATCCAGCAAGCAACAGGCAAACTCCCAAACGGAAGAACGGATCACTGAGTTACAAGAATCCTTACGGGATGAACTGTTTGAGGCGATCGCCCAAGTTGAGGAGAGTTTCCCCGCTATTCCAGAATTGCCGAATCTGGACCCAATTATCGCCCGGATTAACGCCCTGGAATCCCAACTGGAACAACAGCGCGATCGCATCGAAGCGCAGAAATTGGAGTTGAAAGACTCGTTGCGCCAGGAAAATGAAACGGCGATCGCCCGCATCCATCAAGCATTGGAATCCCTTCCCCCCTTCCCCAATCTCAAACCTTTAGCCGATCGCCTCGAACAACTGGAAACCGCTACGGAACAAGTCAACCAAGAAACTGAACGCCAAATCGAAGCGTTTACAAAATCCTTGTGGGAACAAACGGAAAAGGCAGTGGGGCAAATTTATCAATCCCTCGCCACCCTTCCCACTGCCGAAACCCTGGCAACCCTCAGCGATCGCCTGAGTCAACTGGAACTTACCACTCAGGCGATCGCCCTCTCCTCATCCCAACCCGACGACGCCTCCAGCACTTCTGCTGCTGCACTCCAAGAGGCAATCCAATCTCTGTCCAATTCCCCGAAATTTGAGGCAATTTACGATCGCCTGCAACAATTAGAAGCACTCAATGAACCGCCAATAGCGTCTGAACTCCAGGAGATTCAAGCGACTTTAACCCAACAAAACCAAGAGGCGATCGCCCGGGTGAATAGCGTAATTGAGGCAGTCACCCAGCGTCTGGAACGCCTAGAAACCTCATCCCGCGCCATCCCCTCTCCCCTCCCGGAACTCCAAACCCTATCCTCACCTCCTGCTGACGATAGCAACGCCAATCCACCCATTCCAGAAAACCCCAGCGAACCACCTCGGGTCCCCTCGGAATATCGTAAAGAAGCCTTTTCCGTGAAACCCTTAACCCCACCGCCTGCCAATTCCGAGGATGACTTGGACGAGTGGGACGAAGAAATCATCGCGCCATCGGAGGAAAACCCAGAGTCTACGCCAACGACAGGGAACAAACCTTTAATCCGGAAATTGTCCATCAAACCTTTTACCAAACCCGAATCTCTCACCAAAGCAATGGGGGGAATCGAATCCTCCATCGGCGAAGTGTTGGGAGATTTGCAAGGATTTGTGGGCAAATGGCGGGGAGAAAAACCTTCCTTGGAGTCTCCAGAGACTGTTCCAGATCCTGACGGATTTCCCCATCAAAATTGGCGATGCATTCGCACGATCGCCGGACATCGAGATGTTATTAATTGTTTGACAATTCATCCCGATGGCAACAGCATTGCTGCTGGGGATGGGGACAATACGGTGAAACGCTGGGGGATTCCTGAAGGGACCGAAATCCGCAACTTTAATGGGGAAGACTGGTTTGCCTCGGTGAATGCGATCGCCTTTAGTCCCGATGGGGGGGCGATCGCTGCTGGAGTTGGGGAAGCGGTTGAGGTGTGGGATGTTGCTGGGGGTCGCCCACTTCATCGCTTTACTCGCAATTCTGAGGCAGTTTATGCCGTGATTTTTCTGAATAACGGTCAACAAATCATCGCCAGTGATACCCGAGGGTCAGTTACTTTTTGGCATCGAGAAACTGGGGAAGAATTGCGCCGATTTAATGCTCATAATGCCATAATTCGCGCTTTAGCGATTAGTCCCGACGATCGCATTCTTGCCACTGCTGCCGATGATGGGATGATTAAACTTTGGCAGTTACAAACGGGACAGGAAATTTGTGTTTTTAAGACGCATAACGATGCCGTAAATGCGATCGCCTTCAGTCCCGATGGACAACTCCTCGCCAGTGGCAGTACCGACATGACCCTAAAACTGTGGCAGGTGAACTCTGGGGAAGAAATTCGCACCTTTACGGGACATACCGGGGCGATCGCTGCTGTTGCCTTCTCCCCCGACAGCGAAACCCTGATCAGTAGCAGTACCGATAAAACCGTTAAACTGTGGCATCGCGAGACTGGAGAACTGATCCGAACCCTCAAGGGACATACTAACGGAGTCACCGGCATTGCCATCACTCCCGACGGCAAAACCCTGGTGAGTGGCAGCAGCGATAAAACCGTGATGATTTGGCAACGTGAGTAGGGACTCGATAGAGTTAGACTGCCTGCCAAATAACGAATTTATCCCCCCAACCCCCCTTAAAAAGGGGGGCTTTTTAGAGTTTTGCAAGAAGTCTATTCTGGGCCAACCGATTACTATAAAGTTATCCCCTTGCTGGCTTGTCCATATATGAGCTATTGTTTAAATCCCGACTGTCAAAAGCCTCAAAACCCGGCAGGATATAACTTTTGCCATAATTGCGGTGCAAAGCTGCTGCTGGGCGATCGCTATCGTGCGCTTAAATCTATTGGACAGGGTGGGTTTGGGCGAACTTTTTTAGCGATCGATGAATACAAACCTTCAAAACCCCGCTGCGTCATCAAGCAATTTTTTCCCCAATACCAAACGCCTCAAAATGCTCAAAAAGCAGCGCAACTGTTTCAGAAAGAAGCGGTTCGTTTAGATGATTTAGGAACTCATCCCCAAATTCCTGCCTTATTTGCTCATTTTGAGTCGGATAATTATCAATATTTAGTTCAAGAATTTATCGACGGACAAACCTTAGCCCAAGAGTTGGAAACCGAGGGTTCACTTTCGGAATTTAAAGTTCGCGAGGTGCTATTTGATTTATTGCCAGTTTTACAATTTGTCCATGAAAAAAAAGTAATTCATCGAGATATTAAACCTGAAAATATTATTCGACGCGCCACTATAACCGAACTTTTAGAATCAGCCAATAATGAGAAACCTGACTCCAATCCGTTTAAGTCGGGACAACTGGTGTTAGTAGATTTTGGCGCGGCTAAATTTGCCACTGCAACAGCATTGGGACGGACTGGGACGGTAATTGGTACTGCTGGATATGTCGCACCGGAGCAATTTTTAGGCCAAGCGGTTCCGGCTAGTGATTTGTATTGTTTGGGAGTAACTTGTGTGCAATTACTCACGGCAACTGAACCGTTTAGTTTATTTGATGTTAAGGAAGGGGTGTGGCATTGGCGCGATTATCTCTTATCTCCCGTTACTCTGGAATTTGCCAAAGTTTTAGACCGATTATTAGAAGCAAATCTCAATCGGCGCTATCATTCTGCGACAGAAGTTCTCACGGATTTAGATTGGTTACCCCCGGTGACTCATCGAACGAATCCGAAACCCAATCCCTCGCCCGGAGTTCGGGGGAATTCACCCCCGCCACCGCCCAATAATCCCTCGATTGTTTCCCGATTAATGGGGGCGACACCGCAAATGATTAAAGGGACAATTTTGGAGAATTTTGGGAAATTTGAAGCAGCGATCGCCTCTTATGACCAGGCGATCGCACTCAAACCCAATAATGCCGATGCTTGGTACAAAAAAGCCCGTCTCTATGCGGAAATGGGCAACTATGACGAGGCATTATCCGGCTATGAAACAACCCTAGAACTCAAGCCAGACCGCTGGGATGCATGGCGCGACAAAGGTATTATGCTCTATAAACTTCGCCGTTATCCCGATGCAGTTTCCAGCTATTTAAAAGCGTTACAATTTCAACCCAATCAAGCCTTAGTCTGGCTATTAATGAGTATGGCAATTAAGCAAACTGGCAACAATAAAGAAGCTCAAACCACTTTAGACCAAGCTAGACAATTGATGCCAGAACGAGATGCTGAACGAGCGTCTTTGTTATGGCAAGCGTGGGAAATTTTAATTAAAAATTAAGGAAAATTGATTCAAGTTTGAATCACTAAATACTATGTCAATGAATTTTGAGGGTCCGAAATATTATGATGCAGTGATGGGGGGTCACCATGCGCCGCCGCCGGGTGCGGCAGTATTGGGGGGACTGACGGGGATTCAAACCCGTTTAGCAGTGGTGGATATTCCGGTGAAAGTTTCGGCGTTGAAAGAGGCATTAAATTATGGTCAAGCGGGTTTAGAATTAGTCATTGATGCGTTAAAAGATGACTCTCATACTGTGCGGCGATCAGCCTTTTTGTTGCTGAAACATCGGAGAGAACCGACGGCGATCGCAGCTTTAAAAAAGTTTAATGCCTATCGCTTTTTTGAATGTGTTCATACCATTCAAGCGCATCGCAGTTGGGTTTTATCTCTTGCTTTTAGTCCTACCGGACGGCAAATTGCCAGCGCCAGTAAGGATAAAACGATTAAATTGTGGGTGAGGGATACGGGACGAAAATTGTACACCCTCAAGGGTCATAGTCATTGGGTTTCCGCAGTGGCATATAGTCCGCGATCGCCGATTCTGGTGAGTGGCAGTTGGGATTACACCATCAAACTTTGGCAACGTTTGGGGGAAAGCGAACTTCATAGTTTCCCGGGAGACAGCGAAATTTATGCGATCGCCATCAGTCCCGACGGAGAATTTATCGCCGGTGGCAGTGGGGATAAAACCATCAAACTGATTGATATCGCCAAAAAACAGCAAGTTAGAACCCTTGTCGGACATCAGGGATATGCAATGGCAGTGGCATTTAGTCCCAATAACCAACTCGTTGCCAGTGGCAGCAGTGACAAAACCATCAAACTCTGGCATCGAGAAACCGGCAGAGAACTCTATACCCTCACGGGACATGGAGAACAAGTCTGTGCGATCGCCTTCAGTCCCGACGGCCAAATCCTTGCCAGCAGCAGCTTTGACCAAACCATCAACCTCTGGCAAGTCCATACCGGACGCCATATTTGCACCCTCTTCGGTCATACCCATTGGGTCTATGCGATCGCCTTTAGTCCCGATGGACAAACCCTCGCCAGTTGCAGTCGCGACAACACGGTAAAATTATGGCACGTCAAAACAGGCCGAGAAATTCGCACCCTCCCGGGTCACACCCGCGCCACTTGTGCAGTCGCCTTCAGTCCCGATGGACAAACCCTCGCCACTGGCGGCGATGATGGGACAATTAAGATTTGGGAATGGCATTGAAAAAGTTAGAAACCGGGTTTCTTGACAAGGTTTAAGCCGGTTTCTAACAGGATTATTTTGTACAATTTTAAAATGGAACAATGTTAAAATTTATTTATCCAAAAAAGCTATCAATTTACAACAGGGATAGGTTCTATTACTCAGGCATTCAGGAAAATAAATCAATTACATCCTTTTTTACGATTCTCTAGCCAATTAATAGCAAAAAAATGAATACTTCCCAAAAAAAAGTACAACAAATTTATTGTGATGAGTCAGGATTTACTGGAAATGATCTCCTGAACCAGGAAACCCCATTTTTTGCTTACGCAGCAGTAGCAGTAAGTCATGAAGAAGCCAAGGAATTTGTGGAAAAGCTAATCAAAGATTACAAAATACAATCTTCTGAACTAAAATTTAAAAATCTCATAAAGTCTACCAGAGGAAAACAAGCTATTAGTCATATTTTAGAAAACTTTAGCGAAAGGGCTAAAGTTTCTATCCATGACAAAAAATATGCGCTGGCCTGCAAATTTTATGAATATATTGTTGAACCTACTGTGGCTAGTCACAACTCTGTTTTTTATAAACTTAATTTTAATCAATTTATTTCCAATTTTCTTTACTATTATTTTCAAGCAAAAAAGGACAATGCAGAAGAGATTTTTCAGGATTTTTATCGTTTTATGAAAACATATGACGACCAAGGTTTATCATGTCTCTTTAATTCTTCTGGAGAGGTGCTAGATGAATTAAATGAGTTAGATCTAATTAGAACTTTTTGTATTCATCAACGAGATGTCATTAACGAAGAGCTAGAGTCGCTAAAGGGGACAGGCGTAGGCAAATGGATTTTGGAGCTTACTGTGACTTCAATTGTTTCACTTTTAACAGAATGGGGGCAAGAGTTTAACCAATTAGAGGTATTCTGTGACGACTCCAAGCCGTTAAAAGAACAATTAGAATTTTTTGATTCAATACTTAACAACCCAGAAAAAAATTTTATTGAAATAAATGGGACACAGTATCCACTGACGTTTAATCTTGTGAATTTACCTCAATTAGTTAGTTCCAAAACTTATCCTGGAATACAAATTGCTGATATTTTTTCAGGTGCTTTTGCTTTTGTCTTTCGTGAAACATCAAAAAGAAAAGATAGTAGTTATCCAAAAGAGTGGATACCTCATATTGACAACTCTTGGAGTTCATACTCTATTTTACCTAGTTTAGAGCATTGGAATTTTACCAAAATAAATGTTCAGCGTAATTATTTAATACTTAAAGAGTTGACAGAAAGAAGCACTAGAAATATTCCTTTACTAGAGGGAATCGATACTTTCATTGCAGAAATAACTTACAATCTCCACATATTCAACATAATGCAAAATCAGGGTGATCCATAATTTGAAAACCCCCGACCCCCTAATGATATCGATATATCGCGCCTCTAAATGAATTGGTCATATAGATAGCGAGCAAGATGCTCGCACTCCCTAGACTAACTCACCGGAGACATGATTTTTTCCGCAGTAGGAAAATAACTTGTTGCCTCCGCCAAATGCTTTTGCAATGTGGTGACAGGTAAGGGTCCTAAAATATGATTCCAGGGTAAAATTTGGGTGGATTCCCAATTGTCGTGCACGTAAAAGTCTAAGTCTGGTAATGTTCCCCGCAATTCTTTAAAGGCGCGACGGTAGCTGCCAAGGGTTTCGCCATAATGGCGGACTAATTCTAGTAGGGAAGACAAGCGGCGATCGCCTCGGGAAATTAAGGCTTGAATCACGGACCAATTATAACTTTCTGGCCGAAACTCTATCCCCGATTTTCCTAATTCTTTCTGTAACTTTTTCAACCGTTTTTCCGCTTGCGGATTCACCCCAAACCACTGAAATGGGGTATGCGCTTTCGGGACAAAGGTGCTACAACCAAAGGTCAGGCGTAAACCCGGTGCAGATTTTTTCAATGACTGTAACAGTTGCACCGTTGCCTCCAAATCCTCCAGTTCCTCCCCAGGAACTCCAGACATTCCATACAGTTTTAACCCAGTTAATCCCCCCGCTTTGGCATTGACTGCCGCTTGGGTAATTTCCTGATTTTCCAGCTTTTTATTCACAATTTTCCGCACCCGTTCCGAACCGCTTTCGATCGCAATGGTTAGGGATTTGGTCCCGCGACTTGCCAGGGTTTGGGCTAATTCTGGGGTGACGGTATTAGTTCTAACTGAGGCAATACTCAGACGCACATCCTCAAATTGCGGTTGATTCAGGTAATCTAATAATTGATTGAATTCCGGATGCTGAGTTACCGAAGCGCCTAATAATCCAATCCGCCGGGTGACTTTTAAACCCCGTTCAATGGCCGGAATTAAGGAGTTTTCTAAGCTGGCGGTTCTAAAGGGTAAAGTTAGATAACTCGCTAAACAAAACCGGCACATTTCTGGGCAACTTCTAACCACTTCGACCATGAAAATATCCGGCCAAGCGGCTTTTTCTGTGACCACAGATGAGGTGGATAAAACATTACCGCGATAGGTTTGTTTAGTAACAGTTTGGGGAATGTCTGAATCAATGGGGTGAATAGAGGCGATCGCCCCCTCGGGACTGTTATAGGTGACTTCATACAAACTCGGGACATACACCCCAGGAATTTGCGCCAGATGCCGCAATTGTTGCAGTCGCCCTGCCTTGCGTACCTGCTGATACCCGTCCACAAATTCACCCAGGAGATTTTCCCCATCCCCGAGTAAAATCACATCAAAGAAGTCCGCAAAGGGTTCAGGATTCGCCGTCAAAACCGGACCCCCGCCAAAAATCAAGGGGTGTGATTCTTGGCGATCGGATGCGCGAATCGGAATATCCAGAGACTCTAATAATCCCAGAATATTCACATAATCCAATTCCCAAGATACGGAAAATCCCAACAATTCGGGCTCTCCAGGTAAGGGTTCATGTAAATCTGTAAACAAGCGAGACACTTGCAAATCTCCCCTTGTTGCCAGGGTCGCCCAGACGATTTGATAACCTAAGCTAGTAATCCCAACCGTGTACTCATTGGGAAAGGCATAAATCACTGGAATTGCATCAGCATCCGCAGTCGCCGGAGTAAATAACAGATGTTCAGCATCAAAGATAGAAGGAGTCACAGGCAGGGGGTTTAATGAGGATAATTTGAAAGCAAAATCCGTCGGGGGTTCGCCTATTTATATTTTAGTTTAAGCCCTAAAATAATTGAAGCCAAAATAAACGTGATAAAATTGGCTAAAATTATCGCAATATCTTGTTTAAAGAGACCATAAATCAGCCACAGTAAAATTCCCGTACAGAACATTAAAAATGTATTTAATGAAACATCTTTTGTGGATTTAGATTTCCAAGTGTGAAGCACTTGAGGGACAAAAGCCAATGTTGTTAATGTTCCAGCCAGCAATCCTAAAACGGTAATGATATTTTCCTTCATAAATTCTGTATTCGGTCCACAACTGCCTATAAAATTTGGGATAAAAATTGACGGGTTCGTTCTTCTTGGGGATTTTGGAAAAAGTCTGTTGGTGTTGCCACTTCGATGACGGTTCCAGCATCCATAAACACGACGCGATCGGCCACTTCTCGGGCAAATCCGACCTCATGGGTAACCACAACCATTGTCATCCCCGAGGTTGCTAAATCCCGCATGACTTCTAGGACTTCCCGGACCATTTCTGGGTCTAAAGCGGAGGTGGGTTCATCAAATAGCATGATTTTCGGTTGCATTGCCAAGGCGCGGGCGATCGCCACTCGTTGCTGTTGTCCCCCGGATAGCTGTCCGGGATACTTCCGCGCTTGTTCCAGGATTCCCACCCGTTCCAATAACTGCATCCCCACTTCCTCTGCCTTAACCTTAGACCATCGGCGCACCCATTTGGGCGCTAAGGTCACATTTTCCAAAACACTCAGGTGAGGGAATAGATTAAACTGCTGAAAAACCATCCCCACTTCCCGGCGAATATGATCAATATTCTTCAAGTCATTGGAGAGTTCAATGCTATCAATTTCAATCCTTCCTTTTTGATAGTCTTCTAGGGCATTAAAAGTCCGGATAAAGGTTGATTTCCCGGACCCTGATGGACCCATAATGACCACCACTTCTCCGGGGTCAATGGTTAGACTCACGCCCCGCAGGGCGTGATATTGTCCATACCATTTTTGGACATTTTCTGCAATAATAATAGGCCGTTTATCTGGGGTCATTGTTCATTTATTCCGGGCATTTTTAACTATCTCGAATGGTGGCAGCAGTTCCCAAAGTGGCTGCGGCATTTTTCATCCGTTTGATATCATCTAAGGACCAAAGTCGAGTATCCTCGCAGTGATGCGCTACAAGCAATCCCCACAGTCCGATCGGGGAAAGAACCGGAACCACTAAATTAGCTTGAACTTGAAGGGTTCGCAGAAACTCCCGATGACATTCGTTAATGGGTTCAGTTTCAATGTTAGAAATTGCCCGGACTCTTCCTTGCAAATATAAAGCGGCATATTCCTCCCCGAAACATTTGTCGGGTCCACTTTGTCCCATAATAGAAAATTCAGGTTTACTTACGGACTCAAAGGTAACTTGTCCTTTCCAAGGGGAATAAAAGTAATATAATAAAATCCGATTAACATTAAGGACTTCTCGTAATTCAGACGTCGTTTGTTGAATTAATAAATCCTGGTTTAGGGTTTTCGCTAAACGGTCAGCAACCTTTCGCAAACTCCAATCAGACATAAATAAAAAAATAGGGTTTAAATGGGTGAAGCAAGAGATTTATCCAAAACTTGCTTATTTCTTTATCATAAAGAAATTTAGCGGTTTTGAGGAGGCGATCGCCTTTAAGATTTTCCCCCCGCTAATTTTTGCTCTAACCGGCGACTGGCAAGGGACATTCCATAGCAGAAAATCCAGTAAATTAAGCCCACAAAAATGTAAACCTCAGCGTAGTCCCCGATAAATTCAGGTTGAGCCAGAATCGATCGCGCCATCCCTGTTAATTCTACTAAACCCACCAGCGCCAGTAAAGAGGTATCTTTAAATAATCCAATAAACTGCCCCACAATGGCAGGAATCACAGCGCGTAATGCTTGGGGTAATACAATCAGTAAAATTACCCAAGGGGTTGCCAATCCCAACGCTTTCGCTGCTTCAATTTGTCCCCGAGGGACAGATTGCAACCCTCCTCGGACATTTTCTGCCATGTAAGCGGCACTAAACAGACTCAACCCGGCGATCGCCCGCATGACGCGATCAAGACGCATCTCTACTGGCAAAAACAAGGGCAACATTACCTGCGCCATAAACAAAATCCCAATTAACGGCAATCCCCGGACAATTTCAATATACAGGATGCACAACCAGCGCAACACGGGAAGAGAACTTTGCCGTCCTAATGCTAACAAAACACCTGCGGGAAATGACAAAACAATACTTACAATTGCTGTCACCAGGGTGAGTAATAATCCATTCCATAACTGAGTTTGAACCTGTCGCAGTCCGAATCCCCCGCCAATGAACCAAAGAATCACGGGAAATGCTAAAATCCAAGCTAAAGGAATCCATTGAACCCACCGGGAACGCCAGCGAATTGTCCCAAATGAAAAGGCAGCAGCGGCAACAATTACCCCGGTTGCTATGCCGACGCGCCAATAGAGTTGGGGGGGATATCTTCCGACTAAAAATAACCGCCAGTTGACCCCAATGACTTGCCAATCTGCTAAGGCGATCGCCCAATGCAACAATCCCCCCACAAGTTGATAAATCAACCCCAGACAAATCACCGTCAGAATACTGTTGTACCATGTATTAAACAGATTTTTTCTGGCCCAGATCCAGGGAGAAAGTTTTGGCGTAACAGGTGGAAGTTCGGCTTTGCTATCCATACATTCATTACCATTTTTAATAGATTTAGGCAGTTATAGGAATTTTCATGTTCACGAAGTACATCTATAATTGATCCCCCCTAGCCCCCCTTAAAAAGGGGGGGACCGAGTAAAAGTCCCCATTTTTAAGGGGGACTTAGGGGGATCCTTAATGTACGTCATTGACCAGAGAAAAGCTAGATTATTAATTATAATTTTAGCGTTCTTTCAGTTGAACTTTTTTGTTATAAAAATTCAGAAACAGGGAAATTAATAAACTAATAGTCAAATAGGTTGCCATCAACAAAATCATCACTTCTACCGCCCGTCCTGTTTGATTAAACGTGGTGGAGGCGACGAAATAAATATCCGGATAACCGATCGCAATGGCTAAACTGGTATTTTTCGCTAAATTCAGATATTGACTCGTCAGGGGGGGAATCATCGTTCGCAACGCTTGGGGAAAAATCACCAAACGCAACATTAAACTCGGATTTAATCCTAGGGATTTTGCCGCTTCCCACTGTCCTTTTGGCACGGATTCAATCCCGGCGCGCACAATTTCTGCAATAAATGCTGCCGTATAAAGACTCAATCCTAGCACCAAGGCGGATAATTCTGGAGACAGTTGTAATCCCCCCACAATTTGCCCACTCTCTAGCACTTCCGGTATCGTCCAAGGCAGGGGAACAGCAACAACTTGCTGACTTAAATAAATTATTCCCGGCAATTTTATGACATCTTTTAACCCCGGCAAACTTAAGAAAACTGCCGAATACCAGAAGAATAATTGCAGCAATAAAGGCGTATTGCGGATAATTTCCACATACAGTAATGAAAGTTTTCTTAATAGCCAATTATCCCACAATCGCCCGATTCCCACAGTAACCCCGACTACCGTTGCCAGGATAATTCCCACCGCCATCACTCGTAAGGAGTTGAGTAATCCTACCAATAAAGCTCTAGCATAAGTCGAACTTCTATCGTAGGGAATCAGGGTTTCGCCAATATCAAAAGCCGCTTGAGAGTCTAAAAAATTAAATCCCAAAGTCATGCCTTGTTGCTGTAAATTGCGCTGCAAGTTTTGCCAAAGGGTTACCCCTAATATCGCAATCAAGACAACGGCAACAGCTTGGATGGCAATAAACCAAAATCGGCGATCGCGCCACAATCTTCTCATGTATGGTTCCCCTCAACTCCTCCCGAAACTTTACCCAAACCGACTGCGATCGTGGGGTTCATCCCAATTAATCATCGGTCCTTTAGGCACAATTCCTGTGGGATTGACTTTCGGATGACTCCGATAATAATGCTGCTTAATATGGTCAAAATTGCAGGTAGGTTTAATCCCCGGATGTTGATACAATTCCTTGAGATAATTCCATAAATTAGGATAATCTACAATTCGCCGGATATTACATTTGAAATGCACATAATAAACCGGGTCAAACCGCACCAGGGTGGTAAACATACAAATGTCAGCTTCTGTCAGGCGATCGCCACATAAATAACGCTGTTTTTCCAGAACCTTTTCCCAGTGATCCAAAGCATCAAATAAATCTGTAACCCCTTCCTCATACGCCCCCTGAGTTGTGGCAAATCCAGCCCGATATACCCCATTATTAATCGGTTGATAAATCTCGTCCAGGGTTTTATCAATGACCTCTTGCAAATCCTCTGGATATAAGTCAATAGAATTTTCTGAAATCCCCTCAAATTGCGTATCCAACATTCGGATAATTTCCCGAGATTCATTGTTGACAATTTGATGAGTTTCTTTATCCCACAAAACCGGCACGGTTACTCGTCCACTGTAATTATCATCCGCTTTAAGATACAGTTGCCATAAATAAGCGCAGTCATTCACGGTATCGGGAATCATCCCGGGATACTCCGCAAATTCCCAACTATTTTGGTCAATCACCGGGGAAACTACCGAGAGACTAATCGCTTGTTCTAAGCCTTTCAACGATCGCATAATCAGCGTCCGATGGGCCCAAGGACAAGCTAACGATACATAGAGATGATACCGTCCAGCCACTGCCGGATATTGACCAGACTTATCCGCAGTAATCCCATTCCGAAAGGTGGTAGAAGGGCGAATAAATCGACCGCCACTATCTTCCTGTTCCCGTTCCGTTACCCATTTTCCATCAATTAATAAACCTAGCCCCATCGTTTTTCTTCTCCTAATTGTTAAAAAATTTAGCTAAAAAATGGACATCTTTTAGCGGAAGGGAGGTGAATACATCAACCCACCATCGGTCCATAATCGATTTAATCCTCGCTCCAGATTGAGAGGGGTTTCTGGTCCTAAATTGCGATTATAAATTTCTCCATAGTTGCCCACATGGCGAATCACTCGCGCTGCAAAATCATTGGTTAATCCTAAATCTTGGCCTAAATTGCCTTCCGTTCCCAAAAAGCGCCTAATTTCGGGATTGGTACTATTAACCATTTCCTGGACATTTTTGGAAGTAATCCCCAGTTCTTCGGCATAGATGGTGGTATAAATAATCCAATTCACCATATCGGACCAGTTCGGGTCTCCTGGGGCGACGGCAGGGGCGAGGGGTTCTTTAGAAATGGTTTCTTCTAAAATTAAATGTTGGTCAGGGTCAGGAAAGCGCGATCGCCTTGAGACTAATTGAGAGCGATCGGACGTCACCGCTTGACAGCGACCCTGTAGATAGGTGGCATAGGCAACATTAATATCATCAAATACCACAAGTTGATACTTGACACCGAGACTTGCCATGCGATCGGCGACATTTTGCTCGTTAGTCGTCCCCGTTTGGGTGCAAATTGCTTTATCCTTCAGTCCGGCTAGGTTGGTAATCCCGCTATTTTTCTGAACCATAATCCCCTGTCCGTCATAGAAGACGACGGGGGCAAATGCCATCCCGACAGCCCCTGTATCCCGGCTGAGGGTCCAGGTGGTGTTCCGACTCAAGATATCAACTTCCCCACTTTTCACAGCGGTAAAGCGTTCTTTAGCGTTGAGATTGCGGAATTCCACTGCATTGGGGTCGTCAAAAATAGCGGCGGCGATCGCCCGACAGATATCCACATCGAGTCCCGCATATTTGCCCGTGGCATCGACAAAACTAAATCCCGGTAACTCGCCACTTACTCCACAGACAATCTGACCCTGATTTTGAAGTTGAGCCAACTTCTGCGAACCCGTGGCAACATTTCCATTGGGTTGACCCGATGTCCCCCCACAAGCAGTCACGGCGATCGCCAAACCTAGACTCGCCAGTTTCAATAATCCCTTTTTACCCATCTCTATGAATTTCTTATATTGAATTGGCCGGTTGCAGTGCCATTATCCTAATTAAAGGCTGTGCTTTATCTTACACGACTGGGGAAAGCCTGCGGGTTCGACCACTGAAAATCCCTACTGCTGTGGCGATCGCAGTAGATATTTCATCAACCGTTTCAACCGTTGAGTGGGTTGCGCCATTGCGTGCCTCTCCCCCAAGAAAGCGGCAGACAAACTGGACCGCGATCGGTCATCCATTGCGGGAAATAAAGATTAGGGCCAAGGGAACCCTGAACTTGAGCAAGGGGTTATCCCATCTCCGTGGCAATTCGTTCGCTGGCGATATCACGAATCAGAGACAGACGCGATCGCAAGTATGCATTCAACACATTCACTTGATCGGGATCGAGGGGTTGCTCTTGTTTGAACTGTTTTAGCAACCACTGCACCAAGCTTGCATCATCTAGGCTTAACAAAACGTTAACCTGAGTTTTTTCTATCAAGGACCAAATTTGACGTAGCATTAAGGGATTCATCTTTCCTCCTGCCAACAAAAACCAATCTCTTGTCGGGGATTGGCTAAATGCGGATTTACTTCGCGACTACCCGAAAAACGACTCTCGCCGTTCTTCCAGTAAGCTTAATAATTCCTTTATATTTACACCATACCGTATTTATCCGGGATTGGATCGACACAACATAAGATGCAACAATAGTTACCAAAACCTTACAATTCGTTTGTTACAAACTTTACCTTTTCACCCCTTGTTCAGTCTTGAATCCGTGATTTTTCACCGAATCAGGCTGTTTTTGGTAGTTGAGACTACATATTAAGTTTTTTGAAGGTAAACCAAGCAATATCTCGTTATGTTGCGATTGAAAAATGCACCCATTCATGGGATGCTCAATTGATTATATCGCGCTCATCAAGAGTTCCTCTTCTTAAAAAGGGACTTCGTTACCTCATCGAACCCACTCTGAATTCTCCCAAAGATTGAGTTCATTGAAGTTGAGGGATTTCCCCAAATTTCGAGTAACGTTTTGTAACCCGAATCGCGATCGCCTAGCTTATCGGCATCGGATTAGATCCCCAGGACAACCCACCCCGTTTCTGCCCCAGATTGGGTGCTAATCGGTAAAGATTTTGTAAATAAAGCTTATCAACGATGTTGAACCAGTCATCTAGCGCGGAATTGTAACGTTATCCCACCCCGGCAATTCTGAACCCAACTTAATCGCGATCTCTAAGTTTTTCCCTAAAAATGGAGAATAGCGGATTCGAACCGCTGACCTCTGCGGTGCGATCGCAGCGCTCTACCAACTGAGCTAATTCCCCGGTCATTCGTAGAACCATCATAACATGAACCCATGCCGAAAGGGAAGAGGCAATCCCAGATAAATTTTGGGTGGGTTCAGAATGGCTCAAACTCCTCTGGCATTGAGAGTTTCCTTAACCCGGTACAGGTTGAGACCAACAACGCTGAAAGAACTCCCGGAGGCGATCGAGTTCCACATCGCGTAGATAATCTACCGTCCAATCTGCCTGCCGTTGGAGCATATGAAACGGGTAAGTATTGGCAATCCCAACCACTTGAATTCCAGCCCGTTGAGCCGCCTGAATCCCCGCTGGAGTATCTTCGATCGCTAAACAATCTCTGGGGGTCAGGTCGAGTTCCGGATATTGCTGATTCAGCCGTTCCACCGCCAATAGATAGCCATCGGGTTCTGGTTTGCTGGCGGTGATGTCATCTCCCGCGACGATCGCCGAGAAATATTGGGCCATATTTGCCCGATTTAACACCAGTTCCACCTCCGATCGCAAAGCACCCGAGACCACCGCCAATTTTAACTGAGCGCCGCGCAGTTTATAGATCAAGTCTTCCACCCCCATAAAAATCGGCAGTTTATCCAGGGTAGCGAGTCGTTCCTGATAGGCGATCGCCTTGCGAGCAACCAAGGCATCCAGCGCCGCATCCGTCAGGAACCGACCCCGAGTGGCAAATAACTCCGCAATACAGGCGCGATCGCTGCGTCCTAAACAGATTTGCCAGAACTCCCCCTTTTTCGGGCGCAAGTTCTCCGACAGCAGCAACTCATTGATTAACTCTTCGTGAATCGACTCATCATTAATAATGACCCCATTGAAATCAAATAAAATCGCCTTTAAACTCATGGTCCCTCTCTCCTTAGTAACTGGGAGCCACAACCCAGGACTCCTGTTGTTCCGTCCACCTCGATGACTCCATCGGAGATTGAGGCAAAGGTTTGATCCCACTGGTTACCTGATTGAGTAACCAAACTTCCCTCGTCTGTACCGCCTCAAATCCTGCCGCACCCATCCAGGCATCTACACTGCCACCGGCGTACTCTTGAATATAAGGTTCTTCAAAAATTTGGGTCAGCCACTCTGTCTGGCGTAGGGTTTTTTGATTGCCATCAAGAATCAAAAACTGTCCCCCAGGTTGCAACAGTCGGAAGCTTTCTTGCGCGATCGCCGAGGCAATTTCTGTAGGGGTCTCGTGGAATAATAACGAAGCCGTCACCAAGTCGAAAGAATTGGGGGCAAATCCCGTCTGTTCCGCAGGACCATGCACCCACTGAATCTCTAAACCCGCTTGTTTAGCCTTGTATTCCGCCATCACCAGCATATAGGGGGATAAATCTAACCCAATGACTTCAGCATCAGGAAAGGCTTGCTTAAGCCGGATTGTGGTCGAACCCGTACCACAACCCAGGTCCAGAATTCGGCGCGGATGGGTGCGAATTTCATCAATTAACCCTTGACGGATCCAGCCTTCATGGGGAGGAAGCGCATATTGGGTAATCGGGTCATAACTGACTGCCGCACCTGGATTGAGATAACCGCGTTCAATGCCGTGAAAATTTTGAGTGATGTAATAGTCGGGGTACTCCAAATCTGGCCGTCTGAGGCGATCGCTCTCGGTTTCCCAGTCGATGCTACGACTTACTTGCTGCATCGCCTTTTGATCGACGAATAGCCAGACGACGGGTGCTAAAAACTGCTCAAAAATGGTGTCTTTACGAACGGTCATGGTTGGGCCTCAAGATTGCGATGGAGTGCGGTGTTCAGGCGCGATCGCCGACTCCAGGATGAGTTAAGAATCGTTAAAAAAGTTATTAAAAGTTTAAACAGTATTTTACCCAGTATAGAGATAAGGGATGGGAAAGGCAAAGCACCCAGGGCAATCCTGGGCCCAAGGGCGATCGCCCAGTCCCAGACAAAATCATTACCCCGGCATCAGTGGGATGGGATATGATGCGATGGCAAACGCAAACAGCCCAACACCAGCCGAACATAAAAGCTCATGGCTCAAAACATTGGTCTTTCTATAAAAATTTTTTATGGGGTGGTTGGCATTTTAACCACTTTGGCGATCGATGCCACTCTCTCCCAACCTCTACAAGCGCAAGATACCGATTTAGAAACCCTGTGTCGGTTGTTTCCGCTGAATTCTCGCTGTCAACAAGTCCCTGGACCAACCCCGGTCCCACCGGCCCCGGCACCCCTGCCCCCAACTCAACCCCTTCCCCCCACTCAAACGCTTCCCCCTGCACCGCGTCCCGTTCCCCCATCTCAACCTGCGCCCTTGCCACCGCGTACCTTGCGCTTGCTGGAAGAACGCAGTGGGATTGCCGTTTCAGGTAGCGTGGGAACCCCGGGGATTGGCGCTCAGGTTACGGGTCGGATTTTTCCCAATTTAAACGCAAGAATTGGATTTAATGGCGTATCCTTCAACCGCGAATTTACAGAAAACGACATTACTTACGATACGGATGTCGATTTGCGGACCATACCGGCTTTTGTCGATTATTTTCCCGACGAAGACTCGGGATTTCGGATCACCGGGGGTCTAGTTTATAACGGGAATAAGGCAACAGGAATCGGTCAGTCTGATTTCAATGACGACGGACTTCCGTCCTATGAGATTGGTGGCACTAGCTTTGATGTGACGGAAGTAGGTACGTTAGAAGCTGAGGTTGATTTTCCAGATTTTGCACCTTATATTGGGCTGGGTTGGGGTAATCCGGTGGCTTTTGGAAAGCGATGGGGCTTTTTTATGGACCTGGGGGTGATGTTTCAGCGATCGCCCGATGTGTCGTTAAGCGCTCCTGGTGCTGCATCCAATCCTGTACTAAACAATGCACTTCAGCGAGAGCAAGAAGACTTGGAAGAGTCGTTAGGGCGTTTCCGATTTTACCCTGTTTTGCAAGTGGGCGTAACTTATCAGTTTTAGCGTAGGGTAAACCCTGAAGAGATGATGCAAGGGGGGTCAAGGCGATCGCCTTTTCAGGTTTTGGCTCACATTAAACCCCCCAACGCGATCGCCTTGACCCCCAAAAGTGAGCGAATGCATATCTGAGATAATTTTGTCAAGTCAAAGACTGAAAACATACAAGTTTTGGGCTACAATCGTCAAGCCAATCCCTTCCAAGAAATTCCCCGATTTCCGTCTTGAAGATGACTTAGAAAAATCGGGGAAAATCGATGAAAATCGGCGGGAACAGAGTTGAGTGAACAATGCAGGCGGCAGAAGGGAAGAATTTAGTTCTGGGGCGATCGCCCGTTTAATCACCCCAGCCCGTCTGATTCTGGCGGTTTCTCACCGTAAACTAACTTAAAAGAGGGTGACTCTCAGTCTTGGTCATTCAGACCTCAACCGCAATGAGGCAGGGGTGAAAGATTGTTCCTTAAACAACAATCCGTTCCCCAATTAAAGGACAAATTTAAACAAGCTCACTGGGAGTAGCGGTTAAATCACAACGCCTTTAACACTCAAACCCCTTCTGGAAACCCAGAGGGAATCGTTCAAAAGGGATTAATTCCCCAAAATAAACCCTAAACATCAATTCTCCAGGGATATCCCTGATTTAAAATTTAGACTTGCCAGCAAGAAATAGGAGTGAACAGGATGACCAGTTTCAGCACCTTTGCCGAACCCTCAATGCTCGACTTAGCACGGGCGGGAAATTTTCGGGCGATCGCCTACCTGATTAACTCATACCTGGCCCCCCAAGGTATTTACGCTAGGGTCGAACCCGTCCAAAAAGGATGTCTGCCGATCCGCCTGGAAATCAATGGCTTAAACCATCAACCGGATCTTTACCAGCAACTGCGTTCCGGCTTAAATAAATTTATTTGTCACCAAATCTGGCGGCTCAATTCAGAAGTCATTGATGGTGTTCGCATCATTGCTACAGGTGCTAACCCCGTGGGAAATCCTGACTTATTGTGGCAGCAGTCCATCCGCATTGTCACCCCAGCCAACCAACAACGCAGAAATCAATATTTACAGAAGTTGCTTGATGGGGTCTCCCGCGCCGCTTCTTGGATCAACTATAAAGTTTTCCGATTATTTTTAGTAGCGGGCGTCTCCGTCAGTGCCTTTATCATGGGCAGCGCGATCGGCTACCTGCAACTACGCGACCAATCCCAACCCAACGCCATTGTTTCCCCCCAAACTGCCTCCAATCCGGTCAACGGGGAGCAGGAACGTCCTAAAATGGTCCAAGCCGCCTTAGAAACCGTTCCCGTCATTGAACATACCGATGTGATTAACCCCAATGACCCAACGGTTACCCTGATGATGAGCGGAGATGTCACCCTCGGTCATGGGTTTGAAGACCTCATCGGAAGTGATTATACCTGGGCCTTTGACCAAATGCCGGAATACCGCGAGGCAGATATGGCAATGGTCAACCTAGAAGGCACCTTGACCACCGCCGACACCAAACTGGAAAAAACCTTTAATTTTAAAGCCGACCCCTCCTCCGTGGAGGTTCTCACCTCGGGAGGCGTGGATATCGTCAATCTGGCAAATAATCACGCGATGGACTACCAGGGTCCCGGACTCCAGGAAACCCTAAAAACTTTAGAAAAAGCCGGGATTCATGCGATCGGATCCGGGATGGAGATGACGGAAGCCCGACGTCCTAAAATTATTGATGTTAAAGGTCAGCGAATTGCTTATTTTGGTTACTATACGGCGGATTATCATGCCGCAGCCGCAGGCGTACCGGGAACTAATCACGGCATGGAACAGCGGATTGCTGAGGATATTAAGGCCGTTCGGGATGAAGTCGATTGGGTGGTGGTGAATTTTCACTGGGGCGTAGAACTGGCAAATTATCCCGAAATTTGGCAAAGCGAATTGGCCTATTTTACGATTGACCAAGGAGCGGATGTGATCGTAGGTCATCATCCTCATGTATTGCAGGGGGCAGAGATTTATAAGGGACGGCCTATCGCTTACTCTCTAGGGAATTTTATTTTTGGAGGGAATGCTCGCAGCGATTACGATACTGCCGTTCTGAAAGTGTCCTTGCGAGAAGAACAAATGAAGGTGGAATTTTTACCCGTTGAGGTCCGGAAGTATCAACCCAAAGTGGTCAAAGGGGAAAGGGGCGATCGCATCCTCGAACACATCGATATGATCTCTGGGGTGTTTGAAGAACCCATGACTTCCCCCATGATTCTGGATGCTCGCCAATCTAAAGTAGTCACCTCCGGAGAGACCCTCTTTGACTCCCAAAAAGCGACTGAAAGTCAGTCTAATCCGACACTTCCAGAAGAGTTACCCGGTACTGAAGATGAGGCGTTTAATGCTTCCCCATTTACCGATGAGTTAGGCGCGCCTCTTACTTTTGGAGAAGCTGATAAATTGAGCGAGGTGGAACCGCCCTCCCCACCTCCCTCCAATGGGACCTCTCGGGCCGTGGGGATGGCCCTGGCAGCCGCAGCCGCAGGGGGTGCCATTGGGGTAGCGGGTCGGAACAAGAAAATCAAACTGCCGCAGTTCGCCAAAAGCACGGTTTCCAGCTAGTGCAACGGCGATCGCCCCAGGGGGAGAAGGGTCTGAAAATAGGGTTCTGAATCAACCCCGTGGCAAATTCCCCTTGACTATCCGATCGCCGTCCGTTACAACCGTAAAGACTGAGATAATTGCCGCCCCCGATCATTCGACTCAAGGACAAAGGATAAACAGTGTTTGCGATCGCAGTAAAAGAAGAACAATACAAGACCTACATCCTCTCCGACCAACCCGCTCAATCCCGGGTCAAAGTCGTTCCCGAACGGGGTGGCATCATCACCAGTTGGCAAGTTCAAGGTCATGACCTCCTCTATCTGGATGCTGAACGCTTTGCCAACCCCGATTTAAGTGTCCGTGGCGGCATCCCCATCTTGTTTCCCATCTGTGGCAACTTGCCGAATAACACCTATAGCTATCAAGGCAAAGAGTACCAGCTTAAACAACATGGGTTCGCCCGGGATTTACCTTGGGAAGTCACGGAGGGAGTGACCAAGGACCTGGCGAGTATTACCCTAATTCTCAATAGTAGCGATCGCACCCGTGCCGTTTATCCCTTTGATTTTGAACTGGCCTTTACCTACAAGCTCAAAGGCAATAGCCTAGAAATCGACCAACGCTACACCAACACCGGCGATCGGTCCATGCCCTTTTCTACCGGACTCCATCCCTACTTTTGGGCCCCGGATAAGTCCAAACTCCAATTTAAAATTCCTGCCGTCCAATACACGGACCAACAAACCCAAACTCAACATCCCTTCAACGGTAGCTTCGATCTCAATGTCGATGAAATCGATGCCGCCTTTACCAAAATTACCGGACTTGCTGCCACGGCGATCGACCACAGTCGCCGCTTGCAAGTCCGGTTACTCTTTAAAGCCAGTTATTCCAACGTCGTCTTTTGGACCCTCAAAGACAAAGACTTCTACTGTCTCGAACCTTGGACCGCCCCTCGAAACGCCCTCAACACCGGGCTACATCTGATGAATTTGGAACCCGGAGACAAGTGGGAAACCCAAGTTCGCCTAAGCGTAGATTTTTTTTAAAAAACCCCTTGCTTTTTTTTAACAGGCTGTGCTAATGTAGCTAAGGTGCTGAAAAAGAAAGCACGCGGGTCGCTAACTCAACGGTAGAGTATTCGGCTTTTAACCGACTAGTTCCGGGTTCGAATCCCGGGCGACCCATAAATTCAAAACATCATATCTTTTATAGTCTCAAAGCCATTGAAGAAGAAGGCTGAAGGCTAAAAATTCAGCTTGTTTTTCCTGCGTTTCTTCCCGTTGCCCCTTTATTGATTTGGCTTTGAGAGTCAAAATTGGCAATTCTGAGATCAAAACGTTATAAAGTTCTCATTTTTAGATATAATTCGTAAAAATCTGAAATTTGTCTTAAACTTGTTGTAACAATTTCAGCTTGTCCATACCCCATCGCTGAAAAAAAAGTAATTAGGAGGACCATCTATGGCGCTTGTACCTATGCGGTTAATGCTGGATCATGCAGCAGAGAACGAGTACGGCATTCCGGCCTACAACGTCAACAACATGGAGCAGATCCAAGCAATCATGCAGGCTGCTGACGAAACCAACAGCCCCGTGATTCTACAAGCTTCTCGTGGTGCACGCAAATATGCAGGAGAAAACTTCCTCCGTCACTTGATCTTAGCCGCAGTGGAAACCTACCCCCATATCCCCATTGCCATGCACCAAGATCATGGCAACGCACCTTCCACCTGCTACTCGGCCATGAAACAAGGGTTCACCAGCGTCATGATGGATGGCTCCTTGGAAGCAGATGCCAAAACCCCGGCAAGCTACGAGTATAACGTTGAAGTTACCCGCGAAGTCGTGAGAGTGGCTCACTCCATCGGCGTCAGCGTCGAAGGCGAACTCGGTTGCTTGGGTTCTTTGGAAACCGGCATGGGTGAAGCAGAAGATGGTCACGGGTTTGAAGGAAAACTCTCCCATGATCAACTGCTGACCGACCCAGATCAAGCCGTTGACTTCGTTGAGCAAACCCAAGTGGATGCTTTGGCAGTGGCGATCGGAACCAGCCACGGTGCCTACAAATTCACCCGTAAACCCACTGGGGAAATCTTAGCAATCAGCCGGATCGAAGAAATTCACCGTCGCTTGCCGAACACCCACCTGGTCATGCACGGTTCTTCCTCCGTACCCCAAGACTTGATCGAACTGATCAACAAATACGGCGGAACCATCCCCGAAACCTACGGCGTGCCCATCGAAGAAATCCAAAAAGGAATCAAGTGCGGTGTCCGTAAAGTGAACATCGACACCGATAACCGTTTGGCAATCACTGCCGCTGTCCGTGAGGCCCTGGCCCAAAATACCAAGGAATTTGACCCCCGTCACTTCCTGAAACCCTCCATCCAATATATGCAAAAAGTCTGTGCCGAACGCTATCAAGCCTTTGGTACCGCCGGTAACGCCTCCAAGATCAAGCAAGTCAACCTCGATGACTTCGCCGCCAAGTACGCCAAAGGCGAACTCAGCGCCACGATCAAAAAGGCCGTCACCGCCTAAATTGTAAAAATTGGCATAGGTAAGAGCCAACGATTGTAACTCTTATCGGCCATTTTCATCAATAAAAAAAAGGGTAGTGCAATGCACTGTCCTTTTTTTTGCATTCCAAGTTCGTAGTAACGACTTCAGTCGTTCTCTTATGTTCGTAGTAACGACTTCAGTCGTTCTCTTGTCTTAGTTCTTCCCGACACAACGGCGGGGGTTCAAACCCCCGCCTAATAGCTAAAGTCGGATAAATCCGACTGAAAACCTTACCTGATAAACAGTTTAATGGGGTTTTAACCTACTTTAGTTCTTAGCTTAACCCCCCCAGTTGTTGCAACTACGAACTAAGGAAGAGAACGACTGAAGTCGTTACTACGAACACAAGAGAACGACTGAAGTCGTTACTACGAACTGGGATAGTCATCGGTTAATACAGATTGAAAATAGTGCTGGACTAATGGCACTTTGATTTGATAATTTCCCGGTTCTACCTCGGCGATTACCTGTTTTTTAATCAGTTTTTTAATCAGCCGTTGATTACCCGGGTCCACGGTTCCCGCCATCAAATCCTGGATAAAGTCCCGTTCCCTGTCAGAAAGGGTTTTTGTCCATAATTCTCTAAAATACATTCCCCCCACCTCTAATACCTTGGAAATCAACCCATCGATATCTTCCCGCGTCGCTTGGAACTCGGGAATCGCTGTCCCTCGCTTCCCGGTGAGTTCTCGGGATTTCTGATTGAGGCGATCGACGACCAGCAAACAAGTTAACTGAACTAAATAGGGTTGACAGGCGGTTAATTCGACAATGCGATCAACGGCTTGCGGATGGTAAATCTCGGGAAATTTTTCTACAGGTTTGAGAATCAACTCTCGCGCTTCCGGTTCTTCCAAATAGGTGAGGTGCAGGGATTGAGTATTAATCAGATAATCACTCCAATAGGGGTCTAATTCATCTGGAGTATGGGAACCGCTAAATAACAGAATCCACTGGGGACAATGCTGCATCAGGTGACGGAGGAAGTTTAGGGGGGCGCGACTGTTTGTGGCGTCAATCAGTTCGCTGAGACGTTCAAATTCATCCAAACAGAGGAGAAACCGCTTACCCGATGCCATGCGCTCAATTTGAGTAAACCAGGTTTGCAATGCCAAAAACGGATCGGTTTGCAGTTGCTCCAAATCCGGGTGAGGTAATTGCAGTCGGCGCGCGTTCCATGCTGCTTTCTGGATGGCAGTCGCTAGGGATTGGGCGAATCCAGACAGGGTGATTGTGCTGGCGATGCCTTGAATATCCACGAGTAAGGGGACGACTGGAGTTTAGACTAAGCCAGTGACACGAAAGCAATAAAGAGGGGAGCCCGACTTGCATCTAGGCTCCCCTTGGCA
>NZ_JAMXFC010000033.1 GCF_025370755.1 Laspinema sp. D2d | reverse complement strand
GCTCGAAATTTTCGGCAAGGATTAAATGCTCTATCCCTTGTACAGCAATTAGTCTAGCTGTCTTGTCACCCTCTCAGATAAAACCGTTTAAAATTTGGATAATCTATGGCTTTTTAAAGCTTGCTGATTAACAGGTTTCGTCTGAAGATTTAACCGGAAATCGGGACAATTTTCTGCATTTGGACCTTGGGGATGGACGGCACAGAGTAAGTGGGGGTCCCCGGAGTAAAAGTGACAGCGATCGCACGTTCCGAGTTCTCCCGACAGGTCCCCTTGTTGGAAGTACCAAAACTTACCACGATAGATTCCCGAAATTTCTCCTGGGGGTGTTTTCACCGTAGGAATTAAATCATAGCTGACACCACGATAATAAAGTTTCATTGATCTCACCTGTTAGCGATCGAGCATTTCATGAATTTCTAGGCCAATGAGTCTTTAGTCCAACTCTACCCAAGGGTAGATGTCAAAACAATGGAATTGGAGTAAACTGCCTAAATGCGCAACTCATCTCTTCATCTTCTCGATCCTGACATCAGGAAACCGGCGATCGCACCGATCCCCAGTATGAGTTCTAGTCAACTTGTGTGAAAATTTGCTAGAGACTCCCCGGATGGGTGAGTATCCGGGGTGCGATTGGTCCAACGGAATTACGCCCTAACCCTCAAAATAGCACCGTCATTAAATTCCGGCGATAAACTTGGGTCAGAGGATGGTCATTTCCCAGTAAGTCAAAAATAGACAGCATCGCCTTTCTCCCGCCATCCTTTTTATAACTGCGATCGCTTTCTACAATCTTGAGAAAAAGTTGCAACGCCTCCTCATAGTTACCTGCCACCGTTAAACAAGATGCCTGAGTAAACATCCGGTCCAATTCACCCTCCCCGGAAGCATTATTGCATTCCCTCTTAAACTGAAGTAACGCCTTCACCGCTTGCGCTTCTGCAAAAAATTCCGACTCATCTGCTTGAATGACTGATAAAAGTTCCTCAACTTTTGCCAACTTATCCTCACTGATATAAAACTTGGCCGCTTCTAATCGCACCCGTCTATTTTCTGGATATTGGGTTAACAAAGAGGCAAATATTGTCTCAGCTTCGGTTCGATTACCGCCTAACAGTGCCTGACGAATTACCTCCAACCCTTCGTCTAAACCCGACTTAATATTACAATTTTCCAAAAATTCTCGTAATTGGGGTTCTGGTAATACCCCTACAAATCCATCCAACACTTCCCCATTCCGGATAATTTTCACATCCGGAACTCCTTCAACCCGAAATGCTTGTGCTAGATAGTGATTTTCATCAATATTCACCTTTGCCACCACACAATCATATTCTAGGGCAACTTTTTCCAACATTGGTTTTAACATCTGACAAGGACCACACCAAACCGCATAAAAGTCCACGATCGCCGGAATTTCGTAAGACTTTTCTAAAACTTCTTGCTCAAAGTTGTGGTCATAGACCTCAATCGAATATCCCATCGTTTCTTCTGCCTTGCTAAACTGCCAATTCTCCCATTGTAGTGAAACCCGGGAAAGCAGGAAAGCTACTCACACCCAGAGGAGCAAGACCGAACATGGAGGCTAACAAAAAGCGGGCGATGGGACTCGAACCCACGACGTTCAGCTTGGGAAGCTGACATTCTACCACTGAATTACGCCCGCTTGCAGTTGTCGTTAAAACCTGTTGCTTTTCGGCACTTAACGGATAACGATTAGACTAGAGAACTATTATATAACCATTGACCCCAAGTTTGTCAAGGGGTCTGTTAAATTTTCCCTCCCAGACACCGCCGAGTCCACCCAGAGGCCCTCCCCAGTTCAAGGTCCCGACTTCAGTGCTTATCCCCCATTGGCCGTTTTACAGTTGTCCAACCTAAAAATTATAATGGTCATCGATAACGGAACACCGAAACCCTTTCTAATCCCCTCAGCATCATGGGGATAAATTGAAAGCCCGATCGCCTCCTGAGATTGCCATTGAAAGGGGGGATTTGTTACCTCAAATAGGGTAGAGATAGGCGCTCATAGTCCAGTAGTCATAATGGATGTCAAATCCCCGAAACAGTCAAAGTCAATCGCGGTTGAGTTTCTCAAAACGTTGGAGAAGAAGATGGAAAAAAGACTGCCTCAGATACCTCCCCTCTCCCCAGGTATAGCGCTTCCTCGGAGGAGGTATAGGGAGATAGGGGCGTTCGGTGGCGAAGGGTGCAGGAACGCTAATGCAAACCTTTTTTTCTGGAAATCCCTAAAATACCCAATTTATAGAGTCAAAAAGTGAATACTCTCGCACCGCCCATTTCCTCAATTGTGCCCTGATCTATTCCCCCCTGTATAGGCCCGAGGAGCGCCCCCTTGGAGCAAAAAGAGGGATGAAGGGGGTTGAAAAAAAAGCGATCGCCTTCCCTAAATTAGGTCAAAATTTATTGCAAATAAAAAGGCAAATTAACGCCGATAATCAAGGGAGGGAATCCCACTTTCAAAGTGAATCCTTCCTTTGGTAGATGTAAAATTCCCGAAAAAAATGTACACCCAAGATGAGTAGATAAACGATGATTAGCAAGTGAGCGAATCTGAACACCCCAACAACCAGGACCTCTGTACATGATGGAACAGCAGCCAGCCAAGCGGAAAACAAAGAGAGAAGAAGTGGGATGGACAGATATCGTGGATCTGGAACGCCTCCGAACGGTTCGGGACTGGTCCAGCACCCCGCTGGGTGCGATGGAAACTTGGCATTCCAGTTGGCGTACAGCGGTAAGTTTGGGTCTAACCTCCCAATTTCCGACCCTGGTTTGGTGGGGTCCCGAGTTCCGGCTGATCTACAATAAGGCGGCCCTGGGTTGGATGGGGGACCCCAAGTATCCCGATTCCCTGGGTCAACCGGGACGAGAGGTCCTCAACCCGGAAACCTGGGCGATTCTCTCTCCGATGTTAGAACGAGTGTTCAGCAGTGGAGAAGGTAGCGGATCAGAGAATTGTCGTTTGGTGTTTGATCGCCCGGGGTCGCCGGTGGTGGGGTGGTTCCATCTGTCTCACAGTCCGATCTACACGGAAAACCATCAAGTTTGTGGGGTTTTGACGACAGCGATCGCCTTGCCTACTCCCAGGAATGAACCCCCTGAGAACGAAGAAAACATCGCCGAATCCTTAGAGAAAGGTCCGGAACACGCTGCACCCTCTGCCCGAATTTTGCTGGTGGATGATAACTCGGTTCGCCGAGAATATGTAGAATCCCAACTGGTTCGCCAAGGCTATCAAGTCAAAACCGCAGGCGATCGCACCACCGCCCTGGATGCCGCCCGGGATTTCTTCCCCTCGGCGATTCTCACCGATGCGATCGCCCCTGAAAGTTTAGATTGGCTAGAGGAACTGGGAACCGGCGTGAACGGAAAACAGATCCCCGTGATCCAGTTTCCCCTAGAAGCGATCGAAGGAGAACCAATGGAACCTACTTCCCCAATCGAGGGGGGGCGACAGTTTCGGGACGCAGCGGGGTATATCCATGATTTGCTGACTCAGGTCAACACTCACTTAAAAGACCCGAACCCGAGTCCCGATCCAGAACTCCGGGACCCGACTCAACCGGATTGGACTGCAACCCCGAAGGTGAACCCCCTGATGGTCCTGGACCGCCTCACGGATGGGTTTGCCTGTTTTGATCGGGAAGGCCGCTATACTTATATTAATCCAGCCGGGGCCAAACTGCTGAATCACCCCGTAGAAAAGCTGGTGGGACAGTATTTGTGGGAGATCTTTCCCGAAAGCCTGGGGAGTTCCTTTTATCGAGGGTATCATCGCGCCTGGGCCGAGGGAAGAACCCTCGAACTTGAAGAGGATTATCCGCCGTTAAATAAGCGGTTTGAAGTGCGGTTTTATCCCCAGGGTGAAGGGCTTTGTGCGTATTTCCGAGAACGGGGTGGCGCAGCCGAATCAGGAAGGGGAGAACTTCACCAAGAACGGGATTTTTTGGCGGCGGTAGTGAATGCCATTCCCAATTTAGTTGTCATTCTCGATCGCGAAGGTCGGATTGTGGGTTTTAACCAAGCCTGCGAAACCACCACAGGTTATTCTTTTGCGGAAGTGCAGGGGCTGTATGTTTGGGATCGGTTGGTGATTCCCGAGGAAATTGAGTCCATCCAAGGGGTGTTTGAGAACTTGCGGTCAACGGCAACCCCCAACGAGTATATCAACGACTGGGTAACCAAGGGGGGGGACCGACGAGCGATCGCCTGGTCCAATACAGTCCTGCGCGATGCCACAGGTGAGATGGAGTATCTTATTGGTACGGGGATTGATATCAGCGATCGCTACGCCGCTGAAGCCGCCTTGCGCCAATCTACGGAACGCTTTCGCATTGCCGCAGAAAATACCAGCGACTTGATCTATGAATGGGAGATTGCCACGGGAGGAGTGGAATGGTTTGGAAATATTGACGAAGAACTGGGATATGAGGCGGGCGCATTTGCCCGGACTCGCCAAGCTTGGCTTGATCGCATCCATCCCAGCGATCGAGAGCGAGTCGAAAATGCCATAGACCGGCATTTACAGACCCGAGAACCCTTTGATGAAGAGTACCAAATCCAGCGGGCTGATGGGATTTATCTGTATTGGAGCGATCGGGGAACAGCCCTGTGGAATGAGCAGGGACAACCCTATAAATGGATCGGAGCTACAACAGATATCACATTGCGTCAATGGGCACAGACTGAAATTCTCAAGCTGAATCGGACCCTGAAGCGCCGGGTTAAAGAGTTACAAACCCTCCTCAAATTTATCCCCATCGGGATTGCTATTTCTGAAGATCCGAACTGTGAGCAGATCCAGTTGAATTCGGTTTTAGCTCAAACGTTGGGAATGGCCTCGCCGATTGTTCCCTATTATCATCCCCTACCTGAAGCCACAGCACATGGGTTTAAGCTGTATCACAATGGCCGAAAACTTGAGCCCGAAGAGCTTCCCATGCGGTATGCGGCCACACATCAAGTCGAAGTGCTAGAGTTTGAAGTTGATGCCATCCATGAAGATGGTAGAGTCATCGAGTTCCTGACTTATGCCGCCCCAATCCTGGATGAAGAGGGGCAAACCCGAGGTGCAGTGGGCGCTTTTGTGGATATTACCCAGCGTAAACAGATCGAAGAAGCCCTCCGCAACAGCGAAGAACTGTATCGATCGCTGGCGGAAGCGCTGCCCCAAATGATATTTTTGTTTACACTCCAAGGAAAGCTGGAATATTGCAATCCGAGTGGGGTGAATTATATTGGGCTGAGTTTGGAACACATTCTGCAACGATCAGCCCTAGAGTGGATTCATCCTCACGATCGCTCAGAAGCGATCGCCCATTGGCGAAACGCAACCGCCACGGGAACCGGCTACGAAATAGAGGTCCGCTTGCAACGGTGGGATGGTCTCTACCGTTGGCACACTCTCCGCTTGAATCCGATCATCGGAGTGGGCGATCGCCTCCTCAAATGGTTAGGAACAGCCACTGATATTGATGATCGCAAGCGATCGCAACAGCAAGAGCAGTTTTTAGCCACAGCCAGCAGCGTTTTGGCGAATTCCTTGGACTACCAAACCACTCTGGATAGTCTGGCTCATCTCACGGTTCCCAGTATAGCGGATTGGTGTGCGATCGATGTTATTGAAAAAGATGGTACAATTGAACGGCTGGCGGTCGCTCACATTGACCCCTCCAAAGAAGAACTCGCCAAAGAATTGTATCGACGTTATCCCCCCAAAAAAGAGGAAAGAACCGGACAACCTAACGTCCTGCGGACGGGACAATCAGAACTGTATCCTCATATCCCAGACGCCATGCTGGTCCAGTCTGCTTACGATACAGAACATTTGCGAATTCTCCGGGAGTTGCACTTACATAGTGGAATGTGTATTCCCCTAAAAGCCCGAGGAAAAATCCTGGGAACGATCACGTTTGTGCTAGAAGCAGGCAGTCGCACTTACGATCATACTGACCTCATGTTAGCAGAAAAGCTGGCTCATCGGGCGGCGATCGCCTTAGATAATGCCCGTCTTTATCGGGAAGCTCAAGATGCCAACCGGCTCAAAGATGAGTTTCTGGCGACTCTCTCTCATGAGTTGCGAACCCCCCTCAACTCCATCCTGGGATGGGCGCAGATTTTACGCAATCGCAGACTGTCTGAGGAAAAAATGGGATTAGCCCTGGAAACCCTCGAACGGAATGCCCGATTACAGTTTCAATTGATCGAGGACCTGCTGGATGTATCCCGAATCATTACGGGGAAATTACGGCTGAATGTCACATCGGTTTCTCTGAACAAAGCCATCGAAGAGGCGATCGCGTCGGTTCGTCCTGCGGCAGAGGCTAAACATATTCAACTGAAAACGCAACTGGACCGCCATGCTGGACCTGTTTCTGGCGATCGCGATCGCTTACAGCAAATTGTCTGGAACTTACTCTCCAATGCCATTAAATTTACCCCCCCGGAAGGCTCGGTTACGGCTATTTTGGAGCAGTTTGAGAGTTCTATACAAATTCGGATTGTAGATACAGGACAAGGGATTAAACCCGAATTTCTGCCCTACGTCTTCGATCGCTTCCGGCAGGCGGATAGTTCTAGCACTCGTGCCTATAATGGACTCGGACTGGGACTGGCGATCGTGCGGCATCTCACCGAACTCCACGGGGGTACGGTATCGGCGGATAGTCCGGGATTGGGTCAAGGTGCGATTTTCACCGTAGAATTGCCTCTGATGCCTCGATGTGAGCTTCCGGCCCAACCGGACTCTCACGACCTAAATTTAGAGTCTCCCCAGGAGGTCAACCCCAAGACTTCTCTGGAAGGTGTGAGAGTGCTGCTGGTAGATGATGAAGCCGATGCCCGGGGTTTACTCACTCTCGTCCTGGAACAGTGCGGTGCACAGGTTCAGGCAGCAGCCTCGGTCCGTCAAGCCCTGATGGCGATTTCTCAATTTTATCCCCAAGTGCTGATTTCCGATATTGCCATGCCGGAAGAAGATGGATATACCCTGATTCGGCAGGTGAGGAAGAGGGAATTATCAGAAGGGGGATATTTACCCGCAGCCGCAGTTACAGCTTATGCAAGAGCAGAAGACCGCACCCGGGCCCTGAAAGCGGGATATGATATCCACCTCCCAAAACCTGTGGATATAGCCGAGTTAATCGCTGTAGTCGAACGCCTTGCGGCGCGATCGCGTCAGACCCTTTAAATCGGCGTGAGCGTTACCGATAGCAGGCTAACCGTTGTTGCACTTGGGTTTTTAGGGTTGGACTTTCTAGCGATCGCACCACCTGCATCGCCGAGTTATCTTCGCCCAATTGCCCGTACCGAATGGCAATTTCTTCATATAAACTGCCTCGATCCATCGGGTCTTCTACTTCTGTATAACCAAACCAATTCCCCTCGGCATCGTACTGTCCCCCAAATCTCATCATCTTAGATTCTTCCCCTGGAACGGTCTGTGCGATATCAAAGGCTTTGTCTAAGGCTTCCCGGGCAATATCTCGCTCTCCCGCCTTCAGACTTTGATCGGCAATGGCAATTAAATTACTAACTTGTTCTGAAGGGGATTTCAACAACTCTATCACTTGATAGGCTTGATCAATTTTTCCCCCTCGGATGAACCTCTCGACCAGACGATTAATGAAAGTGCTTTGAAAATATTCCTCTTTCATAATGCGGACTAGCTGCAAGGTAAAGTCATCAAGTCCACCCTCCAAAAGCCGATTAAATACCGTCTCCCAGACATAAGAATTTTCTTGAACCTGGCTGCTGATTGAGAGGACTTGAGCAAATAATTCTTCAGCCTTAGCCTGTTGTCCAGCTTTAGCATATTCCACCACTAAAGAAGCCAATACTTCAAATTTCTGCTCGTTAGTTTCAAGAGATTCAACGGCTTTCATCCCTCGATTCAAAAGTTCAGTCCCCCGTTCCGTTTGACCGAGATTTTGATAGACAAAAGCCAGGGGCACTAAGTTGATTGGCATCATTTCAGCCGCCTTAACTGCTATTTCATCATCCCCTCGGGTTGCAGCTTCCGTTGCCAAGGCTAACAAAAGAGCCTGTTTTTTTTCTAAATAAGGGATTTGGTGGGCGGCTTGAATTGCCACTTCATAGAGTCCTAAACGAGTATAATCTCTAACCATATCCATCAAAAGAAATTCTTGTTCATAGCTTTCGGAAATCGTCCTAACGGTTTCCAAAGCTTGTCTCGCGATAGTGGAGGCTTCCTCTCGTTGTCCTTGGGTGGCATATTCAATCGCGATCGCATTAAGGACTTTAGCTTTGATTTCCGGCCTTTCTAGGGGAGTAATTTCCTGCAAAGCTCGGTCCGGATATCCCGCTTCCGCATAATGAATTAAAATCGGGGAAAGGGCTACCATCCGACTGTTTGGATCTGAGATTAAATTGGCCTGACGCACCGCCTCTGTAAATAAAGGAATCACCCGATTGGTTTGTCCCTGTTTGGCTGATCGCAACCCAATTTCTGCTAAACCTCGGGCTTTAATTTCTGTATCACTGACGTGATCCAAAACAATTTTATGGGCGCGTTCAATATTACCTTGGTCCGCCAAATTTTTGGCAATTTCGGCAAACGTTTGACTACGATAATAAGCTTCAGAAATCGTTCCAGCAAGTTCTAAAGCTTTCTCCAGTTGTCCGACTTGTCCATAATAAATGGCGAGGGGTTGGAAATCCCAAGCTTGACTGTAGGCATCTTGATACACAATAGATTGAGCATACTGAAGCGATCGCCCCAGGATTTGTGAGGCTTGGATCGGATCTTCCAGGGCAATATAAGTTCGGGCAATTTCACTTAATCCCTTGGTTTTAAATGCCGCCCCTCGGATCCCAGTTTCTGCTAAAATAGCACGGGCGAGGGTGGCGCGGGCGCGATCGCGCTGACCCGTTTGAATATACAACCGGGCAATTCCTGCCAAAGTCCGGGTTTTGCCATAGCTATATCCGCTATCCAAAGTATGACTCACTTCCGCAGCAGCATCCAGGACTGACTCCGCCTGAGACCCCTCTCCCTCTGCCACCAAGCGATCAACCAGGGTTTCCAACATCCCCTCTTGTGCCTGAGTGCCATTGACGAGTTCAATCAACATCAGGACAGTCTCACGGCGAGGACTAACCCCTTGCATCCGTTGGAATAGCTCACTTAAATCTTCCGTTGCTCGATCCAATTTGCCCGATTGGAGATGATTTTGAGCGCGATCGCGTAATTCAAACAGGCGGTTTTGAGTGTCTTGATTCTGGTCCTGCTGACAAGTCACCCCCTGGGCGATCGCCAACGGTTCCAACAGCTTACAACCACTCGTTAACAACATTAACCCTAATCCCAATCCCACGGTCCCGGCCATTGATTTTTTCATAGATTGATCTCGGCTATTTATCACTTTCTTCGTTGGATTCAGAACAGTTTTTAGGCAACTCATTCTCTGGATAATCTGGACTCTCAACCTGTTCGGAATGTTCGGAGGGTTTGGGCGGTTTCTCCCCCCAATTTGAGGCCCGTTCTGCCGCTTTTTTCCTCGATGCTTTACCCACCCCATAAATCGGTGTGGGCGCAGGAGAGGGCTGCGAGGAACCGGGTCGGAGTTCTAAGGGCTGGGGTTTAAACCCCGGCAGTTCCGGTTGAGTTTGAGGGTTGGGTTGCCTTGTGTTAGTAATTCCCCGCCGCCGTTGGGAGGTCCCTTCTTCTGCGGTATCTTCTGCCACCACTTCATACAAAATTGCTCGTTTATTTTTCTGGCTTCCTTTTCGTAAAATTCGCCCTAATCGTTGAATATACTCCCGGGTCGAACCTGTTCCCGATAACAAGATTGCCACTCTCGCATCTGGCACATCTACCCCTTCATTTAAAACATGAGATGCGATAATCGTTTTATAAATTCCTTCTTTAAAGCGGGTCAAAATTTCGTGACGTTCTTTAACCGGAGTTTGATGAGTCAAGGCAGGAATTAAAAAATCCTGAGAAATGCGATAAACCGTTGCATTATCCGCCGTAAAAATCAGGATTCGTTCCGGGGAATGTTGAGCCAATAAATCCGCGAGAATTCGCATTTTTCCATCAGTTCCCAGGGCAATTTCTTTGGCTTCCCGGTGAGCTAACATCGCCCGCCGTCCCGCAGGCGATCGCGCTGAAGCTTGGACAAAGTGCTGCCATCCTTGCAGACTGCCTAGGGAAATGTGAGATTGCTGTAAAAACTCATTACGAGTTTTGATTAACTGATCGTAGCGATCGCGTTCCAATTTGGAGAGTTTAACTTTAATCTGGACAATTTCATGTTCTGCTAAAGCACCACCGGCTAAATCTTCTGCCGTTTTGCGATAGACTTCCGGACCGATTAACTGCGTCAAATCTGCGTGTTTCCCATCTGATCGCTCAGGAGTTGCCGTTAACCCCAACCGATAAGGGGCGATCGAATATTCAGCGATCGCCCGATTAAAATCCGTCGGCAAGTGATGACACTCATCAAACACAATCGATGCATAGCGATTCCCCAACGCCTCCGCATGGATTGCCGCACTGTCATACGTTGCCACCAAAATCGGACTTTTATCCCGCGAACCGCCTCCCAATAACCCCACTTCCACATCGGGAAACGCCGCTGCGAGATGCGCGTACCACTGATGCATCAAATCCAACGTCGGCACCACAATCAGGGTCGTGCGCGGGGTCGCCTGCATCGCCAACTGAGCTAAATACGTCTTTCCAGCAGCAGTCGGCAATACCACCACTCCCCATCGTCCCGCCTGCTTCCAGGCCGTCAGCGCCTCTTGCTGATGGGGATAAGGCGGCATCTCAAAGCTTGGGACCAACTCCAGAGGTCCAAACCCCTTCGCCTCATCAATAAACTCCGTCCCCTCTGCTTTAAGCGCCTCAATTAACGGACGATAGTCGATCGCACGCACGCGAAACTTTTCCACCCGTTCATCCCAAGCGGCAAAATCAATCCACCCTTTCCCTCGCGGGGGTGGATGCAGCAACAAAGTACCCCGGTCAAACGTAATCGTTGGTATGCGGCCCATCAGTTTATCACTTGTTCAATCCCTTATCGATTGTACTAGAGCGGCGGTCTCCAATGAAACCCCCGGGACCCGATTATAGAACCATCCTAAATGTAGAGTTTATGGGCGAATTAACCCTACATTTAGGAGTAAGTCCTGGATGAAAATTGGGTTGGTTGCCTTGAATACTGTCTTGATGCTCTAATCTTCTAATTTATACCCTAATTCAGCCAATTGAATACGAGATTGTCTCCAATTGGGTTGAACTTTGACAAAGATTTCTAAATAAACTTTACCCTCAATGAGTTTTTGCATTTGTTCTCGGGCCGCCGATCCAATTGCTTTGAGCATTTGACCCCCTTTGCCGATAATAATTCCTTTTTGAGAGGGACGTTCTACATAAATAGTTGCTAAAATCCGGGTTAAATCCTTAGTTTCTTCCATCAAATCGAGGCTAATGGCAACAGAATGAGGCACTTCTTCTCGAGTTAAATAGAGAATTTGCTCTCGAATCAGTTCGCCAATGATAAAGCGTTCCGGGCGATCGGTGACTAAATCGGGGGGATAATAATAAGGGCCCGGTTCTAAGCGATCGCCCAGTAAAGTTAATAACTCCGGGAGTCCTTCTCCCGTTGTCGCTGAGAATTTGGCGATCGGCCAATTGAGGTTTTCTGCAATTTCCTGATAGCTGCGATCAATGACTTCTACATCTCGCGATCGGGATAAACTCGACCGTAAGTCAATTTTATTCAAACCTAGAATAACCGGCGTTTTGGTTTGGGTGAGAATTTCCGTAATAAAGCGATCGCCTCCCCCCGCTTCCACCGAACCATCTACCATCAACAGTAGAATATCCACCGTAGAAATGGCCCCGATCGCATTTTTTACCAACACCTTTCCCAGTTGGTGATGGGGTTTATGAATCCCGGGAGTATCTACAAAAATAAATTGAGCCTCGGGGGTTGTTAAAATTCCCCGTAAACGGTTTCGGGTCGTCTGCGCCACCGGGGAAGTAATCGCTATTTTTTGTCCCACTAAGTGATTCATCAGGGTAGACTTGCCCACATTGGGCCGTCCAATAATCCCGATAAACCCGGATTTAAACCCGGCAGGGGGTTCGGGAATGACAGAAAAATCTGAGGGATTCAGGGTCGTACCTCCTAAAAAATAAAATAGTTTCTTTCTATTTTAATTCATTTTCAGAAAAGCTTGCAAATTTTTTTGTACTTTATGTACAGTTCAACGGGCAATCTTCCTGTTTAGTGGAGAAGCCACCCCAGGCGATCGCGCCACTCAACTAGATTACTTTTTGCAACCGACTGTTAAGAATTTGCAATAATCCCTGACAGCCCAGAAGCGAGATGCTAAAATCCCAAAATTAAAGCCAAAGCCTTACCTGACAGGAAGTATCATGAATTACTTTTCAGTGCTGGTTAAACTGCTTCAAGATCGTCAATCCTTTCTGGAAGAAATCCACCAAGGTGTAAAGCTCAACAACAAAATTGTTGCTCTCCTGATATCGAGTGCCGTCTTTTTTGGAATCTATGGGGCAATTATCGGGGCGTCTCATAGTTGGATGCAAGTCATTTCTTCATTCTTTAAACTACCCGCCCTTTATCTACTGACCCTGCTGATTTGCTTTCCTACACTATACATTTTCAGTATTATTTTTGGGTCAAAACGCAGCTTTACCCAGTATTTAACCTTACTGATGACTGCCGAAGCGATTATGAGCGCCATCTTATTTGGATTTGCCCCGATTACCCTATTTTTTCTGATTAGTACCCAAAGTTATGAATTTTTTCTGTTGCTCAATGTCGCAATTTTAGGGTTGGCCGGATTTTTGGGTATCAAATTCTTTTATGAAGGAATGCAGTTACTCGCAGAACCGGAAATAACGGGACAGGATACCCGGACTAAACTATTACAATTTTGGTTATTACTCTATGCCTTTGTTGGGACTCAAATGGCTTGGACCCTGAGACCATTTTTTGGTTCTTCCGGAAATTTTCAACTGTTTAGAGATTTAGAAGGAAACTTTTATGTGAATGTCTTACAAGTGATAGGACGCTTATTGGGGTTAAATTAAAATAATGGGCGATCGCTGGGGACAACCCTTGACCCAATCAGGAGAGAATAGGAGGATTAAATAGTTTATGCGCCCCGATTTAGAAAATGCCCTCGTCACCGAAAGCGAACTAGAGGCGATCGCTGGGGTGGATGTGAACGATATTGGGTTGAGTCTAACTTACCGCCCTGCTTTCCTCCAAAATTTGAATAAACTGCTCTCCTTTGCGATCGCACAGTTATTTATCTTGGTCGTCTTCTTCATTTTACTCACGCCTCTTGGCATTTTAATGGTTCGGAATTATGGACTATCGGGGCAAGAGATGACGACAACCTTTTATTTTCTACTATTCACCGGCGGAATTGCTGGAGTTACCACCCTTATTCTTAACTTGTATCTATGGAGGCGATCGCAAAAATTCCAGACTTTTTTAATCCTGATTGATGAAATTCAAAACTATAACGAAGTCGTACGATCGCTGGATATTTTAGATAGAATAGAAGCCGCCGGGGCCGAAATCCACCTTAGTGATCGCCAGGAAGTTATCGAAGCACTGAACATTACCCGAGAGAGTTTATTGGGTAGCTTGCGAACCGATAGAATCCTCCGAGAAAATCAAGACCTTATCGACCGTCGCTATGAATTATTTGCTAAAATAGAGAATAATCTAGCCACCTTAAATCATTTAAAAATTAGCGACGAAGCCACCGAATATGGGCGATTACTCAATCAAGCTCTTAAAATAGGGGTTAGCGTTGATCGGGAAATTCGTCGCTTGCAAAATCGGACTTTGAATTAATCGGACTACATCGCTCTATACTTCAAAATTGCTTTAAATCCTGTTTTTTCTACAAAGAAAAGAGGGGCAATTTATCAATCACCCCTCTATCGAATTTATTGAAAATCTATGACTCCAATTATAGAGATTCTAAATCGATGCCCTTCTCACGGAGTCGGGCTTTAAGCGCCTCTAATTCTGATCGAGCTTCTTCGGCCCGTTGCGCTTCATCTTCAGCCCGTTGGCGAGCTTCCTCAGCGCGTTGTGCTTCATCTTCAGCCCGTTGGCGTTCAATTTTAGCCTGTTCTTCGGGCAATAGAATTAAATTTCCCTCGGCATCAAAAAACCTTAACCAAGTTGCTGTTTCCTGTTGCAATGTTCCCTCCCAAGTTCCCAACCAGAACCCGAGAGAATCGCACCATAGCCAACCGCGATCGTCCTTGGTTAACTCCTCATACCCTTGTCCCGTTAACCGCCATCCCTGCAATGAATCTGGCGCAAAGGGGTCATAGACAAAATAATTAGGAAGTCTAAAAACCCGTTCATAAATGTCTTTTTTGGTTCCGAGGTCTTTTCGGGCAGTCGAAGGTGACATCAATTCTACAATCACATTAGGATAGCGTCCTTCTTCATCCCAAACGACCCAACCTTGCCGTTCCTTTGTCCCATCAACATCAAGGGTGACAAAAAAATCCGGGCCTTTAAAATCTCGATTTCGGGCTTGTTCGCTACTAAAATAAACGAACATATTGCCCCCCGTAAAATAGTCTTTCCGCCCAGCAAAGGCTTCATGTACTGCGGCAATCAGTACATTCATGGCGATCCGGTGACGATTACTTTCCAAGGGTTCTCCATCATCAAAAATTAAATCCGTTGGAGGCATGGGGGGACTCCACTCCTCCTCCTCCATCGGAGTTTGCAGTTCTTGGGTGAGTTCAACTTGAGTCATAAAATTCCCCACCAATTACTAATTTAGGATGTTTTTCACGGACCCGAGGGACAGGGTAGAGAGAAGGCATAGCCCCATCTTCTCCGATTGTTCCTCGGCTAGATCTATTCTAACAGCGATCGCTCTACGAGTTCCCCAGCTCATCAGGGAACGTTAGAGCTTTTTAACGTTCCCTGATGCCCAAATTTCTCAAATATTCCTTAAATCAGATACGGAATTTTCTAAATCAGATTGCCATCTTAAAACCGCTTGTTTGAACTCTGATAAGGCAATTGTTTCAATGGGTTCTCCTTCCACTAATAAATTCTCTATCGTCACGGTTTGGGGTGAAAAAATCAAATAGTAAGAATTTCCCGATCTCGTCCATTCGCAAATTTTCCCCGTATCCAGTGCTTCTATTTTGTCTAATAACTGCTGCACCCATTCTTGGCTATTTTGAATATCCAGAGTCAGAAACTCTAAAACCCGACGATGAGCACTACTTTGGTCAAACCAGTCCGCTTCATTCCACGCTTTTTCCGTCATCATCTTGATCACCTTAAGGGAAAACCCGTATTAATTCTACCATCTCGATGGGTTGCTCCCGCAATCCGAAAAGAACTGCCATTATTCGCGGTACAAAACTGAGTTTGTTGGCTGCGGTCTGGTGGTGCATTTAATCCACACCAGGCCCAATTCGGTGCGCCGTTCGGACAGGACACCCGATTGGCTTCGGCATAAGCAATGGAATTGATCACTTGTTCTGCGGTACAGCGATCGGGAAACATGGTAGAAAACTTGCTTCCGCCCCCGGTGGTATGACTCCATTCTCCCCCGTAAATCCCCTGACTATTCATCGATTGAGTGACTCTAAATTGTCGGACCGTCGAGGGGTTTTGTCCTCGGGGTCGCGCATGAAATCCCACCAACCGACCCTCTCGATTCACCTCCCCACAAAAAATGTGCGCATGATTCACTTGATGATGATTATAAGCCGTTACCCAATGGGATGAACTCCCACAAGTGATGGCTTGGCCTTGTGCTATATTCTGGAAACAAGCCACCAGCAAACAGGCGAAAATACTTATCCCGATTTGACGAATAGTTTTCCTATTCAACAATTGCCCCAATGTGCGATTCATTGATACGTTTAACCTCCGAATTTTACCCATACCTGGAAATTTGCTCTCACTTTATCATACGGACTCTCTCCAGGCAATCCGCAAATTTGCTACAGATGAAGGGGTCAGAAATTGCGGGAAAGTGAGAATCCAAACTTTAAGTGAGGCCAAGTTAAAGGTTGAATTAGGAAGCGGACGATCGCCATCTCTGGGTTCCCAAAATCTGAGGATTTGATAGAATGCATCTTCAAGGCTTATGTTATCCTCTGTGTCGAAGACCTGCACCGACTTGATCCATCCCTATGCTCAGAACTCCCCGTTTGACTGCTGCTGTATTCGTCACCCTCTCTGTACTCATGACGGCTTGCAATCCTTCAGAAGCCCCCCAAACTGAAGTCCCCTCGGCAGAAGCCTCGAACCCAGAAATTCCAACTCCCCAACCCCCACAAATTCCGGCGATCGCCGCCTTAGATAACCCTGACCCCACGGTTACTGCTGCGATCGCCCAATATATCAACAGCCTCTCCTCCCAAGGATTTCCCCCGGAAAACCAAGGGATTTGGATGCAACGGGGGGAAACCCTCCTCGCCCAACATCAAGGTACTATTCCCCTCCCTGCCGCCTCTCTCACTAAAATTGCTACCTCCCTGGTTGCCTTGCAAACCTTTGGGCCCGATCGCGAATTCATCACCGAAATTGGCGCAACCGGACCTATCCAAAATGGCGAATTACAGGGCGATTTAGTCATCCAAGGAGAAGGCGACCCCCTGTTTGTCTGGGAAGAAGCAATGGCGATCGGCAATCGTCTCAACGAAATGGGAATACAGCGGGTAACCGGAGATCTCGTAATTCTGAACAAATTTTATATGAACTTCGAGACAGACCCCACCCTTGCCGGTAACTTCCTCCTCGAAGGCATTAATGGACAAATGTGGCCCTCAGAAGCGGAAACCCAATATCAAACCTTACCCCCAGGTACTCCCAGACCCCAAGTGGCGATCGCCGGGACCGTCCGAGTCGCTGCTGCACCCCCTCCAGAACTCCAACCCCTGATCCGCCATTATTCCCTTCCCGTGGTGGAACTCCTCAAACGGATGAATCAGTACAGCAACAACCCAATGGCGGAAATGTTTGCCGATGCGGTAGGAGGTGCCCAAGTCGTCGCCCAAAAAGCGGCTGTTGCTGCCGGAGTTCCCCCCCAAGAAATCCAACTGATCAACGGGTCCGGATTAGCCGAAGAAAATATCATGTCCCCTCGCGCCGCCTGTGGTCTATTTCTAGCCTTAGAACGGGAATTACAGCCCCATAACCTGACCATTGGAGATGCGATCGCCATCGTGGGACAAGATGAAGGTATCCTCAACCAACGGCAAATTCCCCGCTTCTCCGTCGTTAAATCTGGCAGTCTCAACTATGTGAGTGCTTTAGCCGGTGCATTACCCACCGAAACTCAGGGCTCCATCTGGTTTGTGATTATGAATGGTGGCAGTAACCTCGATGGATTCCGCCTTCAACAAGAAGCCCTCCTCAATCAGTTTGTCTCTCAATGGGGATCCGTCACCGCACTCCCCCCAGAATTAAGCCCAAATCCTCTGCGAAAAACCAAAACCTCCCGCAGTGAAATCGTCAAACAATAGGAGAGCTTTAACGGTCCTCAGTAGCAGAAAAAACAGGGTTTTTCAAGCGTCCGTACAGTAGAGGGAAGATAACTAGATTTGTTGTCTTATCTAATACCAAATCCGGTTGTCAAAAGTGGTTTTTCTCTATAAGCCCGCGTAGGAGAGGCTCTGTTCGGATAGCCCCAGGCTTCAGCCTGTGGGTTTTTATAGACCTATCAGTACCGGACTCCGTATAATACGATACGGGCATCCTAGGCATCATCACGAGAAACCCGGTTTATTTTACCTCGGGTTTACCCCTGCTTTGAGAAACTGAATTCAGTTAACGTAGTTCTATTAAAAATCAACCTCAGTTTCTCTAGGGTTAACCGCTTGAGCCTTCTGACTCAAGCGTGAGTCATCCGTACCCTTTAAATCTGGATCAAATCTTTCTGACTTTTTGTGAAACTCTGGAGAAAAATACCCTAATTTAAAAATATTTCAAAGCCGTAAACAAGGTAGAATCAAGCCAGGAATCAAAACCACTGAGGCGAAGTCTTGATACTCTCACCTGAGTGATTTCTAACAAGACCCCCCCTCGAACTTGGAGAGGAAACTGTTCCTATGGCTCACCGGATCTCTCGCATCGCCACTGCTTTGGTCATCCTGATGGGGGCCATCCATTTACTGGGTTGGCATTTTAATCTTGAATGGTTCACCAACGGTTTTGCTGAAAACCCCTACCGGATGAAACCCAATACGGCTTTGTGCTTTGTGAGCTCGGGTATTGCTTTGGGATTGTTACACCAAAAGCGCCGGGCTCGACGGTGGCGCTCGATCATCCGGGGATTAGCTGGGTTCGTGATTGCGATCGCCGTTCTGACCTTACTCCAGTCTCTTTTTAACTGGAACTTCGGCATCGATGAACTCCTGCTTCCCAGTCTCAAGCCCTCCATTATAAGCCCCTATCCAGGACGGATGAGCGAAAGCGTGGCCGTGAATTTTATCTTGAGCGGCATCGCTTTATTACTATTAACACAGCACAGCCCAAACCATGACCGCCTTGCTCAGATCTTGAGTGGAGTGGTGGCCTTGATGACGTTGGTGCCTCTCGCTGGTCACTTGTTTGGTTCGGAGGTGTTGGATGAGTTATTAGTGCCGACAACTCGTACCGCTTTTAGTAGCGCAGTCACCTTTCTCCTCCTGTCCGTGGCGATCTTATTCAGCCGTCCAAAACAGGGGCTGATGCAGACGATCCTCAGTCCTCTGGTGGGGGGAATGATGGCACGGCAACTGTTGCCTTGGGCGATCGCCCTGCCTTTGGTCCTGGGTTGGTTGATCTTTCACGGTTATAAACTGGGGTGGTATGATGAGCCCACCGCTTATGCTGCGCTGCTGATTAGCGAGATTGTCATCTTCTCCATCGGAATTTACGTCCAGGCTCAATTGCTCAATCGCATCGATGGCGATCGCCAGGAGTCACAGCGCCAGTTCCAGTATGCCGTGATGAATTCCCCGGTTCCGATCATGCTGCACGCTGAAAATGGAGAAGTGCTGCAAATTAATACAGCTTGGTCAAAGGTTAGTGGTTATCACCTTGCAGATATTCCCACCGTTGCTCACTGGGCTGATCAAGCTTATGGGGAAAGACAAGAAAGCTTCCAAGAAACGATTCAGACCCTTTGCGCCTTCCCCGAAGACCAGGTTATAGAAAAAGAGCTCACGATTCGCACCAAAACCGGCGTAAACCGCGTTTGGTACTTTTATGTCGTGACTTTGGGTAAAGCTGCCAATGGTCGAAGAATTGCCATGACCACGGCGGTTGATTTGACCGATCGCCAGCAAGCCGAACAATCCCTGAGAGAGTTAAATCAAAGTTTAGAGCATCGCATTGCCCAACGAACGGATCAACTCGAACAAGAATTGTACCAGCGACAGCAAATCGAGGAAAATCTCAGAAGCAGTCAAGCACTTTTGAATAGTTTGATAGAATGCACCCCCGACATCATTGCCTCGATTGATACAGGTTTCACCTGTCTCGTGGCGAATGACGCGGCTAAACTCGAATTTAAAAAACTGTTTGGCCGCCCCTTTGAAGTAGGGGATAACCTGCTAGAAATCTTATCCCATTTACCTAACGAACAGGCCAATGCTAAAGAAGTTTGGGGGCGAGCATTTCGAGGCGAACATTTTAGCGTGATTCTGGAATTAGGAGCGTTAACCCAGGACCGTCACTATTATGAAATGAACTACAGTTCAATGCGAGATCCCAGCGGAGAAATTTTGGGGGCTTCTCTCATGGGGAGGAATGTGAATGATCGAATTCAAGCGGATCAATCTTTACGTGAAAGCGAAGCCAGATTTCAGGCTTTTATGAACCACACTCCTGCACTAGCCTGGATTAATGATCGCGATGGCAAAATAGTTTACTGCAATCCGAACCTAGCTGATTTATTTTGTCAGTCTGTAGCGGAATTGCTCGGTAAAACACCCTTCGACCTCCACCCCAGGGAGATAGCTGAACAGCACGTGGCGAACAATTGCTTAGTCTTTGATAGCGGGGAAGTCATCGAGGCGATCGAATCCGCCTTTCGGCCCGATGGTTCCCTCGTTGAGTTTTTAGTGTATAAATTTCCCATAAAAATTGAAGGAGGTGAGCATTTAGTTGGCGGAGTTGGACTTGACATCACCAAACAAATTCAAGCTGAGAAAGCTTTGCGAGAAAGTGAAGCAAAGTTAAAAGCCATTTTAGATAATGCTCCCGTTGGAATTTATTTGAAGAATCTGCAAGGCCAATTTTTATTGGCAAATCAGTATATGCTTGATTTTTTACAGGTTTCTGAACAACAGTGTTTGGGTCAAACCTTTGCAGAAATTATGCCCGGAGAGTTTGCCGAACGACTTGAGGCGAACGAACGAGAAATTATAAACAATGGAACCCCTTATTATTTTGAAGAAGATATCCCCCTACATGATGGAGTTCATACTTTTTATACCGTCAAGTTAATCCTCCAGGATTTGAGTGGTCAACCCTATGCTTTATGTGGAATTTCTACAGATATCAGCGATCGCAAGCAGGCTGAGATCGCCTTACTCAAAGGGAAAGAAGCCGCTGAATCCGCTAACTTGACTAAAAGTGCTTTTCTCGCCAATATGAGCCACGAACTGCGCACCCCCCTGAATGCGATTCTGGGCTTTACCCAAATCCTGGCTCGCGACTCATCTTTAAATTCACAACAACAAGAACAAATTGCCATTATCAATCGCAGTGGTGAGCATCTCCTCAATCTGATTAACGATGTCCTGGAAATCTCCAAAATCGAAGCAGGGCGATCGGCCCTTCATTTGAGTAGTTTTGACTTTTATGATCTCATTACCGGATTAGAAGCCATGCTCCAAGTCAAAGCGGCTTCTAAAGGCTTACAGATTATTTTTGACCGGGATACTGTCCCTCAATATATCACCACTGATGAAAGCAAATTGCGTCAAGTTTTGACCAATTTGGTGGGAAATGCCATTAAATTTACCCGGGAAGGTGGGGTATCCCTGCGCGTGAAAGCAACGGCACTCAAAGAGGCTGATTCCGAGGATGCTTCTCGGTTCTATTTCTACTTTGAAATCGAAGATACAGGCATGGGAATAGCACCGGAGGAGTTGCCGGGATTGTTTACACCCTTCCATCAAACCACCACGGGCAAAACTGCCTCGGAAGGAACGGGTTTAGGATTGAGCATTAGCCGTAAATTTGTGCAAATGATGGGCGGTGATATTGTGATCACCAGTCGTCTCAATGTGGGGACCTTGGTTAAATTTACCATTCAAGTCTCAGTCGCCCAAGCTAGTGACCTGAAAACCGCCCGTCAGGTTCATCGGATTATTGGTTTAGAACCGGATCAAGCCCCGTATCGGATTTTGGTGGTTGATGATCGTACGGACAGTCGCCGCTTAATTCGCTGTTACCTCGAACCCCTTGGATTTCAAGTCCGCGAAGCTGAAAATGGTCAACAAGCGTTAGAAGTATGGGAAAATTGGGAACCCCATTTAATAGTAATGGATATGCAAATGCCCGTGATGAATGGTTATGAAGCCACTCGACAAATTAAGAGTCATCTAAAAGGGCAGGCGACCGTTGTAATTGCCTTAACCGCGAGTGCTTTTGAGGAAAATCGCAGCTTGATTTTGTCCGCCGGTTGTGATGAATTTCTGAGAAAGCCCTGCCGACAAGAGGTACTTTTGGAAACCTTTGCTCAACATCTTGGGGTGCGCTATCGATACGAAGATTCAGAGTCGGCAATAGAAGACAATGAGGATTCATGGGATTCAAACTTTGTTCCCGACTCTTCGGCGTTGCAAGGGATGCCACTCACCTGGATTAGTGGATTACATCATGCTGCCCTTGCGGCGGATAGTGAAGCCCTTGAGGAACTCATCCAGGAAATTCCGGAAAGTTTGGCGGCGATCGCTCACTGTTTCCAGAACTGGACTGACAACTTTCGATTTGACAAAATTACGAAACTGACCCAGGAAATTCTTTATGAATAGATATCACTCCGAGGGGAATTTAGCCAATATTCTAATTGTCGATGATGAACCGAATAATTTACGCCTTCTGTCGGATTTGCTAAAAAAACAAGGCTATAAGGTTCGAGCAGTCCTGTCGGGAGAAATGGCTTTATCGGCTGCCAAATCTCACCCCCCCGATTTAATTTTGCTGGATATCATGATGCCCGATATGGATGGGTATCAAGTGTGTCACCATCTCAAGAATGATTCCGAAACTTGTCAAATTCCCGTAATTTTTGTGAGTGCCAAAGACCAAGGATTTGACAAAGTAAAAGCCTTTGCAGTGGGCGGAGTAGACTATATTACCAAACCCTTTCAAATTGAAGAGGTGTTTGCCCGCTTAGAATGTCATATCAAATTGAATGACTTGCAAATGAAGTTAGAAGAGCAAAACTATCAATTGCAAGCTGAAATTTGTCAGCGCAACGCCGCTGAAAAAGCGCTACAGGAGCAAAATGAACTGCTCAAGCAAGAAATTGAACGCCGCCAAACCATAGAAATTGCCCTGCAAAAAGCCAATCAAGACCTGGCGCGTTCTAATGCTGATTTAGAAGAATTTGCCGGAATTGCCTCTCATGACTTACGCTCCCCGTTAGCCACAATCAATGGCTATGCCCAAATCTTGCAACTCCGAGGGAAAGAACAACTGGATGATAAATGTAACGATTTTGTAGACCAAATTTTAAAGCTCTGCAATCGAACCAATTTATTAATTGAAGAGTTACTTTCCTATGCTCGACTGAATCAGGCTCAGGAACCCTTTCAACTCCTCAAGAGCGATCGGCTTCTCCAACAGGCACTGGAAAATCTAACGACGGAAATTTATCAAAATAAAGCGGAGGTAACTTATGACCCCTTACCGCCAATCATCGGTACTGAATCCCAATTTGTCCAACTCTTCCAAAATTTAATCGGAAATGCCATTAAATATCACGGTGAAGAGTCGCCGAGAATTCATCTGAGGGCGGTACACCAAGACAATTGCTATTTATTTTCGATTCAAGATAATGGCATTGGGATTGATGAAAAATACTCCGAGTATATTTTTCAAATCTTTAAACGGTTGCACAGCCACGACTATCCCGGGACCGGCATTGGATTAGCCACTTGCCGCAAAATTGTCGAACGGCATGGGGGTTCCATCTGGATCAAATCTCAAGTGGGTCAGGGGTCTACATTTTATTTTACAGTACCCACAGAGCCGAGGTCAGTAGAGCAACAGATGATAGCGGCGATCGCCCATGCCAACTGAACAACTCCCACCAAAAAAAATAAGCCCACTGCGGTGGACTTATCGAGTAGAGTGGCAAAATAACATTGATATTCTGCCACTCCTGGATTGATTTCCCTTGGGAAAATCTTACTTGATGCTGACTTTTCCGCCTGCTTCTTCCAGTTGCTTCTTAGCATCTTCCGCCGCATCTTTGGCGATGCCTTCTTTAATCGGCTTCGGTGCAGATTCCACCATGTCTTTGGCTTCTTTCAGACCTAATCCGGTTAAAGCACGCACAACTTTAAGAACAGCAATTTTCTTGTCTGCGGGAACTTCTTCGAGAATGACATCAAATTCAGTCTTCTCTTCGACTTCTTCAGCAGGAGCAGCGGCACCAGGAGCCATCATCATCATGCCGCCAGCAGGTGCAGCAGCACTCACGCCGAAGGCTTCTTCAATTTGTTTGACCAGTTCAGAAGCTTCCAACAAGGTCAGGGATTTTAGCTTTTCGAGAATTTCATCAGTTGCTGCAGACATGGATTGACTCCTATCAAATATGTTGTAAATGGAATAGTCAGGGGTTCAGGGTCACTAGACAAATGACCCATGACAGTGAAGATCCTTAATCCGTTATCCAAGGACAAATGACAAAGGATAAATGTCAGAGCGATCAATAACCAGCGCTTAGGCAGCTTGGTCTTCGTCGCTGGTGCTGCCGTCTTTGTCGGCGTAGGCTTGGAGACCTCGGGCCAGACCCGAAGGAACTTCTTTGATCCCCACAGCAATTTTCGTGACGACGCCATTGAGGGCACCGGCAATTTGCGCCATGAGTTGTTCCTTGGAGGGCAAGTCTCCGATCGCCTTCACTTGCTCGAAAGTCAGCGCTTTGCCTTCTAATACACCACCGCGAAGTTCACTCTTCTTGGTCGCTTTTTGGAAGTCTTGATACGCCTTAATCGGACCATTCAGGTCATCTTTCAGGAACAAAAATGCAGAGGAATCTTTGAGGAATTCCCCTAAAGATTGCCAGTTTTCATCGCCATCAACCGCCCGTCGCATCAGGGTGTTTTTAGCGACTGCACAGGTAGCACCGCTTTCGCGTAGACGCCGACGTAAATCGGTAATCTCCGCCACGGTTAACCCTTTGTAATCAATCACAAGCGTCATCTGGGACTGGCTCAACTCTTGTTTGAGCTCCGTCACCATCGCTTGTTTATCTTCTAGCGTTTTACCCACTCGTTTTCACCTCCTGATTGGGATGAAGATTAAGAAATTAGAGACATTTGGGAGCCGGAGCATTCATCCCTTGGGAATATGAGTGGAATCTATGACTCTCACTGCTCCCCTATCCCCGACCCAATCAAAAACCCCAGCAGGGTAGCCGGGGTTTTGTCAGTTTCCGATGGCAATCTTGTCAACTCATGACAAGATCAGCACAAGGGGAACGATAACGCAAACCTAGGTAGGAAATTAAGCCCTGTTGGACACCTACTGTCTCCGGCTACTGTGCTATTTAATTTTGGGGTTTGAAGGGATGAATTTTGAGTTTCCTCAAAAATTTGAAGTCGCGCTTAGGCGATTTCCGTCAGCTTAAGATCTCGCAAGGCACTGATATCAATTTCAATGGATGGACCCATCGTAGAAGTGACATACACACTGCGCCAGTAGCGGCCTTTAGCACCGGAAGGACGGTTGCGGTCAATGCTTTCTTGCAACGCCTTCAGGTTAACTAGGAGATCTTCAGCCGGGAAAGCAGCTTTGCCAAACATGACATGGACAATGCCTGTGCGATCGGCCCGAAATTCTAGTTTACCGGCTTTGAACTCGTTAATCGCTTGACCGAGGTCAAAGGTTACCGTACCACCTTTTGGCGAAGGCATCAACCCCCGGGGACCAAGAAGTTTCCCTAATTTTGCCACTTGGGGCATCATGTCCGGGGTAGCAATCAGTTTATCGAAGTCCATCCGGCCTTGTTGGATTTCAGCAATCAGATCTTCTGATCCTGCCAAATCTGCACCGGCATTCGTAGCTTCAGTGACTTTTTCCCCCCGAGCAATGACCGCCACGCGGACGGTTTGACCCGTTCCTTTGGGGAGGGCCACGGTGGTCCGTAGCTGTTGGTCGGTGTACTTGGGATCGATACCTAAGCGAATATGAGCTTCGGCGGATTCAGGAAATTTGGCTGTAGCGGTCTCTTTTAAAAGGTTGATCGCCTCTAAGGGTTGATAAGGCCGCTCTTCAACCTTTTTGGTGAGTTCTTGTAATCTACGCGAGATTTTTTTGGGCATTTTTTTCTCCTGGGGTCATAGCGAGGCGATGCCTCTGCCCCTTGATATGGGTCACTCGGTTGAGATTCTTAGGAGAAGGAAAGCAATAGAATGCGATCGCTCCCTCTTGGAAATCTCATTTAGATCAATCCAGAGATTTCAAACCCCAGTTCCTAGAATCTTAAGAGAATTCTAAAAATCTAAACTCTAAAATCTCTAATCGGTTCCTAATCGCCGACGGTCACACCCATATTCCGGGCGGTCCCTTCGACAATTTTCATGGCTGCTTCAATGTCATTGGCATTGAGGTCAGGCATTTTAGTTTGGGCAATATCGCGGAGTTGATCCCGGGAGATTTGCGCCACTTTCTTGCGATTGGGTTCCCCTGAACCTCTTTCAATCCCTGCTGCCTTGCGAATCAAGACAGAGGCGGGAGGGGTTTTCAGAATGAAGGTGAAACTGCGGTCTTCAAAGACGGAGATTTCTACCGGCACCACGAGACCCGCTTGATCGGCAGTTCTGGCGTTATATTCTTTACAGAACATCATGATGTTCACGCCATGCTGACCGAGCGCAGGCCCGATCGGGGGTGCGGGGTTGGCTTTTCCGGCATTAATCGCCAACTTAATCACCGCAACTACTTTTTTTGCCATTTGCTGTGTTAGCTGCTTTAACTCAATTTGCGGACTTGATTAAACTCCAGTTCGACGGGCGTATCTCGTCCGAAGATAGACAGGAGTGCTTTGAGCTTACTGCGCTCTGGGCTCACTTCTATGACTTCCCCATCAAAATCTTTAAAGGGTCCAGAGACCACTTCAATTTTTTCTCCTGGTGTCAGATAAGTTTTGACTACTGGCTCTGCTTCATCCCGTTGCCTGAATATTCGTTGAACTTCCGAATAACTCAGGGGCATGGGTTTGACGTGACCGCGTCCGCGTCCGTAACGGCGTTTTTGTTCTGCCCCCACAAAGTTAATCACATGGGGGGTGTTTTTGACAACCTGCCAGCTTTCATCATCCATGTCCATTTGGACGAGGACGTAACCGGGGAAGATTTTTTCATCCGTTTGCTGTCTGCTTCCATCCTTGCGGATTTTAAAGGCAGCAGCTTGGGGAATCTCGACTTGAAAAATCCGCTCACCCATATCCAGGGTTTGAATCCGCTGTTCTAGGGTTGCTTTAACCCGTTTTTCACAGCCGGAAGCCACCTGGACGGCATACCAGCGCTTTTGCACTGATGATGTGGATTCTTCCGATTCGTCGGTTTCTGACGGTTGATTGGAATATTGAGAGTCGTCGTCCGATGCAAACATCATCCGAACACCTGTGTAGCTGCCCAACCAAAAAATTTATCGATGAAATAGATTAAGCTGGCAATTAAGGCGACCATCGAGAGGACGGCCAATGATTCACTAATTACCTGCTGCCGAGACGGCCAAACTACCTTAGCTAGTTCTTCTTTTGTTTCTTGGAAAAACTCTGCGGGATTGAAACCGCTTGCTGTTTCTTGGTCTACTTCGTTATTCTTTGCCACAATTGCTTTTCCTCTCCCACTGAACGCAACAACAGGTAGTTTTTTCTGGGCAACAGCTTTCAGGCTTCAAGCCAGTGAATCCCGCCACTTTGGCTGGGGTGGCTGCACAAGTCGCCGTTCTTGCTTAAACTTTCTCTTGTTTCTTCCAATACTTGGTACGAACCACCCAGATAATAATTCTACCCGAAAGTTTTTAGCTGGGTTGCTGTTTTTGCAGCAGACCTACTTTCGGGCAGATATCTTTCGGAAGATGGTTCAGCGCGCCCTGGAGGACTTGAACCCCCGACATCAGGTTTTGGAGACCTGCGTTCTACCAACTGAACTAAGAGCGCACGGGTTGAATCTGCTGGTTAGAGCGATTCACCCATTCCCTATCCTATACCTAAACTTGCGATCGCGTCAACCCACCCGGGGCAATTTTTTTGGATCGCTGTTAGATAGGGCGGTCAAACCGTTGTTTGATGCGGGTGGCTTTACCCACGCGATCGCGCAGATAGTAAAGCTTCGCCCGTCGCGCTTTACCCCGGCGCAATATGGTGATGCTCTCAATCCGGGGTGAGTGCAGTAAAAAGACTCGTTCTACCCCGACCCCTTGGAAAACGCGGCGCACGGTAATGGTTTCGTTAATCCCACCATTGCGCATGGCAATCACGACACCCTCGTATGGTTGGGTTCTTTCTTTGCCCGCTTCTCTAATTCTGACTCCCACTCTTACGCTGTCACCAACGTAAATCTGCGGGAGGTCCGTTTTTAACTGTTCCGCCTCAATGGCACGGATAATTTCTTCAGCCTTCATAGTTATGGTTTTTAACTCACAATCTCCCATCATACTGCTTAATTTGCATTTCAGTCTAGCCAAATTCCCAGAGTTTTTTTCCCCGTCTCTTGCCTGGGTTTTATCCGCGAATTTTACCCAGAGAAACCGGACCCAGAAGGGTAGCTGCACTTCCGGTCCCCTCCCCTTGCCAAGGGGAGGGCTAGGGACTGACAAGGGTAGGTTTGTTAAGCGTAGCTGCACCTCTGGTCCCTTCCCCTTGCTAAGGGACGGGAGGTTCTGTGATGTGGCGATCGCCCAAGAAGAACCCCACCCTAGCCCTCCCCTTGCCAAGGGGAGGGGACAAGAGGTGCAGTTAAGCGTAAGCAACCTACCCTTGTAAGTCCCTTACCTTATCCGCATTTCGGCCCTTCCCATCCGCTCTTCGTTGAACCCTACTGCTCAAGAGAGAGCTTCCAGCCGATGAAAAGCCGAAAAAATGCAAAAAAAGGAGATAATCCTCTGTTATCTAAGCCTAAAGACAGAAATTCGCTAAAAAAACTCAATTTCCAGATTTCAGCCCTGGAATTTTAGTGCTAGAGTATAGTGAAACAGTTGTCTTCTCAAGAGAGGTTGCATAACAACGTTGAAACTCTTTGCTCTAACTGGCTACCCTTGGCGTGGCCTCTGGTATCTGGATATGCAGTTGAAGCGTAAACGGCATTGCGACCCGGCGCTGTCTTGGACCGATCGATGTGAAGCGCCTAGTATGGTCCGATCGGCCTGTTAGATAAGGTTTGCGCTCGGTACCTCTCAAGCTTCTTTATAAGCTGCTGTTAAGACCCTCTGTCTTGACGGGTCCGCAAACTAGGTCGATCGGGGTTTATAGACCCACAAAATTTTGACAATGAGGCAAGTTCCGATAAGCCTCTCTTAACAAGCTGGACTGGTTCTAGCCCTAGCTCTATCAAAAATGGAGCGGATTCCTGACAGAGAAACTCGCATCAGATGAACGAAACATCTGTCAGATCCACTCATTAAGCATCATGCTTGCGCGATAGAGCGTCCGGTTGAGATCTCCAGCTACTGCCTAGGGATGAGGTGGGTTCCCCGGAACCTGACTCCATCCTTCACCTCCGGCAGCGATGTCAATTAACTTGAATATTCATGATTGAACATAGTCAATCGCCTTAGTTGCTTAGTCTGCTAAGGCTACTATGCCCTGTATTTCAACCGTTTGGAGTGGAAAATGTCTCAAATGATAGATCGCAAAATTGCACCCGCCCCCATGACTGAGAACGTGAGCGTCGTGGATTTAATTGATGGTTACTTCACCGCTTATAATTCCGCTCGGTTGCGGGAAATCTGTCACCTGCTGACCCAAAAGGTGATGCGGGAAGGAGTGACTGTGGGACTGAGCCTATCTGGGGCCATGACTCCGGCGGGATTTGGGGTGTCCGCCTTAGCACCACTGATCCGCAACGGCTTTATTGATTACATCATTAGTACCGGCGCAAATCTGTATCATGATATCCATTACGGATTGGGATTAAACCTCTATGCGGGAAATCCGTTCGTGGATGATATCAAGCTGCGGGAAGAGGGTCATATCCGCATCTATGACATCATTTTTGACTACGATGTGTTGTTAGAAACGGATGCCTTTATTCGGACCATTTTGCGAGCCGAACCGTTTCAGAAGCGGATGGGAACGGCTGAATTTCACTATCTGCTGGGCAAATATGTCCGGGAAATTGAGAAACAACGCGGGGTAGAGCATTCCTGCTTGTTGGCAACTGCTTATGAGTGCGGGGTTCCTATTTATACCTCGTCACCGGGAGATAGTTCAATTGGGATGAATGTGGCGGCGCTTGCTTTAGAAGGGTCGGAATTAATCATTGATCCGGCGATCGATGTCAACGAAACAGCGGCGATCGCCTATGCTGCCCGAGACCCCAACCAAGATTTCCCCGGAGAAAGTGCCGCCTTCATTCTCGGTGGTGGTTCTCCGAAAAACTTCCTCCTGCAAACCCAACCCCAAATTCACGAAGTCCTCGGTTTGGAAGAACGGGGACATGACTACTTCATCCAGATTACCGATGCCCGCCCGGATACCGGCGGTTTATCTGGGGCCACCCCCGCTGAAGCCGTAAGCTGGGGCAAAGTCGATCCCAATGAACTGCCCAATACTGTGGTTTGCTACACCGACAGCACGATCGCCCTGCCGATTCTCACCGCTTATGTGATGAATCAGTGCCCTGCACGTTCCCTCAAGCGCTTGTACGATCGCCGCCAGGAAATGCTAACCAAACTGCAATTAGACTACCAATTGGCGCAAGCGAAAAAATCCGAACGAACCGTCCCCCCCGTTTCTGAAAGACCCGCGTCTGTAGCTACTTATCCCTGCGGTACGCCCATCAGCAAAGGGCGTGGTTAGCGACTAAATTAGTCTTCTGCTGATTTCAACCCTCCGAGTTACTAAAACTCGGGGGGTTTTGTATTGTCATATTTTATTTTCATCAACAGCCGGGGTAGATTTTGACGGCAAATACAACAGTTCTCTTACGGTTTGCCCCCCTAAGTAAAAACTGAGATTTTCCTATCCTAGAGTCATGGTCAAACCGGAAGAAGGGTTGAAAACTTTTCGTCCATCGGCGGCAAATACAACAGTCTGCTTACGGTTTACCCCCTGGTTAAGATAGTGTTAGATGACCTACATTAGAGAAAAGTAACCCACTCGAAATAGGCAACATAACTCCCTAAAAAATAGGGATAAAAACCGGGAGTTTCCAAAGGTTACATAAAATTTTATCGGTGTTTTAATCGCCCACTGGTTCGATAAAACCCGATTCTGTCCACTCTACCGATTTCAGAATTCACTCTTATTTTGGAGAGGAAACCCGATGAGAACATCAATGAATTTGGACCTGTTACGCGAGGTCGATGCCTGGGGACGTCAATTTGAACAACTCTTAACTGAACAACCCCCGTGCCAACGTCCCGAAATGGGTAGAGTGTGGCAACCGGCGATCGAACTAGAAGAAACGGAAAATAGCTTTGTATTGCGGTTGGAAGTGCCCGGTTTAACGGGACCGGAGATTGATGTGCAAGCGAGTCGCTTTCAAGTGGCGATCGCCGCCCACCGTCAGCCACCCCAGAACGTGAGTCAGAACAGCGGTTACCTGCGTTCTGAACTCCGTTACGGCAAGTTGCGTCGGGTCGTCCCCTTGACGAAACCGATTGTGCCCGATCGTATCGAAGCCGAGTTAAAGGATGGCATTCTCACCTTAACCTTACCGAAATTTTCGGCCCAACGACCCCCGGTAGTGAAGGTGCGGTTGGATGAGCTTAAATCTGAGGTTAACTCCGTGATGCCAGTGGAGCAGAAACCGGATCTAACCGCTCAGAAAACTGAGGAGAAAATCGCTTCCAGTGAAGGGGAACTGTTAAACGACTTATGGGCCACCCCAGTGTAAATCGGCTCATCCCAAATCCGGAGGTTCAATGGATTCAGGGACAGGGATGTTAAGAGGGGCCGATCGCCAACTTGATGGGACAGACTCAAAAATCACTGGCGATCGGCCCATAAAAACACCCCCTAAGCCTGCTTTCTCGGTAAACCGTCCCTAATGAGGTTCGGTAACCTCCCCTTCAATAGAAGCCCAACCGCCCACACCATATAGATTGGTAGGCTTAAAAAATATTGAATCTGGAAAAACTGCTCTCGTGCAGTTGTGCCGATCGCCCAAATAAACCGGGCTAAATCAGCCCAAACCCTTTGTTAGTAGTAATTGGAGTAAAACATCCCTATGGGTAAAGTAGTTGGAATTGACTTAGGAACCACAAACTCTTGCGTCGCCGTGATGGAAGGGGGTAAGCCCACCGTGATCGCTAACGCAGAAGGCTTCCGCACCACGCCCTCAGTCGTCGCTTACACCAAAAACAGCGATCGCCTCGTCGGTCAAATCGCCAAGCGTCAAGCGGTAATGAACCCGGAAAACACCTTCTATTCCGTCAAGCGGTTCATCGGACGCAAACATACCGAAGTCACTCACGAAACCACCGAGGTTTCCTATAAAGTCCTCAATATCAATGGCAACGTTAAACTCGATTGCCCTGCCTTAAGCAAGCAATATGCTCCCGAAGAAATTTCCGCTCAAGTGCTGCGGAAACTGGTGGATGATGCCAGCACCTACCTGGGTGAAAAAGTCACCCAAGCCGTGATTACCGTTCCCGCCTATTTCAACGATTCTCAGCGTCAAGCGACGAAAGACGCCGGAAAAATTGCCGGGATTGAAGTCTTGCGGATCATCAACGAACCGACTGCCGCATCTCTGGCTTATGGGTTAGACAAGAAGAGTAATGAAACCATTCTGGTGTTTGACTTAGGGGGTGGGACCTTTGACGTTTCCATCTTAGAAGTCGGCGACGGCGTGTTTGAAGTGCTCGCCACTTCTGGAGATACCCACTTGGGTGGGGATGACTTTGATAAAAAAATTGTGGACTTCCTCGCCGAAGAATTCCGCAAAGCAGAAGGCATCGACCTGCGGAAGGATAAGCAAGCCCTGCAACGGTTGACTGAAGCGGCTGAAAAGGCCAAAATTGAGCTCTCTAGCGTGACTCAAACGGAAATCAACCTGCCCTTTATCACCGCAACCCAAGAAGGTCCGAAGCACTTAGATACCACCTTGACGCGGGCGAAGTTTGAGGAACTGACAGCAGATTTAATCGACCGTTGCGGCATTCCCGTAGAAAATGCGGTTCGCGATGCGAAGTTGGATAAGAGTGCGATCGATGAGGTGGTCCTCGTCGGAGGTTCTACTCGGATTCCTGCGGTGAAAGAACTGGTGAAAAAGGTTCTGGGTAAAGAACCGAACCAAACTGTGAACCCCGATGAAGTGGTAGCTGTGGGTGCTGCAATTCAAGCGGGTGTGCTCGCCGGTGAAGTCAAAGACATTCTGCTGCTTGACGTGACTCCCCTCTCTCTGGGTGTGGAAACCTTGGGTGGCGTGATGACCAAGATTATTCCTCGCAACACCACGATTCCCACGAAGAAATCGGAAGTGTTCTCCACTGCAGTGGATGGTCAAACGAATGTGGAAATCCACATTCTGCAAGGGGAACGCGAGATGGCGAACGACAACAAGAGTTTGGGAACGTTCCGCTTAGATGGTATTCCCCCGGCACAACGTGGAATTCCTCAAATTGAAGTGACCTTTGATATTGATGCGAACGGGATCCTGAATGTCCATGCGAAGGATAAGGGGACTGGGAAGGAACAGTCGATCAGTATCACGGGTGCGAGTACCTTGCCTGGGGATGAAGTGGAACGGATGGTTCGGGAAGCGGAATCGAATGCCACGGCAGATAAGGAACGTCGCGAGAAGATTGATCTGAAGAACCAAGCGGATTCGTTGACTTATCAAGCTGAGAAGCAGATGAGTGAGTTGGGAGATAAGGTCCCGGCGGATGAGAAGACGAAGGTGACTGATTTGATTCAGGCGCTTAAGGATGCGATCGCCAAGGATGACTTTGACCAGATGAAGTCTCAAATGACTGAGTTGCAACAAGCTCTGTATGCGATCGGTAGCAAGATCTACGAACAATCCGGCGGTGCTGCCGGTGGCCCTTCCGATGATAATGGTGGCGGTGGCGCTGGTACTCCTCCCTCGGGCGGTTCTGATGAAGATGTAATCGACGCTGAGTTCTCTGAAACGAAGTAAGTCAGCATTATCCTGTATAAGAAGGAAAAGAGGTAGGGTTAACCCTGCCTCTTCCTGAAAGCCCGTTTAGGCGGGCTATTTTTTTGGGGATGGGTTGGGCGATCGGCAATCAACCGGATTGCCAACAATATCCATTAGCCCAAAAACTTGGGCAAAGTATAAAGCTGAAACGTGAGGATTGGCTGGCAGGTGATCCATCTGAGAAAAGTAGTAGAACTCTTGCTCAATTCTGGAATGATCCCCCCAACCCCCCTTGAAAAGGGTTGCTTTGTTTACCTCACATTAGTTAACACCTGCCGCTTCAATTAATCGGGACAGGGCTACTTGAATCGCCAACAATTCCGCTGGAGGGTTTCGCAAAAATTCCGAGTTACTCTGCCGAATCATTTCGTTATAAGAGCGAATTGAATCTAATAAGTCTTGCGCGTTCACTTGTCCATCCGCTAACAGTCGGGCTAATTTAGACGCTAATCGTCTTGTCGCTTCAACGGAAGGAGCGCCTGGAGTGCTAGAGAGTGCAGTGGACAGGGCATTAACGCTATTCACTTCCCCCGTAGTGAGGACCGCCGCCACGAGTTGCTGGGCTTCAAACGAAACGCTTGCGCCTGTCAATCCATTGATATTTCCTGCACTTAGCTGCCCGAGGACATTACTCCCTGCTTCATTCACCGCCGCTTGAGCATCCCCTGTACCGGCAAATATCGTTTGGCTGCCGGTTCCGCTTCCAAGACCCCCTATGTCCCCGGTGGTGGAGATTACCCCTTGTTGCCCTTGAACACCAGTTGAGGTATTTGTGTCACTACTTCCGGATGTTAAGGGTACGTTAGGGGTCTCAGTTGTGATGGGTGGCAGTTGTACATCGGTCGGTTGAATCACTGGTGGCAGTTGTACATCGGTCGGTTGAATCACGGGTGGTGGCTGTACCCCTGTCGGTTGAATCACGGGTGGCGGCTGTACCTCGGTCGGTTGAACCACGGGTGGCGGCTGTACCTCGGTCGGTTGAATCACGGGTGGCGGCTGTACCTCGGTCGGTTGAACCACGGGTGGCGGCTGTACCTCGGTAGGTTGTACCACGGGTGGTGGTTGCACTTGTGTAGGTTCGACCACTGGTAGGGGAGTGATATTTGGTGCTGGGACAATGGGCGGGGGGGGGACTATCTCACTTCCCATCATTGGACCAGCTGTTGGAGAACCTATTGGAAAACCTTCTTGAGCGTGAACTGGGGAGGCACTAAGGAAGATTACCCCACACAATCCTAAGCCAACCGCAGAATATTGATAGAGAGATTTATGATTCATGACGATTACACTAAATGACAACATTTAAAAGGCTAAAGAGTAGCCATAGCCAATGCCGAGAATGAAACGAGCCCCATCCCCTGCATTATTGGTTACATCGGCAAAAGCGGGGGTAATTACTACAGGGAGATCCTTGAATGGGACGATTGAAGCACCGAGAAACAAATCTTGACCTGTCCAGTCTGCAATCAGTGAGATCTGTTCAGCGACTCGCAAACCGACACTGCTAAAGACACCTATCGTGTTGTTGTCATTGATTACATCATCCTCTGAGCGGTAACGACCCCCCCCAACTCCTAAAGATACGGTGAGTTGGCTCAAAGGTTCGGCACTATTTTCTTTGAAGCGAAAGACTTTGGTCACGACGCCATAGGGACTGGTGGTGGTGTCAATATCGCCCCAAGATAGGGCATATTCTATCCCGGCGGCAACGGCAAAATTATTGGGAAGTAAACGGTGGACTTTAAAGCTAACCCCACCATCAGCTAGGGTTTCGTCAATTAAATCGCTCACCACCAGGCTCACTTCTAAACCGACATTTTCGCGAGAGTTCCCTAACCCAAAACCTAATGCTAAAGTTCCATCAGTTTCGGTTGTGTAACGAGTTCTCGCTTGATATCCAAATCCGGTATAGACTCGACCCCAGTTCGCACCAAATGCGGTGGGAGTTCCGATACTTACTCCGGGTGCAGAACTTCCACCGGCTGTGGGGACAACTAGGGTGGCGGGTTCTGGAAGTAGATACTGATTTTGTAAGGTTTCTAGGTCTGAATCGGTAACACCGGGTTCCTGGGCGACGATCTCCTGTTCTGCCCGAAAGAAGGTGTTAAAGCTGCGTTCTTCAACCTGCAATGCCTCAGCGGGTGGAGAGGGAAAGGGTAACGCGAACGGAGTGGTTTTTGCGGGGAGTTCCGAGGCGATCACCTCGGGTTGCGGAGTGCTGGGAGACAGGGGGAGGGGGTTGGCATGGACAACATTGTTATATAATCCTGTCCCTAATAGGGAGGCGATCGCCAGTAGTACCCCCCTCCAAGGTTTTGTATTCCCTTTCCCAAAATGTTTCGTGACTGTTTCTTGATTCATGAATTTCTAAGCTCACTGCTCACACACACTAAATTTCTGAAATTTGTTCAAATTCACCCCTAAAGTGTTCCATAACCCCGGGATCTGCCCTAATCTCGGCCCCTCACTTACCACAACCACCCCGGTTGGGTTTCGGGTTGCGTTTCCGGTTGGGGTTCAGGTGTTGATAATGGGGCTGTCGGTGGCGGTGATGGTGGACTTGGTTGGACTGTGGAGTTAGGCTGGGTTTGAGGCGCTGGAGAATTATCCCTTGGTATTGTTGGAGGAGAGGAATTCGCCATTAAGGGCTGGATTTGGTCTCGCAGTTTCACCACCCATTCTCTTCTCTCTTTTCTTTCGGTCTCTCTGGGAAATTCAGCGATTTGCTTATCAAGAATCGTGATGGCTTGGTTGTAACTCGCAAATGCTTCATCATATTTCTCCTGAAAGGTCTTCACTAATCCTTTCCCATACCAAACCGGATAAAATTCTGAATCGATTGCAATGGCTTTTTCATAAGCCCCCAGCGCTTCTTCGGTCCTCAATGCTCGCCAATACTGATTTCCCTGATTGGCCCAATACACTGCACTATTGGGCTGTGCCGCATTTTGCTCCTGCATTCCTGCAAAAACAAATTCTGTTCCTATTGCATCGATATCATCTTGATTTAATGCTTGAGGCGGATTAGTTTGAACGGTGATATTATTTAAAGGAATACTGGCTTGGGGTGCTAAATTCAAAAATTCAGCAATAGGAATTGATAAACTATAGCCAATTAGCACGGGTTGGCGTCCTGAAGATCCTTCATTAGAAACCCGTGTTCCTTCATTTTGACCATGAACTGCAATGACTCTCCCCTCGGTATCTAATACTGGACCGCCACTCATTCCCGGATAGGTGATACTGGTATAAACTGCTTGATATCCTTCTTCCGGGGGACGGATTCTAAACCCGACCATTCTATTCTCGGGTAGGAGTCTGCCCACACTAAACCGATACTTTAATTCCGAGATATTAGGAGGATTGATTCCAGGCCATCCAGAAGCAAAAACAAAATGTCCATATTCTCGAATAATTTGCCCATTGGGAAGCTGCACTTCTCGTTCGCTATTGTGGTCGGTGTCATAATTCCCTAAAGTTGCTAATTTATAATTTCCATTGCTTTCAAATTTTAGAATGGCTAAATCTACTTGAGGAAGTTTTTTGACGGTGTTAAAATTTAGGCGATGTTCCCGTCCGTCATGGGTCACGACCTTTAGTCCTGGACGAGGGTCGTTACAAGGTTCGGATTGATTTTTACAAACAACATGATTCGCTGTCAGTACCGTATAGGTGTTTCCTTGTCTAGCAATCAGAAACCCTGAACCATTAGCTGTTTTGCCGGACTGGGGATCGGTTTCGGGAATTAATACGGTAATTTCTTGGGCGATCGCTTTGACTTGATCCACGCGATCGGACATAAAAGCGGCCCCCAGGTAGGGTTGTGCTAAAGCAATCGCCACGCCGACTAGGACTGCTAAGAATACATGATAAACTTTCATTATTGTGAATGAAACTCACTACATTAACATCCAATGAAACCCCGGTTTTACCACAAAGCTTCGGACCTTGGATTAGACAAGATGGGAGATTCCTGTACCACGGGTAATGCGGATGGAGACGCCTGGTGAGGTGGCGGGGTCGTTACAGAACCCTCCTGGGTTTCGGACTCTGCGCTAGACTCAGTTGGGGCGATCGGAACTCTGGCGGCTGGCATTTCCACTGGATTGGAAAATCCCCCTGCCAGTTGGACAAAGGTATCGATCGCAATTCCCATGCTCGATCGCACCATAATCTCACGTATAGCGGTACTGGGTCGGGAACCATCGGTAAATAGATAAGGATCACCCCATAAGGGATAGGCGTGCATTCCATTAAGTCCGATGACCTGACCTTGACGATTCAAGATGGGTCCGCCACTCATGCCTTTTTCCACCGGATTAGTGTAGGCAATTTGATATCCCCCCTCGATCGCGCGATCGGCGATTAACGAGATGGTCCCCGTCGTAAAGGTCCAGGCAGAACCTAACTGTTCCGATTCAAAAGGAAACCCCGCTGCAAAGACTTCATCCCCGGGTTTCAACGTTGAAGAAGTCCCTAGGGAGGCTACGGTATAATCAGCACCTGTACTGCGAAATTGCAGCAACGCCAAATCGTTGCTCTCAAAGTTCACTGTTCTAACCACTTCCGCTGCATAGATGCGGCCATCGGTGGTTTGAATTTGATATCCGGAACCCTTTCCAGCGGTCAAAACGTGCTGATTGGTGACAACAGTATAAATGGATCCTTGTTTTTGAATAACAATACCCGAACCTCCACTGCGGCCTGACAACACTTTTACCGTAATTGATTGGGCAATTTGACGGACTTCTTCGGTCAACAGTTGAGCGGACGGTTCTGCGGTGAATCCACTCACGGGAAGGATTTGAGCAGAACTAGATAAGGGAAATAACTGTGTTGGTAGGGTCATTAAGAAGCTACCAACACAGCTCAAAACAATCTGCGATCGCAAATTCACGTTATAATCGCCTTTGAATTAGATTAAAATTACCACACAGAACCACCACTACCGGAGGGTTGAGAAGGCTCAGACGTTGGCACATTTGTCCCACTAGCACTTCCCTCGGAAGGGCCGTTTGGATCAACAGCAGCATTATCCAAGAAGTTGTTGAGGTCGATGGTGATTGCACCGTCATCGCCAGAACTTTCATACAAGGGCCCACCCACTCCAGCCCGGATATCAAAGAGTTGCTGAACGGCTGCCGCAGCATCTGTCCCTGACTTGAGGGTAAATAGCAGATTGCTGCTATTACAACCCCCTCCTTGACCCGCACAAACAACAGGTTGACCGTTTACATAGCCTGTGGTGATGAACCCGAGTTGTCCCTGTCTACTGAGATTGTCGAATCGGGATGATACTTCCTGACACCGGCGTTCTGGAGTATAGCCGGAACCACTGAAATATTCTGCATACCAGCGGACTACCGGGACTGGACCCTTTGAAGTCAGGGCAAAGGTGGTGGGTAAACCCGTTGTGGAACTCATGCCACAAACAAATTGGGTGCTTTGTGCTTGAGAAGGCTGCTGGAGAGTGACGGTTGCCGCGATCGCAACTGCTCCAGCAGTCAACATTGACGTAATGGCGAATTTTGCTTTCATAATGTATGATGAGATACGGATTAGTGGAATCAAGAGCTTGCATCTCTTATTTCACGCTCAGGAATATCCTGGCTTTTTTATATTAACAGAAAAAGCCAGGATATTTTTATGTTTACAAAACTTAATAATTAAAAATATGTCAATTAAAAGCGGTTTATTTAAACTTTAATAAAAAATTAATTAATTACAAATTTTTTAAGCTTTTGATGATTTATAGATATAGTAAAACAAACTTATTGGCTTCAAATACCCGTTGTAAACAGGGTGTTATCAAGGGGAATAAAATTGAGGCTCTATCCGTTCAATACAAAATACCAATTCGCTGCAATAAAAGGTTTTCACTCCTATGACCCTGTGAAGTGCGGCGTCTGGAATGAAAGGCCAGAATTTATTTCAACCTGGACAATAAAGTTTTAAATCAATTTAAATATCGGGCATATAAAAAGATATTGGCATCAAAAATAACAAAAATTTGTTGGGTAATTTATTATTTATAATTACCCAACAAATAAAAACAAGTCTTATCTTATAATGATAAATTTTGATTTTAAACTATCAAATTTTCACTCTTGTTCTGCGAGGAGTGCTTTTAGTTCCATTAGCAAAGACTCCATTTTAGAGCGCTTATCGGGGTTTTCCCATGCCTTAAATTGAGTAAACTGTTGCAGAAGTCCTTCCACATCGCGTTGTTGTGGCGCTGCGGCTCTGGGTGTTTTTTTCTCCCGAATGATTTGTTGAATTTGGCGCAAACTTAGAGAATGAGCGATCGCCCGTTCGAGGAGTGCCAACCGCTCAGACTCCGACTCTAACTTGGCGATCTCCTTTGCTTTGGTCCACTTAATACGTCCATAGCGCAGTGCTTCAAACAGTTCCGGAGGAAGTTTCAGCAACGGCAGGCGATGCGTTCGGAACGATTCGGGAGTGATCCTCCTGCCGATGGTGGCAAACACCTCATGAATTAACTGTTGTTCTCGATTACGGACGGCGCTGTCCGTAAATCCCCGTTTGGTATTCGCCATATAGTTGAGCAGGGAGATAATCCAGTCCCGATCTTTTTGGAGGCGCATTTCCAACAGTTGTAAGATTCCCTCGGTTTCTTCCACGGGATTCAAATCTTCCCGTTGTAAGTTTTCAACCAAGGCGTACTGTAGCACTTCGGTATCAGTCATATCTCTGACTGTCACCGGCACTACGGTTAATCCCAAGGCTTGAGCAGCTTTATACCGACGTTCTCCAGCGACTAACTCATACTGATTCCCGGCGATCGGGCGCACGAGTAGGGGCTGAAGGATACCATGTTCTTTGATACTAGCGGCGAGTTCCTCCATTGCCACTTCGTTGAAGTAGTTTCGGGGTTGAAACTTCGACTGGCAAATTTGCTCAAGTCGCAGGGTCTTGGAGGCAAGGAAGGTGGGGATAAGATCTTGAGTATTCTGGTTGTCCATCTGCTTTTTAAGGGTTGAATGGGAAGCCATTTAAAGAACACGATCGCCGTGGCGCGATCGGGCTGGGTACACCGGGTCAGGGTTGAAAGCAGGGCGGACTCGATGAAAAAACGCTTCCAGAAACTGGATTGGGATGAATTCTCCTGGGAGTTGTAAGTACATGAGCACAATATCTTTTAGGATTCTATATCTATCTCTAGGAGTAGATTCGGGTTTTTATGCGTTTTTTTGGCTTTTTTAGGAAAATTTCAAAAACTTAATGCTCATGGGCCACTGAAACACCGCATATTTTTGATAAAAATTTAGCCCTATTTTGGAGTTGTATTCTTTTGAAATCAAGGGTTTGAGACAAATTTCTTAGATTATCCACAGGAGTATAGAAGCGCTTTTTGAAATTAGACTTTTTATAAGGAGTCTGATTGCCTAACGTCCAAAGTCACTGATCAGACAGAGGCGCTGAAGATGAGCGCTTTGACAATTCTGGTGGCGCGGAGAACCTTGAAGTGCGTTGGCGATCGCAATAGCCTGTGCCTCAGCACATAAGCCTGTGAGGGTTCACTTTGCTCACTATCGTTAGACCAAGCTAATTTAGACTCGCTATAGCGTTTTATACAATTCACGAACTATTTGAGGGCATCATCGCTGATTGTTTATTTTATCAGAGTGTGTTTTGGGGAGATTTAGAAACCCTACTATTAAACCGACATTATCGATGATTATCACCGATGAAAAAACAAGGGGTTGGCCGATTATCCGGTGAAAAAACATCGGGGAATTTTTCCGCACATTTAATAATTTACGGGTTTAGGAGTGTAACTTAAATCGGCTTTTGAGAATTTTGCAAGATGTACTATTATGGAACAAAGTGAGTAAAATGATGATTACGCTATCCTAAAAAAGGGCAATCGACCTCACCCTATGAGAACTGAATAGGGACATCACGGGTCCCGAAGAAGACTTACGGGCATCCCTCACCAGCACTGAACTGCGCTACCCCCTCAAACAACCGCAACTCCGTAACCTCATCCCTCACCAGGGCTTTTTGTTCGCCCAGCGTTTGCGTAGGAGAATTACCTTGCTAACGAATGAACCCTTAAACCCCCTCTTAAACGCCTGTCCCCCGCATCCACTTAATCAAATATCTGCCATTCAAACCGGGTTAGAGGAAATTTAAGCAACTCAAAAACCCGCTTGCTGACTATTTGCGGTAAAATTAGCTAAAATGTCAACGAACCCTAGCCACCGATTCGGACCGTTTAAAAGTCTGGTCAACTAGGGTCGGACGCATCCTGCATAGTGTTAGTTTTAGTTCAATAATTGAGAGGTCTAATTTATGGTAACTACCCCTCAACCCACGAAAATCATCTACCCCGATTGTGATGGAAATCCGATGTCTGATAATACTCGCCAGTTTCGTTGGATTGTTGTGATTAAAGAGAATTTAGAAATTCTGTTTGATGATGATCCGAATGTTTTTGTGGCGGGGGATTTGCTTTGGTATCCCCAGGAAGGAAATAATAAATTGCGTCAGGCCCCTGATGTGATGGTAGCGATTGGACGACCCAAGGGCGATCGCGGTTCTTATAAGCAATGGGAAGAAGGAAACATCCCTCCCCAAGTCGTGTTTGAAATTCTCTCCCCCGGAAATCGTCTCAATGAGATGGCGAAGAAACAGCAGTTTTATGACCGCTATGGGGTGGAAGAATATTATATTTTCGACCCTGATCGTTTCGATTTCAATGGTTGGCTCCGCAATCAGGCGGGTTCTCTGGAACTGATTGAGCAGCCTGAAAATTGGACGAGTCCCCGGTTAGGAATTCGCTTTGAATTGCAGGATGAACAGTTTACTATCTACCGTCCTGATGGTGAGCGATTTTTGACTCCCACGGAGTTAGCCAAACAAGCTGAACAACAACGTCAAGAGGCTGAACAACAACGTCTACGGGCGGAGTCAGCAGAAGCACGTCTTCGGGAATTGGAGGCTCGTTTACGGGAACTAGAAGGCGATCGCCATCCTTAAGGGTAAGATGATCTGGCTCACTACTGGGGAACGGTTTCGCCTGAATGAACTGTTCCGAGGGTTAGGGGCCGATTCTAATGAGTTGGCCCGGGTTGGAGAGGGCGAGGAATCGGGAGGAGTTAGCTAGATCACCCCACAAGCCCTAACTTCAGCTTCCTAAACTTACGGCAAGTGAGGCAGAATAGCTAACTCTAGTCAGTTAGAGTAGCGTGAATTTGTGAAAATCTTGTGAACCGGCATAAAAATATATCGGGAGGGATAGTGTCCGCACTAGGGGCGATCGCCCTCTAGGCAGAGTACGGAATTCCCACTCAATTCTCCCCGCTTCCGATGTGCAAAGCTGCCACTATTCTTCCTAAAATCCGTACAGATCATAGAAGGATTCTTGACCTAAATGGGGGGCATATTTTTTCACCAGTCTTTCTAAATCTTCCCCTTCATCTAAATCAATCCAATCGTCAACTGACCCGCGAAAGCACCACCGTTGTACCCGAACACTCTTCGAGTCTTTCTTTCGTAGAAATCGCATCATTGGGTTATAAGTGAGGAGAGACTCTAAGTCATTTAAAAGCGTGTCTTTTCTTCCTGATGCGGTTAATATTTCGGAGATATTGCCGACATTTTGCTCAGGAAGATGGATAATAATACTATTATCTTTAACATCAAGAATGAAATTTTTAATCTTGCTGTATTTTTTAATCCCCTGATCCACGGCTTCTAATTCGCGATCGCTAAATACCTTGGGCTGGATTTTTCGCAAATAGACTTGAGCATTGGGATTTTCATAAATTTCAAATCCCTCGGGAATTGACTCGATTAAATTTCCCTCTGTCTTGAGAGAAAAATAATACTTAGGCTTGCCAGTTTTAGTAGTGCCTTGGTGTAGAAAGTAAGTTTGACCTCGACGATTGGTATATTGAAGTGCCATGTTTCAACTCCGAACAGGAAAGGATTAATGGATGATTTTATCACCAATTCCTGATGCGAGTCAGATTATTTCGAGGGTTTTCTTAGTCGAGATCTAACCAGTCCTGGATTTCTTCGGCTAACCAGGCACACTCTTCCTCGGTGAGTTTTCGTCCGGTATTTCCAAAGGCATATTGTTGATAATAGCCCGGTTTTGGTCCGGCGGTGAGGGCGACTCCCATGACAAATTTTTTATTGTCGTAGAAGATAGAGACGGTTTGAATCTGGGCGGTGACGCCGAGTTGTCGGCGATAGGTGAATCCTAACCGCTTTTGCTGGATCTCAAAGGTGTTGCGATCGCGTTCTAAACAGACGATCGTTCGTTCAAAATACTCACTCAAACAGGCAACCATCCCCAAGGGAATTAAGATGGGTAGGATCACCGTTGCTACTTGGAGGACCAAGGATAACAGAGATAAAGAACCAATACCGATTAATAGATACACTAACACCTGGGCTATGATATCAGAGGTGCTGAGATTATCTCGTAAGGAGGCGATCGCGCGCTCTATCAGGTTTAGCCCCCGTTGCCACAGGTTTAACGACCAGGTTAGGACTTTTAAGCCCGGTTCGGGTAGGATAATTTCTAGTTTCTGAGGGGTTTTGCGTAGTTGAAGCGGGATGATGTCCGGTTGATACAAGGGGGTGGTGTCTGGGGAAAGAGTAGCGACTCCTTCTAAGGCGGCGATCGCGTCGGTTGCGGTAGGATAGCGATTGTCCACCTGGGTTTCTGTCAGGGTTTGCAACCAATTGATAAAATAGGGGCTAAATTGGGAACTGAGGCGATCGCCAAATTCCAATTGCAAGTTCTTTTGCAGTAAGTCGGCAGGGGGTACGCCGGTGAGCAAATGAACCAAGGTGGCACCGACGGCATATAAATCCGATGCCGGGACCGCCTGTCCCCCAAATTGTTCTAACGGAGTATAGCCATAAGTACCAACTACAGTAAAGCTGCGTCCAGGCGTGAGCAGGTTCCGGTCCTGGACAGCCCCGAAATCCACTAAGTAAATTTCGTTGTCTTCTCCTAAGATAATATTGCTGGGTTTAATATCTCGATGGAGTACGGGAGGATTCAAGTCATGCAGATAACATAAGATATTCAGCAGAGCCGTGGCTACCCCTTCTACTTCCTCCTCAGTAAACCGCCTGCCGCGATCGAGCCAGTCTTGAAGGGAAGCACCGGGAATATACTCTTGAACTAACCCGGACCACAGAATACCATCATCGATCGCAAAATAATCCCGATACCGAGGAATGCGCGGGTGAGCTAAATTTTGCAGGACCTTCGCCTCTCGTTCAAAAAGCTTGAGACTTTCCCAAGCTTTCGCACCTCCCCAGACGAGTAACTTCACCACCACGAGTTCCTCGGTGGTCAAATCTACCGCTAACCAGGTTTCCCGGTTCGGGTTATCATTTAACTGCTCTTGCAGTTGATACCGTTCTTGTAATACCGCCCCTGTTTCCGGCATAGTGTCACAATCCAATCTGGACTAACTTGATTGTTCCCCTCTCTAGGGTAGCAATTCTTGATCCTTGATGGAAAGGGTTTTGGGTTGAGGACCCTCCAGAGCGATTTTCCGGGTGCAGGATGGCTGCTTTAGGGTGAGGAGTTCGCCCTCCCCTGGAGAATCCGGGGGAAACTAGGTGAATGAGGGCAATTAAAGCAATTAGGGCAGTTCTGGCGATCGCCGGGGTGGATGAGTCATTCAAGAGAAAAAACAGGAGGTTTTCGGGGCAGGATTGTGGAGTAACAAGGGCGATCGTTTGATTAGACAGGATAGGGGTTGACCTGCCCCAATCCGCCAAAATCTGCAACAATCTGCAAAAATCCAATTTAGGAGGGAAGTGGGAACAGAAGTCAAGTGATCCGGATAACATTTAATAATTTGAATTAATGCTGAAAAATTTAGCCAGTTTTCCCGCGAATCTGAGGTTCTCACAAGAGGAAAATCCCTTTGGGGATTGACAAAATACCGATTCCACTGTCGGATCAATTTGACCCCAAGGAAAGGAAGCGGGTTGCTTAACATTAAGAAATAAACAACCCCGAGGATGTTAAACCAATCTAAATATTCTTTTAACAAAGTTGCTGAGATTGGCGGGAGAAAATAAGGTAGAATATATTAAATTAGCTACAAAGCTAAGAAATTAAGAGCAAAATCCAATTGTCATAAAAAGTTCAAAAAAAGATTTAAAAGGTTGTCGAATTTTCAAAAAATGAGTTATGATTCACATGGAAAGAAAAAAACACAGCAGTTTAACTTTCTAACACGCTTAAAGACGAGCATCAGGTAATCAGGAGTAGGATATATGGTTTCTACAGCTCCAGAACAACAATCAGCCAAAGTTTCCAAAGAAACACAGTTTGTCTTGGTTTTTGAAGAAGTCGGTTTAGCAGATTTAGGCTTAGTGGGGGGGAAAAATTCCTCATTAGGTGAAATGATCCAACAGCTTAAATCAAAGGGAGTCAACGTCCCCACCGGCTTTGCAACCACTGCTTATGCCTATCGGTATTTTATCGAAAAAGCAGGGTTAGAGCAAAAACTACGGACCTTGTTTGCGGATTTGGATCTCAATGATGTTAACAATCTGCGGGAGCGCGGGAAGCAAGCCCGGGCAATGGTGATGAATACGCCATTCCCGAAAGAATTAGACGATGCGATCGCCAACGCATACCTGAAATTGTGCGAAAACTATGGTGCCAATGCTGAATTCTGCAAACGCTTTGGCCCAGAGTATCAAGAAGTCTGCGAAAAATTCAGCAGCGATCTTGACGTCGCCGTTCGTTCTAGCGCTACTGCCGAAGACTTACCTGATGCGAGTTTTGCCGGACAACAGGAAACTTACCTGAACGTCCACGGCGTCAAAGGGGTGCTTGAATCGTGTCATAAGTGCTTTGCGTCCTTATTTACCGATCGCGCCATCTCCTATCGCCATCAATATGCCTCCAAACGTCCCGACTTTGACGAGTTCAGCGTCGCGCTTTCTGTGGGCGTCCAAAAAATGGTCCGTTCTGACTTAGCCAGTTCTGGCGTCATGTTCTCCATTGACACGGAAACCGGCTTCAAGAATGCCGCTTTAGTCACCGCCGCTTATGGTTTAGGGGAAAACGTCGTCCAAGGTGCAGTCAACCCCGACGAATACTTTGTCTTCAAACCGACCCTCAAAGAAGGCAAACGCCCAATCCTCGAAAAACGCCTGGGCAGCAAAGAAATCAAAATGGTGTATGACGTGGGCGGGTCGAAACTGACCAAGAACGTGCCAGTTTCTGCTCCCGAACGTGATCAATACTGTATCAACGATGATGAAATTCTCACTTTAGCCAAATGGGCTTGTATCATCGAAGACCACTACAGCGAATCTCGGGGCAAATATACCCCAATGGACATTGAGTGGGCCAAAGACGGGATTACCGGCGAACTCTTCATCGTGCAAGCACGTCCCGAAACCGTCCAATCTCAAAAAGCTGGAAACGTCATCCGTAACTTCAAACTCAATGGCACCAGTGACGTTGTGGTTCGGGGTCGTGCCGTCGGTGAAATGATCGGCCAAGGTAAAGCGCGCGTCATCTTAGATGTACACAATCTGGACCTGTTCCAACAAGGTGAAGTCTTAGTTACCAACAAGACGGACCCGGATTGGGAACCGATCATGAAAAAAGCGAGTGCGATCGTCACCAACCAAGGGGGACGGACTTGCCATGCTGCAATTATCGCCCGAGAAATGGGGATTCCCGCTATCGTGGGTTGCGGAACCGCTACCCAGGATATCAAGAGTGGTCAAGAGGTCACCGTATCCTGTTCTGAAGGAGAAGAAGGCAAAGTCTACGAAGGTCTAGTTCCCTTCGAGATTCTCGAAACGGCGATCGACAACCTGCCTCGCACCAAGACCAAAATTTTGATGAACGTCGGCAACCCAGAAGAAGCCTTCGGTTTATCCTCTATCCCCTGCGACGGCGTTGGTTTAGCCCGGTTTGAGTTCATCATCGCCAACCACATCAAAGCTCACCCCTTGGCCTTGATTCACTTCGACAAACTTGAAGATCAAGCTGTCAAGAAAGAGATTGCCGAACTCACGAAACTGTATTCGCACAAACCCGATTTCTTCGTAGACAAGCTGGCTCATGGAATTGGCACGATCGCCGCTGCCTTCTATCCCAACCCAGTCGTTGTCCGGATGTCTGACTTCAAGAGCAACGAATATGCGAACCTCCTGGGTGGTAAGCAATTTGAGCCCAAAGAAGAAAACCCAATGATCGGCTGGCGGGGTGCTTCTCGCTACTACGACCCCAACTATACCGAAGCCTACGGGTTAGAGTGCGTCGCCCTCAAACGGGTCCGGGATGACATGGGTCTAACGAACGTTATTCCGATGATTCCCTTCTGCCGCACCCCAGACGAAGGTCGCAAAGTGTTAGAGACGATGGAAAAATATGGTCTCAAACGCGGCGAAAACGGACTGCAAGTCTATGTGATGTGCGAAATCCCCAGTAACGTCATTCTGGCCGAACAATTCGCTGAAGTCTTCGACGGCTTCTCCATCGGTTCCAATGACTTGACCCAGCTCACTTTGGGTCTGGACCGTGACTCTTCCTTAGTGGCTCACATCTTTGACGAACGCAACCAAGCGGTTAAAGATATGGTTACAATGGTCATCAAAACTGCGAAGAAAACGGGTCGCAAGATTGGGATCTGTGGTCAAGCCCCTTCGGACTATCCCGAATTTGCACGCTTCCTCGTGGAACTGGGGATTGACTCTATCAGCTTGAACCCCGACTCGCTGATGAAGACTCTCCTCGATATCGCCAAGTTGGAAGAAACGATGAAATAATCCAGCTTTCCAAGTAAGATAGGCAGCCGGGAGAAGAGACTCTCCCGCGCCAGAAACAAAGCCCGCATCAGCGGGCTTTTCTTTATTTTCTTTACCGGCTAAAACTATGAGCATCCCACCGATCAATAGGCAAATTCTCATCGGGATTATAGGCAGTCTTTTCCTGTTGCTGTTGCCGGTGCAAAATTGGATGGAATTGGAGATTACCTTGATTGAGGCGATCGCCGTTGTTACTTCGGCATGGAGTGTCTGGTTACTTTCTAAAAATAACCCGTTGGGATGGTGGATTGGTTTAGTGGGAGTGCTTGCCTATACCTGGGTGTTTTATCAGGTTCGACTTTATGGGGAAGTGGCGATTCAACTCTTTTATTTAGTCACCAGTTTGCAAGCGATTTACAGTTGGCTGCGTGGCGGGGAAAATCACACCGAAAAACCGATCGCCCGGATTCCTCCCCGTTGGATACCTTGGCTGGTAGGGATATTAACGGTGAGTGTAATTGGGTTGCGATCGCTGTTAATTGCTATGAATGGGAGCGCCCCATTTTGGGATGCCCTCACCACCGTTGCCAGTGCGATCGCCCAATTATTATTAATGCAGCGCTATGTCGAAAGTTGGTATTTATGGATTGGCGTAGACACCATTTATGTTCCTCTCTATGCCTCTCGGGGTCTTTACCTGACCAGTTTCCTCTATGCCATATTTTGGCTTTTAGCGATCGGGGGATTGCAAAATTTTAAACGACTTTATTCTGAACAAAAACAGGAGAAAACAGAACCATGAAACTCGGGGTTACTGTGGGTAAATTCTATCCTTTCCACCGGGGACATGATTTTTTAATTCGTCAGGCAAAAGCGCAAGTTGATCAATTAGTTGTCGTGGTAGGGGCTAAACCAGAACAAGCGATTCCTGGCAGCTTACGGGCGAACTGGATTCGAGTGATGCATCCCGATGTAGAAGTCTATGAAACTCTGGATGATTTGCCCGAAGCGCCCGAACCTTGGGCAAAACGTACCCTGGAATTACTAAGCGGAAGAAAACCGGATATTGCCTTTACCTCTGAGGCGTATGGGGAACCTTGGGCGGCGTTTATGGGTGTAAGACATATTGCCATTGACTGCCCTCGGGAGGCATTCCCCATTTCTGGAACCCAACTGCGTCAGGACCTCGGGGTTCATTGGCAGATGCTTACACCTCCGGCAAAAGCCTATTTTGCCAAGCGGATCGCAGTGGTGGGGGTAGAATCCAGTGGCACTACCACCCTGGCGCGATCGCTGGCAGAACAGTATCAAACCGTCTGGGTCCCAGAATACGGGCGATCGTATTGGGAGGGACGGCAATATCTACCGGATTCTCACCATTGGGACAGGGACGAATTTATACAAATTGCCCAGGGACAAATCGCCTGGGAAGAGGCCCTGGCAATCCGTGCGAATCGCTTGGTGGCGTGCGATACAGACCCCCTCGCTACCTGTATTTGGCATCGCCGGTATCTCGGTTCACGCTGTGAGAAATTGGAACAAATCGCCGCGAGTCGAAATTATGATTTATATCTTTTGACTACACCGGATTTTGGATTTGTGCAGGATGGGACCCGAGAAAGTGAGTCCCTCCGAATGACCATGCACCAATGGTTTTTGGACGAGTTGGAACGTCAGGGAAGACGATATATTGTGCTAGGGGGAAGTCACGAGGGGCGGATGATGCAGGCAACGGAGGCGATCGCCCAAGTTTTGAAGTTTCCGGCTTTTTAGGCGATCGCTTGAAAAAGCAGCTTATCCCTGGGGTGCTTTGGCGGTAGGCGGCATCACTACTTTTTTGGCTAACCCAACGGTTTTTAAAACCCAAATCGCCCACCAAGTCATATCCAATTCCCACCACCGCCAACCGGCTTTAGCAACATTGGGATAAGCATGATGATTATTATGCCATCCTTCGCCATAAGTGAAAATTGCCGCCCACCAGAGATTTCGGGAATTATCCTCAGTGGGAAAAGTTTTGTATCCCCACAGATGGGTAACCGAATTAATCAGCCAAGTGCTATGCCACAGTAGCACAATTCGCACAAATACCCCATAGACGATAAAGGACCAACCGCCCAAGAGATAAAGGACAACCACTAACGGAACTTGCATCAATAGAGAGTAGCGATCGAGCCAACAGTAGAAAGGGTCCCGGGCTAAATCGGGAGCGAATCGGTTATACAATTCTTTGTTAAAAAATTCGGGACGGGGATAAATCATCCAAAGCAGATGACTCCACCAAAAGCCCTTGCGCGCCGAATAGGGGTCTTTGATTTCATCTTCAGTATAGGCATGATGTAACCGATGTCCGGCAGTCCAAAAAATGGGTCCGCCTTGAAGTGCCGATGCACCAACGAGGGCGATCGCATATTCTAGCCATTTTGGAACTTGAAAACTCCGATGACTCAATAGGCGATGATAGCCCAAACAAATGCCAATACTTCCTAAAAACCAGTGGAGAAATAACATCGCCCCGAATGCGGACCAGGAAAAACACCAAGGTGCTAATAAAGCAAGACAATGAATGGCGATAAAAAACGCTGTAATTACCCAATTAAGCTGGGATTTATTTTTAGGATAATTTGACATTGATTCTAACTGCATACACACTTCCTCAACCACACAATAAATAAATTGGACTTGTTCTCTAACTCTGCCAGAGAATGCCAATTCAAGGCTCTGCCTGCTGTTTATTCCAAACAGGGAACGACTAAAGTCGTTAAAAACACTGAGCTTGAGCTTTCCCTAAATTGCTTTAGAGAAACTATTCAATGCTTTTTGGCCGAGATAAGTATCAAAAACAGCCGCTACATTCCGAACCAACAACCGTCCCACTGGAGTGACCTCAATATGATTAGGAGACAGGCGCACTAATCCATCCGCTTCTAGCTGGCGTAACTCCAATTGCTCTGCTGCAAAATACTCATCAAAATCACAATCGAAGCTGAGATGATATTTTTGCTCAAATTCGTTCTTAGAGAGTTCAAATTGGCACATTAACTCCATAATCACCATCCGGCGCAGGATATCATCAGCACTCAGACTCACCCCCTTTTCAATCGGCAACTCCTGACAATCGATCGCTGCATAATAGTCTTTCAAGCGTTTGTGATTTTGGGTATAGACATCATGCAGCATACTAATTGAAGTCATCCCCAACCCGATTAAATCTGATTCCGGTTTGGTGGTATATCCTTGAAAGTTCCGATGTAGCTTGCCTTCCCGTTGGGCGATCGCCAGTTCATCGTTCGGTTTGGCAAAATGATCCATACCAATAAACTGATAATCCGCTTCCCCTAAATCCTCGATCGCCATTTTTAAGATATCCATCTTTTCCGATGCCGGGGGTAGTGCCTCCTCCGGAATCAATCGCTGAACAGGTTTTAACCAAGGAACATAAGCGAAATTAAACACCGCAATTCGGTCCGGATCCAGTTGCGTGGTTTTATGAATTGTATCCCGGAAGGTTTCCAACGTTTGAAACGGCAACCCATAAATCAGGTCCACATTGACACTTTCAAATCCCGCATCCCGCACCCAATCCATCACCTGAAACAGCATCGCTTCGGGCTGAATTCGATTCACCGCTTGCTGCACTTTCGGATTAAAGTCTTGAATTCCAAAGCTAATCCGGTTAAATCCCAAATCTTTTAAAAACAACAGATAGTTTTTATCTAAAAACCGGGGATTTACCTCAATGGAAACTTCCGCATTGTCCTCAAACTGGAAATACTGATTAATCGTTTTCCACAACTGTTCTACTTGAGGAAGCGATAAATAATTCGGTGTTCCTCCCCCCCAGTGCATTTGATTCACAGAACGACTCGTATCCACCAGTTCTGCCATTGCCCGAATTTGACGAGTTAGATAATCCAGATAAGGTTCAGCTAAGGATTTCCGCTGGGTTATGATGGTATTGCACCCACAGAAATAACAAGGGGTTTCACAAAAGGGAATATGGCAATACAGAGATAAGGGAGTTTTCTTATAGTTGCCAACAGCAACAGCGGCTCTAAATCCGACTTCTTCAAAGTCATATTTCAATTCCGTCGCCGGTGGATAGCTGGTGTACCGTGGCACTGGACGGTCATACTTTTTCAACAAATAAGCGTCAAATTCAACAGTAGAAATTAAAGCATTCATGGGTATTTTTTGTCAGATAGCAACTCAATGGGTTTACAAAATCTCTCCGGTCCCCTCGCCTTAGCGAGGGGAGAGAACCCCACCCTAGCCCTCCCCTTGCTAAGGGGAGGGGACCGGAAGTTCAGTTAAATAGTAAGCTAAATAACCATGAACTTAAAAAACCTACTCTTGTAAGCTCCGGTCCCCTCCCCTTGCTAAGGGGAGGGTTAGGGTGAGGTTCTTTTACCAAATACAGCAAGTCTAAATCCAGCCTCTCATACTTGATTTAAAGTCAAAAAATCAGGCTCCTACTTCCGCCGGTATCGAGGCAGAATGGCGAGAATGTCTCTCGGTACTTCCCGGTTTATCCTGCTTGGTAAGCAACTCAAAGACATGAACCCCGATCGCTGCTTTGACATCATCTTCCAACTCATGCACCACATCTCGATTCAGATGAAACGCATAATTAGCTTCTTCGACAATCCGTTCAATAGTTGCCTCATCCACAGGTAAAGAATTCAAAGCATCCCGATACTTTTCTTTAAACGCTCGTCGTGCTTCGACGGTGGGAATTTCATCAAATTCATGGAGGGATGTGCCTTGATTCTCGGGTAAATCCAAAGCCGATCGGATAATCTTTTTCAAACTTTGACCTCCCGAAAGATCTCCCATATAGCGAGTATAAGCATGAGCAACGAGCAGCGCCGGGTCAGTATCCGCGAGTTGCTGAAGGCGATCGACGTAAATCTGTCCCGCATTTAAGGGGACAATCTGACTGCGCCAGTTTTCACCATAATAAAAGGCGAGGTCTTTTTCCAGATTCGCCGTGCGGTTGAGTTCCGGGAAATACATCGGTCCCACTACCAGATCATCCTGGTGTTGTCGCATTGCTTCTTCCATCACACGATACACCCCATAGAGATTGGCGAGCAACTTGCGGAATGGCTCGCGCTCCACAATCCCTTTCAGGAAGCACTTCATATAAGCTGTATTTTCGGCGGCGGTGTGGGACTTTTGGGTTCCTTCTCTCAAGCGGGTGGCTAAATCGTGGCTCATGTCAAATGACCTTTTTCCTTTTAGATTTATCTGGGTAATGCCGGTTGGGGCCATCTCCAGCAAGGGAACCCGTGACCGACTTCAGCTAGTATATAACCATACAGCGATAAAGTAATAATTTGTTACATAACTTAACAGTTGTTGAACGTTAACGATTGTTACGGTTTTGGGGTAAGGGTCTTTTCAAAATGGAAAAAGTATTATAACTTGAAAGCTATTAAGTTTTTTATGAGGACCCGCCCATGATTGCTACCCCATCCCAGGCCCCTGCGGAGATGTCCGTCACCAAAACTAAGGCCCTGAAGGAAAATATCCTGACCCCCCGCTTTTATACAACGGACTTTGAAAAAACCGCCAACCTCGATTTATCAGCCCAAGAAACCGAGTTGCGGGCGATGTTAGAGGAAATGCGGGCCGACTACAACCGTCATCACTTCGTGCGAAATGAGGAGTTTGCCCAATCTTGGGATCATATTACGGGAGAAGCGCGCCAAGCCTTTATTGATTATTTGGAACGGTCCTGTGTATCGGAATTTTCCGGATTTCTACTGTTTAAAGAACTTTCGCGCAACCTGAAAGAGCGCAGTCCTTTATTGGCCGAAATGTTTAGTTTGATGGCTAGAGATGAAGCGCGTCATGCCGGATTTTTAAATAAGGCAATGGCCGATTTTGGCTGTACAATGGATTTGAGCTATCTGACCAAACATCGGGTTTATACCTTTTTCCCAATTGAGTGGGTATTGTACACGGTTTATCTGTCAGAGAAGATTGGATATTGGCGTTATATTATTATTTATCGCCATCTGGAACAGCATCCAGAGCATCAGTTTTATCCGTTATTTAATTATTTTGAAAGCTGGTGTCAGGATGAGAACCGGCATGGGGATATTTTCAAGGCACTGCTGCGATCGCAACCGAAACTCTGGCAAACCTGGACTTCCCGGTTATGGAGTCGCTTTTTCCTGCTAACCGTGTTTGCTACCCATACCTTGACGGTACATGAACGCACAGGATTCTATCATGCGCTGGGAATCGACCCCACAGAGTTTGATCACGAAGTGATTCGGAAAACCAATGAAACGGCTTTGCGCGCATTCCCCTCGGGTCTAAATACGGAACATCCGGAATTCTTCTCTCGGTTAGAGCGCTGTTGTGACTTGAATGGTAAACTTTCAGAAATTGAGGCCAGTTCTCAACCAAAGTGGATCAAGGCGTTGAAGAAGTTACCCTTTCAATTGTCGATTTTCGGCCATTTGCTGCGGATTTATTTTCTTAAAGGCATTGATGCAGAGGCATTACGGGGAACGGTTCGATAACAGTTCAGGCAGTGAGGCGATCGCCCTTGCTCGTTGAGTCGAAGGGCGATCATAACTAATATCCGGACCTTAACTAGATACCTCCAATTCTCCCTGTTCTTGCAACCGACGTTTGCGAGCATAAAGTTGAATAATTACCGCAAAAGCAATAATTGCAGCAATGGTTCCCCAGGAAACAATATCCGTTGGAAAATTGTTTTTGAAAATGGCTAAAAACACCACTAAAGCGAGGATAATCGTGGGGACTTCATTCAGCCGTCGCATTTGGATTCCACTAATGGTACAAGTTCCCTCCTCCAACTGACGAATTATCCGGCCACAGTAATGATGGAAGCCAACTAAGGCCAAGACTAACAACAGTTTGACATGAAGCCAAGTTTCCTTAAATACACCGGGTTCCTGATAGATAATGCCAGCGGCCATGATAATAGTAAAAATCATCGCAGGCATCATAATTAGTTTGTAGAGCCGTTTTTCCATGCGGTTATATTCAGTTTTGAGCGCGGATCTAACCGCTTCCGGGCGCTCACTGGCTTCAATATGATAGACAAACAACCGGGGTAAATAAAATAACCCGGCAAACCAAGCGACAAAGCCAATAATATGGAAAGACTTAAACCAGAGATACGCCATAAACTTTGATTACTCCTTGGAAGACAAACTGGAAATTGATTAGAGAGGGGAACAGTAGGATGGAGTCCAGACGCCGCCGAAACCGGCGACTGCCCTAGGGCCAGAAATCACTTTAAGATCATACCGATTCACGGCACAAAAACCCATCCCAAATCAGTGTGATTTTCGGTAAAGGCTGCCATCAGGCATGATCGCATCTTCTAAATTGGCATCGATCAGAATTGCGCCGGTCAAATCCGCCCCTCGTAAATCAGCCCCGCGTAAATTCACCCCCGTCAAGTCGGCAAAACTCAGGTCAACCTCGCGTAAAATCGCTTCACTCAGATCCGCTGCCTTCTGTTGAAATGTTCGATTCAGATGAGCGCGACACAGCTTTGCTCGTTCTAAATCTGTTTGATACAACAACGCGCCACTGAGGTTGGCGTAGCATAAATCAGCGTATTTTAAGACAGCTTGCCCCAAATCCGTTACTTGGTCAGAAGTGGGACGGAGATCCGCTGCAAATAAATTCGCCCGAGATAAGCGACTTCCCACTAAATTAGCACCACATAAACTGGCTTTACTGAGGTTTGCTAACTCTAAATTGGCATAAGTCAGCTTGGCACCACTCAAATCAGCTTCTCTGAGATTAGCGCGATATAAATCCGCCTCACTTAATTCAGTTCCCCACAGAATGGCTTCGCTCAAATCCGCCTCCCGAAAACTGGCGCGACTGAAGTCAGTTTTGCCGAGTCGAGCTTGTCGTAAATCGGCCTCATTCAAGTTGATTCCGTGGAAATGACCATCAATTAAATCTGCTTCCCGGAGATTCGCTTTCCGAAAGGTGCGATCGCCTTGTAGATATCGGGTCTGAATATCATCTACGTTCATAGGGGTTCTAGTTAAAAAATTAGTGGACAGTCCTAGGGTTCTCCTCGGCTTATACGCTTGATTGGAGGGATAACTCAATTTTCAAAAGTCTAAAAATACGCCTGAAGAACCCTCATTTTATTAATCCCTCCACCCGGAGTTGACAAAGATTAAAAAAGACAATAGCATAGTCTGCTAACCGTTTTGGATAAAGACTGCACCAACTCTACCACAAATTGGCGCGATCGTTTAGTAATTTTGTTAAAAATTCAACACTTAAGGACCTCATTATGAGCGCATCCCGTAAGTTACTGATTATAGCCAGTTGCTTGGCTCTCATTCTCTTATTCGCTACCCTTCTCACCTTATTAATATTACATAGATTAGGTGTGATCAATGCTTGGTTATTTCCAGTCAAGCCCTTTAGCATTGTACTCGTCTCTATTAGCTTATCTTGCGGGATCCTGGCTTGGAGCAGCAGACGAGCAACCCCTAAAAGAAATCCCTCCATCCAAGGCCAAAACAGTAAACCAGCCAGACCGCGATGGCAAAATAGACTCGGTGCAGTATTGGTCCTGGGTGTCATTCTTTTGAATGTTTCCACCTACCTTTTAGCTTACCAAATGACTCACGTTCGAGTTTCTGGAGAACCCGAACTGGGAATGCTAAAGCCCAGCAATTCCCAGACCCCTTCAGACCGAGGATTAGCCTACACCACTCACAGGATTCCTATCAGCCAAACCGCATGGTTAGAAGCATGGCTCATTCCCCCTAACCTTCCCAATTCAAAAGGCACAGTTCTTTTATTTCCTGGAAATTTAGGCACGAAAGGCAGCCAACTCTTGGGACCAGCCGAGACCTTTAGCAGCCTAGGGTATGATTCAGTTTTAATCGATTTTCAAGGCGTTGGCGGTTCCAGTGGTAACACCATTACGGTTGGCATCAAAGAAGCTGAGGATGTAGTTACCAGCCTGGAATATGTACAAAGTTTAAACTTGCCCTCTCCGCTCATTCTGTATGGAATTTCTATGGGAACTGCCGCTATTTTGCGGGCCATTTCTAAATATGATATTCAACCTGATGCCATTATTTTAGAATTACCGTTTTCTCATTTATTGAATGCTATTAAAGTGCGATTTAATTACCATAAAATTCCCTCTTTTTTAATAGCCGAGCTTGTCGTATTTTGGGCGGGAGTTCAGCAGGGAATTAATGGATTTACCCATAATCCCATTGAGTTTGCTAAGGATGTCAAGTGTCCTGCATTGGTGATTCATGGGGAGCAAGACAAGTGGACTACGGTAGAAGAAATTCAAGACTTATACGAAAATCTACAAGGTCCAAAACAAATTGTAATTTCTCCCGAAGCTGGACATAATAGCCTGATAGGGGTTAATCGAAACCTTTGGAATTCCAGTATTAATCAGTTTTTTGATTCCTTAGATTACCGTCCTGAGTCCTGATAAAGAATCGGAATCTTTCGACAAAACAATCTTAGGAAACACATGGAATTTTTTAAAATATCAAACCTGGAGATAGCACAGCGCTATCCCCAGGTTTGATATTTTAAAATTCTACTGACTATTTCACTTGATTGTAAGGCAGTTTAGCTAATAACATTCCCATTGCACAAGTATTACTAATACCCGCAAAGACTAAACCAGCCCCCACAAACCCACTCAGAATTAAAAACCCGGGGCTAACAAAATAACCGAGCACTGTACCCGTAAACATCAGGGTTCCTGCCACAATTTGCACCTGACGGAAAATAGAAATTGGGGCGTTTTTATTCACTTCGATTGGATATCCCGCTTGTTTCCATCCGGTTATTCCCCCTTTCAGTTGCATCACATCAGGAACTCCTGCCGCTAAGAGTTTTTGCGCTGCTTGTCGGGAACGGTTGCCACTTTGACAGTATAGAACAATATCTTTTTTGCCCTGTAATTTAGGCGAATTGGGGTCAAATTGAGAGAGAGGTAATAGGGTAGCTCCTTTGATATGTTCTCCCGCAAATTCCCCCGGTTCCCGGACATCAATCAAGGTAATTTTTTGCTCTTCTAGGCTATTTTTCAGCGTCAGAGCATCAATATCGAGTAGTTGATTGGTTTGGTTCGTTATCATGGTTAGCCTCTTAGGGGATTAATTTAATTTAGGTTAGGTATAGACAACACTGGGATGTCATGAACGGTGGAAAGATTTAGAACATTTAGTGAAATTAATCTATTTCGGGGAGGGGGTTAGAGGATCTGGGCTGTTTGAGTAGATTTACTCAACAGTTGTCAATTTCAGTTTATTCCATTACTATATAGTAGTACATCCATAAATGTCAAGTTGTCTGGATATGCTCACCGTAGAGGCTACCCATCGGACCCCAGGAGAAAAGGCGATCGCCGCTTAAGGGGACTGATAGACTCGGTTCCAGGCAACGGTACAAGTGGAAAATTGCTAACGGATCAGGAGAAACGACCTATGCTATTCCGCCAACTCTATGATAATGAAACCAGTACATATACTTATTTAATTGCTGACGAAACGACCCAAGAAGCGGTGTTAGTGGATCCTGTGATTGAGCAGGTTGAGCGTGATTTGCAATTGCTGCAAGAGTTGGGATTAACCTTGCGCTATTGCTTGGAAACCCATATTCATGCGGATCACATCACGGGTACGGGAGAGTTGCGATCGCGTACCAAGTGTCAGGGAGTCGTCCCAGATAAAGCCAATGCCGCCTGTGCCGATCTCTTTATCAAAGATGGGGAAATTTTACAGGTTGGAGACATCGAAATTAAAACGATCGCCACCTTGGGACATACCGATAGCCATAATGCTTATCTCGTCAATGGCGATCGCATTTTAACCGGAGACTCCCTACTCATTCGCGGATGCGGACGCACTGACTTTCAAAGTGGAGATGCGGGGTCTTTGTATGATTGTGTTACTCAAAAACTGTTCACATTACCCGATCAAACCTTAGTCTATCCAGGTCATGACTATAAAGGTCGAACCGTCTCCACCATTGGCGAAGAAAAAACCTATAATCCCCGGTTTGTTGGTAAAAATCGGGAGAGTTTTATTCACCAAATGAATAACCTAAATTTGCCCGACCCCAAGAAAATTGCTGAAGCAGTTCCAGCTAATGAACGTTGTGGTAAACAATCGGTCGCCTAACCACAATTTGACTACTTTATCTCAGGAATCCTTCCAACTCGATTCAGGCTAACTTAAGTCTCTTTGACCCCTGTTATTGGTGAATGTCATGAAACATTATCTTCCCGTTTTAACTTGGGGATTAAAATATCGGCGTGAGTATTTAGTCGGAGATATTACCGCTGGGATTATTGTTGCCAGCTTGCTGATTCCTCAAGGGATGGCTTATGCCATGCTGGCGGGATTACCCCCAGAAGTGGGGTTATATGCCAGTATTTTACCCCTGATTGTTTATGCTTGCTTAGGAACGAGTAACAACCTCTCCGTTGCGCCTGTTGCGGTAGATTCTTTAATGGTTGCCGCTGCCGTTAGCACCTTCGGTGCGGAAAATACGGCTGAATATTTAAGATTAGCCTTAACCCTGGCTTTTTTAGTGGGAATCATCGAAATTCTAATGGGAGTCTTTCGCCTTGGATTTTTGGTTAATTTCCTCAGTCAGTCGGTGATTTCGGGATTTATTAGTGCAGCGGCTATTTTAATAGGAGTCAGCCAACTTAAACATTTATTGGGGGTAAAAATCCCCCAAACTGAGTCTTTTTTGCAACTGGTTTATTATTTAGCTACAGAACTGGGAAATACCAACGGAGTTACCTTGATTTTAGGGTTAACGGCTTTGGGTATTTTAATCTTTTTTAACCAAAAAATTAAGGATTATCTGAAACTATGGCGAGTCTCCGAAGCGGCTATCGTCCCGATTACCAAAAGTGCGCCCTTGCTGTTGGTGATTGTTAGTTCTCTCTTGGTTTGGGGATTGAAATTAAATGAAATTGCTGGAGTTAAAGTGGTAGGAACGATTCCTCAAGGATTGCCACCGATTTCCCTCCCAGTTTTGAATGGGACAACCCTAGAACAATTATTTCCGGCTGCTTTAGCGATTAGCTTTGTGGGATTTATGGAAGCCTTTGCGGTGGGGAGTTTTTTAGGCAGTAAAAAACGCCAAAAACTGGATGCAAACCAGGAATTAATTGCATTAGGTGCAGCGAATGCTAGTGCTGCTTTCACCGGAGGATATCCGGTTACCGGGGGATTGAGTCGGTCCGTGGTGAATTTTGCGGCAGGTGCAAATACGGGATTGGCATCGATTATTACGGCGACTGTGATTGCGATTACGGTGATGTTTTTAACGCCCTTATTTTATTTTTTACCGCAAACCATTTTAGCCGCTATTATTTTAATAGCGGTGGCAAATTTGTTAGATTTTGGAACCTTAAAACGACTGTGGGAATATGATAAAGGAGATGCGATCGCCTGGTGTGCTGCCTTTATTTCGGTCCTTGTCACCAGCGTAGAAACTGGGATTCTGATCGGGGCTGCTATTTCTTTGGCCCTCCATTTATGGCGCACCAGCAAACCCCATATTGCGATCGTTGGACGAATTGGAGAAACCGAACATTTTCGCAATAGAGAGCGATATCCGGTCAAAACCTGTTCTCATATTTTAGCTATTCGGATTGATGAAAGTCTATATTTTGCAAATGCTAAATACTTACAAGCTTACGTGCAAAATGCTCTTGTAAATCATCCTGAAGTCAAGCATTTGGTTTTAATTTGTAGTGCTATTAATGTGATTGATGGCAGTGGATTAGAAACTTTAAAAAGCTTAATTGAAGACTTGAAAAGCATCGGCATAGACTTTTATCTAGCCGAAGTAAAAGGGCCGGTTTTGGATAAACTTAAAAAAATTGGATTTACCGAATTCATTGGCAGTGATCGCATATTTCTAACCACGGATATCGCCATGAAAACCTTAGAATGCCGCTAAACCAAAAGTAACTACAGATTACAGAGATTTTCACGGGTAAATTTCTGTGAAAATCTCTGTAATCTGTGGTTACTTACAACAGAAGCTTTCAAGAAAGGGCAATCCGAAAACCTGCGATCGCTTCCCGAGAATCGGGTTCTTTGCCAAACCGTTGCGCTGCGCGAGAATACCAAGGTAAATCATGCCAGGACCCGCCGCGCAGCATCCGAAATTCCGGATTTCCACCGAGTTCCCAGGCACTGCCATCCGTCGGCGCACCCTCGTAGTTATCATGCCATAAATCCTGACACCATTCCCACAGATTCCCATGCATATCGACTAATCCAAACCCATTCGCGGGAAACCTGTCAATCGGGGTCGTTTGATGGGGATGAATTCCCATCAAGACTTCATCATAATTCCCTAAATCTGGGGTGATTTTTTTACCAAAATAAAACGGCGTCGTGCTTTTGGCGCGGCAGGCATATTCCCATTCCGCTTCTGACGGCAGACGATATCCCCGTCCGGTTTTTTGCGCCAGTCGGTGACAAAATTCTACTGCATCATGCCAGGAGACATTTTCTACAGGTAAATTGTCTTGCTGCCAAGTGGAAGGATTGGTTCCCATCACTGCTTGCCACTGTGCTTGAGTGATAGAAGATTGACTTAAAAAAAAGTCCGGCAAAGTCACGAAGTGTTCAGGACCTTCACTGTCATATCGTTCTAATTCTGTAGGAGGAGAACCCATCAAAAAAGTCCCCCCAGGAATCTGAACTAAATTAACCCCCAAACCCTTGCCTAAAGGTTCTTGAAAATATGGGGCTTCTTTGCAGACTTTTTGGATGATTTCTCCCCTTTCATTTACCGTAACCGTGTTAAATTTCAAAGGAGAAAGTTGAGGGAGTGGTTGCCCTTGTGCTTGCGCTATTTTCCCCCCAAAATGGGGACCGCCTAAAGCGGCTAAAAAGCCGATACTGGATAACCCCCCTAATTTCAAGAAGTGACGGCGAGTCAAGGGATGAGAGGGTTTTTTATGGGGATTGAGGATTGGGGATGGATGCATAGTGATTTAAGGGCGATCGCGTTAGGATTTTGAACCTCTACCCCTAGCAAAAGCCCCTTTGTCCCCGTCGGGTGAATCCCCAGAGAAAAAGAGACGATTGGACTGGGTAGGGTTACTGATCTAGCGAGTCTAAATCATGATAACCATTCATTTAGACACGCTATATCCATTATTTCACGGGATTTATTCCTCAACCCGATAAAATTCAGCACGTTGGGTAAAATTAGAGCCTAGAGGTAGAGTTTAAGGGCCAGAGACCTAAAACTGTGATTTTGGCCTCATTGGAGGCGTTGAGGGCAGAAATGTGGCGACTCATTCCCTTTCTCAACTCCAACCTCTATCGATTGATTTAGGGCGGGTTTCAACCGAGTCTAGTTGCGTTATTTTCTTCTTCTGATTGTGCTCACCCGATGGTGACTAAGGGCTTTTGAGAAGCAGGACAACTGGGGTAAAGATGCCACGCTTCCGTAGAAATATCTAAATCTTTAATTAAACCTGAATATAAATCCAGGACCCACCCATGCACTCGGGGGGCACGGTTTTCCCGCAAAGCATTCCGAACGATAGCAGTGTGGTAGAGATTTTTTACCTGAAATTTCACATTTAATTCAGCTAGGTAATTCAGTTTAGTGTCTCGGTTGGGTAAATTGTCTATTTCTTCTTTATTTTCCAGGTAAATTTCTCGAATGGGGGTAACCCAACTATCGACTAGACCCGATGTAGTTCCTTCGAGGGCGGCTTTAATCCCGCCACAACAATAATGGCCGCAAACAATAATATGAGCAACTTGCAAATGCTCGATCGCATATTCTAAGACCGAAAGGAAATTAATATCAGTTAAACAGACCTGATTGGCAATATTTCTGTGTACAAAAATCTCTCCCGGTTCTACTTGCATAAATTGAGTTAATGGCATCCGACTATCAGAACAGCCAATATAGAGATAAGGGGGTTTTTGTCCCCGGGCTAGATTTGTGAAATAGTTAGCGTTTTTTTGCTTCTGTTGCGCGGCCCAGCGTCGATTATTCTGTAAGATTTGTTCAATACTTTGATAGTCCATCATGGGTTCTACTCCTCAATAATAGGAAAAGGGTCTATTTAGTTTCAATCAGCCAGATAATGCTAGAGGTAAGAGGAGATAAAAAACTGTTAATTAGAATACGCTATGGTGTGGGAAAAGAGTTAACATAGATAAAAGTTTTGGGAAAAAGGCGCTAGGAAACAGGACGGCGCAGTTCCTTATCCCGATGGGAAGGGATAAAGATAGAGACGAGATTAGGGAAAAATTCCTAGGTTTGGGGATAGAAGAGGGGGTATTTGGGGCTCGGGTTGGGGGGTAGAATATCCTTTAGTTGATAGAAGCAGTCGCCATGATAGAAGATTTTACCCTAACCTGTCCGATTCCGATTTCTCAATATCCTCATGTGTTGTTAGCGCATGGGGGTGGGGGAACGTTAATGCGACAGTTGATTGAACGAATGTTTTTGCCGGTGTTTGGGACAGCAGATGGGACTCCGCATGATTCGGTGGTGTTGACGTTGCCGGGAAACAAGATTGCAATGACGACGGATTCTTATGTGATTCGTCCTCTCTTTTTTCCCGGTGGGGATATTGGTTCCTTGGCGGTTCATGGGACGGTGAATGATTTGGCGATGAGTGGTGCGCGTCCTTTGTATCTGACGGCAGGGTTTATTTTGGAGGAGGGGTTGCCAATGGAGACCCTGTGGCGGGTAGTCCAGTCGATGCAGGCGGCGGCACAGAGTGCGGGGGTACAAATTGTAACCGGGGATACCAAGGTGGTCGATCGCGGGAAGGGAGATGGGATTTTTATCAATACCGCAGGGGTGGGGATGATTGAACATTCCCTGGCGATCGCCCCGCAATCGGTGCGTGAGGGGGATGTTTTACTGATTAATGGGGATTTGGGACGACATGGGATTGCAATTATGGCAGTCCGTGAGGGATTGGAGTTTGAAACGACGATTGAGAGTGATTCAGTGGCGATCGCCTCCCTTGTCTTACAGTTACTAGATGCAGGTATCGAAATCCACTGTTTGCGTGATTTGACTCGCGGTGGGTTATCCAGTGCGTTAAATGAAATTGCCACATCGGCAGGGGTGGGGATTGCCATTGATGAACGGGCGATTCCCGTTCAAGAACAGGTTCGGGGCGCTTGTGAGATTTTGGGCTTTGACCCGCTATATGTAGCGAATGAGGGGCGATTTGTAGCGTTCGTTCCGGCACACTGTGCGGGTCGTGCTTTGGAGGTGATGAAATCTCATCCGCTGGGGGTGGATGCGGTGGCGATCGGGACGGTGACGGCGACGGGTCAGGGTTTGGTGACGTTGCAAAGTCAAATTGGTGCAAGTCGAATTCTGGATATGCTGAGTGGAGAACAGTTGCCTCGGATTTGTTAACCCGGGAGGGGGTATAACAATTTAAGTCGTTACCACGAACATCTCCCCCATCCTCCCTATCCTCCCCATCCCCCAATTCTCCCTATCTCCCCCCTCCTCCTATTTCGCAATTGTTAAATTAATTTAAAGAGTAAATTTCCGTAACTTTAGCAACGGTTTTATTGTGAAAATACCCCGAATCGGTTCGGGTAATTTCTGACTTAACCGGATGATTATGGCAAATCCCTTATTCTTAACTTTGGCAACTTTTTGATTGTTAAACTAAAGCGATCTCTATCGCAGGGAATAGACCCTCTGTCTCTCTATTCCCTGGGAACTAAAAATTATCAAAATTTGCAGATTTTTTAAATTTAACATTCTCTTAAGAAGTTGATAAGGATTACCGCTTTATAGATGAAATTAGCGGTAAACTACAAGACTAAAGCGGGTTAAGCCGGTTAAGCTTGACCCGAATTTTTTAGGGTTATGGAAGAATTCTTAAGAGGTTTAAAATTATTTCTAGTTTCTCTATTTTCTATGATACCCTCAACAGCTTGGATTAAACTGATTTCCCGCCCAGTCTTAAAAAAACATTACAAAAATTTATAGAATGAATGAAAATGTTTTAAAGTTAAGCGGTAGAGTAGAGAAAGAACAAGGGGAGGTTAGAGTCAAGGGGTTAGGTCCCGTCCTGACTAACGGGAGAGTTAAGGGAGGAAAGAACGGTTCAGTGCCAGGAGATAACGGTTTAGAGTAAGGATATAAGCTATGCAATCAACTGCGGCAAAAAGCGACGATCAACAAGAGAAATCCGCCCCGAAGGAAAAAAAAGCAGCAACTGAACATCCGAGTGGGGATAAGCGCTTTAAGGTACTGGATATCACGATGAAGCGGAACCAGTATCGGCAAGATGCGCTGATTGAGGTACTCCATAAAGCTCAGGAAGCGTTTGGTTATCTGGAAGAAGATGTATTAGTATATGTAGCGCGAAATCTCAAGCTGCCTTTAAGTCGGGTTTACGGGGTTGCAACATTTTACCACTTGTTCTCCCTGAAACCCAGTGGCGCACATACCTGTGTAGTCTGCTTGGGAACGGCCTGCTATGTGAAGGGAGGGGGTGAGGTACTCGCTTCCCTGGAGAAACAGGCGGGGATTCAGCAAGGAGAAACCACGGCAGATGGTGAGGTTTCCCTGATCACGGCCCGGTGTGTGGGGGCCTGTGGAATTGCGCCGGTGGTGGTGTATGACGGCACTGTCGCTGGGAAACAGACTTCGGAACAAGCACTCGATCATATTAAAGGATGGATCAAGTAGGGTGAGATTGGTAGTGGCAAGGAGAAGGTTTCACCCATTGACCCAGACAACCGCCCTCCTTGATTGGAAGAAAGCGAGAGGTTAGAACACTATGGATTTAGCGGAACTTAGGGAGATTGGAGAGAAGGAACGGACGGCCCAGAAACCAGTCCGGGTACATTGTTGTACCTCCACAGGATGTCAGGCGGCGAACTCCCTTGGCGTCAAGAAGAATTTAGAAAATACCTGTAAAGAGAAGAAGATGGGCGATCGCGTCCAAGTGGTGGGCGTCGGTTGTATGGGATTTTGCGGGCGGGGACCGTTGGTCCAAATTGAGGCCCAAAATAAGCTATATGAAGAAGTGACCCCGGAAGATGCCGCCAGCATTATTGAGGCGATCGATGGGGGGACGGCCAGTGCAGTGGAAGGAGACCCCGAACATCCATTTTTTGCGCGGCAGATGCGGATTGTGCGCGAAACCAGTGGAAAAATCGACCCGGAACGGATTGAGGAATATATTGCCGTTGGGGGATATGAACCCCTGTATAAAGCCATTCATGACCTTACTCCCTCGGAAACCGTTGATGAAGTGAGTAAGAGTGGTTTGCGGGGACGGGGTGGCGGTGGATATCCGACAGGGTTGAAATGGGCAACGGTGGCGAAAATGCCCGGACAGCAGAAGTATGTGATCTGCAATGCGGATGAAGGCGACCCCGGTGCATTTATGGATCGGTCGGTGTTGGAAAGTGACCCCCATCGGGTCTTAGAAGGGATGGCGATCGCCGCTTATGCGATCGGGGCCAGTGAGGGATATATTTATGTGCGGGCAGAATATCCCCTGGCGATCGAACGGTTGCAAAAGGCAATTAAACAAGCGAAAAAATACGGAATTCTCGGTAGTCAGATTTTTGATTCCCCGTTTGACTTTAAAATCGAGATTAGAATTGGGGCCGGGGCCTTTGTTTGCGGGGAAGAAACCGCGTTAATTCAGTCCATTGAAGGGGGACGAGGCAATCCCCGCCCGCGCCCGCCCTATCCCGCCCAAGAAGGACTCTGGAAATCGCCGACGTTAATTAATAACGTGGAAACCTTTGCCAATATTCCGGCGATTATCCGAGAAGGCGGCGCGTGGTATGCGGGAATTGGGACCGAAAAGAGTAAAGGAACAAAAGTCTTTGCCCTTACGGGTCAGATTCGGAACAATGGACTGATAGAAGTCCCGATGGGGATTACCCTGCGTGAGATTGTCGAAGAAATGGGCGGCGGCGTTCCTAATGGCAAAGTCAAAGCGGTACAAACTGGCGGACCTTCTGGGGGTTGTATTCCTGAATCGATGTTAGATACATCAGTGGATTACGATTCCTTGGTCAAAATTGGGTCAATGATGGGTTCAGGGGGCATGGTGGTGATGGATGAAAAGACCAGCATGGTTGAAGTTGCCCGATTTTATATGGAGTTCTGCCGGGATGAATCCTGCGGGAAATGTATTCCCTGTCGGGCGGGGACTGTGCAGATGTATCAAATGCTGACCAAAATCTTGAATAAAGAAGCGACGCTTCAGGATATTCAAAACCTGGAACAACTGTGTGACATGGTAAAAAATACCAGTTTGTGCGGGTTAGGCATGACGGCCCCGAACCCGGTGATGAGTACCTTGCGTTACTTCCGAGAGGAATATTTAGCCCTGTTGAAAGACAGTCCGAATGGGAAAGTTCCGGCAGGGACAGCGGCATCGGTCGCCCCATAGGGGAGGAAGGGGCAATGACCCAGTTGCCCCGATCGCAGCTTATCGATCTAACACAGAGAGAAAAGATATGTCAGTCGTTACCTTAAAAATTAATGGAGTTGACCTCGCGATCGAAGAGGGGACAACCATTCTGGATGCCTCAAAGGAAGCGGGGGTTAGGATTCCCACCCTCTGTCATCTCAACGGCGTCAGCGATGTGGGCGCTTGTCGGTTGTGCCTGGTGGAAATTGCCGGGGTGAATAAAATGCTGCCGTCTTGTGTAACTCAAGTGGCAGAAGGCATGGATATCACCACCGATAGCGATCGCCTGCAAGAATATCGGCGAATGATTGTGGAAATGCTATTTTCTGAAGGCAATCACGTTTGTGCGGTTTGTGTCGCCAATGAAAACTGTGAACTGCAAGATTTAGCGATCGAAGTAGGCATGGATCACAGTCGATTCCCCTATCGTTTCCCCGATCGCGAAATTGATATTTCCCATAAACAATTCGGCATCGATCATAACCGTTGCATCCTCTGTACAAGATGTGTGCGAGTCTGTGACGAAATCGAAGGGGCTCATGTTTGGGACGTCGCTTATCGCGGAGTTGCCGCCAAAGTGGTTACCGGATTAAATCAACCTTGGGGAAGCGTTGATGCCTGTACCAGTTGTGGCAAATGTGTCGAAGCTTGTCCCACGGGTTCTATTTTCCGCAAGGGTTCTACCGTTGCCGAAATGACTCGCGATCGCAGCAAATTAGAATTTATCGTGAATGCCAGGGAGAACAAACAATGGACAAGATAAAACTCGCGACCATTTGGTTAGGTGGATGTTCCGGTTGCCATATGTCCTTTCTGGACCTAGACGAATGGTTAATTGAACTCGCCGCGAAAGTTGATGTCGTCTTCAGTCCCGTGGGTTCTGATATTAAAGAATATCCCGAAAATGTCGATGTTTGCCTCGTAGAAGGGGCCGTCGCCAATGAGGAAAATATGGAACTTCTCATTGAAGCTAGAAAGCGCACCAAATTCCTAATTTCTTTCGGAGATTGCGCCGTCACCGCCAACGTTCCGGGGATGCGAAATATGTTAGGAAAAGCGGAACCCGTCCTCAAACGTTGCTACCTAGAATTAAGCGACGAAACCCGCCAACTTCCCCATTTTCCTGGCATCGTCCCCGAACTCCTCGATCGCGTTCGTCCCGTTCATGAAGTCGTCGATGTCGATCTGTTTATGCCCGGTTGTCCCCCTTCTGCCCAACGCATTCTAGCAACCGTCGAACCCCTTCTCCGGGGTGAATTACCCGTGATGAAAGGGCGGCCCATGATTAAATTCGGATAACCCAACTCACAGCGGAGAGAGACCCTCTATCCCCTCTCTCCCCTCTGTGAAAATCAGTGAAATCAGTGGTTAAATTATATGTCTAAAACAATTGTCATTGATCCAGTCACCCGTATCGAAGGTCATGCTAAAATCTCTGTCTTTTTAGACGATGCTGGAGAAGTGGAAAATGCCCGCTTTCACGTCGTCGAATTTCGCGGATTTGAGAAGTTCTGCGAAGGTCGTCCCATGTGGGAAATGGCCGGAATTACCGCTAGGATTTGCGGAATTTGTCCCGTTTCCCATCTCCTCGCCTCAGCGAAAACAGGGGATAAAATTCAAGCGGTCAAAATTCCTCCTGCCGGGGAAAAATTGCGCCGCATGATGAATTTGGCCCAGATTACTCAGTCTCATGCCTTGAGTTTCTTCCATTTGAGTAGTCCGGATTTTCTGTTAGGATGGGATAGCGATCCAGCGAAACGAAATGTCTTCGGATTGATTGCCGCAGACCCGGAGTTAGCGAGAAGTGGAATTCGCTTACGGCAATTTGGACAAAAGATTATTGAACTGTTAGGGGCGAAAAAGATTCATCCCTCTTGGGCAGTTCCTGGCGGGGTGCGATCGCCCTTATCCGAAGAAAGTTGCACCTGGATTCGCGATCGCCTCCCTGAATCGCGCCAAACCATCGAAACCGCCCTCGGTCTATTTAAAACCCTCCTCGACCGCTTTTCTACCGAAGTCGAAACCTTTGGTAAATTCCCCTCCTTATTTATGGGATTAGTAGGAAAAGATGGACTTTGGGAACATTATGATGGCAAGATTCGGTTTACCGATAGTGATGGTAATATTGTCGCTGACAATCTCAGTGAAGATGACTATGAATCTTACCTCGGTGAAGCCGTTGAACCCTGGTCTTATCTGAAATTTCCCTATTATAAACCCTTGGGATATCCTAACGGAATTTATCGCGTTGGACCCTTGGCGAGATTGAATATCTGTAGTCGGATGGGAACCGACGCAGCGGATAGAGAGTTACAAGAATTTCGCGATCGGGCCGGTGGTGTTGCCACCTCTTCTTTCTATTATCATTATGCCAGATTAATCGAAATTCTCTGTGCCATTGAATATATCGAACAATTGGTCAATGATCCAGATATTGTTTCCCCTCGAACTCGTGCAACTGCGGGGATTAACAACCTAGAAGGGATTGGCGTCAGCGAAGCCCCACGCGGGACATTATTCCATCATTATAAAGTGGATGAAAACGGGTTAATTAAGAAAGTTAACCTAATCATTGCTACAGGACAAAATAACCTAGCAATGAACAAAACAGTCACCCAAATTGCCCAACATTTCATTCATGGCAATGACATTCAAGAAGGTCTCTTAAACCGAGTTGAAGCAGGAATTCGCGCTTTTGACCCTTGCCTGAGTTGTTCCACCCATGCAGCAGGCCAAATGCCATTGCATCTGGAATTAATTGATGCCAAAGGGACTGTTATCAATGAGATCTATCGGCATTAAGCAATACCCAAAAAAGCCCCCCTTCTTAAGGGGGGTTGGGGGGATCCATTAGCAAGGGAACTGAGTGAACCCACCTCTATAAAATGGTCAACAACAATCTCAATTTTTGACCCTGTAGGGGTTTCAGTCTGTCACCTGGGTTTTTAAAAGCCGGATTAGGTCCAACTCGGGGAAGAGATAACCGAAACTGGAGACATCATGACCAAAGAAAATCTCTATTTAGGTATGGGTTCTGCTTGTCATCAACTAGGAGTTTATGAAGTATTACCCCAACTTCAATCGTTGATTAGTAGGTATAAACTAAAGGACACACTCTAACTGAAAAGGTAGTTTTACTTAGAGATTAACTAGGTGAAAATTGTCATAAAATTAAAAAAAAGTAATGAATTTATCAGAATCCTTGGCTACCCTAAAATATTTCTACTCGCCGCAGTTTAGTGGAGGAAATTGTTAAGTTCTTGCGGGACAAACAGAAAGAAATTACGTTAGAATAGTGTTAGAGAATCAAATTAAGAAAATGCTGCTAATTCCACAGGAGTCCCCGGCAATTCTGGCGATCGGATATGGAAATGACCTGCGTCGCGATGACGGCGTAGGACAACGAGTAGCGGAGGAAGTGGCATCCTGGAGACTACCGAAGGTGCGATCGCTATCAGAACACCAACTCACCCCAGAATTGGCCGAACCTCTCTCTGAGGTAGACTTGGCAATCTTTATCGATGCCTATCCCGCCACGGCAGAACAAGGACTACAAGTGGTCAAACTCGACGGCGATGACCCCATCTCTCCCCAGAGTTTAGGTCATAGTAGCGACCCTTCAACCCTGCTGATTCTCGCTAAAATCCTCTATGGGAAGTCACCCCAAGGGTGGTTAGTGGCAATTCCGGCGATGGATTTCGAGTTTGGGGATACATTTTCTACAGTGACTGAACGAGGAATGGCGGAGGCATTGGAGGCGATCGCGGAGTTGATTGAAACTGCCGTTAGAGATAGGGGAGATGGGGAGGATGGGGGAGATGGGGAAGGGAGGGGATTATGCATGAAGTTAGTTTGATGGAAAACACTTTGAATATTGCTTTAGATTGTGCTAAATCACAAAATGCCAGCAAAATTCATCGTCTAAAAATGCGAGTGGGTGACTTGTCTGGAGTGGTTCCCGATGCTTTAGAATTTGCCTTTGATGTTGTCACTCAAGGGACGATCGCAGAAGGGGCAAAATTTGAAATTGAACGAGTTGCCGTAGTCTGTCATTGTCCCTCCTGCGATCGCGACTTTCAACCTATTGATTTGTTTTATGAATGTCCCGATTGTCATCAACTCACCCATCAGATTCAAAGCGGACAAGAAATTGAGTTAACATCCTTGGAGGTTTCCTAACTAATGTGTACTAATTGCGGATGTAGCGTCGTCGGAGAAGTGGGAATCCATTCTCATAGTCATGACCATACTCATGATAACGGCCATACTCATAGTCATGACAATGGACATCACCATCATCATGATGATACCCATCAAACTATTGCTGTGGGTCAAGCCGTTTTAGCAAAAAATGACCGCCTTGCCGAACGAAATCGTGGGTATTTCATGGCTAAAAATTTGCTAGTTCTGAATGTACTTTCTTCTCCAGGTTCGGGGAAAACTGCCTTTTTAGAACGAACCATTCAGGATATCGGTAGTCGCATTCCCACCGGCATCATTGTTGGAGACCTAGAAACCGATAACGATGCCGTTCGCCTCAGTAATAGTGGGGCCGCAGCAGTTCAGATTACCACAGGAACTGTCTGTCATTTGGAATCAGATATGGTTTTGAAAGCGGCCCAACAGCTTAATTTAGATGCCTTAGATTTATTAGTGATTGAAAATGTAGGCAACTTGGTTTGTCCTGCTGCTTATGATTTAGGGGAAGATTTGCGAGTGGTGTTATTGTCGGTCACGGAAGGGGAAGATAAACCGTTGAAATATCCGACGATGTTTAAATCAGCCCAAGTGGTGATTATTAGTAAAGTTGACATTGCGGAAGCTGTAGAGTTTGACCGGGAGAAAGCATTGTCGAACATTAGGAAAATAGCCCCCCAAGCGGTAATTTTTGAAGTATCTTCGCGGAAAGGACAAGGGATGAGGGAGTGGTATCAGTATTTAGAACAGCAGTTAAAAAAGTCCCCAATTAGTCCGGTTTCAGGCGTTCGCTGATGTTTGTAGTAACGTCTTGCTGTTGTTAGTCTTCTTAATTAATAACTCTAAAATGCCTGAAGGCGTTACTACAAGGTTGGGAGTATTTATGAATTTATTATTAAACCCTATTATTTTAAAGTCCAACTTATCTCGCCTCTCGATCACCGTTCGAGGGGCGGTACAGGGTGTGGGATTTCGTCCCTTTATTTATCGACTTGCTACGGAACTGAAACTGAACGGATGGGTGAATAATTCCGCCCAAGGGGTGTTTATTGAAGTAGAAGGGACTCAGGAACAATTAGAAACGTTTTTGCTGCGATTGGAACGGGAAAAACCTACTATTTCCTTTATTCAATCCCTGGAATTTTCTTGGGTAGAACCTGTGGGGTTTACTAACTTTGAAATTCGGCCCAGTGTCGCCGGGGAAAAAACGGCGGTGGTGTTGCCGGATATTGCCACTTGTCCCGATTGTTTGCAGGAGATTTTTGACCCCCAGAATCGCCGCTATCGTTATCCCTTTACCAATTGCACCAACTGCGGTCCTCGCTATACGATTATTCGGGAATTACCTTACGATCGCGCCAATACGTCGATGCAAGGATTTCAAATGTGTCCCGACTGTCAGGCAGAATATGACAATCCCTTAAATCGGCGGTTTCATGCGCAACCGAATGCTTGTCCTAACTGTGGTCCACGGTTGGAATTTTGGAAAGGATGGGGGGAGATATTGGCAACGGGCGATCGCGCTTTAAAAGATGCCATTTCTACAGTGAATTGCGGTCAAATTTTGGCGGTTAAGGGATTAGGTGGATTTCATCTGATGGTTGATGCAGGGAACTCAGCAGCAGTCCGTCGTCTGCGGCGTTGTAAGCATCGGGAAGAAAAACCCTTTGCAGTCATGTATCCCTCATTGGAACAAGTTCGCCAAGAGTGTCAGGTAACGGCGATTGAGGAGAGACTGTTGCGATCGCCCGAATGTCCCATTGTCTTATTACGGCGGTTGTCGAACTCGTATAACCAAATCGCCCCAGAAGTGGCCCCGGATAATCCCTATTTGGGGGTGATGTTGCCGTACACACCCTTACATCATCTCCTGTTGGCCGAGTTGGGTAAACCTGTAGTAGCGACCAGTGGCAATCTCTCTGATGAACCGATTTGTATCGATGAATGGGAAGCGGCAGATCGCCTAAAAGACATTGCTGATGGATTTCTCATCCACAATCGCCCCATTGTTCGGGCGGTGGATGACTCGGTTGTGAGAGTCATTGCAGGGCGGGAAATGGTGATGCGGCGGGCCCGAGGGTATGCGCCTTTACCGATTTCCTTGAAGGGTACGCCGGATTCTCCCCCCCCTATTTTAGCAGTGGGTGCTCATTTGAAAAGTGCGATCGCCATTGGCCTATTCCCCCAAATTTTTGTGAGTCAGCATATCGGCGACTTAGAAACCCCTCAAGCATTTCAGGCATTTCAGGAGGCAACGGCCAGTTTACAGCAACTTTATGATACAACGCCGCAAGTTGTCGCCCGCGATGCCCATCCAGACTATCGATCCACCCGTTTTGCCGAGGGATTGGGATTGCCACAAATAGAGGTTCAGCATCATTATGCCCATGTTCTCGCTTGTATGGCAGAAAATCAACTGTTAGAGGAAACCGTCCTCGGAGTGGCCTGGGATGGGACGGGATATGGATTAGATGGGACAATTTGGGGCGGTGAGTTTCTGCGGGTTTCGCCCCAATCCTGGGACCGAGTGGCCCATTTTCGCACGTTTCCCCTGTTGGGAGGGGACAAGGCGGTGAAAGAACCTCGCCGGGTGGCGTTGGGGTTGTTATATAAAGTGTGGGGAAGTCGTCTGTTTACTTCCGAGGGAACTGAAAATTATCAGCATATCCTTGAGGCGTTTACCCCGATGGAGTTGACCCTGCTGCGGTCGATGTTAGAAAAACAAATTAATACTCCCCTTACCTCTAGTGTGGGACGGTTGTTTGATGGAGTGGCGGCGATCGCCGGGTTGAAATCGCAGATTAGTTTTGAAGGACAAGCAGCGATCGCCTTGGAATTTGCCCTAGAAGGTTGGACAACCGACGAGAGTTATCCCTTACCCATTCAGACGGGGGACGGGGTGGGAATCGCCGATTGGGAACCGACAATTTTAGCAATCTTAAGAGATGTAAGCGATCGCGTCCCGAGGGGAATTATTTCGGCTAAATTTCATAATACCTTAGTTGAGGTTATCCTCGCCCTTGCCCAATTTGTGGGACAAGAAAGAATTGTCATGACGGGTGGTTGTTTTCAAAATGCTTATTTAACCGAACGGGCGATTAATAGGTTAAAATCAGAAGGGTTCCGCCCCTACTGGCATCAACGAATTCCTCCCAATGATGGGGGAATTGCCCTCGGACAAGTCATTGCAGCCTATCGAAATCTGACTCAGGAGTAATTTAGAATGTGTTTAGCAGTACCGGGCCAAATTATCAGCATTCATGAAAATGATGAACCGTTGTTGCGATCGGGCCGGGTCAGCTTTGGCGGCGTGGTCAAAACCGTCAATCTGGCCTACGTTCCCGAGGCAAAAGTGGGGGACTATGCGATCGTTCATGTCGGGTTTGCCTTGAGTATCATCGATGAGGGCGAAGCGGAAGAAACTTTAGATTATTTTAAACAAATCCAAGAAGTCTCCACCTGAATCCAGTGCATAGAAAACTTGACAAACCCGATACCCTGCAAGGAATCGGGATTTTTTGTCCCGTTATCCAAACCCCTTTTGATTTAACAAAAAATACCATACTTCACAAATTTAACTCTAAAATCTTAATAAAAATTCAACATTTTTTAGAAGGAATACCCCCTGTCCCCCCGGAAATTACTCAGAAAAAAAGGGCGCGGGAAACCGAGGAGCAAATTCCTAAAAAAAATCTCAAAACTCTCAGCTTTTAGGATGTTATAATAAAAAAGAAAAAACAGGCAAGGGTCGGTCTTGATGCAGATTAAACCTGAGTTAAGAAACATTACTGTTGCCAAACTAAAAAGTTATGGATCAGAAGAATTAAACAAATAAATGGTTGTTTAACTGGACCTCTCCAAGAAAAAATACTGAGAATTGCTTAGACAAAAGGAGAATGCTGAGATTCATCGGAGTTGCAGAAAAAGCAAACTAATTTCCGCCTGATTCCCTCCATTAATGACAGGGTTAATCTGGCACCAGGGCGCATAAAAACAAGAGAGTTGCTCTACAAAGGTTAAAAATATGAGTACGAGAACATTTGCTACCCTAGACGCTAACGAGGCAGTTGCCCGCGTTGCTTACAAATTAAATGAAGTGATTGCTATTTATCCCATTACCCCTGCCTCACCAATGGGAGAATGGGCGGATGCCTGGATGTCAGAAGGGCGTCCGAACCTCTGGGGCACGATTCCCTCGGTGGTAGAAATGCAAAGTGAGGCGGGGGCAGCGGGAACAGTACATGGTGCTTTGCAAACGGGTTCCCTAACGACAACGTTTACCGCGTCTCAGGGATTACTATTAATGATCCCCAATCTCTACAAAATTGCTGGGGAACTCACTTGTGCGGTCATTCATGTTGCCGCCCGATCGCTGGCAGCCCAGGCCCTTTCCATTTTTGGCGATCATAGTGATGTGATGGCGGTCCGTAGTACCGGATTTGCCCTGTTATGTTCCGCATCAGTCCAGGAAGCCCATGATTTCGCCTTAATTGCTCAATCGGCTACCTTGAAATCCCGCGTCCCCTTCATTCACTTCTTTGATGGGTTCCGCACCTCTCACGAAATCCAGAAAGTAGAACTGTTAGAGGATGAGGACCTGCGATCGCTGATTGATGATGAGGGAATCTTTGCCCATCGCGATCGCGCCTTAACCCCCGATCGCCCTGTCTTACGCGGTACTGCCCAAAACCCCGATGTCTATTTTCAAGCCCGAGAAACGGTCAACCCCTTCTATACCGACTGTTCTGACATCGTACAACAGGCAATGGACCAGTTTGGCGAACTCACCGGACGGAAGTATCAACTGTTCGAGTATCACGGTGCACCCGACCCCAGTCGCCTGATTATCTTAATGGGTTCCGGTTGCGAAACCGTTCATGAAACTGTCGATTACCTCAACGCCCAAGGGGAAAAAGTCGGTGTTTTAAAAGTGCGATTGTATCGTCCGTTGGATATGAAACGGCTGGTTGCAGCTATCCCGGAAACCGTCAAGGCGATCGCTGTTTTAGACCGCACAAAAGAACCGGGGGCCGGTGGTGACCCTTTATATCTGGATGTTGTCACCGCCATGCACGAAGAATGGGCGGGAGAAAGCTTACCGAAACTGGTGGGAGGACGCTATGGCTTATCCTCCAAGGAATTCACCCCGGCGATGGTGAAAGCTATCTTTGATAATCTTAGCCAAGCCAAACCCAAAAATCACTTTACCATCGGCATCAATGATGATGTTACTCACACCTCCCTAGATTACGATTCTAACTTCTCCACCGAACCGGACAACGTAGTTCGGGCAATGTTCTATGGATTGGGGGCCGATGGGACGGTGGGGGCGAACAAAAACTCCATTAAAATTATTGGGGAAGAAACAGACAATTATGCCCAAGGTTACTTTGTCTATGATTCCAAAAAATCTGGGGCGATTACTATTTCCCACCTACGATTTGGACCCGAACCGATTCGTTCCACCTACCTGATTGATCGGGCAAACTTTGTCGGCTGTCACCAGTGGATTTTCCTGGAAAAATTAGATGTTTTAAGTGCCGCCGCCCCCGGTGCAATATTCCTCTTAAATAGCCCCTATCCGGCGGAGGAAGTTTGGAATCAACTTCCATTAGAAACCCAAGAGCAAATCGTCCGCAAAGGCTTAAAAGTCTATACCATTGATGCCAACAAAGTGGCCCGGGATAGTGGCATGAGTGGACGGATTAACACCGTCATGCAGGTGTGTTTCTTCGCCTTAGCCGGAGTTCTACCTCGGGATGAAGCGATCGCCCAAATCAAGAAGGCGATCGAGAAAACCTACGGCAAAAAAGGCAAAGAAATCGTCCGAATGAATCTACAAGCCGTCGATAATACCTTGGCGAACCTGTTTGAAGTTCCTCTCGGACAAGCCAATAGTGATCTGCACAAACAACCTGCGGTGCCTGATTTAGCCCCCGCCTTTGTTCGCGAAGTCGAAGGCAAAATGCTCGTGAAAGAAGGGGAAGTTTTACCCGTGAGTGCCTTACCTTGTGATGGCACTTATCCCACCGCAACCTCCAAATGGGAAAAACGGAATATTGCTACAGAAATCCCCGTTTGGGACCCGGATGTCTGCGTTCAATGCGGCAAATGTATCATGGTTTGTCCCCATGCCGTCATTCGAGGAAAAGTTTACGAACCGGCAGAACTTGCCAATGCACCGGCTACCTTCAAGGCAACGGATACTAAAGATAAAGACTTTGCGGGAACTCAGTTTACCATTCAAGTCTCCCCGGAAGACTGTACCGGCTGTGGCATCTGCGTCGAAGTCTGTCCCGCCAAAAACAAATCCATGCCATCCCTGAAGGCGATTAACATGGAACCGCAGATTCCTCTACGGGAACCTGAACGGGAAAACTGGGAATTCTTCCTGAACTTACCCAACCCCGATCGCCGCACATTGCATCTCGATCGCATTCGTCAGCAACAACTCCAAGAACCCCTGTTCGAGTTCTCCGGCGCTTGTGCCGGATGTGGCGAAACCCCTTATCTGAAGTTAGTCTCCCAACTTTTTGGCGATCGCAGTGTCATCGCCAACGCCACCGGCTGTTCCTCCATCTATGGCGGCAACCTCCCTACCACCCCTTGGGCGCAAAACGCCGAAGGACGGGGACCAGCATGGTCTAATTCCCTATTTGAAGATAACGCTGAATTCGGCCTCGGATTCCGAGTTTCCATTGATAAACAAGCCCAATTCGCCGCCGAATTACTCCAAAAACTCAGCAGTGAGATTGGGGATAACCTGGTTACCGGCATTCTCAACGCTACTCAGAAAAACGAAGCCGACATCTGGGAACAACGCGATCGCGTGGCAGCCCTCAAAGAAAAATTACAAGGGATGAACTCCCCCGATGCCAAACAACTCGCCAGTTTAGCCGATTACCTCGTCAAAAAAGATGTGTGGATTATCGGCGGTGATGGTTGGGCGTATGACATCGGCTACGGTGGCTTAGATCACGTCATCGCCTCCGGACGAAACGTCAATATCCTCGTCCTAGATACAGAAGTCTACTCCAACACCGGAGGACAAGCCTCGAAAGCCACTCCCCGGGGGGCCGTCGCCAAATTCGCCGCCGGTGGCAAACCCGCCGCCAAGAAAGACCTCGGCTTAATTGCCATGACTTACGGGAATGTGTACGTCGCCAGCGTCGCAATGGGGGCGCGAGACGAACATACCCTCAAAGTCTTCCTAGAAGCCGAAGCGTATGACGGACCGTCCTTAATTATCGCCTATTCTCACTGTATCGCCCACGGCATCAACATGATGACTGCCATGAATCATCAAAAAGACATGGTAGAAGCGGGACGGTGGCTACTGTATCGCTATAATCCAGACTTGCTGGAACAAGGGAAGAATCCTCTCCAATTGGATATGCGATCGCCCAAGAAAGGGGTCGAATATTCCATGTACAACGAGAACCGATTCAAGATGTTGACCAAAACCAAACCCGCTGATGCCAAGAAGTTATTGGCAGAAGCCCAAAACGACATCAACACCCGTTGGCAGATGTATGAATATCTCGCGTCTCGTCAGGTTGAAACTCACAACGGGGAGGCTGCTGTTGGTGAGGTGACAAAAGCCTAGAGATCCGGAGACCCCACCCAACCCCTCCCCTTGCTAAGGGGAGGGCTCATCCAGTCCCGTCCCCTCCCCTTGTTAAGGGGAGGGTTAGGGTGGGGTTCTTCCCAGATACCCAGTGCCTGTGTCCCGCAGGCTAAAGCCTGGGACTACACAAACAAAGCCCGCCTGCGCGGGCTAAGGGGAAATACATCGGACTACTCCGGTCCCCTCCCCTTAGCAAGGGGAGGGTTAGGGTGGGGTTCTTCCCAAGAATATGACGAAGAAACGATATTTCACTCATCCCGGAAATAACGACTGAAGTCGTTACTAGGAACATTTTCTCTTTTCTTATTACAGGAGAACATAACATAATGGATCTGACTACAGAATATCTCGGTTTACAACTAAAATCTCCCTTAATGCCATCAGCAGCCGCACCTCTAACCGAAGATCTAGATAATATCAAACGGTTAGAAGATGCGGGGGCAGGGGCGATCGTGCTGCATAGTATCTTTGCTGAACAACTGAAAATCGAACAACACGAACTCCATTATCACACAATTTCCCATACCGAAAGCTTTGCCGAAGCCCTCACTTATTTCCCTGACCCGGATACCTATCATGTAGGACCGGAAACCTATCTTGAACATATCCGCCAAGCCAAAGAAAGTGTGGGAATTCCGATTATCGCCTCCTTGAATGGTTCTACCTTGGGCGATTGGGTCGATTATTCTAAACAAATCCAAGAAGCTGGGGCCGATGCTTTAGAGTTGAATATCTATAGTATCCCCACAGACCCTCACTTGACCGGGGCGCAAATTGAGGAGGATTATCTCTCTATTGTAGAAGCCGTTCGCGCCGATGTCACCATTCCCCTAGCGGTGAAACTTAGCCCATTTTTCACCAATTTAGCCAATATGGCGATGCGCCTGGATAAAGCGGGTGCTAATGGGTTAATTTTATTTAACCGCTTCATGCAGGCGGATATTTCCCCAGAGGAATTGGAAGTTTGGCCCCATGTCGTGTTAAGCAATCATCAGGAATCCCTTCTGCCAATGCGTTGGCTGGGATTACTCTATGGTCGCATCAATGCCGACCTAGCGGCAACCACAGGCATTCAAAAAGGACGAGATGCAGTGAAAATGTTGATGGTGGGGGCGAAAGTGACCCAAGTCTGTTCTCCCCTGTTGCGCCACGGCATCGGACATCTGCGGGAAATTGAACGGGAACTGGTGGAATGGCTAGAGGAACATGAATATCACTCCGTGAAACAGGCGATCGGGACCATGAGTCAGATGAATGTCGCCGATCGCAGTGCCTATGAACGGGCGCAATACATGAAAGTGATTCAAAGTTTCGATTACGATCAGGCGGTGGTTACTGCTTCGACTATCTAAGCAATTTTCTCCCCTGACTTATTTTTCCCAATGTCAGGAAATCCCCATTTGGCGGCAATGCCGCCTTTTTTTTGTGGGAGATGGGGGATGGGGAGATGGGGGAGATGGGGGAGATGGGGGAGATGGGGGAGATGGGGGAGATGGGGGAGATGGGGGAGATGGGGG
>NZ_JAMXFC010000032.1 GCF_025370755.1 Laspinema sp. D2d | reverse complement strand
ACGATTTCTATCAGATTGCTTCTGTACTACCTGAAACATAGGACTATACCCCTCCCCAATTGAAGGAATTGAACCCTTTCCAATGTAATCATACCATAAATGTGCAACGCCAAATCTGCCGTCGGTTCACTACGCCAAGGGGTGAGGTTAACAGAAGGTGCAACTCCATTGTTGCACTTTTTTAATGCACTCTATAACCACCTTTCAGAAGGCGGGAGGGTAAAGTGCGATCGCTATCCTTGAGTTTTTCCAGAACAAAATTTCTCCCTTTTTTCCCTAGCGGATAACCCACAGCTATAGCGGATAACCCACAGCTATCTCGTTCTCTAGTTCACAACTCCTTTTCCCTCATTTTAACTTCTTTACCTATTCTTTACCCAATGTTTTCTCAAGTTTAACTCAAAAAAACTGTCAAAATTTTTAATTTATATTACAATTTTTAAAAGCATCCCTGTTTTTTAGAAATTGAAAGTTAAATTAACTAAATTAATGAAAATTAAAATAATAAATATAAGATTGAGTTTATTTCTATAATTTAGCTTTAAAAAACCCTTATGATGTATCAATTTCCGGGTAAATATCCGCTCAAATGGACAGCACTGACCCTTTTGATTCTGCTTGGCCTCACTGCTTGTCGGGGGACAGGAACATCAGCTCAAAACCGGGGGGGACGAAATGATATCAATAATTTGAGCGTCGATGGTTCCAGCACGGTTTTCCCCATCTCTGAGGCAATGGCCGAAGAATTTATGAAAGCGAATCCGGGGGTGAGAGTTACCATTGGAATTTCCGGTTCCGGTGGCGGATTTAAGAAATTTTGCCAGGGAGAAATTGATATTTCTAATGCGTCTCGGGCAATTGATGTAAATGAGCGAGAATTGTGCGAAAAAAATGGGATTGAATATATAGAAGTTCCCATTGCCCTTGATGGTATTTCCCTGGTGGTTCATCCGGATAATGACTTTGTTCAATGCCTAACGGTAGAAGAACTAAAGCGAATTTGGGAACCCGCCGCTGAAGGAAAAATCGTCCAATGGAACCAAATTCGTTCGACCTTTCCCAATCGCCCCCTGCGATTGTTTGGTCCGGGTACCGATTCAGGGACTCACGACTATTTTACCGCTGCTTTAGTGGGACAAGAACAACAAAGTCGAGGGGATTATACGGCGAGTGAAGATGATAATATCATCGTCCAAGGCGTGGCTGCTGATACCGAGGGTCTAGGCTTTTTTGGTTATGCTTACTATCAGGAAAATCAAAGTAAGTTAAAATTAGTAGAAATTGATTCTGGGAAAGGGTGTATTGCACCGAGTCCGGATACGATCGCCGATAATAGCTATCAACCGTTTTCTCGTCCGGAATTTATCTATATTAACAAATCCCAGGCCGATCGCCCAGATGTGAAAGCATTTGTAGACTTTCATTTGAATCCAGAACACCAATATTTAATCTCGGAAGTGGGGTATGTTCCCCTGCCTGAATCGGTGATGACGGTAGTTAGAAACCGCTATCAAGAGGGGAAAGTTGGGTCAATTTTTAAGTCCGGTTCAACCGTTGACATCAACCTGCATGAGGCCCTGAACCTGGAAAATTAAAGAAAATTCCGCTAGAATTAACTCCAATCGATAGGGGGTCAACCCTGTGGGATATCCTCAACAGTCTGGCGATCGCATTTTAATCCGATAATATCTCAGGTATTTTATGGAGTTTCATCCCTTAGAACCCCGACTCCCGGAGGGAGAGTCTTGGCAGCGTAATCTACACCGACTCACTTGGATAGAACGGGTTTTACACCTGATTCTCGCAATGATTGCGGGGATTCCGATTTCGATTTCCGTGGCGATCGCCGCTGTGTTTGTCTATGAAACAGTGCTCTTTTTTCAGACGGTTCCCCTCTGGAATTTTTTCAGGGATACTCAGTGGACGCCGCTTTTTCCCAGTCAACATTTCGGCATTTTAGTCTTAGCTAGTGCTACCTTGATGGTGACGGGAATTGCGAGTTTATTTGCCATGCCGATTGGACTGTTAATCGCGATTTATTTAGCAGAATATGCCAGCGATCGCCTGCGGTTAATGGTTAAACCCCTATTAGAAGCATTATCGGGAATTCCGACGGTGGTTTATGGCTATTTTGCCCTCTTAGTGGTGACTCCTCTCTTACAGCAGTTGATTCCAGGACTAGCGAGATTTAATGCCTTAAGCGCAGGGTTAGTCACGGGAGTGGCGATTGTTCCGATTATTTCTTCTCTGAGTGAAGATGCGATTAAAAGTGTTCCCCATTCCCTGAGAGAGGCGGGTTATACCCTAGGATTGACTAAGGGAGAAGTGTTAACTCAAGTTGTTTTACCGATGGCATTTCCCGGCATTATTGCTTCCTTTATGTTAGCCGCTTCTCGCGCCTTGGGAGAAACTATGATTTCAGCGATCGCAGCGGGACAAACGCCTCAATTGACCCTCAATCCGCTGGTTCCAGTTGCAACTATGACCGCTTTTATTATTCAGGTGAGTTTAGGAACCGTTGCGTTTAATTCTTTAGCCTTTCAAACTATTTTCACCGTGGGGATGGTGTTATTTTTAATTACCTTGGGATTGAATAGCTTTGGATATTGGCTAGTTCGTCGCCATCAAACTGCGATGACAGAGGCGATCGTTCCGACAGTTCCTGCCGAGGAAGGGTCTAATTTTTACCCCCTCTATGATGAAGAATTGGCCCTGAGTCCCCCCAGATTGGGGGGGACACAAACCCGGACAATGGCTGAATTTAAAACCCCCTTGGTTCGGCGTCAGGTGTGGGACCGCTGGTTTAGTATTTTGAGTGCGATCGCCATCCCCATTACTCTAGGAATGGTTGCCCTTTTACTCCTCGATGCCTCACGGCGAGGATTGCCCCATTTAACCGGGCAATTCATCACCAGCTTTCCCTCCCGCAACCCTCAAGAAGCCGGAATTTATCCCGCCCTCATGGGGAGTTTATGGCTATTAGGATTAACCGGATTATTTGCATTACCCATTGGCATGGGAACCGCCATTTATCTGGAAGAATATTGTGCCAATACCGCCCTAAATCGGTTTTTAGAAATTAATATTGCCAATCTAGCGGCGGTCCCCTCTATTTTGTATGGGTTATTAGGGTTAGAATTATTTGTGCGCCTCCTAGCCCCGGTGACTGGGGGGCCGAGTTTACTTTCTGCCGCCCTTACCCTCACTGTGATTATTTTACCCATGTTTATTGTTACCACTCGGTCTGCTTTACGGAGTATTCCCGGTGGTTTACATCAAGCAGGTTATGCTATGGGTATGACTCGTGCTCAGGTGTTGTGGCATATCGTGTTACCGGCAGCGTTTCCCGCCACCTTAACCGGGGCACTTTTAGCCTTAACCCGGGCGATCGGAGAAACTGCCCCTTTAATTGCTGTGGGCGCATTATCCTTTGTTTCCTTTGCCCCTCCCTTCTCCTGGCAGGGAGTTTATAGCCGATTTACCGCCTTACCCTTTCAAATTTTCAATTGGATTTTGCGTCCTCAAACTGCCTTTCATAACAATGCGGCTGCCGCTATTTTAGTCTTAGTTGGCATTTTATTAATCCTCAATATTTGCGGTGTTTTGATTCGAGAAAAGTGTAAAACCTAGCCCTCTCTTCCCTCCCCCAACTCTAGTTAAGACTATGAATTTGACATCGGAGTATTTATATCCCCATACCTCATCAATTTTAACCCTTCAAAATTTGTCGGTATTTTTTGATAAAAGCCAAATTTTGGAATCTATCAATTTAGAAATTTATGCCCATAAAATAACGGCTATTATTGGACCTTCAGGCTGCGGAAAAACGACGTTAATCCGGTGTTTTAATCGCTTAAATGAACTTTGCCCTAATTTTAGAAGAATCGGAAATATTTACATGGGCGATCGGGAAATCTCTAAGTTGAATCCCGTAGAACTTCGTAGGCAAATCGGAATGGTCTTTCAAAAACCCAATCCTTTTCCTAAATCTATCTATGACAACATCGCCTTGGGGTTGCGAATTAACGGGTATCAAGGGGATATTGATGAATGTGTTGAATATTCCCTACGGCAAGTCTTCTTATGGGATGAAGTTAAAAATAACCTATATCGCAGTGCCTTAACCTTATCGGGAGGGCAACAACAACGCTTGTGCATCGCCCGAACCTTAGCGCTGAAACCGGATATTATTTTGATGGATGAACCCTGTTCGGCCCTTGATCCAATTTCCACCGCCCGCATTGATGAATTGCTGTATGAACTAAAACATTATTATACGATTGTATTGGTCACCCATAATATGCAGCAAGCCTCTCGCATTTCAGACTTAACCGTTTTTTTTAATATTAAAACCACAGAAACTGGGGAAAAAATCGGCTATTTATCGGAATATGATAAAACCGAAGTCATTTTTCACCATCCCAAACAGCAGGCGACTCAGGAATATGTTAGTCGCCGGTTTTAGTCGAGGTAACCGCAAAGGAGGGATGAGGAACCCGGTTTTTGGCCCTTAGCAGGGCATCCTCCAAGGGAAGGCAGATGACTCGGCGATCGCCTTCGGATTTCACCCCCACCACCAAACCGCCCCAAAATTTCTGGGATTAACGTGTCTTCATGCTAAACTAGGAAGGTTTTCATATTGTAATTTGAGCTATGTTTTGGGCTGACAAAATTGCGGAAAGTGCACAAGGCGAACAAATCGTTAATGATTCAAAAACCCCTTCGGGTCGAGTTCATGTGGGGTCCTTGCGGGGGGTAATCATCCATGATGTCATTTATCGTGCCTTGAAACACGCCGGGAAGCCCGTAAAATTTATGTATGGCGTTGATGATTATGACGCCCTTGATACTGTTCCTAGTTACCTCGATCGCGAGAAATTTGCCCCCTTTTTGGGTTACCCCTTGTGTAACGTCCCCTCTCCCGATGACAAGGCGACGGATTATGCTAAATATTTCATGGGAGAATTCCTAGAAGTCTTTGATTACTTAGGGGTTAAACCGGAAATTTATTACCTGCGAGACTTGTATCGAACTGGACAACTCAACCCCTACATCGATACCTTCTTGCAAAATTCCCATCTAGTTCGGGAAGCTTATAAAGAAGTTAGTAAAGCCGATCGCCCGAGTAACTGGTATCCCTTCCACACTATCTGCGAAAACTGTGGAAAAATTGCCACCACCGTTGTCACCGACTACAACGGTAAAGAAGTCTTTTATACCTGCGAACCCAACGCCACCAACTATGTCAACGGATGCGGACATTCCGGCTGGATTTCCCCCTTTGATGGCAACGGTAAACTCCCCTGGAAAGTTGAATGGGTTGCCAAATGGCAACTTGTAGGTGTTACCATCGAACTCGCTGGAAAAGACCATTCTCAAAAAGGCGGTTCTCGCGATGTTGCTAACGCGATTTGTCGCAAAGTTCTTCACAAAAATCCGCCCTTCCATTCTCCCTACGAGTTTATTTTAGTCAATGGCACAAAAATGAGTTCTTCCAAAGGAGTGGGTTCGGCAGCGAAAGAAATCGCTGAATTGTTGCCACCGGAACTGCTGCGCTTTTTGATGCTGCGAACCCAACCGAAATCGGTGATTAATTTCGCCCCAAATTATGAAACCACCACCCGATTGTTCCGGGATTACGACACCTTAATTGAGAAATATCAAGGAGTTACCCCGGAAAGTGGCGAAGACCCCAAACAGGATAAAGAACTTCAACCGCTGTTTTATTCTCAACTCACCGATGAAGTCAAAACCTATCAACCCTTTGATTTCAGTACCTTAATTTCTCTGCTGCAAGTCCCTCATTTGGATATCAAAGAAGAAATCCAAAAACGCTGCGAACAGCCGCTAACCGATACCGATTGGGAGGTTCTCCATCAGCGGATTGAGTCAGCGCAAAAATGGCTAGATGATTATGCCGATGAAGAAGAAAAACTGGTACTTTATTTTGACGAAATCCCTGCACAAGTCCAAGAATTGACTGATGAACAGGTGACTTATTTGGGTGAGTTAGCCAAGAATTTAGAAGTGGCAGAGAGTTGGGATGGTGAAACCTTGCAAACGATTATCTTCTCGACGAGTAAAGGGTTAGACATGAAGCCGAATAATGCGTTCCCGGCGGTTTATTTGACCTTCATGGGTAAGTCCCGAGGTCCGAAAGCGGGGAATTTACTCTCGTATTTAGATAAAGCGTTTGTATTGGAAAGAATTCGCGGGGCTGTTGCGTTGAAACAAGGGGCGGCAGTGTAGGCGAATATTCCAGGACAAAGTTCGTAGTAGCCACTTCAGAGGTTACTACGAACTGATGAAAATTTATGAATCTTGTAAGGCTTTTAGAACCGTGTCGTGAATGATGCCATTGCTAACGACAATCCCTTGATTGTTGACCATTTTTTTACCCATGCCAAAGGGTAAAGAATTGCCATGCATATCAGTGACACGCCCTCCGGCTTCTTCCACCACGATCGCCCCGGCGGCATGGTCCCAGATATTCTCGCGGTAATCTGGGGTTTTCGGCGAGGGGAGGCGCATATATAATGCTGCTTGTCCTGATGCGACAATTCCATATTTGGCTTGGGAATCCATTCGCAGGGATTCGGCGGTAAATCCAACTGCTTGGGCGATCGCATTTTGCCTGGATTGGTCCCCGTGACTGGCTTCTACACTTTCGACAAACCGCATATTTTCCACATCATCAGCGTCAACGACTCGCAGCGATCGCGCAGTTCCTCCCGAGATTGCCTGCATGGTTGCCCCTTCTCCTCGGACGGCGACAAACAAAGCCCCTTCTTCTCCCGATTCTAACTTGAGGGCAGGACAAGCCATAACGCCGACTTTCACCTCGTTATCCTCAATTAAGGCGATCGCCACGGCATATTGATCCTGCCTCAAAAATCCTTTGGTGCCATCAATCGGGTCTAGGGTCCAAAATCTGCCCCCGACATCTCCATTCCCGCAATCAATCCAATCGGCAACCTGTTCCGGCGTCGCATCCGGGACCAGGGACTGAACATGATGGGTCACTTTCTGGAGTTGTTCGGCATTGCTACGCAAATCCGTCGCATCTTCTTCCCCCACGATCGCATCTTCGGGAAATGCCGCATTCAATGCCTTGCAAATCAACGCTTGAGACCCATAATCTGCAACAGTTACCGGGCTTTTATCGATTTTTTCCATCGCCACCGGAATCTCCTGGCGTACTGCTTGGCAGAGTTTAGCAGCCGCGATCGCCGCATCAATAGCAACTTGTTTTTCCCGTTCGTATGACATCTTAAACCTCTTCAAACAAATAGAGACGCGACGTCGCGTCTCTACAAACTTTAGACTGTAGCTAATCCCAAGTCTAGTCAAATTAAACGATAAACAGTAAAACAATTGCGCCGATGATCATCCCGCCACTCATCAAAAAAGACCAGAAGCGATGATAACTATTCACCTGGGTCTCATTCTGAGTTTCTAACTGGATCAAATCCATCCAAGGGGCGACTCCCCGTCTGAACCAACCCAAGGAATGAACCTGCATTCCAATCAGACTATTCACCTTCTTCATGCCAAACAGAAAATTCCCAATGGGACCAAACCGGGAGGCATAGCGCAGAAATAGCAAGCCACTGGGGTCTTGTAGTTTCAAATCCGACCCAAAAGCATATCCAGCATCTCCCCGTCCAATTAGTTCGCCTTTGAGTTTAGCCGGTTTACCCCGCAAGGGACTGGCGTAGGGGTCCGCCATTAAGGTGAGAATATCGGTTTCTTGGGCGCGATCGAAGTTAGGGAACATGACAAAGGTTTTCAGCAAAACGCCGATTCCTAAGCCGAGTAAAGGATAGCCGAGATAGGCAAAGCCTCCTCCGGGTAGGGGGAAGAAGAACCAGGCGATCGCCCCGGCAAACAATCCAATCATCGGGGCAGTATAGAGGAACAAATCCCCGACAAAACTGCCATATAATTTACTTTTACTCAGGGTCCGGCCTTCTCCCATAATCCGTCCCATGTCGAACTCGATGTCTAATCCCAACTGTTCGGCGTAGGTACTTAAGGCGCGAACCCGCTTGCCGGTTAAGGGGTGAGTTGAGTTCAACTCCATCCACCATCCCCAGGGATTAAACATATCCCAGAGAAACACACGCCCAATTTGGTCAGGTTTGCTGGAAATTCGATAGGTAGTGCCTGTGGAGGTAGCGGCTTTATGGTCGTAGATGCCTAATGCCCGAGTTCCTTCCACTAACCGACTGGGTTCTGTAGCTTTTTGCCCTTCTTCTACTAACCCATAAGCAATTTTAACCAATGCGCGGGAGAGGGCGTTGGGGTTGCCGGTGGATTCTGCCGCAAAGCGATCGGCAAAATATTCCCGAGTTCGCGAGAGGTACAGCAGCAAATAGGTCCCTACTATATAAAAGATATAGGCTACCATCGCTACTTGAGCCGCGATATCCTTAGCTTTTTCTCCACCCCGTCCCATCCGACGGGCAAACACATAAATCAAGTAAGTAATCTGCACCAGGGTCGAGGCAACAGTCATCACCGCAAAGTCCCAATGGACAATGTGACCCAGTTCGTGGGCGTACACCGTGGCGACTTCATCATCATCAAGATAGGTAAATAACCCCTCGCTGACCACTAACCGGGCGCTATTGGGGAGAGACCCATAGGTAAAAGCGGTGGGATTTTGGTCATCGATAATCCCCAAACGCGGTTGTTTCAGCTTTTTATCCGCACAAATCTGGCGGATAATGGCTGCCGACTCGGGACTCTTGCGATTCAGTTCCGTGAGGTCGATCCAGCGGGTCCCGTATAGCCATCGCTGGGTTAAATCCATAATCCAAGGGGATAGGAAAAAGGCGATGATATTAAAGACGAGGGTAGCGGCGATCGCGATTCCTAAGCCCATCCCTGGAGTCTCGCTGTTGAGAATCAGAGAAACCCCTAAACACAATACGAAGACCATCCCAAACATGAGGGTCATGGTCACCATTGAAGCCCAGGCGAGATTGCCTCCGACTCCGGTCATCATCAGCTTAACGCCAGTAGTCCCGCTACGTCCCGCTTTCGGAAAAGAGGATTCAGCCATAAACACTCTCCAGGTCACGAGTACACAATGAACAGGTTCTAAACAGCCAAAGCTTGGTGGTTTTGTCAAGACCCTGGGGAAAGTTTTCCCTGCTTTCTGTCATAACCTATGACCCGTGGTTTTTGGTCTAAAACTCCACAAAAATTAAAGAATTGGCTATAGCATAAAAAAAGTTAAGACCATTGGTTAAACTCAACCGTTCATCACCCTTCGGTTAAATCAGGTCTATTCCAGAAAATGAGGAGTGAGATATCTGGGGTTAATCCATCAGCGTTTTTGGAAGTGCCGATCGCCCAGAAAAATTCTTTTGCCTAGAGTTGGCGTGAAACACTTCAGTCTTAACGGGAAAATATACGGGATAAAATCATCATGACATCCATGCAACTTGCTTCGGAAAATCTAGTAACTATTGCTCAATCTACGGCGATCGCTGCCCGGAAATTGGGGGTACTCTCCACGGAGGCGAAAAATCAGGCGATCGAGGCAGTCGCCCAAGCTTTACAAGCTGCTGCGTCCGAAATTGTTGCGGCTAATGCCAAAGATTGTGAATTAGCCCAAGCGGAAGGCATTTCCAAACCCCTTTACAACCGTCTGAAAATGGACCGGACTAAACTAGAGGCAACGATTGCCGGAGTTCGGGATGTGGGCAAACTCCCGGATCCAGTGGGCGAAATACAACTGCATCGGGAATTAGATGAAGGCTTAATTTTGAAGCGAGTTTCTGCCCCATTAGGAGTGGTTGCCGTGATTTTTGAAGCCCGTCCCGAGGCAGCGATTCAAATTTCTGCCCTGGCGATTAAATCAGGAAATGGAGTCATTTTAAAAGGAGGAAAAGAAGCGAATCATTCTTGTGCAGCCATTGTCAAAGCGATTCGCCAAGGGTTAGCCCAAACGGAGGTTGATCCTGATGTGGTACAGTTATTAACCACGAGAGAAGAAACGTTAACGTTATTGAAATTAGATAATTTTGTAGATTTAATTGTCCCCCGAGGGTCAAATGAATTTGTACGCTTTGTCCAGGACAATACTCGCATCCCGGTCCTGGGTCATGCGGAGGGAATTTGTCATCTTTATGTGGATGCCTCGGCAGACATTGAAAAAGCCATTGCCATTGCCGTGGATTCTAAAACTCAGTATCCAGCGGCTTGCAATGCGATCGAAACCTTGCTGGTTCATGAGGCGATCGCCCCAGAATTTTTACCCCAAGTTGCGGCTGCACTCCAAGGGCGGCAGGTCCAATTACGCTTAGATGAAACCAGCCAAGCTATCCTGAAAAATACTCCCAACTTGCAGGATTGGGAACCGGCAACGGAGGAGGATTGGAAAACCGAATATACGGACTTGATTCTGTCGATTAAGGTAGTCCATTCCTTAGAAGAAGCGATCGCCCATATCAACACTTATGGATCCGGTCATACTGATGCGATCGTCACCGAAAAACAATCCGCAGCCGATACATTTCTCGCCCAAGTTGCCTCTGCCGGAGTTTTCCATAATTGTTCCACCCGCTTTGCTGATGGATTCCGCTACGGTTTCGGGGCTGAAGTGGGAATTAGTACCCAAAAGATGCCGCCCCGAGGTCCCGTTGGACTGGAAGGATTAGTTACTTACAAATATCAATTAGTCGGCAAGGGTCAAATCGTGGCAACCTATTCCGGTCCCGAGGCGAAACCCTTCACCCATCGCAATTTATCTCAATGAGGGGGAGAAAATTGCTCCGTTAGTCTAAGCAGGGGAAAGCCGGTTTTGGATGAACAGTCCCCAAACCAGCTTTCCCCTTTTTCAGGGAATTTCGGCAGTTTCATCCCCTCAATCCCCTGGCGTGAATCCGATTATTTCTTGGCAGCAGCAGGCGCTTTTTGAGGGCTATTATAGTGATAGGTTAAATCATCAACGGTCCAAACTTTATCTCGTTTAACCAGTTTCATTTGGACGGGAACTTCCCGCCCTGTTTTAGAAATTACGGTGACATCCAAACAGTGAACCTCTCCCTCCGTCGTAGGAATGGACATGGTGGTTCGCTGATACTGATTCAGTTTGTGGGTTTTGATGAATTTAGCAAATTGTTGTTTAGAGGTTTTGCTTTTAAAGCGATCGCTGGTGGACTGATAGGCCCCATTGATATCCCCTTGAGCAATTTGGGCAAAAAACGCACCGATCGCCTGGGGTAACCCTTTGGTTTTGGCAAAAATAATGAGGGAAACGCTAATCCAAATGAGGACGATTCCGCCCAGGATTACACCGACTCCGATTCCCACATAAGATAACCAAGGTTGAAAGGATTCCACAGCACACTCCTAAAATGACCACTGAAATAACAAAAAATCAGGTTGTGAAGGGTTCTTCCCAAAAACAGACCCCCACAGAGGATAACCCCTGTCTGGTCTTACCATAAAAAATCCCCTAGAGCAAGGGTTACAGCTTAGGATTCGGGGTTCCAATGCGATCGGGGGGAGGGTCTGCAACTGCGAAAATTCTCCCCAACTTTTAGGGGACCGAATCCGGAAATCTTCCGGATTTCTTCTGCAAAGTTAGTACAGTGACTATTAGGACGAAGGAACAGAATCATCAGCTAAGGAACATGAGACGAGGAAACCCCACCGAGACGGGGTAAAATCTCTTAACCCTTTTACCCCTTATCCCCAATTCAAATATCAGGAGTAGTTACGATGACTTATCGGATACTGAGCATCGATGGTGGCGGAATTCGTGGTGTATTAGCGGCGCGAATGTTACAACGCATTGAAGAACGACTGGAGTTGCCCTTAAGAGAGTATTTTGATTTAATTGCGGGAACTTCCACCGGATCAATGGTGGGTGCTGCGATCGCGATGGGAATTCCCTGCGAGGAAATTGTCCAACTTTACCGGAAAAAGTCTAAAAAAGTCTTTCCCTACAAGAGCCGGTGGACCCTCAAACGATTGCCCTTAGTTTTAAAGTATGGCCCTTCGGCACCGAAGTTCTCGGAAGCCGGACTAATCCGAATGCTCAAAGATTTATTGGGTGAGAAGCGCTTGGGTGATATTAACGCCGCCAAGCTCTTAATTACCAGCTACGATACCATCAGCCGATCGCCCATCATTTTTAAAAGCTGGAAAGACAAATTTGCTAACGTTCCAGTCTGGGAAGCTTGCCTCTGTTCAGCTTCTGCTCCCACCTTCTTTCCCGCACACCGATTAGTTATTGATGGAGAGGTGATGTCGGCGATCGATGGGGGTTTAGCGGCAAATAATCCCACGGCTTGCGCCGTCGCTGAAGCCATCCGCCTGGGTCATCGCTTGGAAGATTTAGAAGTGATTTCCATTGGGACGGGGGCAGCAACTCGGGTGATTCCCTGGGAACAAGCGCGCTCTTGGGGTACTCTGCAATGGATTTGGGGCGGGCGCGTGGTTAAAGTGATGACCGATGCACCTTGCGAGGTTTACCATTATATCACGGATTATGTGATTGGAGATAAATCTCGTTATGCTCGTCTCCAATTTCCCCTCGATCGCCGGTTAATTCATAAACCCTTGAGCGATGATATGGACGATGCCAGCAAGCAGAATATCAACAATTTAGTGGAAGCAGCTGATGCTTACATGAACTTGGTGGAAGTTGTGGAATGTTTGGATATGTGTTTAAGGAAATCTCAACCTCCTCAAATTCATCTTCATGAACGCTCTAAGCGGTAATTTTGTAGGGGCAGGTCATGTACTGCCCCTATTTCGGAGACATTCCACAATTGAGATAGATCCTGATTCGGGATGCAGGGTTAGACATCAAATCCCCCTCCATCAGACCTCCCTATTCAGGGAAAAATAACGATAAAAAACTCCTGACCTTTTTAAAGATGGGTCAAGGAGAGATGGAGCGGTACGAGCTTTTATACTCGAACCCTTACCGGAGGTCGAACTCAGCGATCGCCTGGGGTGGGTAAATCATGAATGATTCAGTCCAAAATCCCCATTTAACGATTCAGAACTCGGCCCTTTAACCGAATCGTCCGCTCACATACTCCAGGGTTGCTTCTTGCCGGGGATTTTGGAAAATATTTTCCGTTTTATCATACTCAACGAGATAGCCAAAGCGCTTCCCATCTTCGGTGGCTTGGGCATTGAAAAACGCCGTATAATCGCAAGACCGTGAGGCTTGCTGCATATTGTGGGTAACGATAACAATGGTGTAGTTTTCTTTGAGTTCCTGCATTAACTCTTCGACTTTCATCGTTGAGATGGGGTCGAGGGAGGCGCAGGGCTCGTCCATGAGAACGATTTCGGGATTAATGGCGATCGCCCGGGCGATACATAACCGTTGCTGTTGACCGCCGGATAAAGATAAACCATTGGATTTTAATTTATCTTTCACTTCATCCCATAAAGCGGCGCGACGCAATGAAGTTTCAACTAATTCATCCAGATCACCTTTATACCGATTGACTCGCGCTCCATAAGCGATATTGTCATAAATAGATTTGGGGAAAGGATTCGGTTTCTGGAACACCATCCCAATCCGCCGCCGGACCTCTACGGGATCAATTTTTTTATCATAGAGGTCTTGGTTGTAGTAGGAACATTTTCCTTGAATCCGGAATCCACTAATCAAATCGTTGAGACGGTTGAAGCAGCGGAGTAAGGTACTTTTCCCACATCCCGATGGTCCAATAAATCCGGTAATTTGTTTTTTCGGGATATTCAAGTTCACCCCTTTGAGGGCCAGTGTTTCTCCGTAATAAACGTTGAGATTTTCCGTTCGCAGAATTGCTTCTGTTTGGGGTTCAGTTTGGTACTGATGATTGGCTATTTGCCGATCGAAAGGCATAAAAATCCACCTTGACTTTTACTAGATATTTCAACTTGAGTGCAGTTGTGTTTCCCACTTTTATGCGATCGAGCGCCAACAGCCTAGGGTTGACAAACTACCGAACCCCAACCGCTCACCTCTTCTAACCAGAGTTGCAGCAGATCGGAAGTAAAATTTTGAGAAGGCCGTGCGATCGCAACGGTCACAACTGCTTGGTTGATCGTTCTACACTGGAAAAAAATTAAACTTCAACAATCCTACTCTCAAGCAGAGCGCTGTATCTTATCATACAGTTTTCTGAAAGTTTAAGATCATTAAGAACTTTAAATTTCGCCGGTGGCATTTTCAACAGAAAGCATTGTTCTTAATAAATGCTTTTCCGAGTGGCCCAGCGAGCCAAAATGCTTGTGAGTAGAACCAACAACACTAAAATCAATGAGGCAGCCCAAGCCAGTTCTTGTTGACTGGCATAGGGAACCGAGGCAAAGTTATAAACCAACACCGCCAAAGAGGGGGCTGGTTCAAACAAGCCTTGGGGCCAGAAAAAGGTAAAGAGAGCCGTGAAAATTAAAGGAGCTGTTTCTCCAGCAGCCCGGGCGATCGCCAGGGTTAATCCTGTGATAATAGCAGGTAAGGCCGCCGGTAAAACCACCCTCAAGACGGTTTGATAGTTGGAGGCTCCCACCCCCACTGACGCCCATCGCACATCAGGGGGAACGATTTGCAGGGCTTCATCGGTGGTTCGCACCACAATCGGTAACATCAGAACCGAGAGGGCCACACCCCCGGCAAGAGCCGAGAACTGTTTGGTCGTTAATACAATGATACCGTAGGCAAAAATTCCGACAATAATCGAAGGAACCCCACTCAGGACATTGGTGGCAAAGCGGATCCACCGGGCGACTTGAATCGAACTAAACTCGGACAAGTAAACCGCCCCAAAGACCCCAATGGGCACGCTAATGGCAGCCGCGATCCCCACCATAATCAGAGTTCCGGCGATCGCATTAGCAATCCCGCCCCCTTCCATCCCCGCAGAAGGCGGCAGTTGAGTAAACAAGTCCAAATTCAGGCGGTTAAACCCTTTAATGGTGACATAAATCATCACCGCAAATAATGGGATCAGGGTGATTACTAAACAAGCACCGGATAACAGGGTCATCACCCAGACAAACAGCGATCGCGGCGTTTTATAGTTCCGCATGAGCTGCTCCCCATGTGGGGTCGCGTTGTAAAAATCGTCGTTGGGATTTGAAAAAGGCTGTGACATATCAGACTGGGTATTGTACCCCTAAACAACTGCGAGGGTAATAGCGAATAACTAAAACTTCTTGACTTTCCGAACAATTAACTCAGCACAAATATTCACCACTAAGGTGAGCAGAAATAGAACCAAACCTGCATACATCAAAGCTGAAACTTGCAAGCCGGAAGCTTCTGCAAACTGATTCGCTAACAGGGAGGCGATCGTATTTGCTGGAGCCAGCAGAGAGAATTTTAGATCGTTAGAATTCCCAATAATCATGGTAACGGCCATCGTTTCTCCCATCGCGCGGCCCAATCCCAACATAATCCCGCCCACAATTCCAGAAAATGCCGCTGGAATTAAAACCCGAATAATTGTTTCCCAGCGTGTCGCCCCTAAACCTAGGGATGCCTGCCGCAATTCTGGGGGGAGAGATGCCAAGGAGTCGCGAGAGATTGCCGTAATAATCGGCAAAATCATAATCGTTAAAATGATCCCGGCGGGCAACATCCCCGGTCCCACTGGACTGGTGGAAAAAATCGGCAAAAAGCCCAAAGTCTTATGCAAAAAAATCCCAATCGGTTGCAAGAAGGGAATTAGGACAAAAATTCCCCATAATCCATAAACCACACTCGGAATGGCGGCTAACAATTCCACCATAAACACCAGAACAGTCTGGACTGATTTGGGGAGAAAATTTTCACTCAAAAAGATCGCCGTCCCCACTCCTAGGGGAACGGCAAACAGTAAACCGAGGGCTGACGAGACCAGGGTCCCATAAATCATCGGCCAGACCCCATACTGATCCCGAACCGCATTCCAGGAACTGGAGGTGAAAAAATTCAAACCAAAGGCTTGCATCGCAGGTATGGCGTCCCTCGCCATCTGGATCGCTATCCAAACCAAAATCCCGGCGATCGCAAATGCAAAAAGGCGCGTGATCCAGAAAAACCCGGTATCCATCACGCGCTCTTGTTCTTGCCGAGGTTGAATCGCTCGGGCCTGGCCCATATCCATACTTTCAGCTGGTTTACTCATTAACTTAAAATAAATTAAGCGCTTTACTCTATCGCTTTTGATTATAGAAAAATAGCAGGCTAGAACGATAGCAAGCAGTCCAATCCGCTTGCTATCTCCTTAAATCCAAAAACCGGACGGCTATTCGCTCACTTCAATGTCATACTCAGCGCTAATCACATCCGCTTTCTCGGCCACTTTCTGCCTGACATTCACCGGAAGCGGAATGTAGCCTAAGTCGGGGGCCAGTTTTTGTCCTTCATTCAGCCCGTACTCAATCACCGCTTCTAAAGCTTGAGCTTTTTGGGGATCGGAATACTGTTGGTAAGCCAGCAGCCAAGTATAACTAACAATCGGATAAGAATCCGGTCCTTCGGGGTCGGCAATGAAAGCCCGTAGATTATCGGGAAGTTCTACCGCTGCTAGGGTTTTACTCGCCGCCTCATCACTTGGAGAAACAAAGTTGCCGGATTTATTTTGTAAAGCGGCCATCGAGATATTGTTGTTTTTGGCGTAGCCATACTCAACATAGCCGATCGCACCTACAGTTTGTTGAATCGAAGCGGTCACGCCTTCGTTCCCTTTTCCGCCAATTCCCGTCGGCCATTCTACGGTTTTCCCTTCACCAACCTGCTCTTTCCACTTTTCACTAATCGCGGAGAGATGTTGGGTAAACACTCCTGTAGTGCCACTTCCATCAGAACGATAAACTACGGCGATCGCTTGATCCGGTAAAGTCACCCCAGGATTCGCTTCCGCGATGCGCGGGTCATTCCATTGGGTAATCTCTCCCAATAAAATATCCACATAAACCTCCCGAGGAAGTTTCAGCCCGCTTTCCACTCCGGGTAAATTATAAGCCAAGACGATGCCACCGGCGGTCATCGGTAGCATTAGAACCTCTTGGTTCATCGCTTTGATCTCTTCATCGGTCATCGCTACGTCGCTGGCCCCAAAATCTACAGTGCCTGACGAAAACTGCTGAACGCCTGCACCGCTACCAACGGATTGATAATTCGTACGAACCTGGGGAGTTTTTTGATTAAATTCCTGAAACCACCGTTGGTAAATCGGCGCGGGAAAAGTCGCGCCCGCACCTGTTAAGTTAACGGTTTGAGTTAAGGCGAGTTTGCCGGTCCCTTCCGAGGCGGTATTGCCCCCTTCAGAGGCTGCATTACCCTCGGGAGAGGCTGTATTGCCTTCGGGAGTTGTGGTGTTGTTCGCAGCGGGTCCCTGGCAAGCCCCGATCCCCAAGGTCAGTGCAAGAACAGACAGGGAAAACGCTATTTGAGCCGGTTTAATGGGATTGGGTAAACGCATGATCGGAATGGGTAGGTTTAAGTTTCGGTGTTTGTGTGACGATAACGATTGCAGAATACCTCTTTAGGGTAAAGATTGGGTTAATAGGCGTTAAAGTCTCTGCCTTAAAGTTTTGCCCCGATCCTTGCAATTCTAGCTCATTACTTTGTCCAAAGGGGTTTGGAAGTTGTAAACGGTAGCCAATTTGACAACAAATTGGATCAATTAATGCATCAGAGGGGCCAGGATAATCGGATTCAGCATAACATTGACTTTAGCCCCCTCCACTAATCCCGGGGAGGGCTATCAAAACATCAGAACTCTCCCCAGATCCTCGCCTTATACGGGAACTTCAGTGGCGATCGCCTCTATCAGTTTGCTCACCCGCGCTTTAATCTCATCCCGCACTGTCCGAAAGGTTTCCAAAGATTTCCCATCCGGATCTTCCAATTCCCAATCCTCAAACACCTCTCGCAATACCCACGCTTCGGGTAAATTCACCCCACAACCACACAGGGAAATCACCGCATCATAATCCTCTGCCTGAAAATCACTCAACGGATCCGAGGTTTGATTCGTAATATCTACCCCGATTTCTTCCATCACCTCCACCGCCGTTGGATGGACTCGACTGGATTCTAAACCAGAACTGGTGACTTCAATTTTTCCCTCACCCAAGGTTTTAGCAAATCCTTCCGCCATTTGCGATCGGCAGGAATTGCGCTTACAAACAAACATTACTTTTTTCATGATGACTTTTTTCTCCTAAATTAATGTGGACAATGTGTGGAAAACTTTTCCCCACCGGGTTTACTTGAAACTGGGAAAACAACGGGGATCTCGTAACGTCGCCTTCTCGGGTTCTCGGGGAAACCAGTTCGCCGTCTTCTTACAAACCTCTACGAGCATTAACATGACTGGCACTTCGATTAAAACCCCGACTACCGTTGCGAGTGCGGCACCAGAATTTAAGCCAAACAGCATCACCGCCGTGGCGATCGCAACTTCAAAATGATTACTGGCCCCAATTAAAGCAGCGGGAGCCGCATCTTCGTAAGAAATATTCAGTTTTAAGGCTGCCACATAACTGATTAAAAAAATAAAATTGGTTTGAATGAACAGGGGAACCGCAATCAAGAGAATATGTAGGGGATTGTTAACAATTAAATCTCCCTTGAACGAAAATAGCAACACCAACGTAATCAGCAAGGCTGTAATCGAAATCGGCGTCAAATATTTCAAAAATTTCCGTTCAAACCACTGACGGCCTTTATTTTTGAAAATCCAATATCGGCTGTACATCCCCGCCACCAAAGGTAATCCCACATAAATGAGCACCGATAACACAATGGTTTGCCAGGGAACGGTTAAATCATTCGCTGCCAGCAACCATCTCCCCAGAGGCGCATACAAAAATAGCATTGCCAGGGAGTTGATTGCCACCATCACCAAGGTATGTCCCTGATTGCTAAAGGAGAGATATCCCCACATCAACACCATCGCCGTACAAGGGGCAATTCCTAATAAGATGGTTCCGGCAATGTAAGAACTGGCAATGTCAATGGTCTCGTTGTTAATAATTTCTGTACCCACAATCAAGGGACGAAATAACCAACCCAAGAAAAATTGAGCAAAAGCCACCATTGTGAAGGGTTTAATTAACCAATTCACAACTAAGGTCAACAGCACAGGTTTCGGTGCTCTCATTGCATTGGCTGCCTGGGTGAAATCGATTTTCACCATGATCGGATACATCATGAAAAATAGGCAGATGGCGATCGGAATGGACACCTGATAGATACTCATGGCATCGAGGGTAACTGCCACCCCGGGAAACAGTTTTCCCAGAACAATCCCGGCAATGATGCACAAAAAGACCCACAGGGTCAGGTATCGCTCAAAAACACTCAGTTTCCCACCGGCTTTTACCGGCTGCCTCAACTGCTCGTTTGCCTCATTCATGACAATTGCCCTCGTCCTTACAAGCTCTATCGCTCTAAATCATACATCAATAAAAGTTGATGAGTCAATTTATTTCAACAAAACTTGATATGAGCCCGGGGGACCTAAAACTTGGCTTGTTTGGTCAGCAATTCGCCGATGGTTAAATCAAAAGCAGCTTTGCCTTCAAAGACTGTGCCGACTTTGTGTCGGTGAAAATGGATGTAAGCCAAACGGTAGCCTTCTTCTGGTAAGGGGATATAGCCGACTGTGGGGATAATTTCGGGTGCTTTCTCTAGGTAAAATTCGACAAAAGCCTGAAGTGCAGGATTTTTCTGGGCGGCGTCGGCATTGACATAAATAAACAGGGGACGGGAAAGGGGCTGATATTGGGCACTTTCCACGGTTTCGCGAGAGGGCATAATTGGACCTGTGCCCCCGTCGAGGGCGATCGCCTTGAGTCCGTCCCGGTGGGCTTCATAGTAGGCATAGCCGAAATAACCCAGGGCATTGGGGTCCCGACGCACGCCCTCAACCAGCGCATCATCATCCTCACTGGCGGTATAGTCATTGCGACTTGCATCGGTTTCCCCCACGACTGCCTCAGTGAAATAGTCAAAAGTCCCAGAGTCTTGACCTGGACCGAATAAGGTCAAGGGGCGATCAGGCCAAGAGGACCTCACCTGATTCCATTTGACAATTCTCCCTTGCGCCTTGGGTTCCCAAATTTTCTTTAACTCCTCCACCGTAAGGCGATCGACCCAGGTATTATCGGGGTGAACGACCAGGGTAATGGCATCAAAGGCGATCGGTAATTCGATATAGGGAACGCCAGAGTCTCGACAGGCGGCCATCTCTTCTAGGCTAATCGGTCGTGAAGCGTTATTAATGGTGGTTTCTCCGGCACAGAATTTGCGAAAACCACCCCCAGTCCCGGAGAATTCAACGGTCACTTCTGCCGGATTGGGATGGGTTTCTCGATAGGAGTCGGCGATCGCCTGGGTAATCGGATAGACCGTAGAAGACCCATCCATGATGATGGGTTGTAAGACTTGAGAATTGCTGCTTTGGCAGGATGTCAACAGGGCCGCTACTCCAGCGATCGCCGCCCACTGTTTTACGCTGCTCAAAACCCGCTGTGCTGTTGCGTTCATAACCCTTTCCCCAAAAACAATTACGGGGTATAGGGTGAATATATCAATAAAACTTGATGAGTTAGGTTAAATTTTAGTAAAGGTGAAATTCAGGAATCTCCATTACAGGGCCTTGCTGGGAGAATAGGACTAAACCGACGGTACTCCGCCAGGTACTGTTCGAGGCAAGCAAACTGAGGAATATTCAGACTGTAGTAGATCCAGCGACCTTCTTGGCGAGAACGAACTAAAGCTGCTTCCTTGAGGGTTTTGAGGTGAAACGACAGCTTAGATTGGCTCACCGCGAGAATTTCGCACAGTTCACAGACACACAACTCGCGATCGCGCAGCAATTCCAAAATTGAAATCCGCAACGGGTCAGAAAAGGCATGAAAACCCGCTGCAATCTCTGTCGGTGCATTCTCAGTGGTATTAACCATCAACTTTTCCTGAAATATCTAGGCCCGATTTTAGCATGGGAGATGGGGAGGATGGGGGAGAGACGGGAGATGGGGAGGATGGGGGAGAGACGGGAGATGGGGAGGATGGGGGAGAGACGGGAGATAGACGGGAGATGGGGGAGAAGAAACGACTTCAGTTGTTACTACGAACATGGAGGAGAAACGACTGAAGTTGTAACCTTTAACATCCTTCCCTATCCTCCCCATACTACTCATCCTCACCCTTGCTTTTGTTTTGCCAAAAGCACTTTAATGCGTTGCCAAACTTCTTCTAATTCTTCAATACTATATTCAGACAAAGGCCGATCGCAAGCGGCTTCCAGTTTAGAAAATCTCTGGACAAATCGATGATTGGTCTCTAACAACCCCTCCGATGGGTCTAAATCATACCAGCGAGCGAGATTAATCACCACAAATAATAAATCCCCTAGTTCTGCTTGTTGGCGTGCTTTATCTTCATGGGCGATCGCATAACGAAATTCCCCTAATTCTTCCTCAAATTTCTCCCAAACTCCCTCAATATTATCCCATTCAAACCCTACAGCAGCGGCTTTTTGGGAAATCTTCATTCCCGCCATTAAAGGCGGTGAAGTCCGAGCATATCGACTCAATTTTTCACTTAAAGGTTTAACATTCGATGCAGTTTCTCCTTTTTCTTCGGCCTTGATTTGCTCCCAATTAGTCCGGACTTCCTCAACGCTACTTACTTCAATATCACCAAAAACATGAGGATGTCGGCGAATCAGTTTTTCCGCAATTCCCTCAGCGACTTCAGTTAGATTAAACTGGTTAAATTCACTTGCTATTTGGGATTGCAAAACAACTTGTAATAATAAATCGCCGAGTTCTTCCGCAATGGCTTCTTTATCACCACTTTTAATGGCATCAACCACTTCGTATGCTTCTTCTATAATGTAAGGGATTAAACTTTCAGGAGTTTGGGCTAAATCCCAGGGACATCCGCCTTCAGGCGATCGCAACTGTGCCACCACCTGGATTAACTTTTCCAAGGCAGGTAAGGCGGCAGAATGAGAAGGGGTTGAGTTGACAAATTCAGGATTTGACATTTAGGGTGATACCTGGGTTACTACAGGAGACTTCTATACCAAAAAATTAACAAATTTAGCCAACTAGCACTTTTTCAGTATCGGACAAAAAGGCTAAAACAATTTTATTTTGGGGAATACCTTGATTCATTAAATCTTCGGTAATACTGCGTTCCATTCCATCATATTCAATATAAACACAACCATCTTGTAAGACCACATAAATTAAATTGCCTCTCACTCGACGGCCTCTATCCCACCCGACTTGCATGAGCGCATAGCGGTCTCTAGTTTCATCAAAAACCGGATCTAATCGGATGTCTCCGTGAGAGGGCTTTAATTGAGCGTAACCTAGAATTACCTGTTTTACAATGTCTCGATAAGTCTGGCTGGTATCCATTGTTTTACCTCTGCTTCTTGGATATCTACAATAATTGATTTGAGAGAAAGTTTAGAGATCACTAACTCACCCATTGTTTCCCTAAATATATCTAAGTAAGTTATCTCGGGAATCGCTAAATAAATTATCCGGTCTGGCTCGACCTCTTGGAGTAACAACCGATAAAGAATATATTGACCAATAGCTTGCTCTAAATCGGCGATCGCAGAGGGGTTGCGAAAGGCTTTAATTTCGATGGCAATCCGCTGATTTTTCTGTTCAGCACCAATGAATTGTCCGGTTACCGCCTCATTGATTGATAATTCCGTAGCCGCTAAATCAACAAACAAAAAACGCTCACCGTATGAAATGATATAAGGATCGTCGGTGATTTGCCAACCTTCTTTGATGAGGGCTTGTTTAACACTATTATGGATAGTATCTCTTGTGGGCATCGTCTCCAATATATTTCAAGCCGGGATTAAACTTAAGATTTATGCTTCGTAGAGGCTCTTTGGGGGCGCGTGTTGCGGGAGGCGTGACGCTTAATGCGCTTTTTGGTGGGAGTTCGGGGTTTTTTGCTTGGATTAAAAATAGCAGACCATCCGTATTTTTTGAATCGCTTGTAAGCGGACCCAATCCAATCACTGAGGGAATGACTCATGGCCCCCAGTTCTAATCCGAGGAAGAGGGCCACTCCTTCCATTGGGTGTTGTTTGATGGTTTGGCCGATCGCCGCTGATGCCATTGGCGGATTCCAAGTAAACAGTCCCAGGTAATCCCCCACGAGGACCACTCCAAAGGCGATCGCCCCAATCCAAATCCCTAAATAGAGGATCCGCAACGCCGTCCCTACCAATGGCCCATGAGACAAAAATGAGCGATGATGTAAACTGTGTTGATAAGGCAGCCAGATCCACCGCAGCCAACCCCAGCGCTGAAACTGCTGAGAATAGATATCCAAATCCGGGCCAAACATCAGTCCACTAAACAAAAACCCACCGGCAACAATCAGCGTCAGACTGCTGCTGCGGGTCTGTGCGTATGTCCCTCCTGCCACCAAGGGTAAGCTCCACAAAGTAATTTCGTCATGAGTTCGACCAGATGGCATGAAATTTCCAAAAACTGTGTTATGATGTGATCCGTCGGGAAAAAAGGGCGTTTAGCTCAGTGGTAGAGCGCCTGCCTTACAAGCAGGATGTCACTGGTTCGAATCCAGTATCGCCCATTGTGAAATGTTATGAAACCAAAGGCAACCCTCAGGGCGATCGCTTGGTTCATGACTCAGCGTTATGATAAACTCGCGAAAAATGAGTTTTGGGTTGGCCCATGACCTATTGCCTCAGAATTGCAGATATCCCCACCAATGAGCGACCCCGAGAGCGATTGATGGCCTATGGTCCGAAAAGTCTGGCAACTGCCGAACTCATTGCCATGCTTCTAGGGACGGGACAAGGACCAGGAAAATTGTCCGCCGTGGGACTCGGGCAGTATATTTTACAGAAACTCGGCGAGAATCAGCGGGACCCCCTGGAAGTGCTGCGGGAGATGTCACCCCAGGAACTCATGGAAATTCCCGGCGTAGGACCAGCAAAAGCCACCACAATTTTAGCGGCGATCGAACTCGGCAAACGCACCTTTTATTCCAGGCCCCCCGAACGCAAAGAAATCGATAGTCCCGAGGCAGCAGCAGCGGCCCTCTCCCATGAACTGATGTGGCAACCCCAAGAACGATTTGCGCTATTGCTGCTGGACGTGAAAAATCGCCTGATTGGGACTAAACTGCTCACCATTGGCACTGCAACAGAAACCCTTGCTCATCCCCGCGAGATTTTCCGAGAAGTCTTGCGACATGGTGCCACCCGGGCAATTATTTCCCACAATCACCCCTCGGGGAGTTTAGAACCCAGTCCGGAAGACATTCAACTCACCCGCCAGTTATTGCAAGCGGGACAATTGTTACAAATTCCTCTCCTGGATCATCTGATTTTGGGGAACGGAGATTTCCAGAGTTTGCGCAAAATCTCCCGATTATGGGACGAATATCCCCAAGGGGATTAAGGTTGGGGACGGGGGCAAATTTTTTTTAGTAAAGGGCTTGTGCATTTAGGGAAAGCTATGCTATTGTAATAAATCGTGCGGGCGATTAGCACAGTGGTAGCGCACTTCCTTCACACGGAAGGGGTCACTGGTTCGAATCCAGTATCGCCCATTAATTTTTTAAAACCCTTTTTTCTCGGGAGTCAAGACTCACCGGGATTTTTTGCGTTGGGCGAGTAGGTGGTATGGGATGGATGGTGAGGTGCTGAAGGCGTGTGGCGATCTCCGGCTGCCCAGTACAAGGCCCCTTAAAATATCCGATTGTTCTGATTGTTGGCAGAATTAATCCAAAATCCGATTACTGGACGTCTGTCTGTTGCACGCGACACCCAGAGGGTGAGACTACAGCGAGGAACCCCACAGAAGCGCTTCTTTTAGAAGCAAATAGGTCTTTGAAAACCGGATCGGAACTCTACATTTAATGTCTTGTGCTCCGCTCAAATTATGTTAATATCTGTGAAAGGCACTTGTATTTTTAGCAAAACGTGACCCCTCTCAGTTAAATTTCACAAAAAATCCCTAAATATTCAACCTTCTTTACCCTCCTAATCAATTTTTATGAAAATAACAGGGATTCCTGAAAGATATCATTTTGCTTTAAAGCTACTCGTAGAATTAGAAGATGAAGTTATAGAGGAGATTGTAGAATCTCTGGGCAACAATATATCTCCTTTATTAAACATAGAAGAAATAACCCATGCGGTTGCGAACCAAGTCACCCAATTAGATGTAAAACGGGCTGAAAAAATAACCGATTTTATTCTTTCTTTGTATTTATTATTCAATGATTCTGATTTTTATCCTCAAGAATTCGTGGATTCACTTTTAGAATTTTTAAGAACCTCTCAAGAGTTTTCTCAAAAATTTACTGAATTTCAATTACAGCGCTTTAGTCAGAGATTATTAAGAGTGATGGAGCAGGGGGGGGTTCTTGCTGTTTTATCTAAAGCCGCTAACGTCATACTTGAACAAGAGCGAATCTTTCTCAAGGCAAGAGTTATTTCTGATATCAGGCCAATATTTGATAGGGACATAGAGAAAGGCCCTGCTAGTGCTACTATTATCCATACTTTAAAGTTAGAATATCGTCAAGCTGATGAATCAAAAGAACTTTTTTTAGCCCTAGATTCAATAGATATCAAGCACCTTCAAGAACAATTGAACAGGGCTGAAAAAAAAGCAAAAGTTCTTAGACAATTAATAGAAAGGGCGAACGTTAATTATCTTGAAATAGAAGAGTAAAAATGTTAAAAATAAAAAAATTTAGAACCGAAGCCGAAAAGAGAGATTTTTTTTGTAAAAACCATCGAAAAGATAAATTATTGGCTTTAAAATCTCCAGTTCAATATCACCTCTCACTTTTCAAACCGAATAGACTTCAATCAACCTGGATTGCGGAGAGTGAAGATGTAGAAAAGAGTCGGAAAACTGGGACTCAGGAAACTTGGAGGTTGACCAAAAATTATCAATCCTACAGAAATAAAAATTTAGAATCGATTAATTCTGAATTAGAAAAGACTTTCCTAGAATTGGCCCATCAATGGCGTAGAGAAACAAGGGGAATCTCTTCCACCAATAAAGCATCCATGCATCCTGCCTATCAGCAGATTATTGGCATGGGGAAAGCAGTAATCCCCTTGTTACTCCGAGAACTGGAACGAAACTCCGGACAATGGTTCTGGGCAATCAAAGCCATTAGTCGAGAAGATCCAGTTCCCCTAGAAAAACGAGGTCAGACTCAGGAGATGATCAGATATTGGCTAGAGTGGGGGAAGCAGAAAGGTTACAGATGGTAGAGAATGAACCAATCGGTAATTCAGCCTGGAGAACACAAGTTAGAGGGTGGATTGAAGCGGATTATCCCAATTTATTACCGACTCGATATAGACTAACCAGCCAGGATACAGCGGATTATAATTGTATTGCTTGGGCGTTAGAAGATAACTCTAACTGGTGGTGGCCCGATGAAATGGAGCAACAGTATTGGCCGCCCAATGTTAAAAGAGAAGAAAGTTTAGAAGCATTTATTCAGGTTTTTGAATCTTTTGGATATCAGGTTTGTGAAACGGGTTCTTTAGAGGTGGGGTTTCAAAAAGTAGCACTCTATGCCGACTCAAATAGAAGACCTACTCATGCTGCCCGACAATTAGATTCGGGGAAATGGACCAGTAAACTCGGAGCAAACGAAGACATAGAACATCACGAATTAGATGGATTGGTGGGAGAAAAATATGGTCAGGTTGCAGTTATCCTGAAAAAATTTATCCTTTAAATTGTGCCGCTAAATGAATGAGCTAATTGTTGGGACTGTGTTGTTTATTCTCTAATACCGTAATTAATTAACCCACAGCTTGGCTGAGTTGGACGCGGCGCAGTGGCTGTTTAAGTGAGGGGTGAAACCCTCCATTAAGGGGGACATAAGGATCTCAGGTTTGATGATTTTCATTCCAGAGATAGATATTTTTGTCAGCCCGATCGCCACAGTTTAAGAATAGGTAGACTACAATCAAACCATGACCAGCACCAAACTTTTTCCTGTATCCATTTAAACTTTACGATTTAAGGTTGCTCGCTCATGTACGCTGCACCACAACTCCAAGAAGATACCCCGATCGCCTCCCCGCAGTTGCTTGACCCAACTTTGCTCAAAGCGGCAAGGTTGCTTTATCGAGCGTACAAGGAGGTTCATCCCGATGGGATTCAGCGTCCTCTTGGGGTGGCGATCGATCGCTCTACTTATCGCGGTCAGCTCATTTTTACCCAAAAGCCTGCTTTATTGCTGACGGAATGTTTTGTGCCCTTCGATCAGCTTGAAGCCGGACTCTATTAAAGGAAATGGGCTATGATGATCACCGGACAAGATAAGGTTCGGACTTTTTATTGAGTTTTGATGATTACCTATTGTTAATCAGAAATAATTCTCTAAAAAATTTGAATAAAAAAACAACTATTGCATCATTTTTTAAAAGTCTCACGGCTCAAGTCAACTGTTTAAAATCGGGTCATCATGGATGTGATTGTTGCGATCGCGGCGGTTGCAGTCGCCTTAACCTTGGGTGCTTCCATCGGCAGCTTTATCAACGTAGTAGCGTACCGGATTCCTGCGGGTTTATCCTTACTGTGGCCCCCTTCACGCTGTCCCCATTGCTTGCATAAACTGGGTAAAACCGAGAACGTGCCAGTCTTTGGGTGGTTACGGTTGCGGGGTCGCTGCGCTCACTGCAAAAGTCCGATTTCGGTCCGATATCCCATCATTGAAGCCTTAACTGCCGTCATCTTCATGGTGGTGGCATTGTTCACCTGGGAAAACCCGATGCAAATGATCGGGTATTGGGTCTTTTTTAGCTGGTTATTGGCCCTCTCAATTATTGATTTAGATACCATGACCCTGCCGAACAAGCTTACCCAGTCGGGATTGGTGGTGGGATTAGGGTTTCAGATGGGGACAGGTTGGGCGATCGCCTCTAATGTCCAAGGAATTCCCCATCAATTAATGGTCGGGATAATCGGTGCAGTGATTGGGATTTGGGTGTTGGATAGCATTTCCTTTCTCGGGTCCCTCGCCTTTGGAAAAACCGCAATGGGGGCCGGGGATGCCAAACTCGCCGCCATGATGGGGGCTTGGCTAGGGTGGAAATTGATGCTTTTAGGCGGTTTTATTGCTTGTGCTGCCGGTGCCTTTATCGGCGGGGGTGCAGTCGCCTTGGGGTGGCTGGAACGCAGTAAACCCATGCCATTTGGACCCTTTCTGGCTGTCGGTGCAGCGATCGCCGCCTTGTGGGGAGAGACCCTTTTATCTGCTTATCTTGACCTGTTTTTTCCCTTGCAGTAAGCGCCGAAGTTGGTATTTAAAAACTCTCAACTCCCCTCAAACTGGGTTTCGATTTAATCTTGCCAGAGTTTAAACTCTCGCAATCGGGACATCACTCCGCGAAGGTTTTTATAGTCTTCCTGAATCTGGCGGACTCGGGCTTTAAACTCCGGCAATTTGCCTTGATATTCGGCGATATCCTGTAAATTGAGTAGATGAACAATGGCGCGATCGTAAGCTTTAACGTGCTTGGTTCCAATTTCATGAAAGACCTGTTCCCAAATCTCCGATTCCCGAGGCGCTAGTTCCTGAATCTTTTTAATTTTTTCCTGTTTTGCAGCCTGTTTTTCTTTCTGTTTTCGGAGTGTGTTTAATTGGACCGCGAGGGTGAGAAGTTCAGATAAAGAACGACCTGGTGAGTTCGACAAAGTTTGAAGAGTGGGCTTTTTGGAGAAAGATTGTAAACGCTGGCTCAGTGTTAGGTTCAGATTCAGTTCTCCTTGTAACAAGCGCGCTAAAAAGTCGTTGCGTTCCTCTTCAGAAAGCTGATGAATTATTTTCTGTAGTTCTTTAATCGAGTCTGATTTGGTTTCAGCTTGGGGACTCAAGTTCGCTGCTGCCTCAATTAAATCTGGATCGAGTTCAATAAACTCTACAAATGCTTGTAACGGTTTGGAAAGCTTGTTTAAGTTGGCCGGGATAGGCGGTTCTATGCAAGTATCTGGGTCAAAGTCATAACAGAGTTGGGCAGCTTTTAACCACCCTAAGTACAAAACTCGGTAATCCCCTTGTAATAAATCATCGCGCAAGGATAACATTCTAGGGAGCCATCCTTCTCCCTCAATCCACCAACCATTCAAATCTTCATCGTTAATGTTGATATTGATCAGAACCCACTGTTCAGTTGTAGAAATCTCAATCCCCTCGGGGACTTGATAGGGTTCTAAATCAGCCAGGTTAATCAAAGATTTCGGTAAGCGAAACATCAGTTGGCGACTCCCCCAATTCGCCGTATAAAGCATGATATCAAAATATTTTTCTAAAACCTGTTCGGCATTGCCAGGAAAGTCACTATAACTGTAAACAAATATGGCTTGTGTTCGATTGAGTTTAACCCGACTGGATAGGGTACGGATATAGTCTTGTTCTTTCTCAGTCAAGGGACGGTCTAAGGCTTGGAATTCATAATATTGGTAGGTACTCATGGTTGAAATGGGGTGGAGGTTCTGAGGTTTTGATATGAATTATAGGGGTGCGATGGGTTCATGAAGTATAAAGATTTAGTGGAGTGTCACCCATCGTTTCCAAGAAAATAGCCCGCGTGAGCAGGCTATTAGAAATTGGGGTTTTTCATAGGAAGAGGGGATGAATTTGCCTACAAAATTTTAGGCACTTTGAAAAAGTCCCCTTCTACATCAGGGGCGGCGTCCATAATGGATTGAAGGTCTGTAAAGGGTTGGAGTTCATCGGGACGGGTGACGTTACTGACATCGATCGCCCGGGTGGTGGGTTTGATATTCTCGGTATCGAGTTCACTCAACTGCTCGAAATACTCTAAAATACTGCCCACTTGGGTGGTGAATTGTTCCTCTTCGGCTTCGGTGAGTTCGAGACGAGCTAAATGGGCGACTTTGCGAATTTGTTCTCGGTCAATCATGGGTAAATTGGGAGGGTGAGGGTCAGGGTGGAAGGCGATCGCCCTTTGTTTGAAAGAAAAACTGCATCAAACCGGAGAGATCGCCGCAAAAGGTTTAGGCTAAGAGAACCCAGAGACTAGAAAAACACATCCATCGTGGAACGTCCAGTGGTTTTGAGCCAATTTTGGGCCTCAATGTAGTTATTGGGAGCCTGACGGATCGCTTGTTTCCAGTAGTCTGCGGCGCGATCGTATAACTCCTCGGCTCCTTCCGTGTCTCCGGCATCCTTGGCTTGATCCCCTTGGTAATGAAAAATCACCGCGATATTATTAAGAGCTTGGGGCATCCGAGGATTGAGTTCCAGGGCTTGATGATAAAATTCCAGGGCTTTGTCCCGATCGCCATTGCTGGTGTGAATCAAGCCAATATTGTAGAGAATATAACTGCGATCGTAGGGGTCATCTTCCAGACTGAGAGCTTCGTTATAGTTTTCTAACGCTTCAGCATATTCCCCATCAGCTTGTGCCGACATTCCGTCGCGGTAGTAAGCAAAGGCTTCCTTCGCTTGTTGATTCGTGGGTAGGATCTTTAAAATGATGTCCGCTACCACAGTAAAGGTTTTGTCGATGAAGTTATCGTTGCGTTGTGTTCTGGGCATGGGGGTTTCGGTCTAAGATTGCTAACAGAGTTTGATGATTGCCTGATTCTTCAATCCTATTGTAGGCATTGTGGTTCCATCCGCTTGCTGAGAATTGAATTTGTGGAAGCGGATTCAGTCAACTGATAAGCCGGGGAGGGAGATTCTCATGCCAGTTCGACCAATTTATAGGAAAATTAAAAAGCGAAATCGCGTTAAAATTGGGGTTCTGGGGCCTGACCTCAGAAGGAAACGGGAAACAATCTTAGGTAAGATCAGTTTATTGTGACCTGGATCACAGTGAAAACCACCAGCCATCGCTGGGAAGCTGAATTCATGCAACAGGTGCTGGAGGCCCATGAGATTCCCACTCGGATTATTGATTTAGGAATTCTTTCATATTTGGGAACCGGGAGTCCAACGGCTTTGCAAGTGCGTCCAGAAGATCGGTGGACGGCGTTGTTATTACTCAGTCCTCCCGAAGAAGAGGAGCCTGGGTGCGAACTCTGAACAAAAGAGCTTGTGGAGAAACGTCAGCAGAGGAAGCGATCGCACCGAAGATCGCCAGCGATCGGATTCGGTATCGGCTTGTTTAGATCAAAAGCCGGGAAGTTGAATCGGTAACAAACAGAAGGGATTAAGCGTTTTCATGTCTCTATTTGATTGGTTTGCAAATCGCCGCAAGTCAGGCCCCATGAGCCAAGAGCGGCAAGAGCGAGAGATAGCCGATGGGCTATGGACGAAATGTCCTGAATGTGGGGTTTTGACCTACACCAAGGACCTCAGAGCGAATCAGATGGTTTGTCTCGAATGCGGGCATCATCTGAGGGTGGATGGATCAGAACGGATTAACCAACTCATTGATGGCACGACTTGGATGCCCCTCGATGAGAATCTGCAAGCGGTGGATGCCCTCAAGTTCCGCGATCGCAAATCTTACAGCGATCGCCTCCGGGAATATCAAGACAAAACCGGCTGTTTAGATGCGGTGAAAACTGGACTCGGCAAGCTAGATGGTTTACCCGTGGCCCTGGGGGTGATGGAATTCAAATTTATGGGGGGCAGTATGGGGTCCGTGGTGGGGGAAAAACTCACCCGCCTGATTGAACGAGCCACCCGAGAACGGTTACCCCTGATTATTGTCTGTGCTTCTGGGGGGGCACGGATGCAAGAAGGAATGTTGTCGCTGATGCAAATGGCGAAAATCTCTGGGGCCCTGGAACGGCATCGAGAGAACAAGTTGCTCTATATTCCCATCTTGACCCATCCCACTACTGGGGGCGTGACGGCATCCTTTGCGATGTTGGGGGATATTATTATTGCTGAACCTAAAGCTACTATTGGGTTTGCTGGACGCCGGGTGATTGAGCAAACCCTGCGAGAGAAGTTGCCGGAGGATTTTCAGTCGGCGGAGGACCTGCTGCAACATGGGTTTGTGGATGCGATCGTTCCTCGGACTCAGATTAAGAAGACTTTGGCTCAGTTGATTTGTTTGCATCAGCCTCAGTCTCCTTTGTCTCATCGGATTCCATTACCGGATGCGATGCATTTGAGTACCACGGCGATCGATTAGATCTCGCGTACATCATTAAGCCTCCTACAAACATTGGGATGGATCCCCCCAACCCCCCTTATTAAGGGGGGCTTTTTAGGATTTTGGAAGAAATCTATATCAATCTTGTCGGGTTTTTTGAAGACTTTACCGGGGTTGTCGGGTTGAGACTCTCGTCAAACTTTGGTAGTCCAGTCTGTTGTGTTACTTTGCGGGATAAGCATAAACTTTAGCAAAAGTCAAAGGTAAGAAATACCTAATTTGTAGGGGATTGGTCAGAGATTGTAGGGAGATTGAGGGAAAGAAGAATTGAAAAATTCCCGAGAGATTCCCATTGAGGTGGGGGGTGTTCCAGAGATTGGTGCATCCTCCATCCTTGAAGCAAAAATGCAATTTTTAGAAAGTGCCACTTACTGGCATGATAATGATATTGAAAATGGCTTAATGTTGACCTGTCTGCCAAAAATTATGGGTTTCGCCGAATTGTCGATTTCGGAAATTGCTCAAGACTATAATCTCCCGATTGAGGAGATCCTGCGGTGGTGCGACGAGCTCTCGATTGCCTATAAAAGTCCTCAAACCCGTCTGGCGTTGGAGGATGCCAAAGCAATTTTGAGTAAGATTCACGACGATCCCCAGGAGAATTCTGGATCGGAATGTCCCTGAGCGAGCTTGAACCGTGCGATCGCATCTCGAACCCAGATTAGCGGCAAATGACGGGACCCCGGGCTAGTTCGGTGTTTTACCGGGCGATCGCGAACTAATATCCTTGACATCAAGCCTAAATTATGCACAAACGCGCTAACTCGTCAACTCGTGACCCGAGCGCGGATGGGGCATTTTGGAAGCGATCGATGGATACAGGAAGAGTTCCGAACCTGTTAGCAACCGAGCTAATCAAAGCCTGAGCTGTGTTTAGCGTTCAATACCATATCCGCTTTTTTTTGAGGAAAACCATGCTGAAAAGATGCATTTGGCTGGCTGTAGCCACTGTATTCTTCACCTTTCAAATATTTGTCGGGAATGCGACGGCAGTGGAACTCGATCGCGGGATCCGCACCGTACCACTAAACGAGAGTGGACAAACCGTCGTCTTGAGCCTGCAACAAGTTGAACGAGGCAAACGGGTATTTAACGATACCTGCTCCAAATGCCATGCCGGTGGGGTGACCAAAACTGACTTCAACGTGAGTTTGAGCCAAGAAGATTTGGCCTTTGCTACTCCGCGCCGAGATACGATTGAAGGGTTAATCGATTACATGAAAAATCCGACAAGCTATGACGGGGAGACGGACATTTCCGAATTACACCCCAGCATTAAGAGTGCGGATATTTTCGCAGAAATGAGAAATCTGACCGAGGACGATCTGTTCGCGATCGCCGGACACATCCTCATTCAGCCTAAAATCCAAGGCATACAATGGGGTGGCGGTAAAGCCTACCGCTAAATCTCCCCATCGGTTACAGACTGCATTCAGACTCGACCGGGCCTCACGGATATTGTAACGGCACCAACTCAAGTGCAACCGGGCGTTTTGGGGATGGGGAAGTCAGCGATCGGGACTCCCTCTCCCCTATGAGAGGCGATCGGCTCAACGGGCTTCTCCAAACCCCAAAACGCTCTAGGTTCACCCTTGAACCCAACCGTGGTCCGTGGCACCGGAGTCAGGGTGAGAGTTTCTAACCCCTCCTGTGCTTATCCCCCTCTGGATTCCCGACTCATCACTGGTGGCAATCCAGGGCCAGAATTCGCGATTAAACTGCACCCCAAGTCAAGTGCTAATGTTGCCAAAAATTTTAATCCGCTCAGTGGTGGCGATCGTCTTTACCTGCCTGGGTTTTATGACTTTCACATTACCGGCACAAGCCGACTCGATTGACCTCTATTTACGCCGCTATTTGCAAGTCACCGAGCCGGTGCCCATTGAAATCAATGAGCAGGGAGACACCCGCTTATTTTCCCCAGAAGGCTTGCATGAAGGCAAAGAGTTATTTAAACAACATTGCCTGAACTGTCATGTGGGTGGAGCGACTTTGCCCTATCCGACGGTATCTCTGTCCCTAGAGGACCTCAGCGGCGCGACACCCCCCCGGAATAATCTCGAAGGGTTGGTTGCTTATATGCGATCGCCGATGAGTTATGACGGCAGCGAGGATATCTATTGGTGTCGAGAAGTCCCGGAAACTTGGCTACCCACGGACCAGGTGGAAAATATGGCCGCCTTTATTCTCCGGGCGGCTCAAAAAGCGCCAGGGTGGGGAACCGAAGAGTTTAAAGGTTAGAGTCAAGACCGGACATCGAGAGGGTTAGAGTCGAATTAGCAGTGAATTTCCGAATAGGGACAGAACTGTACCCGATTGCGGCCCTCTCGTTTGGCTTGATATAAGGCGCGATCGGCAACTGCCAATAACGCCTGGGGGTCTTGTCCGATTTTGATCCCTTCAGCGGTGATCCCCGACAGTGGGGCGATCGCCCCGCCAATGCTAATGGTCAAGGGAATTTCGACCCCCTCAGCGGTGATGAACGGTTCCTGGGCGATCGCCTCTCGCAAGTCTTCCCCATATTCCCAGGCGGTTTCCGGTCCAATCCCCACGGTGAGACAAATAAACTCCTCCCCCCCATAGCGATAAAACCAACTATTCGCTCGGGCCTGTCTTTGCAACCGCCCCGCAATTTCTTTAAGCACGCCATCGCCGGTGGGATGACCATAAGTATCATTCACCCGTTTAAAAAAATCCACATCAATCGCAAACAAGCAGATATAGTCACTATAAACAGACTTCTCCTGAGCCGCAGAATGGGGCAGCATCTGAGGTAGGGCCTGTTCCATCGCCCTGCGGTTAGGTAACCCGGTCAATTCATCGGTGAGGGCCAGGGATTCCAGTAATTTATTCCGAGCGATCAGTTGCTTGAGTAGGGCTTCTCGTTCTGATTCCGATTGTTGCAATAATTCCTGCAAGACCTCAATCTCGGCATACATTTCCATCGGGTCTAAGGCTTGCAACAAACTGGTTTGGGTGATAATTCCCCCGAGTTCCCCCTCATTCCCCACCACGACTAAGCGATGAACCCGCCGCCGTTGCATCTGCTGATGGGCTTCCCACAAGGAGGCATCCGGTGCAATGGGAAATAACGGTGCACTCATCACCGTGGAGGCTTTGAGCCGCTCTAGGTCCAGTTCAAGATTGCAAAACTGTAACATATCCCGTTCGGTGATGATCCCCATTGGCCGGACGGGTTTGATTTGACAGCTATCTGCGGACCAAACCCCCCAAGTTGAATCGAGGGGCGTTAAACTCTGGTGATGAACTTGAGCGATCACAACGCAACTCACGTTATAGATTGCCATCAGTTTGGCAATATTGAGGACTGTGGTGGAGACTGGGGCATGAATCACCCGAGTGGTCATCACTTCATCAACTCGCCGCAGACGCATGAAATCAATGGGTTTGAGGACGGTACGGATCCCCTGTTGGGTGAGGATACCGAGGAGGGTTCCATTGGCATCAAATACGGGAAGATGACGAATGCGATGTTGACGAAATAGGGTCAGGACGGTGACGATATCTTGATCGTCGGTTAAGGATTCGGTTAGGGTGAGGACTTTTTTGGTCATGACTTCGCCGATCGCCACCCCTTTAATGTCTTGAGAGGCTGCAATCATTCTGACCACATCCCGTTCTGTAAAAATCCCGATTAACTGATCCTGTTGAGTCCCGTTTCCTCGCTGAGGGTCTAGGATAAGGACACCACTGGTTCTGGCCCGACTCATTAGGGCGATTACGGCTTCTACAGTGGTATCCGCCGTGGTGGTGATGGGTTGGGGATTGATTGCCTGTCTAAGAGAAGACACAAACATGACAGCTACATCTTTTTGTTAAATCTCCCCATAACCCTTGAGTGTAAAGGACGAATGCCCAATACTGAGGGGTTGAGGTCCTCCCGGTGGAGTCCCTCCAAGAGGATGTCGGAGGGGAGCTAAATTGCCGACTTTGCCTCTACTGTAAAGGTTTTTACCCGATCGCGCTCATTGGGGTTGTTAAGGAAATGGGGGCTAGGGTTAGGGGGTCTGGCGATCGCCTCGGTTGGGGAATTTACGAAAAACATCACCGAATCGTTTCGGCATATCGCGTTGGATGTTAACGAACCGGGATAAAATACTTTTTGACTGACAATTCTGAGTTAAATAGAGGAGAACTGCTTTGAAGCGACTATTATCCATCGTTTTGCTGGCGATCGCCGTCCTGACTGTTGCCTTCGTACCTCCCGCCTTCGCTGGAGATGCCGCCAATGGTTCCAAAATCTTTAGCGCCAACTGTGCTGCTTGTCACATGGGTGGCAATAACGTCATCATGGCTAACAAAACCCTGAAAAAAGATGCCCTCGATCAATATGGCATGAATTCTTTAGATGCAATCAAGACTCAGGTCAAGAATGGCAAGAATGCGATGCCCGCTTTTGGGGGTCGTCTGAGTGACGATCAAATCGAAGATGTCGCCACCTACGTTCTCGAACAAGCTGAAAAAGGCTGGTAGAGTGCTTAACTCATCCTTATTGGGTGAGGCGATCGCCCTGAAAGTCTGTTAAGTGCAGGCTTTGGGATATTGGCAATTCCTAGCCTATTTCCACCCTTTCAGACGAACCCCTCTGGTAGCCGGAGGGGTTTTTTGTAGCAATCTCTGCCCCTAGTTATTGGGCGATCGGCCTGAGATTTGTTATCTTGGTCCCAAACCTTTTGAAAAAAGCACGATAAATTCTGTGGTTCCTTTACATGATGAAACACCGGCGGAAATTACCCCTTATGTCACTTATGGGTTAATCGCCGTTAATATTTTGGTCTTTTTCTATGAAATTTCCTTACAACAACAGGGACAGCTCGATCCATTTTTGCAAGATTGGGCCGTTGTTCCCCAACAACTGAGTGCCAGCTTTGCGGGAGAACCGACTCCCAGCAGTGTTCCTGAGTTGGCGACTTTGTTTAGTTCCCAGTTCCTACATGGAGGCTGGTTACATTTGGGCGGTAATATGTTATTTCTGTGGATTTTTGGAAATAACGTTGAGGACTGCTTAGGGCATATCAAATACATCATCTTTTATTTAGCCTGTGGTGCGATCGCCGTCTTAGCACAATGGTTTTTTTCAATGGATTCAACCATTCCCTCTTTAGGTGCATCGGGTGCGATCGCCGGAGTCATGGGTGCTTACATTCTGCGTTATCCCCAAGCGAAAATTCTCACCCTCGTTCCCTTGGGATTTTTTCTCACAACCTTTCGCATCCCCGCCGTATTCTTTCTCGGGTTTTGGTTTATCCAACAAGCCTTTTACGGCATAGCGGGTCTCTCTCAACAAACCAATATCGGCATGGAAAGTGGCGGGATTGCCTATTGGGCGCACGCAGGCGGATTTATTGTCGGGGCAGTTCTAGGTCCATTACTGGGGTTATTTTCTAACCGGCGATCGTCGGTTTAACTCATCCTGTCCCTATTCTGGCTGTTTATTTCACCCGTGACGGTCTTTAATTCCCCATCCCCTCACTCAATCCCTTATTCTTATAGAATAAGGGATTTTTTATCACCCTCAAGACGGCTGATCTGGACTTAACCTCAACTTATCCCGCTTAGTTAAGATGAAATTAAATTCACCCAACCCGTTGCGGCCATTTTTCAACAAGCTGCTCAGATTTTTTTCCCATCTGTTGGAGAGACTCAAAGCCGGGGGCAATCCGTCGTCACAATTACGCCGGAGTTGCAAAAGTTTAGAGCAATTATTAGCTTTGGAACATCCGAGTTATTCAGATCGGGAAAAGATTTGGAAAACCTATGCCCAAGTTTTGGACCGCGCAGCAAAATGTGATAGAGTGAATCGCTATACTAGCGGGAATGGCTCTCACCTAATTCAAGTAATTCATGAATTTGAACCCCGCCTGGGAACATTACTGCCAACGGGGACATTTTCCGCCAAGCGATCACTAAAATTTTTGCTGACAAGAGACCCGGTAACGGTGCAGGCATTAAATGCGGCTTGGCGGCTATCGGCACGAGTACAAGACGCGTCATTTCGTCAGGAAATTCAACAGTTTATTTGTGTGGAAATCGCCCGAATGGGTGAAGAGAATGAACTACTGAGGAAGTTGGTACAACGTCGGCAAGCAGGGCGTTTGGACTCCGGAGAGCTTGAAGCGATTCTGAACCCCTTGTTAGTTTCTAATTCCTTTCAAGGAAATGTACCCTGGAAAGCCTTTTTCTTGCAATTAACCCCGAGGGAACTGCCTCGCCTCCATCCGGTTTATGGGTTGATTGAGCGCTGGGAAGAGGCGGCGAATTTAGCGGAAGCGGTGAAAGATTATCGTTGTGCGATCGCTTACCGCATGGAGATGGGAGGGAAAGAAAATGCACTCCAGGTTTTAAGCTTATCTGAACGGATTCAATCCTCTGAGGCGATCGCCCAAGCACATCAAAAAGTCGCCTCCTGTTTTTGGGACGAAGGGGATTATACAACGGCGTTGGAGCATTTTCAAAAAGCGGGAGACTTGGAACGGGCGAGTGATTGTCATTACCAACTCGGGAACTTACCCGAGGCAGTGCAACTCCGTCCTACCTTAAATCCTGAGTGGATCGCACAAGTCCGAGACAGCATGGAAAGAACCGTGCGATCGCACTTGGATCAGGACGAATTTTTGCCCGCAGTGCGCCTCTTAAAAGCCTTGGAAACATCATGGCGGAAGCATTCCGCAGGCTCCCAAGTCCAGTCCGAAGCCGATCGCACTCAACATTTATTGGGGAAAGTCCTCAAAACGGCTCGCGCTGGGTTGGAAATCCAGTTAACTGAGGCTCAAGGAGTGAGAGAGACTGAACTCCTCAAAGCGTGGAGTCGGTTGGAAGAAGCGGCAGAAAATTATCAAGAGGCGGCAGTCAAAGCGCAGCAAGCCCAAGATTATTTTAGCGCATCTTTGCTCTTTGAAAAAGCCGGAGCCTTCGGGCAAGCCTTATCCGCCCTGGATTCGGCGGATTGTGAGACAACTGAGAGTATCCCCCAGAAAAAAGCCCAATTACTGGAACAAGGGGGGGATTTTTTTATGGCGGGATTGCTGTATGAAGAGTTAGGGGAAACCGATCGCGCGATCGCAATGTATGAACAGGCAAAAGAATTTGAACGGGCGGCTGTATTGCGACGGCAACAGGTGGGAGATCGCCAGGTCGTTTTTGATGAGCGCTTCATTGAATTACTCACAAAAGCGGGACGGATTGAGGAACTGGCGGAACTGTATGCCGCAAATGCTTACGAACCCGAGCGATCGCCGGAAGAAAAAGCCCTGTTATTTCGACGCATCAAGGAACTGGGCGATCGCGGCTTAGTGAGCGATCGCTTGCTCACTTTAGTGGCGAGGGAACTGCCGCAGATTGAAGCCTTGGATCGACGCAAGTTTGAACAACAAGCGCCGCGATGGGTGCAAGCTGCCACGGAAGCGGTGTTAGGGGACTACATTGATGCAATCGGGTTGGATCTCGGCACCAGTAACAGTGTGGTTTGTTTGTATAATAAACGCACAGCCGAAGTGGAAGTTGTGGAATGGCAGGGCAAACAACAAATTCCTTCCGTGTTTGCGATCGACCAGATGGGGCGAGAACTGGTTGGGGTTCCCATCCCTGAGTTACTGGGTCAATCCCCCCGCGCCATTGTCACCCAGGCGAAGCGAAAAATGGGAACAGAGACGAAATTTAAGGCGGGGGGAGTGGTGTACCGTCCCGAAGAAATTTCGGCCCGAATTATTAATTGTGCGAGGCAATTAGCCCGCGATCGCCTCCGCCAAAAAATTGTCCAACAAGTTTCTCACTTGGCGGCGCAAGCAATGGGAACTGTCCCACCGGAAGAATGGGTAATCGCTTATCTGGATCGTTATCCCCTCGCTATTCCTATAAGCAATGCAGTGATTACGGTTCCCGCTTACTTTAATGATGCGCAAAAACAAGCCACTAAAACAGCGGGAATGCTGGCTGATATGAATGTTTTACGACTCATTCATGAACCCACTGCCGCTTGTTTGGCTCAGAATCATCGAGTGCCTCACAATGAAACCCTGTTAATTGCTGATTTGGGGGCGGGAACCTTTGATATTTCTATCATTGAGGTGGAAGACAAAGTTTTTGAAGTCTTAGAAATTCAAGGGGATAATTCCCTAGGCAGTGCGGATTTAGACGAGATTTTGTACCGCCATTTTATGACTAAAATTGAACGGGAAACGGGGTATGAAATTGCCAGCGATCGCCTTGCTGCTACCCGGCTTCGTCAGGCTTGCGAAGAGTTAAAAATCGAACTTTCCACCCGCAAGGCTTGGACGATTCAGCTTCCCCAATTTATTAAAGGTACGACCCTTGATTTAAAACTCACCCGCCAGGAACTGGAACAACTGGCGGCCCCCTGGCTGAATCAGATTCGCAAAACTTGTCAGAAAATTACTCATAAACCCCATCGAATTCTGTTGATTGGTGGAGGTGCCGTTATGCCTGCGGTACGGCAGTGCATTCGTGAAGTTTTTGGACGAAAACCGAATGCAGATTTAGATCCGTTAACTGCCGTAGCCAGGGGTGCAGTTTTACAAGCAGCGATTCTATTAGGAGCACTTCAGGAAACCGTTTTACTAGATGTAGTGCCGTTCAGTCTCGGGATTAAGTCTTCTGTATCTCCCACTGAGTTTAAATTTGATGTTTTGATTCCTAAACATACGACGATTCCCACCCACAAGACTCATAATTACACCACGATTGAAGATAATCAAACCCGGGTTAAAATTGAAGTGTTTCAAGGCGAATCGCCGATTCCCGAGGAAAATTTCAAAATCGGACAATTTATCTTAGAAGGAATCTTCCCCGCCAAAGCGGGAGTCCCAAAAATTGAGGTCAGTTTTGACATTGACACCAATTGTCTCTTGAAAGTATCGGCGTTGGATTTGGGGACGGGAAATCAATGTAGCATTACCATTGCTGATTCTCATTTATTGACTCCGGCTCAACAAACCTCCCTCCAAACTCGCTTTTATGAAGCAAAAACTTATCAAGAACAATTGGGGCATTTACAAAAAATTTCCGCAGAAATAATGACACAGTTTGCGACCGTTGACAAGATGGAACTCGGTGATTTAGCCATCCGATTACGGGAACGGTTGCAGTTTTATGAAAATTATCGGGACCGATATCAGTTAACGGAAACAGATAATCAAATGTTGTTAGAACTGTATCGCGATCACCCTGAATTAGAGATGAAAGAACGGTTAGCACAGGATCGCTGGGATACCTTAAAACGGAGTTGTCAAAGTTGGATTCAGGGGTATCAGTCCTTAGATTGGAAAGGAATTCAAATCAGCGATCGCGTTAAGCTGATGTTCCAAGAAGGGTCGAGTTTACTTCAGCGAATTCGGGAAGCGGTAACGGAATTAACAGAAGTGGTGGGAACCTATCTTAAATGGGTGAGTGCGATTGAAAATTTGACCGTCAATTCCGATGGCAAGGCAGAAGAATTGGCACAATATTTTCTCAGTCTGCACCGCTACGCTGAGGCGATAGAGTATTTTCAGCAAATTGAGCTTCCCCTGTCTCTCAATCAGGTAGAATTGGGACTAGAAATTTATGCGCGATCGCGACAACGGCAAGATTACCAGGCTTTACTTCAAGCACAAGCGCAACCCCTAAAAATTCACAGTCCAGACTTTACCAATCTCAACCATTCTGTACAAATTTATGCGGCTTCTGTAGCCTGGATTCAGGTCAATTCCCCGGGATATACGGGGAATGGGAGTGGGTTTTTCATCGGAGGCGATCGTATAGCAACCAACCGTCATGTAGTATTCAATGAAGCAACGGGAGAATGTGTTTTACCCCACACCATTCAGGTAATGACTCAACAGGGAATGCTTCAAGTTGCTTCCATCCAATTACCCCATTGGGGACCGGATGATGTCGCTATTTTGCACTTAAAACCCACCTCAGTTTCCCGGACCCCCTTGCGATTGGGTTTTTCTGAATTGGTGGAAGTAGGGGAACGAGTTTTAACTCTAGGATTTCCTGCTGTTTACGAGGGAAGATTTGAAGACAATCTCTACTGTAACGTGGGATTAATCAACCGGATTCGCCCGCAGTCGATATGCAGCGATCGCGTCTTAGAAGTGAGCATTCCCCTCCAGGGTGGAATTAGTGGTTCCCCCTTATTAAACCAATGGGGAGAAGTCATTGGGTTGCTCAGTTTTATCTTAGAACAAAAACGGCAAGGACCCAACGGAGACGCCTACAGTGAGCGATCGTTTTATGCCATTCCCGTCTCCGTCTTGCGCCGCCTTTGGATGACCTAAATCCTCCTAAAAATCTCCCTCAAATTCCGATAAATTCAGATTGATACTCAACCCCATCCCTGTTAAAAAAGTATCCGTTTTAACAGGGATTTAATTTATCTTTTTTTTATTTTTTTCTTTAAAGCTCTTCGTTTAGCCAACTTTGCCTGAGTACCCCGTATTAAAATCCCCATCATTAGACTAGAAACTAAAACAAAAGGTAGAAATGAATAGTCGCCAAAAACAATCATCAGGATTAGAGCGATGAGGGGAGCTACCCCAAACATTATCCAACTAATAATCAGAGTGATTCCAGGAACATTTCCTCCAGCTAACCCTCGATAAGCGATCCCCCTCGCCTGAATTTCTTCCATCGGGTCAAAAGCATTGGGAACCCCTTCAATATAAGGTGGGGGACTATTACTGGGGACCTCAATAAACAACTCTCCTTTGCTGGGATTATCATCGGGAAAAAACTCTTCGTTGTCTTTGGTTGCACTCATGTTCTTAACCCTCCTAAATTAGTCCAATAACAAGACCCTTTTTATCCAGAGTGATCGGCCCAAAAAACCCCACTCCCGAAATCAAGACGAATCAACCGCCCCTCATCGCCATTCTCCCTGTAAAGTAAACGCCGCCCAAAAATAGGGAGACTTCCATTCCTCACTTGCCAACATCTCCAACTGTGCCTCCCGCAACGCTTGCGCCGGAGTCACCCCTTGTGAAAGCAGCTTCCCATAAAACTTCGACATCAGCGCCGCCGTTGCCTTGTCATCCACACTCCATAACGACACCACCAACCGAGGCGTTCCAGCATACATAAACCCCCGCGTCAACCCCACCAACCCCTCACCGCGAATCGAGTCTCCCAGTCCCGTTTGACAAGCGGAAAGCACCACCACCTGAGCATTCAACTGGAGATTAAAAATGTCATGCAGGCGCAAAAACCCATCTACTCCATTCCCTTGCTCATCCACGAGAGATAACACAACGCCGGACAACTCCGGATTACTGCTACTCACAAACCCGTGAGTAGCAAAATGCACCATTTGATACTGAGTTAAATCTGTATTCGCCACCGTAGCGCGAGAGGCATCAAAATCAAATACCGACATTGCCCTACCCCCAGGCACTAACGCCAAAATCGCCTCCGCTTCCTCACGAGTCCCAGGCAGTGCCGGAATCGGACGCCCGATAATTGTCTCCGCCGAACGATTCACCATAATTCGACCTAAATCTGATGCCTTCACCGCACTTTGTCCCGTAACCCGTCTATCATCCGGTTCAAACACCGGGTCTGCAATCAACACCACGGTTTTCGGTGCAATACTTCGTCCCTCACCTTGTTGGCGCAGAATCGCCAAAGTCGAGGAGGAAGGTAGATTGATAATTTCATGATTCACCAATAACGGCGTTAACTCCTCCCCTTGTCCCGGCGTCGGTAAGGCAGCAAAAGGGATGAAATTCAACACCCCATCGGGAACCACTAACAACCGTTTCCCAGCTAATTTATCCGCCACGGGAGACAACAACATCTGACTCAGTTCGGTAGCAGAGGCATTGATTTGAGGAAGGTTAGGAGACACGGTAATATTGCGACTCTCACCCCGATACTCAGGGTTTTGCATTAGTTGATAAAATTGTTCTCCTAGTTCCTCAATTTCAGCACGCGGAGGGAGTTCATAAACCTCTACACTGTCTGGAGTTACTGCCCACAGGAAACTACGGTCTTCGCCCAGGGAATATTGTAAGAGCAAAGTATCCTTATCAAGAACCTGCTGCTGAATTTGTTCAGAAGTCAGGGGTTGAGGTTGAGTCAGGGCTGCATAACGGGGGCTAGTGCGCCGAATTTCCGCCCTTAATTCATCCAGTTGCCGTAACAAAGTATCCAGCTCTTGTTGAATGGTATTGGCTTGTTCCGGGGTATGTTCTCCAGAAAGTAACTCCATGCGACGAGATTCCGTGGCATTGATGCGCTGCTGTAAATTGAGTTCCTTCTCCCGCAGTTCAGGGTCAATCCCATTGCGGATATCAGCATTGGCTTCAGCGAGAATTTCCAACAACGTGCGAGCGCGGGCGCGTTCGCTGGTATTAAAGGCTTGTTTGTCATATCCTTGCTCAGGATTTTGCTGGTGCAGTTCCATCAGCAGGTCGATGTAGAACTCGTAGGCATTTTGGTTTTGAGCAAAGTAAGACTGGCGCAGTTTTTCGCTGTCGATTTTGGTGCGGAGTTCTTCGATAATACTAATAGCCGCTCCCATGTCCGTCAGCGCTTCGGTGAGGTTGCCTTGACTGCGCTTGGTGAAAGCAAGATTGGAGAGGGTAATCGCTTCCCCTGCTTTATCCCCCACTTGCCGTCTCAGGGGCAAAGATTGGTTGTAGTAATCCAGGGCTGTTTGCTTGTCTCCCAGGTCGGCGTAAACCCGGCCAATATTGGAGAGAGTTGTCGCTTCCCCTGCTTTATCCCCCACTTGTCGTCTCAGGGGCAAAGATTGGTTGATGTAGTCCAGGGCGGTTTGCTTGTCTCCCAACTCGGAGTAAACCAGGCCAATATTGTTGAGGGTAACCGCTTCCCCTGCTTGATCCCCCACCTGCCGAGACAGGGGCAAAGATTGGTTGTAGTAGTCTAGGGATGTTTGCTTGTCTCCCAACTCGGAGTAAACCAGGCCAATACTGGAGAGGGTAACCGCTTCCTGTGCTTTATCCCCCACCTGCCGAGACAGGAGCAAGGATTGGTTGTAGTAGTCTAGGGCGGTTTGCTTGTCTCCCAACTCGGAGTAAACCAGGCCAATACTGGAGAGGGTAACCGCTTCGACTGCCTTATCCCCGACTTGCCGAGACAGGGGCAAGGATTGGTTGTAGTAGTCCAGGGCGGTTTGCTTGTCTCCCAAGTCGGAGTAAACCAGGCCAATATTGGTGAGGGTAACCGCTTCCCCTGCTTTATCTCCAACTTGCCGCAATAGGGGCAAGGATTGGTTGTAGTAGTCCAGGGCGGTTTGCTTGTCTCCCAAGTCGGAGTAAACCAGGCCAATATTGTTGAGGGTAACTGCTTCCCCTGCTTTATCTCCAACTTGCCGCAATAGGGGCAAGGATTGTTTGTAGTAGTCCAAGGCCGTTTGCTTGTCTCCCAACTCGGAGTAAACCAGGCCAATATTGTTAAGGGTAACCGCTTCCCCTGCTAGGTCCCCCACTTGCCGTCTCAGGGGCAAAGATTGGTTATAGTAGTCCAGGGCCGTTTGCTTGTCCCCCAACTCGGAGTAAACCAGGCCAATATTGTTGAGGGTTGTCGCTTCCCCTACTTTATTCCCCACTTGCCTCCATAGGGGCAAAGATTGGTTGTAGTAGTCTAGGGCCGTTTGCTTCTCTCCCAAGTCGGAGTAAACCAGGCCAATATTGTTGAGGGTAACCGCTTCCCCTGCTTGATCCCCCACTTGCTGAGACAGGGGCAAGGATTGGTTGTAGTAGTCTAGGGCCGTTTGCTTCTCTCCCAGTAAGTCGGAAATTCGGCCTATTCCTAACAATGTGGCTGCTTCCTTTGCGGCATCGCCTGCATCTTGATAGAGTGGGCGTGCTGCTTCCCACTTTTGCAAGGCTTGACGCAACGATTCGGCTGTCCCTTGTTGAAACAGTTGGACTCCTTCTTGGAACAACCGATCGCCCTCTGCACTCCCCTCTGCACTGCTACTATTCTGGGCAATCAAACTCTCTCCAATTCTGGTTAATTCGGATAATTTTTCCATGTCCTGGGCTGAACTTGGCGGGACAACACTTGCGCCGAGTAGCAGAGTTGTGGCTATAGTCAATGCTGAATGAGATAGTAGTAATAACCCGTGATGCACCATTGCTTTAAATCCTGATTTGTGAATTTGTAAGTGATTATTTAAGCATTAAAAACTTCCATTTGAAGGAGCCGATCGCCTTTGTTACTGGTCTTTTTTGTAATCTCAGGGGAGTGGAAGGTCTAGCGGCGAATCGATCCGGGACTGGGGCAGGCTTTTGGACTCTCTTTAAAGTTTAATAAATCGGATAATTGGGTTGAATAACCCCAGATTTTCCTGATTTTAACTGAAAAATTTTTATGATTTTGGCCTTGGATGGATGGAATTACAGAGGGTTTTTCGGGAGTAGGTTTGGGGTGGATTGGACTAGGTTTATTTGTTCAATTAGGTTAAGGGTTTCGACACGATAGCATAGGTTTATGGTGGAGTTGTGTAAAATTTAATAATTTTTTAATGTTTTTAGAGGAGTTTAGTGAGAGTTCAGTGATTTGGGGTGGGTTTCCTATGAGGAGAGGGCCTAATTGGGTATTTTATTTATAGGAGATCTGTGACTACATTGAGAGCAAACCCCCAGTTTAGGTTAGGGGGGAGTTGGAATTTGCCCATCTTTCGAGTAAAATTGGGGGAATCTGGTTTAGGGTGATACGGTTTCAAATTGTTCCTAAATTTTTCCCAGGTGTATTATGAAACGGCGTTATTTTGTTCAGGGTGCAGGGGCGGCTTTAGCGGCTTTAGGGTGGAGTCAATTCGAGATTCAGCGGCAAGGGTTACGGTATGCTCGGGTTTTGGCTCAGGATACACCGCGTAAGTTGGCGTTATTAATAGGAATTAATGATTATTCTCAGGCTAAGGTTAGTCCGTTACGGGGATGTATTACGGATGTTGAGTTACAGCGAGAGTTGTTGATTCATCGGTTTGGATTTAATCCCCAGGATATTTTGATGGTGACCGATGATACAGCAATTAAACCGACTCGGGCGGGGTTGATTGAGGCGGTGGAATCTCATTTAATTGCTCAGGCAAAACCGGGTGATGTGGTAGTGTTTCATTTTTCGGGACATGGCGCACAGGTGGTTAATCCTTATAATCCGTTGGGGAATCCTCGGGAACGGTTGAATAGTACGTTTGTTCCGAGCGATCGCACTGCGGAAATTCAGGAAGGACAGGCGATGGTTTCTGATATTATGGGGGCGAGTTTGTTCCTGTGGATGTCAGCAATTAATACGGAAAATATTACGGTAGTTTTAGATAGTTGTCACTCGGGGGGTGGCAAGCGGGGGAATTTGACGATTCGGGCAATTCCTGGCGGGGATTATCCCAGTTTGGAGGAACGGGAATATCATCAGCAGTGGGTGTCTAAGTTGGGAATTTCAGAAGAAAAGTTTATGGAGGACCGGCAAAAGGGAGTAGCAAAAGGGGTGGTGATTGCTTCGGCAGCAGCGACGCAGTTGGCGGCAGATACACCGTTTGAGGGATTTTTTGCCGGGGCGTTTACTTATGCTCTCACTCAGTATCTATGGCAGCAAACGGGGAGTCACGTGGTGCAGACGGTGTTAGGGAATGTCGCACGCACTACGACACGCATTTCTTCGACTCAGCAAGTTCCGGAGATGGAGGTTAAACCGGGAAGCGGGAATGAATCGAAACCGACTTATTTCCTGCCGGTACAGTCCAATCCGGCAGAGGCGGTGATTACGGCAGTGAATGGCGATCGCCTGCAATTGTGGTTAGGGGGGATTGACCCGCAGTCGTTGACGGCGTTTAATAGCAATGCGGTGTTTGCGCTGGCGACGGATGGAGATGCGGGGGGATTGGTGCAAATTGAGTCACGGCAAGGGTTGGTAGCGCAGGGGAAGGCAGTCGCACCTTCGGCAGGATTGCAACCCGGTGCGCTGTTGCAGGAACAGGCGCGGGCGATTCCGGAAAATCTCACGTTGCGGATTGGGTTGGATGAGTCGTTGGGGGGAGAGTGGGAGGCAGCAAAACAGGCAGTTGCTGCGGTGGAACGGATGGAAGCATTGCCGTTAGGGGAAACGCAGGTGCATTATATTTTGGGACGGATGACGGAGGCGCTACATCAGGAGGTCCGGGAATCCGGGGTGGGGGAGGTTCCGGCAGTAGGGAGTTTGGGGTTATATGGTGCGGGTTTGGATTTGATTCCGGGTTCGTTTGGGAAGGTGGGAGAGTCGGTGGTTGCGGGGTGCGATCGCCTGAAAAGTAAGTTTCGCGCATTGTTGGCGGCGCGACTGGTTAAACTCACTTTGAATGCGGAATCCTCTCGGTTGAATGTATCAATGGGGTTGAAGGTGTTGCAGGGGTCTCAGGCGCAGTTTTCAGCGAGTGCGTTTACGGCGCGCGGGGGAACTGGGAGAACCACTGAAGTCGTGACACCGAACTTGGGAGGGGGGATTCCAGCGGTTCCGGTTGGGGTGGAGGTACAGTGTGAGGTAAGGAATGGGGAAAATAGGGATTTATATGTGACTTTGTTAGTGATTACAACGACGGGGGAATTGGTGGTGGTTTTTCCGAATAGTTGGACTGCTGGCATTGATGCAGCGTTGGTGAAGGCAGGGGAAACCCGGTTGATTCCTGATGGCGATCGCGATCCGTTTAAGTTGACAATTTCACCGCCCTTGGGCACGGCTGAAATGTTGGCGATCGCGAGTTTATCTCCCTTGCGAACTTCCCTACAACAGTTACAACAAATTGCCGCAGCGCGGGGGACGCGGGAGGGAGTTTTAGGGTTGGAAGAGGAATCGGTTTCGGCGGTGGAAAGTTTATGGACTGATTTAAGCCAAACTCGCAATATTACGGCGTCATTTGACCCGCGTTCTCGCATTGCCCAAGCAGAAGAAATGGCGGCTTTATCGATTACTTTTCAGGTAGTTTGATGTTGAAAACTGAATGCAATTATTGACGGAATTGGGAATTGATAAATCCGGAGAATGAATTAGAAATCCGTAGGACTTTGATTCCCGGGTGCAGTAGAGTTGGATGGAAGGGATGATTTTTTTAATCTTTCTTGACAAAATAAAATAACGTGATATAATTGTGGGTTATTAAATAGTGGGTTTTTCGGGAGACGCAACCCGGAGCAGGATTTGGGCGGAACGGGTTAATTGAGGGTGCGATCGCCAGCGTGATTGCCCTCGTGAATGTTATCCGAGATGCCTTGAAACTGGCAAGGGTCCCCGGTTGCGATCGCTACTTGATTTCGGTTTAGGTGATTACTACAGGGCTATAAGATGAACAAATTCAGCATGATGCCGATCGCACTGGTGCTCTCATCCGTGTTGACTGCACCAGCCAGTTTTGCACAACCCATCGCCCCGGCTGCTGATGGCACAAATACTCAGGTTAACCCCGAGGGAAATCAGTTTAATATTACCGGCGGAACCCTGTCGGGCGATCGCCAGAATTTATTTCATAGTTTTGAGCAATTTGGCCTCAATCCAGGTCAAATTGCCAATTTTTTATCCTCTCCAGAGATTCAAAATATCCTGGGACGAGTCACCGGGGGAGAGGCTTCGGTTATTAATGGCCTCATTCAAATCACCGGAGGCAATTCTAATCTATTTTTAATGAACCCAGCAGGGATTTTATTCGGTCCCAATGCCTCCTTAAATGTCCCTGCTTCATTTACCGCTACCACCGCTACTGGAATTGGGTTTGAAAATGATTGGTTTCAGGCATTAGGAGAAAACAATTGGGGGAATTTAGTCGGAACACCTAATCAATTTGCCTTTGATATTTCTCAACCGGGAGTAGTAGCTAATTTAGGCAATTTAACTCTATCACCGGGGCAGAATTTAACCCTATTGGGAGGAACGGTTTTCAATGGGGGTATTCTTTCTTCTCTGGGAGGAAATATTACCGTTGCAGCGGTTGCGGGAGGGAGTCGGGTCCGGATTTCTCAATCGAATCATTTGCTGAGTTTAGAAGTTAGCCCCTCTCCTGAGAATCCCCTCACTCCCCAACTCACACCGTTGAGTTTACCGGAACTCTTAACGGGGACTGGGGTGAGTCATGCCAATCAGGTGCAGGTGAATCCCGATGGCACGATCGCTCTCACGGGGTCTCACTCCAGGGTTCCAGTGCAATCAGGGGATGCTGTGGCTTCCGGTGACATTGATGTAACAGGGGAAACGGGGGGAACAGTCCAGGTATTGGGTGAACGGGTTGCGGTGGTTGGGGCGAATATTGATGCTTCAGGCATGGATGGCGGCGGTACGGTTTTGGTGGGGGGTGAATATCAGGGTCAAGGTCCCGTTCCCAATGCGTCAGATACCTTTGTGAGTCGGGATTCGATTATTTCTGCCGATGCCCTATCCCAGGGAGATGGGGGCCGCGTGATTATTTGGGCAGATGATACCACAACATTCAGGGGTATCATTAATGCGCGCGGAGGGATTCAACCCGGAAATGACCCGCAGAATGGCGGATTTGTAGAAGTTTCGGGGAAACAAAACCTGATTTTTCGGGGGACCGTGGATCTAAGTGCGCCTAATGGCAGTTTGGGAACGCTGTTGCTTGATCCAGAAGATATTATTATTCAAAATAGTGATGCAACCGGGGGCGAATTTTTTGTACCAGGTCCTGATGATAATCAATTAGACGCGGATATTCCCGTCTTAGGAAACCTGGAAGGAGAAATTTTTGCAGGGGATGGGGATACCGCAAATTATACAATTTCTAGGGGTGCACTACAAGATTTGCCAGGAACAGCAAATCTGATTTTAGAGGCGAATAATAATATAACAATTGAGGAGTTGGTAGGGTTTGGAACTGAACTCAGGTTTCAAGCGGGAACGGGTTCTATTTCCTTGGTGGCAGATGCTGATGGTAATGGGGTAGGCGATTTTTCCATGAATACCGCCAATACTATCTCGGCAAGGGGGAGACATTTATCCATTTCCGGCGCGAATATAGTGGTTGGGGATATTAATACAGGACTGGGTTTCGGTTCCAGTGATGGGGGTGCAATTACTTTAAATGCCACGAACGGCAGTATTACTGCTGGCACATTGTACTCCGGGACGAATTTGCAAGAGGGTAGCGGATTCCTGGGTAACGGGGGGGCGGTTACGGTAACTGCCACCGAGGATATTAACATGAATACAATCAATACCAGTTCCGTGTTCAATGCTGACTCCCTAGAGTCTGGGGCTGGGAGTGGAGGGCCGATTACCGTTAGGAGTATAAATGGAAATATAGCAGTTCAGTTGCTGGATTCTTCGACAAATATGAACGAGGTGGGGACGGCAGGTAATGGGGGGGAGGTTCTGGTAGAGGCACTGAATGGGAGTGTTGATACCAATGCGATTAGATCCTATGCGGAATCTGTGGATGGAACCGCAGGTACAGGCGGGGATGTGGTGGTAAATGCGGGGACGAGTTTAATTATCCGCAATTTATTAAATTCTAGGAGTTCTGAACCCAACAGTGGGGGGAATGTTGAACTCACGGGGAATCAGATAGAGTTACCCCCAGAAGGGTCGGGACAGAGTAACAACGGGGGAATTTTACTGCTGCAACCCAGTACCCCCAATACCAATATTGCGATTAATGCCGAGGCGGAAGTACCGGGCACTTTAAGCTTGACTCAGTTCCAACTCGGAAACTTGAATTCGGGTTTTGATTCAATTATGATCGGAGGGGTGGATGGAAGCGGGACCGTCACTCTGGATAGTTTTCTCAACCCGATTGATGCGCCTCTGACAGTGCGATCGCCCAATGGTACGATTACGGTGAATAGTCCAATTGAGGCAGAGGGTACAGCTTCGATTACGCTACAGGGTGCAACCACGCTCAATTCTGACCTCACTACGGTGAATCAACCGATCGCCATTGAGGGAGATGTCACTTTGGGTCCCAATCCCATTATGGAAGGAGATGCCATCTTGGGATTCAATCCCATTACTCTCACTTCAGGGAATGGGGCAATTACCCTTACAGGACAGGTGAACGGGAATCAATCCCTCATCTTAGATGCAGGAATTGGGGATATTAGTGTTACCGGGGCCATTGGCGGGGTCACTCCCCTTGCGGATTTAACTGTGAATAGTACCGGAATTACCACCTTTGGCGGTGCGATCGCTGCTGCCAGTGTGACAACGAATGCGGGGGGAACAACCCAACTCGGGGCCGATGTCACCACGACTGAACCCCTGGGGCAAGTCTATGGAGATAATGTACTCACCCTAGGGAACCTCACCTTAACTGGGGATGAACTCACCTTTGGGGGAACCGTTACCGGAAGCGGAGTGGTGACCCTGCAACCTGCTACCCTGACAACCCCCATTGCCCTGGGTAATGCCATAGAAAACAGCGCGGACACATTAGATATTACTGCCGCCGATTTAGCTGCCCTTCAGGGATTTACTACCTTGATAGTTGGGCGTGTGGATGGAAACGGGACGATTTCTGGTACTAATTTATCCTTAACCGTTCCCACTACTATACAATCGGGAAATGGCAGCATTACCTTAGCGGGGGTAGATGGCACACAACCCTTGACGGTGACTTCGACGAATGGAACGGTTGCCTTATCTGAAGCCGTGGGGAATATTACGCCGTTATCATCATTAACAATGAATACCGGGGGGATTGTTACCCTGGGGAATGCCATTACCACCAATGGTCCTGATGGCGTAGCGATCGCCGGAACAGGAGGAATCACCTTAACCGGACCCGTCACGATTAATAGTAGTACCGGCAATGGAGCGATCGCCTTAACAGGTGAAGTCAATGGGAATTTTCCCCTGACTCTCACTTCCGGAGAGGGGACAGTCACCCTCCCGGCGATCGGGACTACCACCCCCGTCTCCTCCCTCAGCGTTGACAGTATCAACCCTGCCCAACTCACCGGCAATGTCACCACCCAGGGAGTGGAAGGGGTCACCCTCAATGCACTGATTACCGTGGGATCTCCCGTCACCCTCGATACCCGAATTGGGAATGGTCCCATTAACGTCACTGGGGCAGTTGAGGGCACGTTTCCCCTAACCCTGACAGCAGGAACCGGAGATGTGCGATTAACTGAACCCGTTGGGGGAAGTTCCCCCTTACCTCAACTGACGATCGCCGGGGGAATCCTGGATGCTGCTAATTTGAACGTCGGGAGTGGAGGAATTAATCTCACTGGCAGCACTATCACCCTGAATACCGTCAACACCACAGACGGGGGAACCCTGGCGATTAACAATACCGGAACCCTCAACCTTGCTGGATTACTGAATCTCGCCGGGTTCTTTTCCCAAACTGGAACGGGAACCGTAATTTTAGGAAATAATCTCACTACTGCTAACCAGAATATCAGTTTTAATAGCCCGGTTACCTTCACCGGAACCCCAGAAATCTCCGCAGGAACAGGGAGTCTGTCTTTTAATAATACCCTCAACGCCGGGACCAGTAATCTGAGTCTAACCGCCAATGAGATGGAGTTTGGCGGGGCAATTAGTGGGACTGGGTTAGTATTTTTATCCCCCGCTTCTAGCGATCGCAATATTCAAATCGGGGGAACAGTTAGCACTAATGCCCTAAATCTCTCCCTTGCCGAACTGAATCTCTTTCAACCGGGATTTGCCCAAATTACCATCGGACGGATTGATAGTATCGGAACCATTGCCCTTGCGCCTCTCACCCTGTCTAACCAATCCTTTGTCTTCCAAAGCGGCAACGGCATTATTTCTTTGTTAGGACTGCTACGGGGTAACCTGGGTGCGGATTTCACCTTCTTTGCCAATGAGATTGAACTCGCTGCCGGAATCGAAACCGATGGAACTGATATTGTCTTCGATGGCAATGTGACCCTTGCTGCTGATGTTACCCTGAATACAGGTCCTGGTGAGGGAACCATCACTTTTGAACGAACGGTGAACGGACCTCACCAACTCACCCTCCAGGCAGGGACTGGGAATGTGGAATGGTTAGGGGCAGTCGGAGGAACTGAACCGTTAGCGGGGACGACTGCCAGTGGGAATACGATCCTGTTATCCTCGGGACTTCGTACCCTCGGGGATATTATCCTGAATGGTAACCTCCGCCTGATTGATAATACGGCGATCGCCTCCCAAAATGGGGATATCCAGTTCAATGGATTAGTGGATAGTCTCACGTCTCCCATTAATTTGAGTCTAAGTGCAGGAGGCGGCATTACCCTGAACCAAGCAGTGGGTTCTCAAATTCCCCTCGCCCAATTACAAGTCAGCGATGCTACCTCGGTTACGGCAACTGCCCCCATTACTAGCAATACCGTAGGGATTTCCGCCAGTCAGATCCAACTGGATGGAGACATTACCACACCGGGAGGAAATGTCACCGTTACTGCTAATAATCAGCTAAGGGTGAGAAATATTACCACATCGGGGGGCGCAATTCAGGTGATTAACACTACTGGGGATACTAATGCCGGTAACCTGAATAGTTCCAATCCCAATGGAATCGGAGGGGCGATCGCCATCGAAGCGCCCAATGCCGCAACCCTCGCCGGTGACTTAATTTCCACCGGACAAACGGGGGGAGATATCCGCGTCATTGCCCGCGATCGCATTCAAGTCGGTAACATTGATTCCTCCGGCAGTATCAATAGTGGCGGTAATGTTTTTATTGACCCGGAAAACGATACAGAAGTCGGATATATCAACGCCCAAGGGGGTAATTCCGGGAGTGGGGGAGATATCTTTATCCAAACCGGACAGTTTTTCCGGGCGATGAATACCTTTCGCGATCGCAACGGACAAACCGCCAGTATTTCTTCGGCGGGGGGACAAGGCGGCGGTTCCATTTCCCTCAATCATGGGGGAGGGGACCTGGAAATTCCCTTGATCATTGGAGATAACAGCAGCAACGGGACTGCTGGGGTGATTACCACCGGCAGCGAAACTCTCACCTTGGGAGAATCCTTCCTCGGTCCTGTGACTCGCGGGAATATTACCGTGGTAACCGGGGAAGTGATACCACCGGAAGAGGAAGAACCCATCGAGGAACTGCCCCCAGAAGAACCCATCGAGGAAGTCCCACCGGAAGAACTGCCCCCAGAAGAACCCATCGAGGAAGTCCCACCAGAAGAACTGCCCCCAGAAGAACCCATCGAGGAAGTCCCTATTGAGGAAGTCCCCATTGAGGAAGTACCATCGGAAGAACTGCCACCGGAAGAACCCATCGAGGCAGTACCCCCGGAAGAACTGCCACCGGCAGAACCCATTTTGACCCCGACAATCATCCCGGGGAACACCGATATACAACCCTTGGGATCGGCAACAGAGGCACCCGGGGAAGCAACATCGGAAACCCCCGCAACAGGGGAACCCACACTAGCAACGGTATCCCCATCGGAAACCGCCGCCCCTGTTGGCGTGGAATCGACGGTTGCGGAAGATCCCAACGCGGTAATTGCGCCCACCATTGCACCTCCGGCGATCGCCTCCCCAGGCGAGACAATTCCGATCGCCCCTGAGGAGATTGTACCCCCTGCCCAAGACTTGGAACCCACCCTAAACACTCCCGAACCCGTCCTGTCTGTCTTAGCAGAAACCCCCCTTCAACCTTTGGGAGAATCGCCGGTACTCCTGATTCAACAAGGACTTTCCGACACCCTGCGATCGGTAATCGAACGCAATGCCAGTGAGGGAAATCAAGGACCGGCGATCGGCATTTTTCGGGAATCCATTGCTCAAAATATTGATACTGGCATGGGGGCAATGGAACAAGTTTTTAGCGATAGCTTTAGTCAACATAACGGGATTCCAGCGGGACAAATCGTTTCCTTAACCCAAGCACAAACCTTGATGGGGAATATTGAAGCAGAAACCGGCGTGAAACCTGCCTTAATTTATGTCAGATTTGCCCCCATCAGTTTAGACAGCGATCGGGACCAGGACCAACTGGAAATCCTGATTGTCACCGCCGAGGGACAACCCATTCCCAAACGAATTCCTAACACCAGTCGCGCCGAAATTCAAAAAGTAGCGAATGCCTTTCGGGGAGAACTGACAGCAACCGGAATTCGTCGTAAACGCTATTTACAAAGCGCCCAACAGCTTTATAACTGGATCATTGCCCCCATCGAAGCGGAGTTAAAAGCCAAAAATATTAAAAATTTAGCCTTCATCATGGATAGCGGATTGCGGAGTCTTCCCATCGCGGCCCTCCATGATGGCAATCAATTCCTCGTGGAAACATACAGCGTTGGGCTGATGCCTTCTTTAAGCTTAACCGATACCCGATATGCAGATATTAAATCCCGGGAAGTTTTAGCAATGGGGGCTTCGGAATTTACGGAATTAAACCCCTTACCCGCCGTTCCCTTAGAAGTGGAAACGATTACCACAAAACTGCGAAAGGGACAATCCTTTATCAATGAATTGTTTACCTTAGAAATTCTCAAACGAGAACGAAATGCTCATCAATACTCCATCGTTCATTTAGCAACGCATGGGGAATTTCAATCCGGACAACTCAGCAATTCCTATATTCAACTCTGGGACCGGAAGCTGAAAATGGATGAAATTCGAGAACTTGGTTTTAACGACCCGCCGTTAGAATTGCTGGTCCTCTCCGCCTGCCGAACTGCGGTGGGGGATGAACAAGCGGAATTAGGATTTGCCGGGTTAGCAGTCCAAGCAGGGGCTAAAACTGCCCTAGCCAGTTTATGGTATGTTTCGGATGAAGGAACTTTTGGGTTAATGACTGAATTTTATCACCATTTAAGTCAAGCCCCCATCAAAGCCGAAGCCCTCCGGCAAACCCAACTGGCGATGATTCAAGGGCAAGTCCGAGTCGAGGATGGTATCCTTTATACGGCTAATCAGCAAATCCCTTTACCCGAGGCGATCGCCCATCTCTCTCAATCGGATTTAACCCATCCTTATTATTGGTCCGCCTTCACTCTCATCGGCAGTCCTTGGTAAATCAGGTGCAATCAATCGTAAGTTCAACGTCACGACTGAAGTCATTCTCTTAGTTGGTAGTCATGACTTCAGTCGTTCCTTCTGCAATATCTGTGGGGGTTCAAACTCCCGCTGATTTCTAAAATTAAGATATTGGACCCAGAAACGACGGGGACCCCGTGAAATGTGAAGTTTTGTTAATTTAACTAGACTCTCCAGTGCAGAGGAAGGTTTATGCTGAACTCAGCAACCTCTAACGACCCTTGTAAGGAGAGAGTTTGAATTATGGAAACCGTCAATTTGAGATTAAAAGGGATGAGTTGTGCCTCCTGTGCAACCCAGATTGAAAAAGCAATCCGAGGCGTTCCCGGTGTGGAAGAATGTAGCCTCAACTTTAGCGCGCAACAAGCGCGAGTGAAGTATAATCCCAGAAAAACGGAACTAGATCGCATCCAAACTGCTGTATCTGATGCTGGATATACTGCCGAACTCCTGCAAGAGTTGAAAAGTTAAGCGATGAATCCGGAACAACAATCCCGGCAAGGGAACCAGATTGGTAAGTAGACCCGACAATTCAGGAGGGGGAGTATTTTGCGCCCTATTATAGCCATTGTACATGATTTATTATAACTCATTGACGATGGCTCTAAATCTCGGGAAGAAGGATTTCTTCCTTCAGATTTTCCAGATCTTAGTTTAAGCAATCCCCCAGATTCTATTACACAAAAACAGGATAAATCATCATGAATCGGTTAGTTATTGCAGTCGCGATCGCCTCTAGTTTATTGGTCATTCCCGGTTGTTACCGCCCCACCTCCGAGGCATCGTTAAATGAATCCTCTGAGGTAGAAAGGATAGAATCTAATCCCGTTGAAGCGAAGGGAGATGGACATAATCAGCATCATCAGCAGCATCACCCAGATTCTCATTCAGAACATTCTGGGGAGGAACCTGAAAAACCTCAGAATCCTACTCAAGCTAAACTCACGGTTCCCTCGGCGATCGCGGCGAATCAACCCGTTGCATTAGGGATTGAGATTCAAGATACTGCGGGAAATCCCATCTCTGAATTTGATATTGTCCATGAAAAAAAGATGCACTTGATTGTGGTGAGTGATGATCTCCAGTTCTTTTCTCATATCCATCCCACTCAGAATCAAGGGGGACAATTTCAAGTGGAAAATATTTTTCCCAGTGGGGGAAATTATACCCTTTTTGCAGATTACAAACCGAGGGGGGATGCCCAACGAGTTTCCGCGTTAAAAACGACGGTAGCGGGAAATCCCTCACCACCGAAAGAGATGACATTAACGCGATCGCAAACCCTAGGGAATACTGAGGTGGGGTTGATGTTACCCACGGAAGAAATTTCCCCCGGTGAACCGATTACCCTTGCTTTCCATTTGGAAGATGTCCAGACTCAAACGATGGTTACCGATTTGCAGTCTTATTTAGGAGAATTGGGCCATTTAGTGATCGTCAAACAATCTGATTCTCCCACAGAAGCAGATTACATTCACGCTCATCCTATGCCCAATCATGGACCCGGACATCTCGAATTTATGACCCAGTTTCCGGAACCGGGGAACTATAAAATGTGGGGAGAATTTAATCGTAATGGTGAAATTATTGCTGCTGAATTTTGGGTAACGGTTAAGTAGAGAGGAAAGCAAAATTCTGGATTGATACCCCCAACCCCCCTTTCTAAGGGGGGCTTTTGGGAAGCGCTTTAGTGCTTCGTTTAGGGGTGTTTTTGAAAATTCTCCAAGAGGTGTAATTGGGGACAAGGTAATCCCTTGTCCCTGATTTTTTATCTCATAGTAGGCGGAACCCAATCAATATAGCCTGCTAGATGTCCCCAATAGGAAAGATAGCCGGTAATTGCCCAAATCAGACCTGCGATGGTAATGGTAACAGCCCCAACTGTTCGGAGAGTTGGATTATTTCTCAGATAGAGAGAGGGAGTGGCTAAAACACCGCCTAATCCAGAAATAATAAAGCCAATTCCGGACATCCAAGGCCGCTTAGTCAGGTTTAAATTAATGATTTGCACCCCCACAACAATCGCGGCTAACCCGGCAAAAAAGGCGTAAATAGTAACCGTAATCAAATCCCAATCCGCAGCTAGGGCGACTGCTGCGCCCATAAAGACAATCCCAAACAAGACGGACATTTCGCCAAAGGCTATATTAAAACTCCCTGGAATCGGCCAAGTCCAAATCATGTGTAACCCCGTCACTAAGGCAACTGCACCTGTCATTCCAAAGCCAGGAATCCAACGTTTTTGTCGGATATTATCTAATCCCTCATAAATATAGTAAGCCAGCAAAAAATGACCGGCAACTAAATTAATGAGCATTAAACTAATGTAATTAATCATGACTGACCCTCTCTGATTTCTATTTAGAGTGGCAAGATTTGATTGTACCCTACTATGGGAAAATCGGGGTCAGGGAAGGTTCAAAATCAGCAGAAAACCTGAGATTCCCATGATGAGAAATTGATTTTTGAGGGGAACGGACTGTTGCTACCAGCGGGGATGACGGAACCAATTTTTGATTTTTTGGGGCCATAGCTTAGGACTTTCTGGCGATCGATAGTCTGTTTGGATCATGGATTGCCACAGGGGAATTCCTCCCACTTTCGCCGTTAACAACAGGTGGAAGGTGAGGGCTAATCCTATCAAAACCCAGGCGGTCAAATGGAGAAAATATGCGGGTTGATTCATCTGTCCCTGGGGTAGCCAGTTTTCATCCTGAAACTTCCCCGTAATTACTGATAATCCCGCTGCGGCTAACATGACCGTATTAGCAATCCGATGTAAGGCATACCACCAACTGGGTTTACCGACATTGCGGAGTTTCGACAAAGAATTTTTGGCAACTAAGCGGTGTTTTCCAAATCGGACACTATAAATGGCAAAGCCAATCAAAATAAAGAATAATAAAAAGCCAAATGTGCCATGAATATCAATCAGATTGCGGTTTGCTTTGGTAAGGTCTAGGCCACCCCATCGGCCATCCCAGCTATCATAAACCAAAAACCCACTCATGAAAGCTGCCAGGACTAAAAGGGCATTAAGACCATGCAATAATCGCAGCATCAAGGGTTGATAAGGAATGGAACGCATAGGCTACTCTGATGTTTGTCAAGGGATTACCAATTTTACAACGGGAGGTAGGACTCTGAGAAAGAATTGGGTCAACCCGGTACTCAACGCCTACTAGAATGCACCTTGGAGTGACCTCGCCTCTATCTCCGAGGTTCTGAATATTACAAAAATGATTAAATAATGAAAAATATTCCCAAATTTCCTGGAAACTCTGGGGAGAAAACTGAGGGAATTGGTCCCAAATTCACGGATTTTTTTCATTTTTGTTTCATTATAGGGATAGTTGTGAAATGCACTTAACTATGGTAGGCTGAAATCACTACCGTAAAAGATAGAGGTTAAGCAAAATAGTGAGCTTTATCACCACTTTCTTGATATCTTTAGGCTTGGCAATGGATGCTTTTGCCGTGGCGATCGGCAGTGGCATGGCTTTGAAAAAAGTCAAACTGTATGATGCAGCTTTAGTTGCCACATTTTTTGGAGGATTCCAGTTAATCATGCCTTTAATCGGCTGGATAGTTGGATTAGCGATCCGAGAGGTAATTTCTAATATCGATCATTGGATTGCGTTTTTACTCCTGGCATTTATCGGCGGTAAAATGATTCATGAATCTATCTATGAACAGGATGGAGTAGAGGAAGCCAAAGCTGCAAATCCCCGTAATTTATATATTTTATTAGGATTAGCCGTTGCCACGAGTATTGATGCGTTAGCGGTGGGATTAAGCGTTTCTTTGTTACAAACTTCCATTGTCGAGTTAGCGGTGGTGATTGGGATTGTCACCTTTGTTTTATCCTTTGCGGGGGTCTATATCGGAAATCGCGTGGGGCACTTTTGTGAAAAGCAAGTGACGATTCTAGGCGGCGTGATTTTAATCGGAATAGGCGTCAAAATCTTAGTGGAACATTTAATGGCTGCGGGTTAGCCGATCGCCTCTTTCATCCCCCATTTCTTGTATGCTAGGAAACAATAGACCTCTTGTAAAATTCTGGATCGATCCCCCCAACCCCTCTTATTAAGGCGGGCTTTTTAGAATTTAGCAAGAATTGTAATGAGATGGAGGATGAAACGAATGGACCCGATACTTTCTCGGATGGAGGGAGTGCAATCGCCAATTATTCCACAGATTGGGGAACTGATTCGCGCTTATCCCGGTACGCTTTCTTTAGGACAAGGGGTGGTATATTATCCCCCACCGCCTGGGGCATTTGAACGCATTTCGGAATGTTTGGCGGATGCGAATAATCATAAGTATCAAGCCGTAGAAGGGATTCCGGCATTACAAACCGCGATCGCCACCAAACTGCGATCGGAAAATGGTATTCCCATCAACGAGGATAGTAAAATTGTTGTGACGGCTGGGGGAAATATGGCGTTTATGAATGCCATTCTAGCGATTACTTCCCCGGGGGATGAAATTATTATTCAAACTCCTTATTATTTCAATCATGAAATGGCGATCGCGATTGCTGGATGTCAGGCCGTTTGTGTGGCAACGGATGAAAACTATCAACTTTGTCCCGAGGCGATCGCTGCCGCCATTACGGATAAAACCCGTGCAATTGTTACCATTTCTCCCAATAATCCCACCGGGGTTGTTTATTCAGAAGCCGCCTTACGCCAAATCAATCAACTCTGTGGCGATCGCGGCCTTTATCATATCAGTGATGAAGCTTATGAATATTTTACCTACGATGGCGCAACCCATTTTTCACCGGGTTCTATTCCCAATAGCCATTCCCACACTATTTCTCTGTTTAGTCTCTCCAAAGCTTATGGATTTGCGGGATGGCGAATTGGCTACATGGTCATTCCTCAATCCCTCCTAACAGCGGTCAAAAAAATTCAAGATACCCTCTTAATTTGTCCCCCCATTCTATCTCAGTATGTGGCATTAGGTGCATTAGAAGCTGGGAAAGACTATTGCTTAGAACATCTTCCCATGATTTCAGAAATGCGCGACTTATGTTTGAAAAACTTCTCAGAATTATCTGAATTTTGTACAGTCCCCGAAGCCAAAGGGGCTTTTTACTTCTTGGTCAAACTGGAAACTAAACTCTCCCCAATGGAAGCGGCTAAACTACTGATTGAGAAATTCGGCATTGCCACGATCCCTGGTACGACCTTTGGGATTGAAAGCGGGTGTTCCCTACGGGTTTCCTACGCCGGATTGGACCGCGAAACCGCAGTGAAAGGGATTAATCGATTATTTCGCGGATTAGAGACAATGTACAAAACTGCCCATTCCCGTATGTGAAAATAGGAGAGTCTCCTTTAAAACTCCCCTACCCGCGAAAATTATGGATCATCCATCGAATTCTTCCCAAGTCACCCCTCCCCTGAAAGTTTTTTCGGTGGATGCCTTGGCGGTCCGTCTGTTTGCTACCGAAGCTGAGATGGCATGGGATGCGGCGGTTGCCGCCAGTGACATCTTAGAGAAAGCGATCGCCCAACGGGGGGAGGCGAGGGTACTTCTGGCAACGGGGAATTCCCAAATCCAATTTTTGGATGCGGCGATCGCCTTAAATCGGGTGGATTGGTCCCGAATTGTCTTCTTTCATTTAGATGAATACCTGGGAATTGCTGCCACCCATCCGGCTAGTTTTCGGAGTTACTTGCGCGATCGCGTGGAAAATCAAGTCCATCCTGCCGCCTTCCATTACATCAACGGAGATGCGATCGAACCTCTGAAAGAATGCGATCGCTATAGCCAACTTTTGTTAGAAAAACCCATTGATTTATGCTGCTTAGGCGTGGGAGAAAATGGTCATTTAGCTTTTAATGAACCAGGAATTGCTGATTTTAACGACCCCTACCCCATTAAACTGGTAAAATTAGCCCGCGCTACCCATCAGCAATTAGTGAATCAAGGACAATTTCCCACCCTAGAATCAGTGCCAAAATATGCCTTTACCCTCACCATTCCCCAACTTTGTGCCGCCCAAAACATCATCTGCCTCGCCCCTTCCCGGCGCAAAACCCAAATTGTCCAGCAGATGTTATCCCATCCCATCACCCCAGAAATTCCGGCCACAATTTTGCGATCGCAATCCCACGCCACCTTATTTTTAGACCAAGATTCTGCCGGAGAAATTTAACGCCATGACGTCGGTTGACAATCGGATTTTGTATGACAGCAATCTGGTTTATTATCCTTACGAACCAGGTCCTTATCCCTCAAACAAAGTTCTGCATTCAAGGTTTTAAGGTTTTGCAGAATTAGCCCCCCTTTTTAAGGGGGGTTGGGGGGATCTCTCCTAAAAGATTACATTTTTTGGACTGCCCTTAATTTGAACCCATTTGAACAGGCATCCGCGATTTAATCCGTTTCTGAGTCCCCCTCGGAGGGACTGTCAGTCTTTCCTTGCCCGAACTCACATCAGAATCGATCGCCGCTTCGCTATTTTCTAATAACTGAAAAGCGTAGACTCCCAGTTTTTCATGGGCAAAAGTCGTCGGATGAATATCATCCCAAAATAGATAATCTTGGGGATTTTTACAAATCATCCCCCTTTGTTGATTTAGACAAGGTTCGGTGACATTTTCAAAGCCAAAATCCGCCGGATTTTCCAACACCCGATTATAAATTTCATTGACATTCAAAGGAATGATTTCTACCTCCGAACCCAGGCGGAGGCTTAACTGTTGCAGAGATTGGGCTAATCCCTGATTATGCAGGCGAATTAATTCATTTAACTGCACTGAACTTTGCCGATTTCTAGTTGCCGGTAAATTCCCTAAATCCGGCAGATTCGGCACTAGGAAATTTTGAGCGCCCATTGCCGCCAGGGTGGCGATCGCCTCCGAAACATTGGACACAGGTTGAGTGGGATTTCTTTCCTGATTCCCCAGGTAATCGTTCGGTCCTGCCCAGACAATATAAAGGGCTTTTGGGTCTGCTGAATCTTGGGTTTGTTGGAAGCGATTCACCTGATCCAACAGTCCTCGGGACGGGGTTTCATTGCGATTCATTTCCCCCGTTATCGCCCCCCCTGATGCAAAATTTGTATCCGGATTAAACGGAATATTTAACTGTTCTGCCAGATATTCTACCCACACCGGGCCATTAGAAAAACGCCCCTGAAAGTACAAGGAACTCGGAGGAATTTGAGCTTGGGACCGTTGAAACAATTGTCCCGTATCGGAGAGACTGTCACCAAAAACATATATCTCGGTAAAGTTAGCTGCCATAACAGGATCGGGAATTAGAAACGAAAAAAGGACGGCTGCACTCGCTAAAATCCGTTGTCGCATGGTAATCTTCAGAAGGTCTCCTGGGGTAATCACCGGGGATGGAAGAGAGTCGCAATCTGGACTCACTCATTTCAATTCTCTGGCGGAAGAAAGAACGGTCCGGAATAACTCTATTTTTTCACGTCCCTAGCCCGGTTGCCCTCTCTCGCGAGTCGGACATTTCCAAAGGAGATAGCTAGTCCCCTCAGCAGTTAGGCATAATAATTTTTAGGGAATTTTAAAAAAAAATACCTCTTTAGAATAAGTAATTTGGTTGTATTTTGTGCTATCATCAATCCGAAATAGTAGCCTAACGTAAATTGCTGCTTAAAACTTCCGCACTCTTGAATTTTAAACCCTAAATAATAGGGGCGATTCACGTTCTCGCCCCTACCCTAAACGCGGTATTTTAGAATTTCCAAACGTTCCCTTTATTCAGGGTGAACTCCTCAAAATTAGACTTCTTGCAAACTTCTTTAAAGCCCCCCAGCAAATAAACATTTATTCCTCTGGCTTCCCCCTTCTTAAGGGGGACGGGAGGGGGATAATCAAGGGGTTTGGGGGGATCAATCCGGATTTTTGCAAGAGGTCTATTGAGTCAAATAGGAGTGAATCGGTTTAGATTTCTTTTAGAGTTTTGAGAGACTCTTCTACATGACCCTCAAAATTCATCATGGAATTGAAGATATGGCGGACAACGCCCTGTTTATCAATTACATAAGTGACGCGCCCGGGGAGGAGTCCCAGAGTTGAAGGGACCCCATAAAGCTTGCGAAGGGCTTTATCGCGATCGCTTAACAGAGTAAAGGGCAGACTGTACTTACTGGCGAATTTTTGGTGAGAATCCGCCGAATCGCTGCTGACCCCGATCACCTCGGCCCCCGCTTGTTTGAACTGTTCATAACTATCGCGAAAGGCGCAAGATTCCTTTGTGCATCCGGGAGTATCATCTTTTGGATAAAAATAGAGCACCACACTAGATTTCCCTCGAAAATCGCTGAGTTTAACGGGTTCGCCGGTTTGGGATGGCAAACTAAAATCCGGGGCGGTATCTCCAATTTGTACGCTCATAATCCCTTGTCCTGGGTATTTTCTTTGCAAAATGTTAACTTTTGTAATGTTACCGCAATTTGTCCCCGCAATGGTAGCTCTCCCCGGTGAAGAAATTAGAGAAAGGCTTGATTTAGCCATCAGACTAGGCACTCCCTGAAATTCTCAGTGCAGGTCCGGTCATCATCTACACAAGATTAGAAAAAATTAATCAATCATGATTCGACATTTCCTCGCCTGTGGACTCGCTAGTGTAGTCCTTGTCACCGCGATACCCAGGGTCTCTCATGCCACCCTGCCTCCTGTGAGTCAAAGTAATTCCTTAGAAGCTTTAGAACAGGCAGAAGCTTACAATAACGAGGGATATGATTTAGCGACTCAGGGAAAATTCATCGAAGCAGTGACAGCTTTTGAACAAGCGATCGCCTTGTATCCCGCTTATGATACGGCCTACAATAACTTGGGAATTGCTTATGCCCAAATGGGCAATTTCTCAGCAGCGGTGAGTGCTTTTGAGCAAGCGCTTACCCTGAATGCTGGCAATGTGGAATACTATAATAACCTGGGCAGTGCCTTGGGTTCCTTGGGGAGAATCTCCGAAGCGACTAACGTTTTGAGAGAGGCGATCGCCCGCTATCCCAACGAACCCGATAGCCATTTTAATTTAGCGATTGCCTTCTTAAATCAAAATCAATTTTCTGAAGCCCTTGCTACCTTGAAAACCGCCCGAGATTTATACCAAATCCGCAATAATTTTCAAGCCGTTCAACAAATTAATCAGATTTTACAAGACTTAGAACCCTAACCCAAAATCGTCTACTTTGACTCGATAATAACCCGCAGCGTCAAACCGGGGGCTATACGAACAGAGCCTCTCCTACGCGGGCTATAAAGAATAGAGAAGAAAGGGTTTTTTACCTTGGGTATAACCTAAAATCTGGAGAGTTGGCCCTAGCGAAATAACCCTTTGATTTCTTGCCAAAAGGGGGAAGTCTCCCCTTTGGCCCGAGGATGAGTCAGGATTCCATGACTCGGACTCAAGAGCAAAGCTAACAGGAAAAAGCCTGAAACTACTAATACAATCGCTGGACCCGAGGGGATATTTTGATAAAAACTCAAATACATTCCTGAGACACTGGAAACAATGCCAATCAACGCCCCAACAATCATCACCTGATGGAGGCGAGGAACCAATAAATAGGCGGTGGCACCCGGGGCAATCAGCAGGGATAAAACGAGCACCACCCCCACCGCTTTCATACTGGCAACGACGGTTAGGGCAATCAAAACCATTAACCCAAAATTGAGCAAATTCACGGGCAGTCCGGCAGCTTGAGCGCCCAAGGGGTCAAAGGTGTAAAACAAGAGTTCTTTGTACAGTAAAAAAACTACCGCGAGGGTTAACAGGGCAATCAGGGCGGTGGTTGTTACATCTTCTAGGGTAACCGAAAGAATGTTGCCGAATAAAAAATGATTGAGGTCAATTTTTTCGTCTTTTTGAATGAGGGTAATTAAGGTAATTCCGAGGGCAAAAAAGGAGGATAAAACGATTCCCATTGCGGCATCTTCTTTAATGGGCGATCGCGTTCTAATCCAGGCAATTACCACGGTACTCAGAACCCCGGCAATAAAGGCCCCCACAAAAATATTGGCCCCAATCGTATAGGCGACAGCCAATCCGGGAAGAACCGAATGCCCGATCGCATCTCCTAATAAAGCCAGACGCTGAACCATTAAATAACTGCCAACCACGGCACAAATCAAGCCCACTAAAATCGCTACGATGAGCGATCGCTGCATAAAACTATATTGGAGGGGTTCAATTAATCCGTCTAACATGGCAGGGGAATTTATACAGAATGTAGGGGGTTATTGGGAACCTTACCTCCGGTCCCCTCCCCTGTGTCTTGGGGAGGGGACCGGAAACGTAAAAAACTACTCTTGTAAGGGCTGGGGGCTAGGTTTTCTGCTCTCTTCTCCCCCCTTCCCTACGAGGGATGGGGGGCTGGGGGGGTGAGGTTTTCTAGGCAGCCCGATCGCTAAAAAATTGCACCTGTCCTTGATAGGCGCGATACATATTGTCCGATCGCAGGACTTGTTCTCGTCCACCACAGGCAATTAATTCCCGATTTAACAGGATTAAATCATCAAAATGGGTAATCGATTCCCCGAGGTCGTGATTCACCACAACTACAATGTTTCCCGCTACGGCGAGTTCATGAAAAATCTCAAACAGGACGGTTTCGGTTTTTTGGTCGATGCCCACAAAAGGCTCATCGAAACAGAATATCTCGGCTTGTTGAGCCAGCGATCGCGCTAAAAACACTCGCTGCTGTTGTCCCCCGGATAAATCCCCAATTTTGCGGTTGCGGTAGTCACTCATGCCAACTCGGGCGATCGCATCGGAGGCAATTTGACGACTGACGGTACTATAGCGTCTAAACCAGCCGGTTTTTTTGGCCCGTCCCATCATTACCACATCCCAAACCGTAGCAGGATAGGTCCAGTCAATGTGCGATCGCTGGGGAACGTAAGCGATGCGATCGCGTTGTTCCATCAGGGGTTTCCCCTCATAGAGGACCCTACCGCTGAGAATGGGGGTTAATCCTAACATCGCTTTGATTAAGGTGCTTTTCCCAGCACCATTGGGTCCAATCACCCCGGTGAGGCGTCCACTGCGAATCACCGCGTTAACATCGGTGAGGGCCTCGACCTGGCGATAATTGACGCCCAGATGACTAACAGAAATCCCTTTTTCTGAGGGAGTTTGAGGGCGATTTGTCCAAGAACTGTCCGGGTTGAAAGGGTTAGGTCTTTTCATAACGGTTTCTAAAATTTAGCTTTTAATTCCAGGATAGTGTAAATATGAACCCATTGTGAATAAAATATGAAACAAAAATGAAAACCTCTATCCACAGGAGAGCGATCGCGGACTATCCGGGAAAACAATCTCTATTAAAATTAGCCACAGGACTGATTTTAGGGTTCTGCCTGAGTAGCTGTACTAACCCTGGGGTGAATCAGGCGGGGGAGAGTTCAGGTAGTCAGCCGCAAGTAGTCTCTACCAGTACCATTATTGCCGACTTAGCCGAGTCCATTGCTACGGAAGAGATTCAACTCAGCAGTATTTTGACCCCGGGAGTGGATCCGCATATTTATGAACCCGTCCCCGCTGACTCCATTGCCTTGGAGAATGCGGATTTGATTCTCTATAACGGCTATAACCTAGAACCGGAACTGATTAAATTGATGAATGCGGCGGGGGTGAATGCTCGGAAAGTTGCCGTGGGGGAAGTCGCACTCCCTTTACTGATGGAGAAGCAGGCGGCAACGACGGCGGACCCTCATGTGTGGGGGGATGTCACAAATGCGATCGCAATGGTGAACGCCATTCGGGATGCCTTAAGCGAACTCTCCCCAGAAAATGCCGCTGCGATCGCGGAAAATGCCGCCAACTATACCGCCACCTTGGAAGAACTCCACCGCTGGATTCAAGGGCAAATTGCCACCATTCCCCCAGAAAACCGCCGCTTAGTCACCACTCATGATGCCTTCCAATACTATGCCCAAAGCTATGGATTAAAGATTATCGGCACGTTAATCGGCATCAGTACGGAGGAACAACCCAGCGCCCAAACCGTGACGCGGTTGGTAGAAGACATTAAAAGGGCTCAGGTTCCGGCTATTTTTGCGGAAACCACCATTAATCCACAGCTTATCCGCACTGTAGCAGCGGAGGCCGGAGTTAAATTAGCCCCGCAGGAACTGTATTCCGACTCCATTGGTGTAGCCGGTAGCGAGTCTGACTCTTATATTAAGATGATGGTCTCGAATACCCGTGCAGTGGTAGAAGCATTGGGCGGGACTTATACCCCGTTTGTAGAAGCCCAGAAGTAGAGGCGGATGTCGGGGATGGGTTCACATCTGCCCCGGGGTAGAGAAAAACTGCCCGTTTGGAATTGGCAATTTTTCTTTACCCGTTCTTTACTTTTTCTTGCTAAGTTGGCGCTACAGCGGTGGAATGAAGCCGAACGGACGCCTTAAAACCGGCTTAAGCAACGGATTTTTGGGCTTTGGCATTCAACCTGAGATTTCCATGACCATCAATGCTGAAATCCACTCCGGGAATTAAGCCTTTGTGAATCAAGCGCTGATAGAGGGTGGTCCGGAGATTGCTTTGGATTTGAGCCATGATATCGGCGGGAATCAGATGGGCGATCGCCCAAACGACCGCATCCCAGTCCAACCATAGCAACCGTTCGATGCTGACAATGATCACGCCGGATAACTCTTCGAGGGTCATCCGGGTCCGGAGATCGGCGATCGTATCTTTCCCGATCGCCATGTGTCGGGTCATCATCACCCGAGTCATTTTGGTGGTTTCTCGTTCTAGTTCTAGGAGGTTCATCTGGGATTCCTTTGCTGATAGTAGGCCGTTGGACAGCAGATTTGTCACGTACCAGCGGCGATCGGGGCAGCCAATCTTTCCGCCTCTCCATCCCGCTTTTGTTCACTGTACCGGAATCCGGTCTAAATCTCTACCTTTTGGAGGATGTTGAATCTTAATTTATTTAAACTATTGGCTCCCCTCCCTCCCCAAGTTAGGGTCCCCCCTGCTTACCCCAGTAGGGTTAAAACGCGGAACTGCACCTGAGGTCCCCTCCCTTTGGTAAGGGGAGGGGAGTGGAAATGGTCTTAAACTTGTGAGGCAAATCCCCACTGAATGTAAAAAACCTTACCCTCGTAAGGTTCCCCATGCTAGACCCTTGTTCATTGCATTGCTCAAAGTTGCCCTATCCTTCGGAGGATCCCGCAGCAATAGCCGGAAAATAACGGAGTGGTTCACCTAATTTTTGCCTGATTTCCCAGGGGCTTTGGGCCGGGGTCCCCGGTTGGTCCTCTGCGAGAGTTCCAACGGTCTTGATGCCCTCAGAAACCCGACTTAATTGAAAATATTTCTTTTGACTGATTTGGTAGATAGGTGACTAAAGATACCCTAGTAATAATGCGCTTATTACTTAAAAGAACAGACTGCTTACCGGGGAAAACTGCTAAAAAACATAGGTCCCAAACCTTGCAAAATTTTCCCGCAGCAATGGCCGAACCTGAACTCGGCTAAAAATCGGTTTCCGGCCTAGACCTGAACCGCAAAAATTGAAGGCCCAGGGGTTAATTGCCACAAGTTGGCAATAACGCTAAAGTGTTCAGGAGGGGGAATCTGTGCTAACAAATTCCGGTACAGGGCTTGATTCTCCCGCAAATAGCCAAGGGAAAGAGTGGGGTTAAGACAATGCAGGACAAATTTGATTTTATATCTCCTCGCAGTCGTTACTACGGCAAAATTACGCCAGAGCATCCAGAAAATATGGTGTTTAATGCCAACTTGCAGGAGTTTGCCCAGCGCGTTAGCGTGATTAGCTGTTTAGAAACCGGGGGGAAATTACCGCCAGAGGACGCTTACAAACAAATTAAAAGACTTTGGAAACAGCTCAAACGGACTAAAAAACAATTAAGAATTGGCACTGAGTCCGATGAGGCTGAATAACATTTTCAAGCCGAAAAAAGAGGCGACTGCCCCCGCATTTCCCCAATGCACTTTTGGGGCGATCGCCTCTTTTTTCATCCAATTTCAAAACCACTCATAATAATCTCAGAACTATATTTTTATGACCATTGCAACGTTAGCTTCAGTCCCCTCCACCCTGCGGCGAACCTTCCGCCGCAAAGACTCAATTCCGATGTGGCAAGATATCCTGTGGAAAATCGATGGCGGAGTGGTCCGGACGATCGCCTGGACGGAAGAGGGGTCCACCATCGCTTCGGGATATTGGGGTCCAGGAGATGTGGTGGGTGAACCCCTCTGTTGCATTAACGGGTATCAAATAGAATGTTTAACCTCCGTGGAAGTCAGCATGATTCCAGGGCATCAGTGGCAACAAGTCTTAGAGGCGATTCGCACCCACGCTCAAAAAACCGAGGAACTCCTTACTATTATTCACTGCAAGCAAGTCCAGGAACGCTTGCTTAAATTTTTGGTCTGGTTAGGCGATAAATTCGGTCGCCCTGTGGAACAGGGACGGTTGCTAGAAGTGCCGATCACCCATCAAGAAATTGCCGAGGCGATCGGTATCTCCCGGGTTACGGTGACTCGCCTCCTCCAACGCCTGGAAAATGAAGGGGCGATCGCCCGTCCCCATCGTCAATCCATTTTGCTGTACGAATCCATTGGGTTACCCCTGGTTTAACTCATTCATCCCACCCCCAGGGCCTAACCTAGCGTTGGCCCCTTTTTTGCCCGCTGACTCACCCGAAAACCGGGATAACTGGGCAACTTTTTAAGCTTCTCTCATTTCCCCCGTCGTAAAGTGTCACCGATGGGGTAAGATATGCCCTATCAGGCGGTTCTGATGGGGTCCAGCCATTAGACGCAAGGGGGAAAGCCCGGTCCCAATCCGGCACTGTCCCGCAACTGTGATCCCAACTCCAGCTTTCCGGTAAATCTCCATTTGCCCTCTGGGGTTGGTAAGTCAGAATGCCCACCGCCTCGGTCGTCCACCCTTTACATTCATCTGCGAGGTACAGATGGGCATTGATTTTCCTTTACTAGAACCCTCTATTCTTTCGATAGTAGCCCTTGCGCGGAACAGTGCGGCAGCGCGATCGTACTTTTGACCCTACACCAACGCCGAGGGGAAAAATTTGCGGTCTTTGTGAGTTCTGTAAACTAGACCCAGTTCTCACATTTTAGCCACTTTTCCGGAAACCCAGGTCTCGGAATGGTTCCGAGTGCCTGATTTTTTCTCCCCATTGCCAGGAGTTAATCCTCACCTTTCCTAAAAAATGGAGTCTGTGTCGCACTTATACCCGTGGCCTGACTCACTTATAGATGTTGACCCGATCAATTTTTTTTAACCTAACCCATCATGCTAAAGCCAATCCTCAACCGATTCTCATCTGTTCTACCCCATGAACCCAGAATAAAAGGGGGAGTGATGATAGTTGCCCTCGCCATTGCCTTGTTCTGGGGAATCGAACCGGCATTCGCCCATCACGGGATGGATTCCGCGACACCGAGTAACGTGTGGGAGGGACTCCTCTCGGGATTCGCACATCCAATTATCGGGTTAGATCATTTCGCCTTTGTCGTGGCGATCGCCTTACTTTCTGCCTTCCATCCCTACGGTATCGCCATTCCCATCACCTTTGCGATCGCGGCAATGGGAGGCACCGGAATTCACTTACTCACCCTAGATATTCCAGCGGTACAAATCATCATTGCCGCTTCCGTCCTCCTTGTCGGAATCCTCCTCGGGATGAAAGAACGGCCTAATTTAAAGCTTGTCGCTGCGATCGCTGCTGTCGCTGGCATCTTTCATGGTTATGCTTACGGAGAAGCCATCATCGGCGCAGAAACCGCCCCTCTATTGGCTTATCTGATTGGATTTACCGCGATCCAAATCGCCATCGCCTCCGCTGCGATCGGCTTCGTCCGCAAAACGCTCACCGCTTTGGATCAAGACCCCAACTTATCCCTCCGATTTGCTGGATTTGCGATCGGTGGCATCGGCGCAGCATTTCTCGCCTCTTCAATTTTAGGTTAATCCCCGTCCTCAACATCAACCCGATGACGTATCCAACCCTCATCGGGTCTAATTTTTCACTTTATCTCACATCACCCCATGCATAAAATTCCCGTTACCGTCATCACAGGTTTTCTCGGTGCTGGCAAAACCAGCACCATTCGCAACCTCCTCCAAAACAATCAAGGACGGCGCATTGCCGTAATCGTCAATGAATTTGGCGAAGTCGGCATCGATGGCGAGTTTCTCAAATCCTGTCAAGTGTGTGACGAATCTCCCGCTACCGAAAGCAATATTATTGAGCTTACCAACGGTTGCCTCTGTTGTACCGTTCAAGAGGAATTTTTGCCTACCATGCAGGAATTGCTCAAACAGCGCGATCGCCTCGATTGTATGTTAATCGAAACCTCCGGACTCGCCCTCCCCAAACCCCTGATCCAAGCCTTTCGCTGGCCGGAAATTCGCACGGGTGCAACAGTAGATGGCGTGGTTACCTTGGTCGATTGTGAGGCCGTCGCAGCCGGTACCCTCGTCGGCGATATCGACGCCTTAGAACAAGCGCGCCAAGCCGACCCCAATTTAGACCATGAAACCCCGATCGAAGAACTGTTTGAAGATCAACTCGCTTGTGCGGACTTAGTATTACTTACTAAAGTCGATTTAGTCGATGTGGCAACTCAAACAAAAGTCATCACTTGGCTGCGATCGCAACTTCCCCCTCACGTCAAAATTGTACCCTGCAAAAGCAGTGAAATTACCGCCGACTTACTCCTCGGATTTAATGCTGCCGTCGAAGACAACCTCGACAGCCGTCCCAGCCATCACGACACCGAGGAAGAGCATGACCACGATGATGATATCAATTCAGTCAACATTATCCTCGACCAAACCTTTGAACCTAAAACCCTAGTTAAGCAGCTAGAAAACTTAGTAGAACAATTAGAAATTTATCGTATCAAAGGATTTGTTTCCGTCCTCAATAAACCCATGCGCTTAGTCTTACAAGGCGTTGGCAAACGCTTCGACCACTTCTACGATCGCCCTTGGCAAGAAGCCGAACCCCGCCAAACCCGCCTAGTCTTCATCGGACGCAACCTCAACCGTGAGCGTATTTTAGAGGCGATCGTCCCCAGTTCCTAACACTAACTTCAGTCGTTTCTTCCCCTGCACCCAAGGATTGGATGCAGGGGAATTTTTAAAAGATTGCACGCGATCGGTTCAGAAACCTTCTGCCTCAATTTTTATGAGGATGCAGAACCCCTGCCAGAAACCCGCTGTGTTTGCTGCCACTTTACTCATTTTGGGAACCTTGCCTCCCCAACTGTTTTTGACCTAGGCGAAACACCATCTGACTGGCCTTGATAGCCGCAATGTGTTATGCTAACAAGAACAGAACAAGGATTCAGCAGGTTAAAACCAATAGCTATAGTCTAGTCGGTTGGCTTGCCTAAAAGCTAGGGGAGGACTAACCTACATCAAATCCCAGGGTCTGTGAAAGCCCAGTCAAAGAGGGGATTGATTCATACATAGGCAGATTTTCAAGGAAAAAAATGATAGAGAATGCGATTTTAAAAAATGTGGAAAAACTCCCAGAATCTGTAAAACAGTCAGTTTTGGACTATACAGAATTTTTGGTGAACCGATATACGACAGCCCCCGCTAAAACACCCCAGCGAGGCGGGCTCGGGATTTGGCAGGGTCAAATCTGGATGTCTGACGATTTTGATGAACCTCTGGAAGATTTAAAGGATTATATGTAAACATGAAGTGCCTACTGGATACCCATACTTTGCTTTGGTATTTGCAAAACAGTGAAAATTTAAGTGATGGAGTCACCGAAATTTTGGAAGATGCCAATAACAATCTCTCGGTGAGTATTGCCAGTTTGTGGGAAATTTCAATTAAATTGGGTTTAGGCAAACTTAGGCTACAGAAACCATTTTCTGATTTAGAGGAAGTGCTACAACAACTAAAAATAGAAGTTTTGACCATCACTTTTTCTGATACAGCGTGCTACCTTACCCTACCCCTGCATCATCGCGATCCATTTGATAGGATTTTGGTGGCGCAAGCCATGAATCATCGCTTGATTTTGATTAGTCGAGATTCGGCTTTTGATGCCTATTCCATTCACCGAGTCTGGTAATAATTTGGCCGGGTGTTAATCTGTTGCTGTTCTTGAGCAATTATAGCCGAATTCTGAAAAGCCAAATTTCTCAGGAGGGAAATAAGAACGACTTCAATCATTAACAGGCTCTAGAGAAACAGAACTAACCCCCTACGACAGGAAACGGACTACAGTTAATACAGTCTGCTCAAAATCGGCAGCTTGGCTACAAAGTCCTTTGACTTGTATCCAATGCTGGGTAATACATGGCACATGGACTTGGTAATCTCGCTTGTTTTTCTTGATGCGCTGTCCCTTGGGTAGGGTTGCGAGTCTATTCTCCAGATTGACATCGCACTCGCCCTTAACTAGGAGGGAATGCCCTGGAGCGAGTACCGCCGCTGCTAACCAAGTGCCGGAGGATTGGGCAGGCAGGCAGAACACCGTGCGATCGCCAGGTATAGCCCCTCCTAACCAGCTTTGAATCACGATCATCAGAGCATTCACCGTATCAGCTACAGGAGGACAGGGCTGTGAGCAGGGGAGAGTTCCCCACTTGTTCTGCTGCGCTAGTTCTGTCACCGCTGCTCCACAGTTATCATATTGCCCCATTGAGACATCCACATCGACATGAATAATCAGCAAATCAAAGCTCATCAGGGTCGGGTCAGTATCCAGGGAGCCATGATGCCTCTGTTGCGCCGCATGACACCATTTCAGCACACCGCCCCAACCACTTCCCATTTGTGGTAGAGTCGCTTCCGGTTGCAGGAGCGTCAGGATAAATGGATGGGGTAAGATAGCTTTAAGGGCGGCTTGAATCACTTCAAAATCTGTTGGCCCTTCAGCTACTAGGGCAATTTTTAACGGATCAGACATTGGGAACCGCTCCTAGATGCCCCATAATCCAGAGGCGTGAGAGGGGATATTGCTGGTTCAGTTGAGTGAGTTCAGGGGTAAGTGTGAGGCGACGGATACAGGTTTGACCGTTGCTATTGCGCTCTACCACAAACAAGCGCACCTCCGAATCCAGTAAGTCCAGACCATCGAGGGCGGCTGGATTATGGACCGTTAACAGCACTTGGCGCTCGCTGTCATTATCTTGAAGCCAGCCCGCAAGACGGGAAATCAGCCGGACCAGTAGCCGGGGATTCAGGGCTTGATCCAGATTGTCGATCGCCAGCAGTCGGGGAGCTTGAGGTAACAGGCAAAGCACAGCCGCAAAGATAACGTAAAGTGCGCCTTCGCTGGCATCGTAGGCGGTGAGTTCGTTGCGGCTTTGGTTCATAAAGCGATCGCTGAATTTCAGGAGTAGCTTAGTCCGAGGCACTTTGGGCGAGAGCAGATTCGTTCCATAGCTGGTGGTTTGGATATCAGCCACCCAGTCGATTAACTCTAGCACTTGCTCCAGAATCTCCTCACCTTCTTCCCCTCTAGCGTCTAAATGCTCCCGCAGGGCGGCAAACCCTTCGGCGAGTAGTCCACCGCTCACACCCAGGGGGAGGCGCGATTGTTGGTCAGGGACAATGCCACGCAGGGTGGGAGTGTTCGGACAGTATATGGCAAATTCCTGAAGGCGCTGCATCAGTTGAGCCGCCGGATTCTTGGGGTCTAGCTCCACCAACTGCAAGGCGGCCAAGCCAGCTTTGGGGTTGAGGTTTTTCTTGTTGCGAATTCCATCAGAAAGGATTTCCTCATACCCGTCACTGAGGACTTCAGTTTTATACGACCAAGCAGGTTCCGGGGAATCCAGGGGGTTAAGCAAAGAAACGCGATAAGCTTCGTTACCTGAGCCGGTAACCTCAATGGCAATGTGTGCAGGAGTGCGGTCCGTTGCAAAGGAGCTTTTATACAGCCTGGGTAAGCCCGCCCGCACCCCACGACGCAGCAGGCTTTCATCATCAACCACGCCATTCGCTGCAGCGCCTAAGACTCCCAGGGCTTCCAGCAGGTTACTTTTGCCCGCTCCATTGGCCCCAATGAAGCAATTCACTCTACCGAGTTCTAGGGTGGCAGAGTAAATGGACTTGAAGCCTCGAATTGTGACCGTGCGAATCATCGTCATAAGTATCTTATCCCATCCTCTCCCATCGGGGCAAAAACCTCTCCCTCACGGGTTAAAATAAAACCATTATGGCACGGGAGAGGCCAGGATGATTGCGGGTTATGAGTGGGTTGGCAGTTCTCTTGAGGATTTAAAGGAGTTCCCGGAGGAGGTTCGGCAAGGTGTGGGTTATGCGCTATATCTGGCTCAATCCGGTGAAAAGCACCCGTCTGCGAAACCACTCAATAGTTGAGTTTCTATGGTAAATATTGGTGGGCATTGGGTTTCCTTCCTCAACCCAATCTACCCCTATAACAAAAAGCGAGCGCCTTGCTTTTACTATGGTTGCCAAAACCGGCCTGTGACTCGTTCGTATTCATCTTCCAGCAACCACATTTGACTTTCTTCGTAGGTATCACTGGTAAAGATAGATTTATAGTCTTGTGCGGGATTTTGAATCGAGAATTTACCGGATTGTTCTTTAACTAACATCAGAATATGAGGGAGTGAAAGCCAAGGGTCTACCCAGATTTCGGCAAATTCCCATTGTTTTTTTGTATTGTCGTAATTTGCATTTTTGCGTTTTCAGGATTTTGTGGCGCGAGGTATGACATGATATTTTCCTGTTTTTTTATTTTTATTTCTCCATTCTAATTGCAAGGATTGACCATCAAAGATGGCAGTGATTTTTTGACTGTTCATATAAGATATTATCTGGATCAGCAGGGTTGAGATTTTGGTTTGCAGCAATTGTACCTCAGAAACTGATTTTCTGGCAAAATCTCTGTGAGGATGGATAAACCTATCAGAGAAACCCGGTTTCTGCATTAACCCACTTCAAATTGTCCAATCTTCTATTGCTAATCTGCCACTTTGCTAAAGTCTCGATGATTACGAGTTAATAAAATCATTTGCCGAGACAAGGCGATCGCTGCAATTCTCGCATCCATCTGAGCCAGTTGAATCCGTTGTGAGTTTAACTGCTCTAAGGTTTGAGCTGCGATCCCATCAAAAGGGAGAATGGGTAATCGCTGAAAGTCAGCTACTAGCCTTCCCATGATCTCATAGCCCTTAACCAATTCATTCGGATAACGAGCGCGGTTAATATAGGCATGACAGCCCAGCATTTGTTCCTGAATTGTAATAATCGAAATAGCAAAATCATCCAGGGGATATTGAGCCATTCGTTCCACCAGATTCTGATAATCTGCACCCGATTGACGTTGAAGAATGCTCAGGTGATCTGTATCTAATAAATATCTCATTCTATTTCTGATGGGTCTAATACGGACTCATCGCCTCGGCGAATAGCTTGCCCTAATGCGAGGATTTCTTCAAAAGCCGGTTCATCCTTGAAAGAACCGCTAATTTGCTGTAACCAGTTGCTTGATTTCAGAGGGGCAATCTCTTCTTGAATTTGAGTAATGGCTGCTTCTACTGCTGCCATGCGTTCTTCTAGTGAAGTGTTGGTTGTCATGGATTTAAAAAAGTGGGTAGGGTTTCCAACTATTGTAGCGCAAGGCTTGAAGTCCCGATCGCCCTCGGTGAGGATGCAGACACCCATCACAGAAGGTTTCTGAGTGTAGGCGATATGGCATCCGCAATTGGAGGGCGATCGCTCCCCCGGCTGCTAAGATTTAAACAGATGTAGGCTGTTTCACCCTATGCCACAAATGATGGTAATAACCCAGATCTCCTAGCTTAGAGTCCCACCCCATTAATCAGGGTGAAGGCGCGTTCCAGAGAAGGGCGGGATTTGGCAAAAATTGGCGTGGGTATTTTCCAGGGAACGCCCCTACTTTTTGGCTCAATTGCACCGTTGTCATTCACAGGGATTAGAGTTAAAATCGGAGCAAGCTGACTGAGTAAAATTATGTCAGAACATACCCTGATTCTATCCGAAAAAACTTATCAAGCCCTCCTAAAAGTCGCCCAAAAACAAGGGTTAACTCCCGAAAAGTGGATTTTATCTCAACTTGAACAACCCCAGCATGAAGCGGAACCTTTACCTGAAAAAATCGGAGACTTAATTGGGGCGATCGATAGTCAAATGGAACCTCATCATCAGGTTCAGCCAACTGATTTTGGCGAACAGATTGCCACGAAATTATCTAAACAAGGACTGCGACGACCCTGATTTTAGTGGACACTGGGCCTCTCATTGCTATGATTGATAAAGGCCAGGGAGATACCCAGGTTAAATGTGTTCAAACTTACAAAACGCTAACAGGTTCTATGTTAACAAGATGGCCTTGTTTTACTGAAGCAATGTACTTCTTATCAGAATTGCGAGGTTGGTCAGCACAGGCTATCTTATGGGAACTCCTCAATAGAAAAGCCTTGTATCTTCATGCAGTTAATGAAGCAGAATGTCAACCCATGAAAGTTTTAATGGAAAAATATCAAGATCTGTCTATGGATTTAGCCGATGCTTCTCTGGTGGCTGTAGCAGAAAGCCAAAAAATTAAGCGAATTTTTACATTAGACAGTGATTTTTATGTTTATAGACTCTATGATAAAGATGCTTTTGAAGTTATCCCCGGATAAAAGCAAAAAACTGTGTTCAAAAACCGGGTTTCTGAGTCTAGGCGATATGGTATCTGCAATGGGATTCAATCGCTTAAAAGCAAAATCACTCTATTTTATTCTGTTTCTGGGTCTTCTTTCACAAGTCCTCCTCGGTGAGATTGGCTACTTTCATCAATGCCTTTAAAGTGCCAATTTTTAAGTCTTGATTACTATGGACAGGAATAGAGAGAATTTTTTGTTCTTCGGGATTGTTATAAATATAGTGGCTTCCTGTAATTCTCTGTAAAACCCAGCCCTTCTTTTCCACAATTTTAGAAAGTTGTTTTCCAGAAATAGACTTCATACCGCAATTTCCACAATTTCGTCTGTTGGCTCTGTTTTTTTCAGGCTATTATTCGCAACACTCAGCCAACCCTCAATGGCATCTTGTAAATTCTGCGTAACCTCTTCCAAGGTATCACCTTCGGTAATGCAACCGGGAAGGGCTGGGACTTCTGCCCAATAGCCCCCTTCTTCTGCTGGATGAATAATGGCTTTAATTTTCATAAACTTAGCTTCATCACTTTTTTTAGTTCAGTATAGCAGACTCAAACACAGTTTTCACGCCAAATGAGTAGCGGCGATCGCTGCCAGGTTTCACAGGGAATCGTTAAGTTGTTAGACTAACAACTTGCTGAGGGTTGTTGAGTGTTGTTGCCTCCAACCCATTGACCGGGCTAAGGAGCGATTTCAAGAGGCGATATTGCATCCACAACCCAGGGCGATCGCTCCCCCGGCTGCTAAGATTTAAGCAGGAGATTTCAGCCCAGGAGAGTTACCCATGAGTTTAGTGATTTCCGATGACTTAGTAAAGGCGAGTGGCCTTTCGGAAAATGAGCTATTGTTGGAAATTGTGTTGATGTTGTTTCAGCAATATAAAATTAGTTTAGGGAAAGCCAGTGAGTTATTGGGACTGCATCGGGTGCAGTTTCAACAACTGATTTCTGAGCGAGGTATTTGCGTCCACTATGATATTGAGAAGTTTCAGAAAGACCTCAAAACTTTCGAGGAAACGGAGTGTTCATGATTTTTGTCAGCTTACCCTAAATCCTGAAAGCCTGCACAGTTAGAGCAGTAGCCTAACAAAATAGGACGTAGGACAGATAGGGTGAGTTGGCTTTACTTGATTTTAAATTCACCTCTCTTTTGACCTCTTTCGATTACCGAGAAATGTTTTGGAACTCCGCTAAGATTTTTTTGTTAGCAATATAGGTAATCATAAATTGCATTCATCGATTTTTTGAGCTATAGCTAAGGTACATCCTTCGTTAAGCTCTCCCAAATAAACAGCATCAATAGATGATAATTTTCTGTTATCAATTATTTTTCCATTGCTGTGTCTATTGACTGTTCGTAAGTGAGTGGGAAGATGCCCTATTGGAGCTTTCAAAGTAAAATTAAGTTGATAAAATCTTTTAAATGCAACTGGATCATTGTGAGATATTTTCCCAACCCTGCTCTCTTCCCACCACCAGCCCACTTCGACTGGAAACCCTTTGTCTACGTGATACCCCAGACGTTCAGGATCGTATGGAGTCGGAACGAGTTCAGTTTCAAGTTCCAGACCATGCTTTTTCCAAATTTGTCTTTGAATACTATATCCAAATCGTCCCTTACTATATCTAATCCAAAGATTATCAATTTCTTGAAAATCTTGACAAGATATATTTTTTATATCTATATCCCGCAAAACTCCTTCGTGTGTTCTATCCGACAAATGTAGTAATATTTTTCTAGTTTCTATATCAGCTTTTTTAAAACTTTCAATTGCCAAAAAATTTCGTAATCTACTTTTAGATATTAGCTCTTTACGGCGATTAAATTTATAGCAAACTACAAAAAAAGAACCAAAAAACATTAATAAAAAAAATGGTAATTGACATGATTAAGGCATCTTGTTATTTACAATAATCAAACCAGACAACTATAAAGGATTGTCCCTACGTCCAGATTTTTAATTCTTTAGCAACTTTCCTCCTCTCTACAGTCAACTATATTTTCCCAAATCGTAGCGATTCTGAATCGCTGCAATGACACTGGGGTTGTTATGGTAAGCCGCACCATCAGGGCCGATATAATTGCCGTTGGAGTTAACCCGAAAGCCAGTCGATCTATTCGTAGCTGAGTTGTGAAAGTACAAATCATTGGAGTGAGGACTTCTGTGAAAAACTTCATATTGACCATTTTTTCCCGTGATGTAGCCAACCACAGTGCGATCGCCGGAATCGGAGTAGGTTTTCATAATATTTTAGCTGCTTAATTTACAAGATACAACCCTAAATTTATGCAGGGTTATATGGATTGATTGCTAATATTCTGGCAAGTGATTTTTAGTTCGTCAACCCCATAAAAAGGGGATTTAGGGGGGGATCTCTGAGGTATTTACAAACACCAAAATGGGATAATGTAGCATTTTGTTGGCAAAAGGGGGGAAAGGTGGAATAATAGGGGGTTAAAGTACCCCAAACTAGGAGCCAATAGGCATCTCCAAAAATTACAGACTATGCTATAATAAGAGCGGCTTATATTTTTTACTGCAATGAGTGTCATTCTAAAATATATTGAAGAACACCCCGATTTAACCCCGAGGCTTGTAGGAATAAC
>NZ_JAMXFC010000031.1 GCF_025370755.1 Laspinema sp. D2d | reverse complement strand
CCAAGGGGAGCCTAGATGCAAGTCGGGCTCCCCTCTTTATTGCTTTCGTGTCACTGGCTTAGTCTAAACTCCAGTAATTGAAAAACATCAATTTTATACGGAATCCGGTTGTGATATGCCTATAGAAACCCGCACCCTGAAGGGTGGGGCTTCACGGACAAAGCCCGCCTGCGCGGGCTAAAACCGAAAACCGACTTTTAATAACCGGATCTGGTATTAGAAGCGTTTGGGAAAAACTCTCTTGATCTGCCGATGGGGATGACTCATGGAAAACCCCCAGGACATGGGAGCCCTTGAGTCCCTGTGCCATCCAGATTAAATAGCCGATGTCACAAAAAATTGCCTCAGACTGCTGAGGAGTTGATAGGAGATCAACGCTTCATCCTAAAATCAAAACAATCTAACAGCTAAAATATCATGACTGTTGCTAGAACCATTTGTCTTGGCTTTCTGGTAATCATTGCGATCGGTACCATTCTGCTGCTGCTGCCCATCTCGACCAGTGAGGGGACCTGGGATAATTTCGTCACCGCTTTATTTACCGCCACCTCCGCTGTCTGTGTCACCGGCTTAATCGTCGTCGATACTGGCACCCATTATTCTGGATTGGGCGAGTTTTTCATTGTCTTGCTGATCCAACTGGGTGGACTCGGTTACATGACCGTCAACACCTTTTTGCTGCTGCTACTCGGACGGCGCTTGGGATTGCGAGATCGGGTAGCCATTCAACAATCCTTAGAGACGACAGAAATGTCCGGTGTGGTCCCTTTGGTGCGATCGATTATTGCCATGACCTTAGTCTTTGAACTAACTGGGATGTTCTTACTCCTGTTCGTTTTTACCCCAGACTTTGGCTTTGACGATAGCTTATGGCTTTCAATTTTTCATAGTGTTAGTGCCTTTAACAATGCTGGGTTTAGTTTGTTTGCCGATAATTTAATGGGCTACGCCGGATCCATCCCTCTGAATTTGGTGATCACCTTCTTGGTGATTTTTGGGGGGATTGGCTATCAAGTCATCATGGAAATGTATATTTGGGTGCGCCATCGCATTTCCAAAAATTCCGAACGGGTCGTCTTTTCCCTTCATTTTAAAATCGTCACCAGTACCACCCTGGTGCTACTGGTTGTAGGCACAATTGCCCTTTTCTTTACCGAATCCCCAAATCCCGAAACCTTGAAAAATATGGGGTTCATCGAACGCCTGCTCAGTGCATGGTTTCAGTCCGTCATCAGCCGTACCGCCGGATTTAACACCATCGATATCGGTCAAATGACTACAGCGGCCCTCTTTATCATCATTGCCTTGATGTTTATTGGGGCCTCTCCAGGCAGTACCGGAGGCGGCATCAAAACCACGACCGTGCGCGTACTAGCAAGCGGCACCCGTGCCGTACTCCAGGGACGCAACCAGGTACTTTGCTTTGATCGCCAAATTCCCCCTGAACTGATTTTGAAAGCCGTTGCCGTAGTCCTCAGTTCCCTTGGCGTCGTCGTTGTCGCCACCATTTTGCTGGCAATTAGCGACCCCCAGAGCGAATTTATCGAGCTTCTCTTTGAAGTCGTCTCCGCCTTTGCCACTGTCGGTTTGTCTATGGGTATCACCGCAGATCTCTCCACCGTAGGCCAACTGGTAATCATTGTCACCATGTATGTAGGCCGGGTGGGAATGATCATGCTCATGAGCGCCATCATCGGAGACCCCAAACCAAGCAACATCCGTTATCCCGAAGAAAATTTGTTAGTGGGATGATGGGATTGGGGGAGATTGGGAAGTGGGGGAGATTGGAGAGATTGGGAAGAAACTACTAAAGTCGTTACAACTATCCTCTCCTTCCTCCCCATCTCCCCAATCTTCATATTCACTAAGTACAAATCTCCCCAGAAAATTGGTACTCTAACAAAAGTAAATCATGCTCTGGCCGTCACAACCTCTCCGCTGAGGGGGCGCAATAGATTCCAGGCCCTGGATTCAAAAGGCAGTTGGCGGCACTCACGAATGAGATGGCATTTCGAGTGACATCTGAATCCATTGATTCCAATCCAAGGTAGCATCTGTGAATCTATCCTCTTTGAATTTCTTTCGCAATCTGCGTTCCGACAATAAGCAATTTGCTGTGATCGGGTTAGGGCGCTTCGGTCGCGCCGTCTGTGATACCCTACACGGATTGGGCTATGAAGTGCTCGCCATTGATGTCGATGAGAAGAAAGTCGCCCAAGCGGTGAGCGAACAATTTGCCGCACACGCATTGCAACTGGACACGACGGAACCCACAGCAATTCAACAGGCAGGAATGAACGATTTCGATACGGTAATTGTCGCGATCGGGAATTTCTTGGCCGAGAGTATCATTACGACCCTTAACCTCAAAGAGGCTGGGGTAAAGCACGTTGTTGCGAAAGCTTCCTCAGAAATTCACATGAAAATGCTCAAAAAAGTAGGGGCTGATCATGTGGTGTTTCCAGAACGGGAAATGGGTTGTGCTTTGGCGCGTACAATCACCACTCCCAGTATCCTTGATCGCTTTGAACTGGACCCAGAACATAGCATCGTAGAAACCATCGTACCCCCCTCTTTCCACGGTAAAACCATAGCGGAACTTGAACTTCGCAATCGCTACGGTTTAAATGTACTAGCCGTCAGCCAAGATGAAAAATTTGAGATTAATCCCCCTGCAAACCGGCGACTTCTGGGGGGAACGGTTATGGTTGTGATCGGCTCGAATAAGGCGATTGATCGGTTGAGACCTTAAAAAAACTGCCGGACACAGGGAGCAGATTCGGTATCTAGGATACTCCCACAATCTTTGTAGAGATGTGACCCGGTTGCGTCTCTACATTTTTTCAACGGTGAGGAATATTCCGGACTGGACATTAAGGAATTAAACTATACTTAGAGCTTATAAGCTATCAAAAAATCATCCTGATGTTGGGTAAATTCTTTAAAAAACCTTCTGCTGAACTAGGCGATCGCGTTCCGCCTGGACAACATCTCGCCACGGGGTTTCCCGTCCTCACCTATGGAGATATTCCGCAAATTTCGTGCGATCGCTATTCCTTAAACGTTTGGGGTCTGGTGGAACCTCAAACCTTTACCTGGGATGATCTCATGGCAATGCCCCAACAGGAGTTTACCGCCGATTTTCACTGTGTCACCCGCTGGTCTAAACTTGATGTCAAGTGGAAGGGAATCAAAGTCTTAGATTTTATGAAGCACTTGGCGGTGGATCCGAAAGCAATTTGCATCATGGAACATTGCTACGGAGATTATACCACCAATATTGCGATCGAGGATTTCCTCCGGGAAGAAAACTTTTTTGCTCATACCCTATTTGATGAACCCCTAAGTCCCGAACATGGAGGTCCCCTCCGCCTCGTCGTCCCTCATCTTTATGCTTGGAAAAGTGCTAAATGGATTAACGGGTTAGAATTTTTAGCGGAAGAAGCCTCCGGCTTTTGGGAACGCAACGGTTACCACCATCGAGGAGAACCCTGGGCAGAAGAACGCTACAGTTACTAAAGTTCATCCTGTTCTTAATGGTCTGAATTGTGCAACGTCACAACTTGAGTCGTTGTTTTTTCTTTTGTAGTAACGATTTCAGTCGTTATTTCCCGTTCAATGTCACGAGTGCCGTTGTTTATCAAGATAATGCCTAAATTCTGGACAAGTTTGACGATCGCCAAGTGAGTGATCGCTTTCAAGATCATGATCCCCCAGTCATAAAAATACCTGCTCCTGGGGTGAGGAGCAGGTTTTTCAAAGGAAGGTGTACCAGCATGTTTATCTTTCTGTTTCTATTGTGCAGGGAGTTTTCATGCTTGTCATCAGGAAAAATACGAGGGTTAGCTGTGGCGACATCCGTAATTTTGCTGACTACGCTGGTAACCCTGTCAAGCGCTGGCTTTAGGAACAAGCACTGTGTAGTCTTAAATTGCAGGAATTCAGGGGAAGATTTGAGAATGTGGAGTTCCTGATCTCGCCCGGTTCAATCCAGTGGATGATTCATATAGGGGGCAATCCACACCAGGAAAGCCCCCTTCTGGATCTAACTTCTCGTTTCTTCTACTCCGAGTCAGTTGGGCTACCTTCCATCCAAATTCCAGACCCAGGTCAAAATCATACTGCTCATCTAGCGTTTAGCGTTGATCGGGATTAATTTAACCCAGTTCCTCATCGTCTTGTGGGGGATGGGGAAATATTTTTGCCATCATGTAGCGGGGGTTCAATTGTCCCATTTCCGACTTGGGACTGTCGCCACCATTGGGGGGTGCAATGCAAATGGCAGTTTGGTGAACTCCAACCATAATTGCCATGACTCCGTTGATGATCCCATCGATCTGCTCGATCAGGTTTTGTGCTCGCTCTAAATCTGGTGTCAAAATAAAAAAGGTTTTGACTCCCGTTGGGGAAGGCGCGAGACCAAATTGACATTCTCGTAACAATTCCTGAGTCTGGCGATCTACAGAATCGTAGAACCGATTGAACAAGGCTTGATAAAATGATTCAGCAAGCTGGCGATCGCCAAAGCTGGGTTTATACAACATAATAACTCTCAAAGGTAACAGCGTTTCTAGGGCTTGAAAATACGGCTATGGTTTTAGTGTGGCCGTTTTTAATGTGACTCACTGCGATCGCTATCCGGCTAGACCGTGACTCTCATCAGAATTTGCAGTGATGCAAATCCAGGTCAGGTTGTGTTTTCAGTCCGACTTTGCCGGGTTTTCACAAGGCTACTTTGGCCTCAACTGTACTTTTGCTGCAATCGGCTTTCCGGCAACCCGATTACACCTTCATCCTCAAAGGCGGGTCTGCTGTCAACAAGGAGCATTGATCCCGATCGGGTTGTTATTGATAAGTTAGAACTGATACCGTAAAGACCCCGCTCATCTGTTTTCGTTCCTTTTCGACTCCTTTTACCCTCAAGGAGCGAATTTTTTACAAGGTGGCTTACCCCTCGACTTGTTGGATCTTAGCTTGTTTTTTGAGGATGTCCCTCTTGTTTCAGGTTAATCCAAGCAGGCGCAATCTCAATCCAACCTCCAGACCCGCGATCCGTGGGTTAGAACCGATTGGGTGTTCCTTGACCACCGGGCTAAGGCAGCAAGCGGATACCAACGGTTCCCAATGTCGCACCGCAATCGATTCTACTCTTATCTTTCCTCTTTTGGCTCGGTTCTAAACTAATGTAACGATTTTTCTTTTCAAAAACCATGAGACTACAGGGGGATACCATAGAAATTTCTATCATCAGGTATAGATTAACCCCTCTTTAGGTCCGCCCAGATCCGGGGGATTTCGGGGTTATAATGCGATCGCCAGTAGATTGGGTGGTAACTCAGGCATCCGAAACTTGTCTGTCTTTTATAACAATTCTTCTCCAGAATCTTGACAAATTTAACCCCTCATGGTTCTTCTTCAACCCAATCCGAGGTGATAAATCAGGAATAAGCAGGGACTGTTCTTGGGGGCGATCGGCCTCCGGCTTCACCGAAAGCTAGTTCATGGGTGAGGGGTAGGCTATCTGTTGCCGCGATCGCACTGGAATAGCTAGACTGTAATTTTAACAAACCTTGGTTGATTAACCCCTGATTCAAGAGGCTAAACTATGGAAAATTATGACCTGCGAGGAGAACTCTATCGCGGATGGATCGTCGTTCCGATTCTGGCAGAAGATATTTTTTTTTATGAATTTCATAGTCCCGAGGGATATAGGAATATCAACCTCAGACCCTTTGATACTCCCGAAGATGCAATCGCCTGCGCCCGAGATGAAATCGATCAGATCATTGAAATTTTTGCAAAGGCCGCTTAACCCGGGCGAGTTGCGACCCCATCGATAAACTCATCCTAGGACCTCGGTATCGTCTTACATCTATAGGACCAGAAACCCGCTTTCTGGTCCCGATGTTCTCTCTATGAGACATCTCCCTAGATTGATAATCTCAGCTTATCACTCTCATCAGGATAACTGTGGCATTAACCCCTTTACAAATCGTTACAAAGCCGTTAATCTAAAAACATCATAACTACCTCGACAAACCAATAGCAATCATAAAAACATGACGACAACCTTACAGCAGCGCGAGAGCGCCAATCTGTGGGACCGCTTCTGCGAGTGGGTCGCTTCTACCGAAAACCGCCTCTACATTGGCTGGTTCGGTGTGTTGATGATTCCTACCCTCTTAAGCGCTACCGTTTGCTACATCATCGCCTTCATCGCCGCCCCTCCTGTGGACATCGATGGAATCCGCGAACCTGTTGCCGGTTCTTTGCTGTACGGAAACAACATCATCTCTGGTGCTGTTGTTCCTTCTTCTAACGCCATCGGTCTTCACTTCTACCCCATCTGGGAAGCAGCCAGCTTGGATGAGTGGCTCTACAATGGTGGCCCTTACCAGCTCGTGATTTTCCACTTCCTCATCGGCATCTTCTGCTACATGGGTCGTGAGTGGGAACTCTCTTACCGCTTAGGGATGCGTCCTTGGATCTGCGTTGCTTACTCTGCACCTGTTGCAGCCGCTTCGGCAGTGTTCTTGATCTACCCCATCGGTCAAGGTTCTTTCTCTGATGGTATGCCTTTGGGTATCTCTGGAACCTTTAACTTCATGTTAGTGTTCCAAGCTGAGCACAATATCCTGATGCACCCCTTCCATATGTTGGGTGTTGCCGGTGTGTTCGGTGGTTCCTTGTTCAGTGCCATGCACGGATCTTTGGTGACCTCCAGCTTAGTTCGTGAGACCTCTGAAACCGAATCTCAAAACTACGGTTACAAGTTCGGTCAAGAAGAAGAAACCTACAACATTGTGGCCGCTCACGGTTACTTTGGTCGTTTAATCTTCCAATATGCTTCGTTCAACAACAGCCGTTCTTTGCACTTCTTCTTAGCTGCTTGGCCGGTTGTAGGTATCTGGTTCACCGCTTTGGGTGTGTCCACGATGGCTTTCAACTTGAACGGATTTAACTTCAACCAGTCCATCATCGACTCGACTGGTCGTGTTGTGAATACCTGGGCTGATGTGATTAACCGGGCTAACCTGGGTATGGAAGTGATGCACGAGCGTAATGCTCACAACTTCCCCCTTGATTTGGCTGCTGGTGAAGCGACTCCCGTTGCTTTGACTGCTCCTTCTATCAACGGTTAATCTGAGTAAAGATTAAAAAAAGCGCCTCCAATTTGGGGGCGCTTTTTATTTGGGAATTTTTTCGAGTGATATCAACCCACACGCCGTGGGATAAAGTTGGAAATCCTGCGGTTGTGGGTAGCGGGTGTTCTGGTTTGTTAGAGTTTCCGCAAACAGGGTAAACGCCGACGGCGGCGATCGGGTCGGAATTCTAACCCAAAGGTTTGATAATCTGAGGCACTCAGTACCCGGAAGCGATTTAATTTGACGGTGCGATCGCCATCGATACTAGAAATAATCGATTCGGGGTCACTTGCATCGCCGCCTAGTTTCTCAAATGCCTCTTTGACTGTGAGCCATTCAATCTCATTGATATCGCCCGCTTGATCCAGTTCCTCTACCATATCACCCGTCCGCGCCAGAAAGCAATAGAGATTTTCTTCATTGTTGTGACTCCTTCTCTTTAGTTAGATACCGTGCCTCGATACATAGGTTTCCCATGTATGTAGAACACCTTTGACTAAATCACAACCGTCAAAAGTCGTGCCATTATTTAGCACTACTATGATACTTTCTTCTCCATTTCCAAAAGAGCCTTGTCCAAGGCGACCGCGACCAAAACCAGAAGCTGAAGTCGCTGAAGAAGTGATGGGTGTGCGAAAACGGGGACTGTTGGGACTGTTGGGACTGTTGGGACTGTTGGGACTGTTTATCTGGAAGTGCTTGCAGGCTGTGGCTAGGTCTCCGCATACCTTAAGCCAGCGGTCATTATAGAGCCTATTAACTTCAGATGTTTGCTTTGCAGACCGAGGAACAGATGGATCATATTTGATCCAATCAATCATAGAATACCCGGTAAGGACAAAGTTAAAGAGGCGATCACTTGTTGCTTCATCCTGGAATAAACTGGCATCACGTTTTAATTTATCAAAGAGTTTTGGAAATGAATCAAAGTCGAATGTAAGTGTCATAGTAGTTTCAGGTCTAGTTATGTAATAATTGAGCTATAGACGGATTAAAAATTCATCTCATATTAAGACAACCAATCCAAGCAATCCAAGTTTCGGTTCTCGAACCATAATCCCCCTTTCTTTATAACATAAATTCTAACGCTCTGTAGAAGATATATTTTACCTTTCAGCCTGACAAACCTAGTGCATTTTTCGCATCTTTAATCGTCACCATGAGTGTCATTGGCTCGATCGCTGAAGCAGTAAACCCACACTTTTCATAAAATTGCTTCGCCTCTTCCGAAATCGCCTGGACAAGAATTGCGCGAATTCCTGCAATTTCAGCAGCTTGCAGGGTACGAAGAATGGCATCTCGTAGCAGCGCACTCCCGATTCCTTTGCCTTGCCAGTGGCGATCAACAGCCAGTCTTCCAATCACCATCACCGGAATGGGATTGGGCATATTCCTCCGAACTCGACCCGTTGCCGTAATTTGGGCTACTGCCCCATTTGCAAGACAGTAATACGCAATCACCACCTCCCCGGCGCATAAAACATAGGTTCGGGAAGCCCCCTCAGCTTCATTTTTTAACGCACGACGTTTGAGCCAGTCATTGAGATGGCTGTTTCCTGAGTCAAAGGTCTCAATTTGATGGGACGAATTTAGTTTTTCTGGAGGGCGAAGCGCATCGCTATCTAATCCCACGGAGACTTAGTGGTTAAGAGAGCCTGTAACTTGACGTTGGGCTGTGGGTCTGCATCCAGCAGGGCGACAAATTCCTGATATTTTCGGTCGTCTAACCCAAAAAAAGTCCTGTCTAGCAAAGCATCTTGGGCTTTTTGATAGGCTGACTCTAGCATGAACTCTGAGCGGCTTTTCCCTTGGATGTGAGCAGCTTGATCAATGAGATCTCTCTGACTCTGGGTAGCGCGGATGTTGATCGTTACATCCCGAGTCTGGCGGGACGAGTCTTCCAATTCTGACCTCGACATAATTTTAAACCTAGCAGCGATATTCAGATCAGGCGATTTAATGCCGACCCATGATTAATTATATTAGCCGCTTGTCCACACAATGTCCATACAAATTTGAGGGTTGACTACGAACCTATTTTTGATAACCTCAGCTTATCACTCCCATCAGGATTGCTGTGGCTTTAACCCCTTTACAAATCGTTACAAAGCCGTTAATCTAAAAACATCATAACTACCTCGACAAACCAATAGCAATCATAAAACTATGACCACCACATTACAGCAGCGCGAAAGCGCTAATCTGTGGGACCGCTTCTGCGAGTGGGTCGCTTCTACCGAAAACCGCCTTTATATCGGCTGGTTCGGTGTGTTGATGATTCCCACCCTCTTAAGCGCCACTGTCTGCTACATCATCGCCTTCATCGCCGCCCCTCCTGTGGACATCGATGGAATCCGCGAACCCGTTGCCGGTTCTTTGCTGTACGGAAACAACATCATCTCGGGTGCGGTTGTTCCTTCTTCTAATGCCATCGGTCTTCACTTCTACCCCATCTGGGAAGCAGCCAGCTTGGATGAGTGGCTCTACAATGGTGGCCCTTACCAGCTCGTGATTTTCCACTTCCTCATCGGCATCTTCTGCTACATGGGTCGTGAGTGGGAACTCTCTTACCGCTTAGGGATGCGTCCTTGGATCTGCGTTGCTTACTCTGCACCTGTTGCAGCCGCTTCGGCAGTGTTCTTGATCTACCCGATCGGTCAAGGTTCTTTCTCTGATGGTATGCCTTTGGGTATCTCTGGAACCTTTAACTTCATGTTAGTGTTCCAAGCTGAGCACAATATCCTGATGCACCCCTTCCATATGTTGGGTGTTGCCGGTGTGTTCGGTGGTTCCTTGTTCAGTGCTATGCACGGAAGTTTGGTGACCTCCAGCTTAGTTCGTGAGACCTCTGAAACCGAATCTCAAAACTACGGTTACAAGTTCGGTCAAGAAGAAGAAACCTACAACATTGTGGCCGCTCACGGTTACTTTGGTCGTTTAATCTTCCAATATGCTTCGTTCAACAACAGCCGTTCTTTGCACTTCTTCTTAGCTGCTTGGCCGGTTGTAGGTATCTGGTTCACCGCTTTGGGTGTGTCCACGATGGCTTTCAACTTGAACGGATTTAACTTCAACCAGTCCATCATCGACTCGACTGGTCGTGTTGTGAATACCTGGGCTGATGTGATTAACCGGGCTAACCTGGGTATGGAAGTGATGCACGAGCGTAATGCTCACAACTTCCCCCTTGATTTGGCTGCTGGTGAAGCAACTCCCGTTGCTTTAACTGCTCCTTCTATCAATGGTTAATCTGAGTAAAGATTAAAAAAAGCGCCTCCAATTTGGGGGCGCTTTTTGTTTGGGGATTTTTTGGAGTGATATCAACCCGAGTTGATCAGGATGAGGGCCGAAAGACATTTTTCTCAAGCATTCCCTCTTTTCTCCTCTTAAATAAGGGGGAGAATGCTTTAGCATAATGCCTGCGATCGCTCTGAGATCAACTCGTACTCCGTGGGATAAATTCGGTAATCCTGCGGTTTTAGGGAGCGGTACTCCGGGAGATTAGAGTTTCCGCAAACAGGGTAAACGCCGACGACGGCGATCGGGTCGGAATTCTAACCCAAAGGTTTGATAATCCGAGGCACTCAGTACCCGGAAGCGATTTAATTTGACAGTGCGATCGCCATCGATACTAGAAATAATCGATTCGGGGTCACTTGCATCACCGCCTAGTTTTTCAAATGCCTCTTTCACCGTGAGCCATTCTATTGTTCCCCGCTTGTTTTTTGTAGCCGCAGGGGTCGTAACCTCTGGAGTAGATTTAGCGCGAGTTCTACGTTTGGTGGGAGTGGGTTCCTCTGTCGAAGACGGAGGATCGATTGTTTTTGTTTTAGAGGCTTCTTTTGCGGCGGGGAGCTTTTTTTCGGCTTTAGCCTGACGCCGCCGTCCGTTGGTAGTTTTGGTTGCGGTTTTGGTTTTAGACTCTTTAGAAACCGGGGGTTCGGCGGGTTCTTTGGAGGCTGGGGGTTCGGCAGGTGCTTTAGAGGCTGGGGTTTCAGCCGGTGCTTTAGAACCCTTGGTTGCTTTCGTTTCTTTGACCGTAGGGGTTCTTTTTTGGCCTTTGGTTGCCGTTTTGGTCGTACTCGGAGTCTCTACCGGGGTCGGCGGTTCGGAGGAACTTAAACCTTCTTCTAAGACGCTGACTCGTTTAGTTAGACGGGATAGAACATCAGAATCTAAGCGATCCATAACGCTAGAGATTTTTACCTCTAGCTCTTCAAGTCGTTTTAGCAGGGTAGTATCGGGAGTTGTTGCCGGGGTTGCAGTTGTTGCAGGAGCAGTCGTCGGGGTGGGTTGAGCAGCTTCTCCGGAAAAGACTTGTTGGAGAGCTTTAACCACAACTTCGGTGCGATTGGAACTGGTGGAGACAACAATCTCATCGATCGCCTCTAAGAGTTCTTCAGGTAGTCTTAAGGTAACTGGTTTGGTTGGCATTTTCTATAACGTCATACAGGGTTATCCCATCCTATAGCGTCTTGGGGACGTCATACAGGGTTAATTTGGGATTTATAGATCGAAAATACATCGAAGCGCGTCCACTTTTAGCAACGAATATTACTAGAAGGGTTAGCTCGCGTTTACGAATGTGATGAAAGGTTGCGGGGAGTTGGCAGCCGATCGCGCTTGTAGACGGACGTTCTCCCAAGGGAGTGCACCGTTGTTTTAACCGTTATAACACGACTATAAAACAGTTTCCTCTTTATAAGTCTAGTTATTTGATTAGCACGATCGCCCTGGCATTAGAGACGTCAGGTCGAAAAATCCGGTGCCCCAGCACTTTGCGAACCCTGCTCCAATCTTTTTGTCCGTAAGACTCTCTGTCTTGCGCGATTAATTGGAACGATCTCGATTCAGCCCGTTGTCGCTACTGTGGTATTGACATGGCTCTGCATCACCAATCCCGTTTTTTATTGTAAAGTGAAGCCGTTGATTTCGTCAAAAACTTTTGTTTGTTGATTTGCCGATCGCACTCCAGTGGCGATCGCCTGGTTACTTCCTCTAGCTACCCTGCTGAGTTGACTTGAAACAAAGGAGACTTTTATTAAAAGCAATACCCTCCTGGAGTGGCTGGTTAATTGTAGAGAATTGAGCGGTTCGAGATGCTTGATCCGTTCCTGAATCCTTAACCCCTAGGATGCCGGTAGAGTTGTTGATCATCAGGACAAGAAACCGGGTTTCTGCATTAGATTGATGACGAATGCGCAAAGATTTTTTTTCCAAACCCGCTGTGTCTTCTCCTTACGGTATCCCTGCTCTCGACGGAGGAGATTGGCGGATGAATCGAAACGGTCGCGCTTGTCAAATCCTTTAAGTTGGATAAATATAGATGGGTCTGAAATCTTTGGGGTGAGGCCGTTCTCTCTCCTAATTTATACCAATTTGGGTTTAGACTGAATCCATTCCTAGACTCAAACTCAGGGGCGATCGCCTCAATAAAATGTTCCCCTCTTTCCCCTAAAATAAAAGCAGGATTGCCTCGATTAGTGATTCAGGTTGCAACGGAGCGAACAGCGGTTTAATCCCCTTGGGAGTGGCCTAACCGCTGGGGGCGATCGGCCCATCCCATCGCAGTGGGACGACTGCGATCACTGTGGTGAACATTCGGCAATCAACGCTGTTAAAATCCCCCTAGTATTTGTACTGGAGGTCCCCGGTCCTTCCCCTGAGCAGGTTGATGCTTCAAGAGATAGCAACCCTTTCCCCCAGGGGAAAAGCCCGCTCAGATTGGGATGAAATTCAGGGGGATTTGATATCAGGAATTTCCTCTGGAGGCAATCTGTACTCAGACAAGAGATCTAGGAAGTTCAGAGTTGCCTCATGAGGTCAAACTTTTCCCCGGGGGGAACTCTAACCTCGATAATATTTCCATTAACCGGGTTCAGGACAAGGCGCTACCTTGTGCCTTCGAGAAAAATTGGAGAAATTTTTTCAGAAAAACCCGAAGAGGGAATCGGATGCGATCGCCTCCCCACATCCGGTCTTAATCCTGGGGAATAACGACTGAGACGCTCAAAACTATCCCCCGAGGAAAAGCGGAGATTCTTGTAATATTTCGCAATATTCATGACAGTTGGGCAGCAGATAAATGGGGTTTGAGATCGGAAACTAGACGGGGTGAAGTGGCGATCGCTGACGATCACAAACCCTCTCGTTTCCGGTAAACTCTACTGCTTGAAGGATCAAAAGGGCCACTCCGATCTCACACTCGGGGGAATAGCCTACGGAGGAAAACAGTCAGAAATCCCTAGGTAGGAATCACCACTGTTCTTTATACAGGGTGGGGATGAGCCGACCGATTGCCAAATTCTCAGAACCCGGTTAGCGTTTTTAAGGAGGAATAATCCGATATATTGCCAGAGGTCTAATCCCCTACAGAACACCCCTAAATCATTCAATTTCCAGGCTGTTTGGGAAAATACATCGTTTCCCCATTTTCCGCCTACTCGTTGGAAAATACAGGCACTTCAACGCCGGTGGATAGCCTTGCGATGACTCTCAGGTGAGGGAGTGAAATCGCCCCTAACCGAGAAAGGCGTGAGCAGGTTGCCAGAAATACCCAAATAGTTTTAAGACTCTAAGCGACTGCCGCAAAATTGAGTTCAACCTCGGAGCAAACCTGCACCAGGTGGCTGGCGATCGCCCCTAACGCCTTCCCCGCTTCCAACTCTCGGGTTAAACTAAGGCAGACGTGAAATTCAGTCGAGAATTGAGTTAGGTAACTGTACCGCCATGCATCCCGCCCCAATCTAGCCTCAAAGCAATTCAGTATTTTTTCGGGGCCAAAAAATAAAGAAACCATTAAAATCACCAACAGCATAGTAACTTTTCCCGGGAAAGGTTGAATCTTAGAATTGTTGACTCCAGGATTTAAAGTCGAAATAAAAAAAGGTATATCAAATGGTCATTCCCGTAGAACCGAACCCCCTCTCATCCCGACAAACTCGCCCGTTGACTCCGATTGAAGCGATTGAATCTGTAGAGTCTAGTCAAGCGATCGCACCAATCCGTAGTCCAGGGATTGTGTTGGAACTGCTCCATCTGTCATGGAATCACGACGATGATATTATTCCGGGAACCTTGGAGGGAAAAAATGGTGCTACAGCCGTGTCACATCAGGGCGGTCAATCCCAAGGACTGTCTAAACCTGTTCGGATTGAGGTCAGTTTTCGCCTAGATTCAGACCATTGGAAAGACTTAATGCAATCCATGACGATCGCCATTGAGGAACAACAATCCTGGCAATGGGAAGGTCGCTTGATCTCTCCGAATCCTCAAAAGACTCAGCAGCAGTCCGCAGAACTCCGGGCACCAACGGACCCTTCATTGACCCAGGAAATTACCCAGGTCAAGGGGTTCTCTAACTCCCATTCTGAGCAGTCACAAAGCGATTTCTCTGGGGGATGCAACCGCAATCCTGAACCTACACTGGATCATTCCGGTTTGAGTTCATCCTACGTCCCGGCGTTGGTGGAGATTCAGGAACAGTTACTGAGGGCTGTAAGGCCAGATTTCAACCGGGAAACTCAGCTTTATGAAGAGATTTTACAACAACTGGCCCAGGTATCTGGGGCGATAGGAGCCTACTTCTGGGAAACCACAGGGGTCGGGGATAGAACGGGAACTTGTTTACGATCGCAGTGGTATGCAACGGACTTCCCTAGGGTGGGGAGGGTCCCGAATTTACCGGATTTAGAGCCGATTAGCGCCTCGGGGGGAGAGGCGATTTGTTTGGCCGTGGCGGATCTGCCAGAATCAGACGGGTCTTTTTTTGCCGATCGCGCGATCGCCTCGATTCTGTTGATTCCGGCGATCGCCGATGACTGTTGTCTGGGATGGATGGGGTTTGAGTATTCCCAGGGGAATCCGGTGAGTCAAGGGGAAATCGAGGTTTTGCAAACTGCAGGACGGGCGATCGCCGCTTATCGACGACAGTCTAACGGAGATATTCAGGGAAGTGGTTTATCCTCAGTTCCGGAACCCTGGGGGGCGATCGCCCTGCTTAAACCGGAGGGAACCCTTCTGGAAATTCAAACCCTGGGGGAAAGCGGCGGTGATCATTCAGGGATAGAAGAGGAAGCGGGTCTTCCCTTTTGGAAGAGTCGGGGATGGAGTCCTCCTGAATGGCCGGAAAGTTCCTATGAGAATAACGAAATACAAGAACAATTAAAACAGGCGATCGCCACAGCAGCGACGGGGGAATTTGTTCGCAGTTTCCTCCATCTCGCCGGAAGCAACGGCAGGGGGGAGGGAGTTAATTTTTCGATCAAACCCGTTTTGGATCGCAATCATCAAGTCATCCTCTTAGTTTGGAAGGGAGAAAGGGCGATCGCACCGGATCCGGTTCAGGCATTGGAAGAATCATCGGAAGAACCGGAGAGTCTGACTTCGGATCCGACTCCTCGGGATTGCCTGGAAGTACCACCCCTTGAAGTACAACCTTTGTTATTATTAACCGTTGAACTGAGACAATCACGGTTCTGTATGCGCAAACCTCATCGGACCTCTGCGGATCGGGATGTCTCAACGGGATTGTTGCTCAAACATCCTAAATATCCGAAGTGGGTTCGAGTGAGTATTCCCACTCGCACTCAACGGAAGCGGACTCGGGAGGCGATCGCCGCTGGATCGTGGCTGGAGTGGGGGATTAATGAAGCCTCCGATGCCATTGCCATTACCGACCTCAACGGCATTCTCACCTATCAAAATAGAGCATTTCAGGAACAATTTGGATATAGCTGTGATGAAATTAATGCCGCCGGAGGGATTTGCCAACTGTATGGCACTCCCGAACTTGATCGCGAAATTTGTCAAAGCGTGCGGCGAGGGTATAATTGGTGTGCAGAAGTCTTGTTACAAAAAAAAGACCGAACCGGCAAGACCGGATTATTACGCGCTCATGCCATTCCCGATGACACCGGCGCAGTGGTGGGGATTTTTAGTATTTATACCAATCTTGTAGAAGTAACGATCGCCGATTGCGAGGGACAACCCTTGCCACAATGCGATCGGGAAAATCAGAAGTGCCTCGATCGCCTTCAGGAAAGTAACCGACGATTGCAATTAGCCCTCGAAGGCAGCAATTTGGAATTATGGGATTGGAATCTGGAGACGGGAGATTTATTTATCGGGAAAAAATGGCAAGCGATCGCTGACTGGATGCCCGATGACACTCAAAATCCAGTCCAATCCTGGCGCAGACTGATTCATCCCGATGATTTACCCCGGGCGATCACGGCCTGGAACCAGCATCTCACGGGCGGCGCTCCGGTGTTTGAACTAGAATACCGCATTCGCACCAAAACCGGCGAATGGCAATGGATTTTGGACCGGGGAAAGGTGGTAGAACGAGATCACCAAGGGAACATCCGGCGAATCTTAGGGACTCACAAAGATATCACTCACCATAAACAGTACCAAGAAGCCCTGGAAAAAGAACGCCTCCAACTGCGCGAAATCATTAACCGAGCACCCGTGGCAATGGCAATGCTCGATCATGATCTATGCTATATTGCCCATTCTCAAAAGTGGTTGAGTGATTACAAGGGTGATCTCTGCGGCAACAATCTTTCCTGGATTGGATGTCACTTTTTTGACGTGATGCCCGATGTATTTGATCACTGGGGTCCCCTGCTGGAAAGGGTTTTAGGCGGAGAAGCGATCTCTTCTCGGGAAGATTGCTGGGAACGGGCGGATGGGTCTAAACTCTATCAGCGTTGGGCAATTCAACCTTGGTACAGTCCCACGGGAGAAGTTGGAGGAATTGCCATTGTCACGGATAATATTAATGAACTGGTAGAAGCTCGGGAAACTGCCCTAGAAGCAGCCCGAATCAAATCCCAATTTCTCGCCAACATGAGCCATGAAATTCGCACCCCGATGAATGGGGTATTAGGAATGACGGGTTTATTATTACAAACCCCCCTTTCTAATCAGCAACGGGATTGTGCTGAAACCATCCGCATCAGTGGGGAACATTTGTTGCGGGTTATCAATGATATTTTGGACTTTTCTAAGCTGGAAGCCGGAGAAATGAATCTCGAATCCTTAGATTTTCAACTGTCAACTTGTATTGAAGAAGTGGTCGATTTATTAGCGGCTCCAGCTCATCAGAAGGGTTTAGAATTGGCCGTCTGGATTGATCCGAAGGTTCCACAACACTTAGTCGGAGATGCCGCCCGCCTCCGGCAAATTCTGTTGAATTTGATTAATAATGGGATTAAATTTACACACCGGGGCGAGGTGGTGGTTCAGGTCAATCAGTCGATAAAATCCGAATCCCTGGATGCCCGAGGGCAAGAAGTTTGGCTGCGGTTTACGGTGAAAGATACGGGGATTGGTATCCCGAGCGAGCGCCACAACAAACTATTTCAATCCTTTTCTCAAGTGGATACCTCCACCACCCGACGCTATGGAGGGACGGGTTTGGGATTGGCGATTTGTAAACAATTGGTGGAACTGATGGGGGGCGAAATTGGGGTAGAAAGTTATCCTGATCGCGGCTCAAATTTTTGGTTTGAAGTGAAGTTTCGTAAACAGGGGACTCGGGTATCGGGTTCGATTCCCCGTTGTGCTCTGCCCATCGCCTTAACAGAAGTTCAGGTCTTAATTGCCCAGGGAAATGCTGCGACTCGTCAATCGTTAAAATATCTAGCGGCAGATTGGGGGATTAATATTGATGAAGTAGAAGATTATACCCAGTTGTGCCAGAAGTTGCAAGGGGCAGTGACCGCAGGACGACCCTATCAAGTGGCGATCGTGGATCTTCATTTGCTCTTAGGAATTAAGGGCGATCGCCAAGACAACGGAGACTGTACAGATGATTGTAAAGACTGTACAGATTGTGCCTTGGGTGATGAGTCTAATCCCACCCTCGTCGAGGAATTTATTCAAAAATTATCCTTGTTTCCGCCACAAACGTCCTTATTTTTAATGACAACTCTCCCCTATCGCGATCGCGCCCTGGGATTGGTCCAATCCTCACAAGAGCGCGGGTTGAGTTTTGTAGAAGGACATCTGGTCAAACCTGTGCGATCGTCTGAACTGTTTAATAGTCTCATGACGGTAGTCCTCCGCCCGCAAACCTTGCCGTCTCAACCCCGGGGAGGCAGTCGCCGTGTTTCTCAACTCCCCATCATTCCCATAGAACCCCGGATTCAGTCCACGGTGAATATTTTAGTAGCGGAAGATCACCCGATTAATCAACAGGTGATTCTCCAGCAATTAGAGGCATTAGGCTATCAAGGGGAATGTGTGGGCAATGGGATCGAGGCGATCGCCCGCCTTAGTCAAAAGCGCTATGATATTGTCTTGATGGACTGCCAGATGCCCGGATTAGATGGCTATCAAACCACTCAAGAAATCCGCAAACGGGAAGCAACCGGGTCCCTTTGCCCCTCGGGCGATCGCGAATCTCCAGACTCGTCTATCCCTCACAAAACCATTGTCATTGCTCTCACCGCTCATGCTCTATCTGCGGAACGGGATAAATGTCTCGCTGCTGGCATGGATGACTATATTAGTAAACCTGTCCATCTGGATCACTTGAGTGCATTGCTAGAACGGTGGATTGTTCGATCAAATCAGCTAATCAACCCGTTGATCCAACCCCCAAAACCGGACTCCTCAATTCGGCATCTGCCGCCCGAACCGATTTCGGCGATCGCCTCGGACTCCCGACCCGCAATCAACCTGGACCGTCTGGAAGAAGTCTCGCGCGGCAAAAGAACACTCCAACGCCGCTTATTAGAGGCATTTGCCACCACCGCCACAGCGGATACCCAGGCGATCGCCTCCGCCATTGAAGCGAATGATTGTGTTAAGGTTGACCGGGTATCCCATCGACTGAAAGGCTCCAGTGCCAATGTGGGAGCACAAGCTATGTCAGCCTTGGCTGAACACTTAGGCACTCTCGCTCGGGAAAATCGCTTATCGGAAGCTAACTCACCTTTATTAAACTTGCAAGCGCAATTACACAGCGTGCGCGAGTTTATTGACACCTATCTACCCGAGTTACCTGAAATCCAACCGTGAAATAGTTAACCCACTCCTCCGATATTTCAACCGGGGTTGAGTTGTGAATCAGCCCCTCTTGTTCCGAGGGGTTTTACAAGATAAACTCCCCATTCAAAGGACCGGAAACCCCGTTTCTAGTTCTCACAGATAGGGAAAAAAAGTTAAGGGTTCGGAAACCTCCCCAGGTTTTGAACTAGAATACCGATCGGTTAATCGCAGCCCGTCTAAATTATAATAAAATTCAGGGTCCGTTATTTTTTGAGTCCGAGGGCAAAGGGAAAAAATTAAAGGCAACAATTATCAATGATAACCAGATTATGGGTAAAATTTTAGCGATTGATGATGATATTACCGTGCAAATTGTGTTGCAAGACTTGCTCGAAAGTGAAGGTCATGATGTGGCGATCGCCTCCGATGGAGAGGAGGGTATCCATCAAGCAGAGCAACTCCGTCCTGATTTAATTATTTGCGATTGGATGATGCCCCACCTTGATGGATTAGCCGTCTGCAAGCACGTCAAAGCCAACCCCGCTTTATCCAGTACCTTTTTTATTCTTTTAACGGCCCGAGAATTGGTAACCGATCGCGTAATTGGGTTGGACTCCGGGGCCGATGATTTTCTCTCTAAACCTATTGATACTGAGGAACTCATGGCCCGGGTTCGCGCCGGATTACGCCTGAGTAAAACCCTCAAGGATTTACAACGCGCCCAGTCTCAATTAATTCAAAGCGAAAAAATGTCCAGCATTGGTCAACTCGTTGCTGGGGTCGCTCATGAAATCAATAATCCAGTTACCTTTATTTATAGCAATCTCAGTCATTTGCAAGAATATACTCAAGACTTAATTGACCTGGTGCAGTTGTATCAACAAGAAATGAATCAACCCAGTCAGGTGATTCAAAACAAACTCGAATCTATCGATTTGAATTTCATGTTGCAAGATTTGCCGAAAGTCATTGGTTCCATGCAACATGGAAGCGATCGCATTCGCAAAATTGTTTTATCTCTTCAAGAATTCACCCATTTTGAACGCTCCGGACTCCAGTGTATTCAAATTAATGAAGCCCTGGAAAATACTTTGTTAATTTTAGGTCATCGCTTACAATCTAACGAAACGTATCAAGAGATTCAGGTTGTTAAGAAATACGGTAAATTACCGTCTATTGAATCCTACGCCGCCCAAATTAATCAAGCTTTTTTGCAAATCCTCAATAATGCCCTTGATGCCATAGAAACTTCCCGTTTATATTCTGCTTCTAATCCTGGGTGTTTGACTATTCAGACTGAAACTTTAAACGAAAATAGAGTTTTGATTCGGATTGCCGATAATGGTCCGGGAATTCCCGACGCCGTTAAATCCCAAATTTTTGACCCATTTTTTAGTACAAAACCCGTCGGATCCGGAACGGGACTGGGATTATCAATGGTTTATCAAATTGTAGTACAGCAACATCAAGGGACGATAGAATGTATTTCTAATCCTCAAAAAGGAACCGAATTTAAAATTGAATTACCCATTCGGATTCAGTCAACTAAATCGAGCGATCGCCCGAGTATCAAGACTGAAGATTTTGCCTTGCAGCAACCGGATTGAGCCAGATTAAATCATAGAAACTTATGGATTTATCCCCTGATATCGGTTAAAATCTGACTAACAATATCATCCCCTAAGATGTTAAGGGATAAATTCCCCCTCTGCTCTTGCTACGGGTGAAAGAACCCAGAGATACCCGGCAACTTATCTTAAATCCCGTCCCTATTTCTAACTTGAGACTAATATAAGTTAAGCTAAAGCTATAGCCTAATTCTTTCCCCTAACATTGCTTATGTCCGATCGCCCCATTTATCTCGACTGTCATGCCACCACCCCTGTTGATCAACGGGTGATGCAGGCTATGTTACCTTATTTTACCGACTATTTTGGGAATCCTGCCAGCATCAATCATCAATATGGATGGGAAGCAGAAGCGGCAATTCAGCAAGCGAGAGAAACCCTAGCGGATGCTATTCATGCTACCCCAGAAGAAATTATTTTTACCAGTGGTGCAACGGAAGCCAATAATTTAGCCATTAAAGGGGTGGCGGAAAGTTATTTTCAAAAAGGACGGCATATCATTACCGTTCAAACGGAACATAATGCTGTTCTTGACCCTTGTGCCTACTTAGAAACTTTGGGATTTGAAATTACCTATTTGCCGGTTCAACCGGATGGATTGCTAGATTTATCCGAGTTAAAAAATGCTTTTCGGGCCGATACCGTATTGGTATCCGTCATGGCTGCAAATAATGAAATTGGGGTCTTACAACCGTTAAAAGAAATTGGGTTGCTTTGTAAAGAAAAGGGAATTATTTTTCATAGTGATGCCGCCCAAGCAATTGGCAAAATTCCCCTGGATGTGCAGGAAATGCAGGTGGATTTAATGTCATTAACGGCTCATAAAATATATGGACCGAAAGGGGTAGGTGCACTGTATGTTCGGCGGCGTAATCCTCGGGTGAAAATTGCCCCCCAGATTCATGGGGGAGGACATGAAAGAGGATTGCGATCAGGGACACTTTATGTCCCTCAAATTGTCGGATTTGCCAAAGCAGTGGAGTTAGGATTGGCAGAAATGGAGTCAGAATGCGATCGCCTAATAACATTGCGTCAGCGATTATGGGAACAATTCCAATCTTTGGAGTCGGTATTTTTGAATGGTCATCCTACCCAACGATTACCCGGTAACTTAAATATAAGTGTAGCCGGAGTGGATGGTCAAGCGTTATTGTTAGGACTGCAATCCGTGATGGCGGTATCGTCGGGTTCCGCTTGTACTTCGGCTAAAATTGCGCCGTCTCATGTGTTAGAGGCGATCGGGCGATCGCCGGAGTTGGCATTTGCTTCAGTACGATTTGGCATCGGGCGATTTAATACCGTTGAGGAGATTGATAGAGTGGCACAACAGGCGATTATGACAATAGAATCGTTGCGTAAAGTTCGGGGACGAGTGGTGAAATAGAATAATAACCCACGGATTTAACAGACTTTTACGGAAGGATTTGTTGATGAAATTGAGGGAGGTTGGTAGCGCAACTGGATGAATTTTTCTAACCCGATACCGACCCGGTAGGGCCGGTGATTCAGGGTTAGAATCCGAAGAGTGTAGGTGGGGTTTTGACTGTCCTAGGGTTGGTTTTGGAGCCAGAGAATGCAGCAATGGGGTAAGTTAGGGTGGGGAGGAAAGCAGAATTAGCCTGCCTACGCTTCGCTAAGACAGAAAACCGGCTGTTTACAAGGGGATGGGGTATGATGTGGAAATGCTCCTGGTATTACCAAACAATTTGCGATCGCTCATTCACCACTCGATGATAAACGGCTTCGGTTTGTTGTGCCAATTTCGGCCAACTAAATCGCTGTTTTAAATCCGCATAAGCATTATCAATCAACCACTGCACATACCCGGGATTTTTCAACACATCTAAAATTCCCCAAGCAAGGGAATCGGGATTATTCGTCCAAGTGACTACCCCGGTTTTAGTATGTTGAACCACTTCCGGTAATCCTCCAGTATCGGAAACAACTACAGGAACCCGCGCGGCAAAACTTTCTAAGGCGACAATCCCAAAAGGTTCATAGAGACTGGGGAAGACGGCACAATCGGCAACGGTTTGGAATTTGTGTAAATCATCCTCAAACATGAAGCCGGTAAAATAGCACTTATCCCAGATATTCAAAGCAGCGGCTAATTGTTTGAGGTGGTCGGTATTGCCACCGCCCACAATGGCAAATTTGACCAATCCGCCCATTTCCCAGAGAATTTTAGGGGCAGCTTTTAATAACACTTCTACGCCTTTTTCGTAGGTCATTCGACCCACATAGTAGACGATTTTTTCATGATCGCCCGCAAACTGACGGCGAAAAGTTTGGGCATCAAAATCTTGCCACCGGGGTTTTTTTTCGGCCCGGATGCCATTAAAAATGACGTCGATTTTATCCCCGGGACAGCCTAATGCTTGTTCCATTTCTCGGCGCATATAGTCGCTACAGACGATCGTCCGCCAAGAGTTGTACACCAAGTCTCCCTCTTTTTGGGCGATATAACGCTGGATGTCGTTATGAAGTCCATTGTTTCTTCCATGTTCAGTGGCATGGATAGTGGCAATCAGGGGAATTTTAAAGTGATGTTTGAGGGCGATCGCGGCATCGCCCACTAACCAATCATGGGCATGAATCAGGTCGAAGGGTCCTTCTTCTAAAATCAATTTCCCCCCATGACGTCCCATGCTCTCGTTCATGTTGGCAACCCAGTGGAAGAAGTCGTTTCCATGTTCGACAGGGACCCGATGCACGTCAATCCCTTCGAGTTGTTCATACATCGGGGCGTGACCAAATTCCATCGTCACTAAATGGACGGAATGGCCCAATTTCACCAACTCCGGATATAATTCCGCAACGTGACGTGCAATCCCCCCGACAATCCGGGGAGGAAACTCCCAAGTGAGTACCAGAATTTTCATGGACGCAGATTACACAAGTTTAGGTTTAGATAGAACTGACATTTTGCACCATTCTCAATCTCCTGCTAAATCGGCACCTTCTTCAGGTGCCTTCTTTTCGCTTACGCATCCGGTTTCAATAATGGCTCAATCTCTTCACGATACCGCTGCCATGCCGCTAATGCGACTGAATCTGATGGAGTTTGTCGGCGCATTAAAATGACTCCCTGTTCAAATCCAATGATGCCATATTGGTCCGTGGCATGGAGTTGTTCGATAAAGGGGACTAAATCCCGAAACAGGGCGCGATCATGTGTGAAAGCGGGGAGATATTGTTGGAGTTGCCACAAGTCGGCGATCGCATATTCGACGTTGACTTCTTCTGAGGCATCATTGCGGAACCGCAAAAACGGAAAGCGCAGAATTTCTCGCCGTCCCGATAGGGAAGGTACTAAATAGGTGGTCGCGGATACACTGGCATCCGGGGGAATCTGAGACATGAGATTCCGGATATGGCGACTATGTTGCCACTGCTGCGGTAGGGAAACGTACACCCAGGGGTTGATGGAGTCGGGGATAATAAAATAAAAGGTGCGATTCGGGTTGGAGGTAAAGGTAAACAACAGGGACAACCCGATGCAAATGGCCCAAAAGCGCTGCATGGAAAGTTTGAGCAGTTTCGGATGGGTTTCCCACCAGTGGTCGGCTTTTTTGCGCAGGGGTTCAAGGATGCGATTGAGGCGATCGCCCCAGGTGGCAATCTTGCCGGTTAATAAATTGGTCTCCGGGGTTTGCTTGGGTTCATTGATAGGGACCGGCGGTGGGGTGGGTTTATTCCAGAGTCCCTGGCGAATCACGTCCCGGACTGGGGTTTGCAAGGACTGTTGCCGGTAGGACCACCAGAGGATTGTGCCATAACACAGACCGGGCACAACGGTCATGGCATAGCGGATATTAATCGATAAGGCGGTTTGACCTTGCTGCAAGAAAATCGCCAACAGGGGAAATCCAGCGATCGCCCAAGCGGTGGGGGAGAACGCGGGAATAAAGGCCAAGGGCAACCATTGTCCCAGGAGATACTTTATTTTTCCCCCAATTGGGGTGATAATCTCCCAAATCACCAATCCCGGTTGGCTGATAAAAGCCCAAAGAATCTCTAACGTTGTTGCTTCTTCTTTATCCACATACTGCCCGAATCGTTCAATGGTGAACCGGCGAGAAATATCGTCGGAAAACAGGGGCATGATCAGGTTGGTCAAAAGGGCAATATAGGTGAAACTGAGGGTACAAATCGCTAATCCGCGTTTAGGATAGCGTTTGCTAAGAATCATGTACACTCCGACGCCAAAGAGGGAGATGCCGCCATCGGCCCGGACGGCTAAAATGCAGAGGGCCAGGGGCCAAAAGAGCCACCACCACCGTTTTTCCATTGCCAGCAACAGACTGAAGACAAAGAGGGGCATCTGAAAGTTGTCATGGAAGTTGGAGAGGGTGGGACCGGCGATCGCATTGGCCGCATAATAGCTCACGGCAATCCAACTGGCGATCGCTGGTTCTAAATAGACTCGGGCCAGGAAATAGAGTACCCCTCCCGCAGCGGTGACCATCGTCACATGGAGCACGCTCAAAGTGACGGGAGAGGGAAACAGACTGTAAATGGGTAGCCAGAGTAACAGGGCCGGGGTAAAATGTTGTCCGAGACGGTGATAGGAAACGTCCGGGACTTCTCCACTATGGACAACATTGGTGGAAAGGCCCGAGGACAGAGAACTTTGGAACAATCGTCCCTGGCTGCTATTCCAAAAGACCTGGTTAAAAATTCCCTGGTCAAAAGAGGCGTAAAAGGTGTAGTAGCGGTGGAGGGTGAAGACCATAGTCACCACAAAAAAGGCGATCGCAACTGTGACCACCAACCGCCCCCCTGATTTTTTCTGCAAGTTTGACAACATTCCTCGCTTAAGTCTTAAGAAAATGTTAAGGTTTGACAACTAACGTTTGGGTGTCTCAACGGGTTAAAAGTTGAGGTTCGATTGGGTGGGTTTAGACCCGTAGGAAGGCCCTAGCTCTTTTCCTTGTGGGTAGTCAAGTCGTGACAAGAGTCAAATCATTTTTACTCTTTCACGAATCGACAATAAACAGGATAATTTATAAATATAAAGAAAAACAAAAGAACCACTAGGGCGATCGAGTCACTTGTCTCCAGCTCAAAATCAGTGTTACTTTTTTAGCCGCCTTGCCGCAAGGGGATTGCATGAGGGCAGTTCCGGAAAAAACCATGCATCAGAACGATGAAGCACCTTTACAGCTTGTCTTATTTGTTGATAGGCGTCCCAGATCGAGTGAACAAATTCGCCGAATCCGCAGTTATTTTCAGAAATTGCGGACAGGTATCCCCTTTGACTTGGAGATCATTGACGTCAGCGAACAGCCTTATTTGGCGGAACAGTTTAAACTGGTAGCGACTCCGGCTTTGATTAAACTCCACCCGGGACCCCGACAAGTTCTAGCAGGCAGCAATTTAGTCGCGGAACTTGATAAGTGGTGGGATCGGTGGCAAAAGTCTGTAGAAGACTATCTCAGCAAGCAGACATCAGAAGAAGCGATCGGCCATTACCCAAGGAAAAGCATCTCTTCTCAACTGGCACATTCTGCCGAATTAATGGAACTCTCCGATGAAATTTTTCGGCTGAAGCAAGAAAAAGAAGAACTGCTGGACCAACTCCATTTCAAGGACCGCCTGATTGCCATGTTAGCCCATGAGTTGCGCAATCCCCTGACGGCAGCCTCCCTAGCTTTAGAAACCCTAGAAATCACTTACAAACCCGAAAAAACTCTCAATCCCGAGGCGGCATCAGCACTGCGGGCCAGATTAATTTACCATGCTCGCACTCAAACCCGCCTCATTGATCGCATGATCTCAGATATCCTCGTTGCTGCTCATAGCACAAATAGTTCCGAGTTTCACATTCATCCCCAAAAGCTAGACCTCAAAACCCTAACGTTGAACATCCTAGAAAATTTCAAAGACCGTTTATCTGCGAAATCCCATACCCTAAAAACTGACATTCCCAACGATTTACCCTCGGTTTATGCCGATGGAGAACGAGTGCGTCAGGTGATTGTAAATCTGGTGGATAATGCGATTAAGTACACTCCCCAAGGCGGAAAAATTGAAGTGTGTATCTTGCACCGCACGACACAAAAGGTTCAAGTTAGCGTAATCGATACGGGTCTAGGAATTCCCCCAGAAAATCAGGAGCATATTTTTGAGGACAAATTTCGCCTCAAGCGCGATGAAGAAAAAGATGGGTATGGAATCGGTTTAGGCTTATGTAAGCGCTTAATCCGAGCGAATTGTGGGGAAATTTGGGTGGATTCTTATCGCAATAAAGGTAGTGCATTTCACTTTACTTTACCTGTTTATCGACAGTAAAAACGAGTCGATTAACGATTAAATTAAGTCCAGCAGACCGGCGGTTTTCAAACTCCCGGCGGTCTCTCAAGCTGGGTCAAAACGGGAAATGGATTTTAATACAAAGACAGGAGTGTTCTGATTAATACCAAATCCGGTTGCCAAAAGTCAGTTTTCTCTCTTAGCCCGCGCAGGCGGGCTTTGTCTGCAAGTGTCCCACCGTTGAAGGGTGTGGCGTTTTTTAAACTACAACCGGATTCCATATAACACCCTCGGTTGGTAGTTTTCAATCCCCTCCTTTGAGTACATCTTGTAAGAAGGGCGCTAAATCGCGATTCAGCCGACCCGATCGCACAAATTCGGCATAAGTATCCGCTTCGATCGCCAGGAGTTCTTCTTTGAATTGTTCTCGGGCAAAATCCTGGAGTTCCGGTTGTTTACTTCGCATCTGGTTAATGTTATTTTGAATGTCGTTGAGTTGTCCTTCTACCAGGGCAATTTGATACCGATAAAACTCCCAATCAATATCGGGTCCCTCTTGTCCTTCTTTCAAGTGATTCAAGACTCGTTGGAGTGCAGCGCGACGGGCGATCGCCTCTAAATAGTTCTGGCGGACGGTTTGATCTCCCAACAAATTCAAGACTTTAAGCAGGGGTTTGGTGGTTAAACCCTGAACCAGTAAGGTAAATAAAACTACCCCAAATACGGTAGCAATAATTTCCTCTCGCGCTTCTAAAATCATCGGCACAGACAAGGCTAAGGCGATGGATACGGAACCGCGCAATCCTCCCCACCATAAAACGGTTTGTTGCCGAAGATTGATGTCAGATTTTACTAGGAAATTGCTCAAGCCTCCTAGGGTATAAATGGCGATCGCCCGGGTGACTAACATCGCACCTAGAGTAATGGCGATGGTATCTAAATTATTGGCAAGGGAAGCAAACTGAATTTGGTCGCCAATCAGCAAAAAAACGATGGAGTTGACAAAAAAGGCTAAAAACTCCCAAAATTCGCTGACAATCAGCCTCGTGCGCGGATTCATGCCAATTCGCGAGCCAAAATTACCCAAGATTAACCCCACCGTCACGACGCCAATCACCCCAGAACCCCCCAGTTCTTCGACGACAAGATAGGTTCCGTAGGCGGAGACTAGGGTTAAGGATTGTTCCACGAGGGGTAAATCAAAGCGTTGGGTGAGGTAGGAAATCCCAAATCCGATTAAGCTGCCGATGCCGATCCCAATGCCGACAAAAGCCGCAAATTGAGCGATCGTCCCGCGTAGTTCCAAGTGACTGGTTCCTAATGCCAGTCCCACTAGCAAGCTAAAGGCAACCACCGCTACGCCGTCATTGAACAAACTTTCCCCTTCCATCAGGGTGGAGAGGCGTTTTTCGACCCCAAGTTCTCGAAATAGCGCAATCACCGAAATCGGGTCCGTGGCGGAGAGACTCGCGCCGATTAACAAGGCGGTAGCTAGGGGAATGGTTGCTAACTGATTGAGGGCGATCGCAATCCCGATGACAGAAATCAGGACGCCGAGAATTGCATACAAACTCACCGGCACTAAATCTCGTTTTAAGTCCTGCCAGCGCAGATTCCAGGCGGCTTCAAATAACAACGGGGGCAAAAATATGGACAGGATCAGCGCCGGGGAGAGGTTGACGAGGCGCACATCCACGAAGGCTAATCCTAATCCGACGATCACTAACAACAGGGTGTAGGGAATTTGTCGTACCCAGCTAAAAACTTGCGGGAGTGTCGCGACACTCAGGGAAACGGTGAGGACAAGGAGAAAGCGTTCTAAATTTTGTTGGATTAACGCTTCACTTGTAGTCGGTTCTATTGACATGACGACACATTAAATGAGGTTCTCTAGTAATGACAGGTCATTCTTTCGATTTCGTTTTAGCATACCGTTTCACCGCCTTTAGGTTGCAGAAAGTTTGGTTACCTGAAAAGCAACTCAGATAGGACAGGTTACAAATATTATAATCCTGACCCTGAAGAGTCTTCTCCCCTTGGGTTTAGAGAGGCGATCGCTTTAGAAACTAAAATTTTGAACAAAACCCCCTTAGAAAAGGGGGCTTTAATCTTCTGAATCTCCCCACTTAAAGAAAATTAACGAGTAGAAAAGGGAGATACATGACGGCGTTTGCGTAACGATCCTGCGCCGACTAAACCAAATGCTAATACTCCCAATACGGAAGTGGGTTCAGGAATAGAAACCGAGTCGTCTGGTCCGGGAGTTTCAACGACGATCGGATCTTTAGGAGGTTGACCTAGATTAGAGGCGGAAACAATCCCATCAAACCATGCATTGGCTAAGGTGGTGTAACCCTGGGGTTTGAAGTGAATTCCATCATAGAGATCATTCAGGGTAAACAAATTACGGGTATCTACAAAAGAGAGGTTATTCTGTTGATAGCGATCGCTGCCTAACAGACCGGGAATCATATTATTGTATAAAGCGGCTTCTTGGGATAATCCTTGATTGGGGGCTAACGGGGCGATCGAGCTAATCAATACCGAAACATCGGAAGACCAAGCAAAGATTTTATCAATTAAGGTACCCAGTTCATTAATGGTTTCCTGGGCTGTTGTATTCTGAAAGATAAAGTCGTTAGTTCCTGCCATCAACAGGATGACATCGGGAGTGGCGGCATTCAGCCAGTTATCGATATTGGACATCAAATCACCCGCCCCAGCATAGGTAGAACCGCTAATCGCATATCCACCATGACCCTCATGATTGCGATCAAATCCATAGGATTGATTCCAACTGTTGGGAGGATTTGTCGTCGCACTCCCGACAAAATCAACATTAAATCCACTGTTATTCAGCAGCATCCAAAGGTCATCTCGATAGCCTGCGATATCCTCACCTCGGCCTCGGGTATTAGAATCCCCTAATGGCATAATTTTAAGGGGATTGGATTGGGTTAATGAAAAGGCTTGTACCGTGGAAGAGGTTGCACCCAGAAGGACAAGGGTCGCGAAACCGGCAGATGTCAGGGTTAAATTGATGTTTTTCATGTTGTAATACCTCTCAAAATTAATCAAAATTAGTCAAAATAAGTGACATAGAAGGGGGACAGGGATTCTATACAAGGCGAAAAGTTAGACGATTTAGGGTTGAATTTCCCCAGTAGAACTTAGCGTGATTTTTCACCCTAGGGTCGCCGTTAGAAACCGCTTTTTTTACAAAAATTCACCGATTTGTCAACAAAATAGATTCAGGAACCCGGTTTGTTGTTCTATCTATGCCATACCGACTCGGAAGCCGGAGGAAACAGGATATCTTTCAAACAGTCTATTCCTTTAACCCCACCCGGCATAGGGTTGAGGATTTTTCGGGTAACCTTCGTTTATTAGTTTGCTCTATGTTCTAATTCAGTCCCTCTATCTTTGTGCTGACTTTGGGGAAGAGTCGAAATTTGCTTTGAATATACAGGGATTCCCCATCAAGAAAGCGGTTTGAAACCCCGTATCTTGAGCCGATTATTTACGGGTTTTGTTGATACAGGCGGTTTAGATCGTTATTTCTGGGATGAGGAAGAAGGTTAAAAATTCGTGCAAAAGACCCCGGTTATACCCGGTTTTAGGTCAAGACATACATAAAATTTTATAAATGTCAATCTGTAAATACGGTGAAAAAATAGGGGGTCTTGAGGAGAAAGAGAGTCTATGGAGGCTGATTAAAAAGTCAGTTCACCGATGGATGTGAGTCCCTTGGAAAAGCAAGTTCCTTGATTCATTTAAAGCTATTATAAAGTTTTTGAAAAAATCCGGAGAAGGTTTATGAAAATTTTATAGTTTGTTCATGGCGATCGCCACGGATAGATTCCCGTCACGGTATCCTAGCGTTCCCTCATTTTGGAAACCCAACCCACCAAGGCAACTCCTCTTGCATCTATCCGCGTCCATGTGCCGATGTTCCTAACACTGATGCTAGAGTCAGGTTGAGTCCAGATGCACCCCATCCACGGACTTCCTTATAGCGGCAAACTTTTTACCCCAAAAATCTGACTGGGTTGGCGATCGCCCACTCGTTCCAAATAATGCCCAATATTCCGAGCAATTTCTAATCCTCCGCTGGATTTCCGCGTCATTTCATTATCAATTGAATAAATATCAATCGATTCCGATTTCCCTTTCAAAGCCGAATCCGCCAGCCAGATAAAATTCCAAGCTTTCAGAGCACTCGTTTTGACCTCCCCTGAAAAAACCAGGGCTTGGGAAAGCTGACGAGTTAAGGCTTCCAATCGAGCCGCTACATTCACCGCATCTCCTAATATAGTATAATCTTTCTTCAACTCTGAACCAATATTTCCCTCAATCACTTTCCCTTTGGCTAACCCAATCCCACTGTAGAGTACCCGCAACGGGCTCCCTTCTGGGGCAGCATTTCGTAAGATTTCCAGTTCGGTCAAAATATCTAAACTGGCTTGAATGGCTTCATCGGCGCAGTCCCCATCAAAATAAGCCATCACACAATCCCCAATAAACTTAGTTACCTCTCCCCCATGCAGAGTAATGATGGCGGTACAAATTGAAAAATAACTATTCACCACGGAGATCACCTCTTCTACCGGCAGTTTCTCAGCAAAGGTAGAAAACGAAACAATATCGCTAAAAAATACAATTTTTTCTACGGCTTTGGGCCGGATAGTAAGGGGATTAGTCCCTTGACTAATAATTTTAAAAATACTAGGTTGTGTATATTTTTCTAACACACGGTGGGATTCGGTGAGAGTCTGCAATAAGACTTTAATGGGTCGAATTAACAAATCGGTATTTTCATCCAGATTAATCGTTTGCATCGACCAATCAGGAAACATTCTTTCATCAACTTCCATTTCGGATTTTAAGCAAAGAATATCCGTATGACGATCATCGGTGAGAATTCGTTCATAAATGCGGTCAATTTTCTCCGCGTCGCCTTCTAGGATTTGAAAAAATATCCCTTCCAGACAAAGTAATACTCCGGTGACATTCGCTTGTTGATTGTTTTGGCTGGATACCCGACCGATCGCATTGATTTCGTCACGAGAAAGGGTGCGGGAAAATTTACTAATATAGGTGAGTCTTTTCATGATACAATTTTAGTCCACTAAAGCAAAATAGCGCCGCCAACCTGAACCATCAATGCCAGCATCTGGAAACAGGTAGGACAGCACAGGGTTATTTCTGTACAAATCACCGATTAACCTCAACAACCCTAATGTTTCGGTAAAATCCCCTGATGTTGAGTGTTTTACAAATAGCCAGCCCTTGAGAACCCTGACCCGATCGCCCTTTTTGTACGGTTCTTATTCAAAATTGTGACATAAAATCAAGGGGCGGGACAGTAGTTAGAACCCTACTCTAACCGTATTCACGAAAAGATTTCAGGATCCGCTTTTTTAGACCATGCCAACGATTACAGGAACAACTCAATTACTCGGGGTCATCGGCTATCCGGTGAAGCATTCCCTTTCTCCGGTGATGCACAATGCGGCGATCGCCGAAATGGGAGTAGATTTTGTCTATCTGCCTTGGCCGATCGCCCCGTCCGATTTATCCACTGCCCTTGCTGGTTTCGCTGCTATCGGAGTGCGTGGATTTAGCATTACCATTCCTCACAAACAGGCCATTATTCCTCTCTTATCAGAGATTTCTCCCGTTGCTCAAGCCGTGGGCGCGGTGAATACCGTCTGGCGCACTCCCACCGGGTGGGCAGGCACCAATACCGATGTAGAAGGATTTCTCGCCCCGTTGCAGCGTTGCGATCGCCCCTGGAATCAAACCCTCGCCGTTATTTTAGGGGCCGGTGGTGCTGCGCGGGCGGTAGTCGCCGGTTTAGCCCAGTTAGGCTGTGCCAAAATCTGTGTCGTGGGCCGCAATTTCGAGAAATTGCAGGCATTTCAAACCAGTTGGCAAGATTCCCCTTGGACGCTCAATCTCTCGGTCCATGACGGGTCAGAACTGCCGCAATTGCTACCCCAGGCGGGATTACTGGTGAACTCCACCCCGGTGGGAATGTATCCGGAGGTGGCGCAGTCGCCGGTGACCCCAGACCTCCTCGCCACCCTTCCCCAAGGGGCGATCGCCTATGATCTAATCTACACCCCCAGTCCTACGGAATTTTTACGACAGGCGCAGGCAGTGGGTGCAGTGGCGATCGATGGTTCAGAAATGTTAGTTCGACAAGGGGCTGCCGCCTTACAAATTTGGCTCGATCGCCCGGTGCCCGTTGATATCATGGGTCAAGCACTCCGTCAGCATTTACAGGGATAACCCCTCTTCCTTAACTCCTTCAAACCCCAGGGTTTAGACCTTCTTTGGAAGGCTTTTTCCCCGACCCTCCTTCGCGGTAAGCTAGGTTTTAGCTTTGTTGTTGAAGCGCCCGCCTATCTTTAATTTTGTTGAATTCCAAACCTTCCCTAATTCCGAGGTCTTTTGATGATCAAATCTCTGCAACTCTCCCTCCCTAAAACCGGGCGATTCTTCCCGTTAAAGAGGATAATTCTTCCCATCGCGATCGCGATTGTCTTGTTCTGGTTTAGTCCTCCCGCTTTAGCCCTCACCGATATCCAAGTTGCCAATATCGCCTACAAAGATTGTGGTGAAGAACTCTCCGAGGGCATTGTAGCCAGTGGTGATATGAGCGCTGCCAACTGTTTTATCATTAGCGGAACTGCTAAAAATACCTCCGGCAAACCCGTTTATGATGCGGATGTATTTGGCGTGATTTATGATGCCAATGGTAACAATATCATGCCCAATCGCACTCGCCTCGGTAATATTCAGTCGGTCCCCCCAGGAAATAGCGATTTTGAGTTCAGAATCTCCGTTCCGGCGAATCTCCCCACACCCTTCAAATTAGAAAAATTCAAGGCGCGGGGATTTAGTGGGCAGGTCAAACCGTTACTCTATGACAACAGTCTCGATAGTCTGGATTAAGCTGAATTTCCTCAACAAAAAGCGGCGAGATCAGACTCGCCGCTTTTGTGCTCTGGAGTAACTGGGGAATTGGGAGTTCCAAGGGAAAACGGTCCATCAGGGGCTTTAAAACCCTAATGCTGCACTGGCTGATAAACTGCCAAAGATCCCCGAAACGAATTGCAAAAGTAAAATTGCCAACATCGGGGAAAGGTCGATTCCCCCTAAAGGTGGAATAAAAGAACGGAAAATATTCAAGTAGGGATCCGTGAGCTGACTGACAATGGAAAACGGCGGATCGTACCAGTTGATATTGGGAAACCAACTTAAGAGAACCCGAATGATCAACAGAACGAAATAAATTTGAAAAAATGCAGCTAGGGTGCTGAAAATCAAGTCTAGTGCGGGATTCATTATGGTTGATTGGCTTGGATTATCTGAATTTTAAGCTCGATCGAGCCTTGTTTTTAGTGTAGTCGATCGCCGAATCTTTATGAAGTCGGGTTTCCGAATCGCAAAGGAATCGGGCGATCGCTACCCGAAATTTAGTCGGACGGGACCTGAAACCGGGTTTTTTTCCCTCTTTTATCGGGAATCACCAGAGATTTTGTCAAAAAACCCGGTTTCTCATCGCTCCTGTACTAGGGTCCTAATTGTGGCAGCATCTGAATCGGATTAGGATTCTTCCACCAAAGTGGAAATGTTGTCGGTTTCATCCACTGTAGTCCCGTTGACATGGCTCAGTTGTTGGCGCACATCATCGATCGCATCATTGAGTTGAGCGATTTTGTTTTCCAAGGAACGCCGTGCCGTTTCCATGCCTGCTTGTTCGGCAAACTGCCGTTTTTTCAGCTTTCGGGGTCTAGGTTCGGGACGGTTCCCGTTTTCCGGTGGCTTATTCTCTTCTGCCAGTTTTGCACCGACGACTGCCCCGATCGCTCCACCCACGATGCCACCTAAAATCGTTCCCAGTAAAAATCCGCCTGCAAAATTATCTCGATTACTCATTGGCTTACCCTGTCTGGAGTTGCTGCTGGTTTCACTTGTGGCTTATTAATTTCTACCCTGGGAATCTCGGGTCCCGGAACCCCTCTAATGCTGGATATAATAACACATTGGGGCGGGTACTCTCCTGTTCTTTAGTTCCGGCGAAACCCTCGCCACCGCGACACACCGGCAGCTTGTTAATGCTCCTGAAGGCGTTGCTGTAGCATTGCTCAAGGGTCAAAGTCCCCCTTAACAAGGGGGATTCAGGGGGATCGTTCGGAACTCAGGCGATCAAAAAGTTGCAAAGGCGCGATCGCCTGCATCTCCCAATCCAGGCACAATATAACCTTGCTCATTGAGACTTTCATCAATGCAAGCGGTATAGATATTCAAACTCGGATAGGCTTGACTCAATTTTTGCAAGGCGGGGGATGCCACCACCACCGACAAAATCCGAACCAGCCCGGGATCCACACCGCGCTCAGTCAGCATCGCCATTGTTGCCATAATTGTCCCCCCGGTTGCCAACATCGGTTCGCAAATCAGCACGCGGGTTTGAGGGTCAATTTGATCCGGGAGTTTGTTTAAATAACAGCGCGCTTCCAGGGTTTCTTCATCCCGGACCATACCTAAATGATACACCGCTGCCAAAGGGAGCACGGGTTGCACCCCTTCCATGAGCGCTAATCCCGCACGCAGAATCGGCACTACCACAACCGGCACTTGCGGATTCACAAAGGTGGCGGGACAAGGAGCCAGGGGAGTTTCGATGGTCGTTTCTATCACCGGCAACCACTCGCGGCAGGCTTCATAGGTTAGCCAGCGTCCTAATTCAGTGATGGCACTCCGAAAAAGGGCCGGTGGGGTTGATGCATCCCGCGCCACCCCAAGCCAATGCTTGATTAACGGATGCGGCGGCACATAAACTCGCATTTGTATGGTCATGGGCTTTCACAGGCGATCGCTTGTCTTAAATTCTAGGTTGGAGACCAGACCGATTGTACTGCCTTCGGGGTCTGCTGCGTTCATCTGGGGCGATCGTTTTCTGTAGCCGATTCTGTTACCTGTTGTTAACTCGCAGATTAGCTGAAAAATTTTTCTGAAAAAACTTCTCAATAAGTATTGACAAAGATTTTCAATAAGTCTATATTGAGATTACTAAAGTGTTCTCCTCTCAAAAAGGATCGGCAGGCGGGATTGGTCAGCAATAGCGGCTAGTCCCGTATTTCTTTTGGGGGTGGGTGCAAAGCTTGGGGATGAGAATAACCGAATCCCCTGCGCCCCTGACCTAAAATTTCCCTTACAATAACCCCATAGCTTGCGGCATTGTCTGTAAAACCGGCATCTAGCGGTCCCGAAAATCGAACAGGGCTCCAGATGCGGGTGCAGTGCAATGTAGTTCAGCTATGCCATTCATAACCCTTTAGGCGATCGCAAGACTTCGACTCATGGCAGTTGCTTCCACCCTAACCTCACCCCAAACTGAGAATTTTGATGTTATCGTTATCGGTTCTGGCATTGGCGGACTCGTTACCGCAACCCAACTCGCCGCCAAAGGAGCCAAGGTCCTAGTCCTGGAAAGCTACACCATTCCCGGAGGCAGTTCTGGATCCTTTGAGCGCAACGGCTATTGCTTTGACCAAGGGGCCTCGATGATCTTCGGATTTGGGGACAAAGGCACCACGAACCTGCTGACTCGTGCCCTCGATGCGGTCAAAGTCCACCTCGAAACCGTCCCAGATCCGGTTCAGATCCATTATCACCTCCCGGAAGGACTGGACCTAGAAGTTCATCGGGATTATGAGAAATTTTTGCAAGAACTGGGCAGCCGCTTTCCTCATGAACGGGAGGGAATTCGCCAATTTTACGATGAATGCTGGAACGTATTCAACTGCCTGAATGCCATGCCGTTACTGTCCCTGGAAGAACCCCGCTATCTGACGCAGGTGTTTTTCCAGCATCCCCTCGCCTGTTTGGGGTTAGTCAAATATCTGCCTCTGAATGCCGGAGATATTGCCCGCAAGTATATCAAAGATCCGGCCCTCCTCAAATTTATCGATATCGAATGCTATTGCTGGTCCGTGGTGCCAGCAGACATGACTCCCATGATTAATGCTGGAATGGTGTTTTCCGATCGCCACTATGGTGGGATTAATTATCCTAAAGGCGGCGTGGGACAAATTGCTAAGAAATTAGCCGAAGGATTAGTCAATGCTGGAAGTACCATTCGCTATCAATCCCGGGTCGATAAGATTATCACAGAAAAAGGACAGGCCGTGGGGGTAAAATTGACCACAGGAGCAGAATATCGAGCCAAACGGATTGTGTCAAATGCGACGCGATGGGATACCTTTGACAAATTATTGAGCGATCGCCAATTGCCTCGGAAAGAAGAAAGCTGGCGCAATCGCTATCGCAAATCACCCAGTTTTATTAGCTTGCATTTAGGCGTAGAAGCGAGAGTATTGCCGCCGGATACCGCTTGTCATCATATTGTCTTAGACCAGTGGAAGAAGATGGAAGAACCCGAGGGGACAATTTTTGTGTCGATTCCCACCCTTTTGGATCCGAGTTTAGCCCCGGAGGGATATCATATCATTCATACCTTTACCCCGAGTTGGATTAAAGATTGGGAGGGAATGTCATCGGAAGAGTATGAAGAAAAAAAGGAAGAAGCAGCAGGACGAATTATTGAGCGTTTAGAAGAGATTTTTCCCGGTTTAGATGCGGGATTGGATTATATGGAAGTGGGAACACCGCGATCGCACCGCAGGTTTTTAAATCGGGTCGATGGGACTTATGGACCCATTCCCCGACGCAAGTTATGGGGATTGTTGGGAATGCCATTTAACCGCACTTCAATTCCGGGATTGTACTGTGTGGGAGATAGTACCTTCCCAGGACAAGGATTAAATGCGGTGGCTTTTTCTGGGTTTGCCTGCGCCCATAGAATTGGGGTAGATTTAGGATTATAGAGCAGAAAAGTAACCGATACAATTAGGCTTTGGGGAATAACAAAGTAATGGCGACTGCCATTACTTTGGGCGATTAGGAAATCATCAAACGTACTGGATTACTAGAAAAATTCATGGCTAAATCCCAGAAATTTTTGTAAGCTTTTTCATCCACTAGCCCAAATTAATGGCGAATTTTATTAATTATTTCTTTAAGGTATTTAGCAAGTTACTCCGAGGTTTAAGCCGTAAAAAATATGGATAAATTCATAACTACAGGAATGACTATTGCTGTCCCGGCCTTACTTCTTTTTTTCAGTATTCATTCTACTGGAAAAACGGGAAATTCAGCAATTTGGTCTGGATTACAGAACTTAGGCGGGCCGTTTAAATTATTGGGAGGTCTGTTGTTTTTAGTGGGAGTCGGTTTAGTCGTGAATGCGGTGATTAATGGCTGCATTGATACATTTTTGATAAAAATTTATCAGAAACGCAGACAATTAGAACCCGCAGATAAACTTTTAGCAGAAATTGACCAATTCCCTCTTTCATACCCTTTAAAAATTCAAATTAAATGGGTGATTTTACACAATGAAACTCCAAAATTAACAATAGTTAATTTTTTAGGTATGGATAGTTTCAAATTAGGGGTTTGTGGATTAATTTGTCTTTCTATAATGGGATATTTGGGCCAGGTTTCCTATCTGTTGGATTTAACTTCTCATTTTAAGCTGCAATATTTGATAGGAGGAATAATTGGGTTATTTTATTTTGCTTTTAAACGGCGTAAGCCTTGGATTATTGTTAGTTTAATTTGTATTTTGTTGAATTTGGCAGAAATTGCACCTTGGTACTGGCCCAATCCAGCGATCGCCACCCCGGTTCAATCTTCAATTCCCCTGAAAGTTTTGCAGTCCAACCTTTTATTTCAAAATAAAAATTACGAAAAACTCCTAAAGTTTGTCCGCCAAGAAACTCCCGATATTGCTGCATTTATGGAGGTTAAAGGAGAATGGAATGCACAGTTAGAAACCTTACGGGATATTCTGCCTTATGCAGTATTAAAAGGAGATATTGCTTTGTATAGTTCTCTACCCTTAAAACGGGTTTATGAGGGCAGTTTAGATTCCGAAAAACGAGGGGTTGTCGCCCAAATATCGTTGCCGGAAAAAGTCTTGACTATTTTGTTAGCGCATACTCAGATTCCCGTCTCAAAAAACCTATTTAAAAAGCGAAATCAGCAGTTAGAAGCGATTGCTGACTATGTAGCCCCTTTAAACAACCCAGCCTTAGTTCTAGGAGATTTTAATATCAGCCTATGGTCTCCTATTTATAGAAAGTTTGTCAAAAATTCCAACCTTCAAAATGCACGTTCAGGGTTTGGAATCATGCCCACTTGGCCTACCCCTAACCCCCTGCTTTCCATCCCTATCGATCATTGTTTCGTCAATCGAGAAATCCAAGTTTTAAACACTCGAAAAGGACCTAATATTGGCTCTGATCATCTACCCCTGGTGACAGATTTAGGAGTTTTAAAAGAGTAGGGTAGAGAAGACCCACCCTACCTTAAAAATGATACTTGCCAAACCCGATGAGAGAGGGGCAAATCAGCTAGAAGATCTGGCGTCACGCACCGCCGCTAAGAAGAATAAAACCACGCTAGGAACGCTAACTGCCAAAATGATCGTAGTGGCGACTGCGCCGAGTTCCGGTTGTCCAGAAGAGAGTTCAAAAATCGAACCCACCGAGGCGATCGCCGCCACACAGGAAGCGCCCAGAAAGAGGGAAGTTTTGGGAGACATGAACATGAGAAACCCTGACCAATAAAGGATGACTACCTGACAATTTAAGCATGAAAAAACGGTTAACCCCTAATAGTTAACCGTTGACTCTTTTCTAAAGGATAGATTTAACGTCTTTCGTCGAAAACCCTTGTTTGACAAGTTCCTCAGTTAGCGCCAGGTGATTTTCCACGCGATCGACAAAGAGTACACCATTGAGGTGATCCATTTCATGCTGAATGCAGCGAGAGACAATCCCTTTCGCCGTCATTTTTTGAGGACGTCCCCGTTCATCTTTATACGCCACTTCGATAATTTCGGGACGTTTGACGTCCAAATAAACCCCGGGAATACTCAGACAGCCTTCTTGATAAGTGCATTCATCGCCGCCGAATTTCTTAATCACCGGATTGATCAGGACCAGAGGCGGAGTTGCCGGGTTTTCCAAATCGCAATCTACCACAATCACTTGTTTTTGGACCCCCACTTGAGGGGCCGCCAATCCAATGCCATCCGCCGTGTACATACTTTGGAGCATTTCCCGCACCAGTTGGCGGATCTCCGCATCTACTTGAGCCACGCGCTTGGCAGACTGACGCAAATCGCGATCGCCGAGATAACGAATATCCCGAGGTGGATGCTCTAACTTTTTCTTTTCGACAAGAACTTGAGAACTCATGAACTTAGGGGGTGCGGTTTCCGGCTAGGGTTTAATCTAGGCTTGTTATCTCGATCTTAACCTATTGATACAAAAGCCGCAGAGTCTCCCCTTCTCAAGGTTGGGGAGACTTCGGCTAAAGGGTTGAGGCTTAAGAGGCATTAACCCCAATAGACACTCTTCTTAGTTTAAGAACGTCAGACTGCCCCTAGGGATTGTTCCTAGATCGTAAGCTGTTCCATCTACTATCTCAACGTCGATAGTCTTGGGAGCATCATCATTCGGATTGTCAATAGGAGTTAACGGAACTAACACCGAACTTTGTCCCGCAGTAAAGTTAATTGTGCCGGGTAATGCCGTGTAGTCCGTGCCCGGTTGAGCCGTCCCGGCAGGGTTATAGTTCACGCTTAGGGGGATCGCTTTATCGCCAAACCGGATAAATTGGAACTGGTTACCCGTCGGAGGATCAGCCAAGATATCGGCAGCCCGTGGCTGTACACTGATTTGGGGAGTCTCATTATCTTCAAGGGTAACCACACTCTGGGATTGTCCCTCTTTAACTTCATAAACCTGGGTAGCATCCGTTGAGCCTTGCAGGGTTATACGAACTGTTTCATCCAGTTCTGTATTATTATCATCCAAAGCCCGAACCTCAACGGTGGCGAAGGAGGCACCATCTGCAATCACTACTTGCCCAGTCAACAGGTCATAATCTACACCATCGGACGCAGTCCCGCCCCGGCCATAATTGACGGTCAAAGCTCCCGAGGTGATCGGATTACCAGCACTATCTTCTCGAAAGATGGTCAAGAGAGTCTGAGGGGTTTCTCCTTCCTTAATCCGTTCCGTAGCTGGACTGATGCGGACAATCGGTGAGTCATTATCAATCAGGAGAACTTCCCCTTCTTGCTTATCACTGGCGAGGTTGTAATCAGCCGTTTCATTCAGGATGAGCTTAATGAATTCACTCCCTTCGGGCAAACTGTCCTCAGTCGGATTGATGGTAATGGTAGCAAAGGAAGTTCCTTCGGGAATGAAGACGCTATTGCTACCCAAGGTGAAGGCTGCATCATTTAAGAGAGCATTGTAATCTTGACCTTCGACTGCGGCTTCTGGATCGGTGGGTTCTGCCGGTGCTGTGGTATCCACCCGATAAGAAACCGTTAAACCCCCGGCAGGAGCAAGGACTTCAGCACCATTGGCATCTCGCAGGGCGATCGTGAACACCCCTTCTCGGGTAGCCTCGCCTTGTAGGTCCCCCTGTGCGGCTTCAAACCCTTCATTTCCTGGGGGAGTCACCTCAATACTGACAACCAGTTGATCAATATCTTCAATTTGCAGGGGTGCCGGGGTGGTACTGAGTTCTACCTCCCCTCTGGGATTGGTCAAGGATAAGTTGACGGTTTTGAGACCATCCACTCGACTCACTGTCCCGCGTAAAATTGCTGTAGCTGGGAGTTGAATGGTTTTAGTTGCGGTTTCCCCATCCGCAAAGGATACGGCAACCTCAACTGCCGCAAAATCTTCTCCCACAATCCCCGCTTCTGCGGGTGGATTTGTACTCGGGGAACCGGCAGCCAGAGAGATATCAGCGCCTACTTCGCCGCTGCTACCATTGACTCGACGGACCTGGACTTCTCGGACCACGCTTCCATCTTCCTTAACTCTGAAACTCCCTTCTGCTGGAATGACAAACTCTAACTCTCCTGGATTATCATCGTCGATAATTTCTACGGTGGCTGTAGATTGGCTACCTAAAACCGCAGTACCGGTGAGATTGGTCAGTTGTAAGCTAATCGTTTCCGTATCTTCGGCGAGGGTATCGTTAAGGATGGGAATAGTAACCTGTTGTGAGGTGGTATCTCCCTCTGCAAACTGGATAGGAAACGGGAAAACATTCTGATAATCGTTTACCGCTGTTGCAGTTCCTGGATTGCTTTGAAGAACCACATCGGCAGTAATCACCCCTTCGGTACTATTGCCGCGAGTCACGGTGACTAGCATCGCTTCGGGAGTCCCATCTTCATTAATTCGGTAGGTGGCATTGCTAAATTGAATGACACTCTCTTCAGGTTCGGGTTCGGGTTCGGGTTCGGGTTCCGGGATTTCAGGAACATTGACAATCGGAGGGGTGGGGATGTCTGGGAGTGGCTCTGCCTCCGGCGGTGGCGGTGGTGGTGGCGGTGCGAGTGGGGGTAGGAAATCATCCCGGGTAATCGCGCTGGCACTGACATTTTGCAAAATGGTAACGGTACCAGTCAGCCGATCCAAAATGACGGTATTAACTGTCCCGTTGGCGTCGATCTCTTCGCGGAGGTCGAGATCATCAAAGGTGATGCCATCGGCTAAAAGTAGGAAATCTTGCCCATCGGTAAAGTCGGTAATCAAGTTTCGCGTCTGTTGCAAAAATCCTAATCCCGGGGAAATTACAAATTGGTCTGACCCTGGGCCGCCGGTGAGGGTATTGCTACCCACTCCGCCAAAAATTACGTCATTGCCTTTATCGCCAAACAGCAGGTCATTTCCATCCTCGCCTCGAAGGGTGTCGTTATCTTGACCGCCGTAAATGATATCGTCTCCAAAACTGCCGTCCAGGAGATCGTTCCCCTCGTTGCCTAGGAGTAGATCATTCCCTTGACCCCCATTTACGAAGTCATCGCCGAGATTGCCAAAGAGGACATCATTGCCTTTGTCCCCAAATACTTGGTCATTCTCTTGTCCACCATAGGCTGTATCATCTCCTTGACCTCCATACAGGACATCATTTCCTCGGTTGCCAAAGAGGATATCATTGCCTTCGTTGCCAAATAGAATATCGTTGCCGGAGCCACCGTAGGCGATATCATTGCCTTCGTTTCCGTAAAGTATGTCGTTTCCTGCACCAACGAATTCCCCTGTGAGGTCGTCACCGTAGAGGATGTCGTCACCGGCACCGCCAATTACGAGGTCGTTGCCTTCGTTGCCATTGAGGATGTCAGCGCCCTCTTCCCCGTAGAGGGTATCGTTGTTGAGGCCACCAGCGAGAATATCATTGTCCAGGCCACCATAGAGCAGGTCGCTGCCATCATCGCCTGAGAGGAAGTCCTCTCCTGCCTCACCAATGATGAGGTCGTTGTCTTTGCCACCATAGATGGAGTCGTTCCCGGTTTCCCCGTTGAGGGTATCGTCACCCTGATTACCGAAAAGGCGGTCATTGCCGATGCCACCAAAAATGAGGTCGTTGCCAAATCCTTCGGAGAGAGGGAGTCCGTCGCGAGTTAAGTCTCCGAAGAGGAAGTCGTCCCCTTTATTGCCTTGAATGATGTCGTTACCGGGACCACCGGCGATCGTGTCGTTGCCTTGGTTTCCCAGGAGGCTATCGTTACCTACATTTCCGTAGAGGGTATCATCTCCGTCATTGCCCACGATGGTATCGTCAGCCTGGGAGCCAATAATGGTATCATCTCCACCTTGGCCTTGAATGATTTGTAGTAAGGATAAGTCTAAAAAAATTCCCTCTTCCTCTAAAGTTCGAGAGGATTCTAGGGGATCGCTTTCATCTAATCCGGGAATAGTGGATCCTGGAAGGTTTGTTGCCAGGGGATTGTTCGGTTCGCTAATTTCTGCCATTTTGGGAATTCTCTCTACAGAGTGGTTTGGGTGAATACTAAACTCATTAATCGGAGTTTTTCAAGGCCGATCGCTCGGCTACATCATCAAAAAGTAGGGGTTGTCATGGATTCTCGACATTGGCGATCGCTCAGTAATGCTTAGACGAACTCAAGATATATTCAATAAAAATTGCACCCTCCTTCTGTTTTTGCGATAGTTTTTTTGAAAATGCACGCATTCTGTCTAATGGGACAATGGCAGTGCATTAGTGAACCGAAAATGAGGAACCCTAGATTCATGGGTAGTCCCGATTTTGGAGGCCAATACACCCTTAGCACCATAGACCAATATTTACGAGATGTAAATGGTCGTCTTAGGCCAAATTTGGGGGTCTGATAGGATACCCCTGGGTTACTCTCTTTGATTGATGTTGAGTCACTGGATCTGGAACGACCCCTCCCCGACTGTTTTTTAATCCCGAGTCACGAGAAGGAACAAGTGATTGTCTGGATCCTTCTGGATTCGGATCAGTGTCAGTTGTTTTGGATTATACCCAAATTTCCCGAAATTGCTATCACGGGTAGTTCCAAGACTTAGGCAACTGTCGATTTTTTGGCGGTCACGTTTTTATGGGAATTTTTAAATACTTTAGTGAGAACGAGATTTGCGAATTTCAATGCCAAGTATGAAGGGGGCGGGTGGTTATAGTGAGGATTGCTCTACTCGAACCTGAAGGGGTGATGAAGGGACACTCAGTCAGCGGATCGTGATAGGGGACCAGGATACATCCGGGGGTCCCCCAAAAAGGGATGAATCTTGAGAATTAAGAATTAATCTAATTAACCTGTTAAGGGTTTAATTCTTCGTTCTCAAGTCTCAAGACTCACCCGTTCAAAAGAATCTAAGGGGCGATCGCCTAGAAAAATTCAGGACGCGGCCTAGCGGTCCCAATGTTGTTGCAATAACGCCTGCGCACGAGGCTTGTAAACTAGATAAAATAACGCCTCTAAGTAGCGCAACATATCTTCCCGGTTTTCCTTGGAGGTATAATTCCAAAACCCGTAAATTTTAGACAAAGACAACAGGCGGGTGGTATGAATCTTCCAAGTATAAGTCGTGTAAACCCGCTCGATCGCCCGCTGGGAAATTTCATCCCAATACTGGGGATTTTGCTCATGTTTGGACAGAAAGTCCAGCAGCTTCTGTGCAGTTTCTTCTAAATTCGTGGGGTTGATGTAGAATCCATTCACCTTATCCTGAATGATTTCTAACGGACCCCCAAACTGGGTGGCAAAGGTCGGCAACCCGGAAACCATCGCCTCTAAAATTGTGAGACCAAAGGCTTCAAATAAAGCCGGTTGCACAAAAATTCCCTTATGGTCACCAATCACTCGATACAGTTCCCCCGAATCACTCTTAGAGAGTCGAACCCCCAACCAGCGAATTTTATTATACAAATTGTATTGTTCAATGATGCCATACAATTTTTGCATTTCGCTGATTTCTTCCGTATCGGTAGAGTCTTCCGTTCGCAATTTACCCGCAACCAAAATCAGATTACAGCGCTTTTGCAATTCAGGACTCCGACCAAAACATTCAGCTAAACCTGTGAGATTCTTAATCCGGTCCAGTCGGGCGACGGAAAATAGAATGGGTTTGTTGGGGTCTTCTAGTTTTCCAAAAACTTGTGCGGGGTCATCTAGGGTAAAGAGCAATTCTTCTAGTCGTTCCCGGTTGGATGGGATGCGGTCTTGGGTGCGGGTGTAGGGAAAATAGACCGCTTCATTCACCCCAGGAGGGACGACGTTAAATTTAGGAGAAAATAACTCAATGCCGTTGACCACATGATACAGATCCGGCATGGTAAAACAGGCGTAGGATTCGTACTGACCCACGCTATCAGGGGTTCCCACAATCTCTTGATAGGTGCTGCTAATAATAAAGTTGGCAGCATTCATGGCGATCAAGTCAGCGGTAAACTGGAGAGAAAAGTGATATTGAGAGTCGAGGTCTTGCCAGTAGAGGTTACTGAACAGATACTTAGATTTTTCTAAGGCATGAGCGATGTTGCACTGGGTGACTTTCAGGCGACGTGCTAACAGGAATGCGACTAAGTTTCCGTCAGAATAATTGCCGACGATTAAATCAGGTTTGCCTTGAAATTCTGCCAAAAGTTCTTTTTCGGCATCAATGGCGTAGGTTTCTAAATAGGGCCAGATTTCAAATCGGGAAATCCAGTTTTGGGTCAGGTTAGGATTATGTTCGCGCAAGGGAACTCGCAGAATCCAACCATTATCGGTGCCGTGAATTTTTTCGAGGCGTTCGTTACAGCGAGTGCCATCAGCATTGGGAATTAACCGGGACAGGATGATGACTTTCGGATGAACGCCTAATGTATCTAATCCGCCCAGGTTAAATTCTTCTTGCAGTTGTTTTTCTAAACTGCGGGCCTGATCGAGGACATAGACAACTTGGCCGCCGGTGTCGGGTCGTCCGAGTACGCCTTCTTGACCAAACCAGCCATGAACGGAGACGAGGACGATACGAAAGATCATCGGAATCCGGGAGATGAAGGATTCCAGGACGGCATCGTTAGGGGAGTCGATGAGTTCGTCAAGAATTTCTAGGGTATCGCGGACGCGACCGGCAGTGTTACCCCAACCGGGTTCAAATCCTAAGATTTGCAGGTCAAACCGGAAGTTTTCAAAGGGTTCTTCTGGGGGCCGATCGCTGACGAAGGAGAGGGCTTGTTTGACTTTCTGGGACAATTCCCGCCGGTTTTTAATCCGTTGGTTAATGAGTAATTGCAGTCCATTATACTGATGCAAGCTCAAAAATTCATAGAGGAGTTCGAGAGTTTGCTCTGAGTCTTGGAATAATTTACTCGACAGGTAGCGATTGAGAAACTGAACTCCTTTGCCGATGTTTTTGGGGTCGCGAATGATGGGGGAGTAGTCGTAAAAGGGGGCAAAGTCTAGTTCGAGGACATCTCCCTCGTTGGGGTGGTGGTGATTGACGAGGCGATCGCGCAAATCTAGCAATTCCTGCACGGTCATGGGTTCTACGGTGAGATCCTCTAAGATCCGAAAGATTTCTTGAGAGGCAATCTTAGGCCGCACAATCATGCAGAGGCTTTCATTTTCCAGAATGATTTCTTGGGTATATAAAATCAATTTTCCGAGAGAGGAAGATTGATAAAAGTTTGAGGGTTTTTCATGGTGTGTACAGTAATCTGAGAAGGCGCGCACGATATCATTTCTCAAAAAATACTGCTGCCCTGTGGTGCGTAATTCGCTGGCAAACTGACGCAGATCGATTTTTTCGTCACATTTGAGGACGGATTGTATCAAGTCTGACATCCCATACTCCTTACTAAGTTCGATAAGTGAATGTGCTTTCCCTCAAATTAAAGGTCATAACTCTGGCGATCGCCTCTGTCTGTAGAGGAAGATATCTCGTGATCAACACTGGATAGAGTGGATAAAGCACGATTAACTGACTAACTATTATACCCGCTCGCCGATCAGGGGTTACGGTTGTAGCGGCGATCGGGTCCAATTGTGCGTCGGTTGGCGATCGCTTTTCCAGGAGATTCCTCGGGTTGAGCTTGAGGAAAGTGGCTTCCTCTCTGGCCTATTTTCCCTAAGAAACTGGGATTTCCCCTAGACTTAACCCGTTGTTTACTTGTCCCATCTGAGACCTGATATTTTCCCCAATTGCTCTGGAAAATTTCAGTCATTTATATTAATGCCCTCTCTTTCTACAACAACAAACCGGGGTAAACCCCTGCTTTTTTCTTGTCCTGCATACTTTCTTACTCGTTTAGGTTTTTTGTTTATAATTGATGGCATGGGAACTCTTGCTCTTCTCTCAGACTACAGCTCACCTGGTGATGATTCTCAGTTTTTAACGTCTAGCTAATTTTTATCTATTTCCTGTTTTTGTAGTGATATCAACCCTAGAGGGCTTTAATTTGGGGATGACATCGGATGTGAACCGAAGGAATTTCGTGCAAAGTTTAAATATCCGGGTAAAATTCACCCAAATCAAGAGGACCTCTGCGGTAGCGATCACTGAGTTTCTCGGCCTCTAAGGCAACAGCCCAAACCCTTTCACAGAGCAATGATGTAACCTATATAGTCCTGATTTAGGTGGCGATCGCCAGACCTACAACCCGAGCATCGTTCTGTCTCTAAATTTAAGTTTTAGGGTATTTTTCTTAGCTATATACGGCGTTTTGCCCTGGGTCTATTTCTTCAGGAATAACTGGGTTCTAATGGAGTTTCCATCTAAAGATTGATGCGCCTTCCTGGGATTGTCGATAGATTGGTTACAAGCAAGCAATGTTTAAGGAGACTCCTTTTTATGAAGAGTTCTAAATTGTCCACAATTTTAAGCGCCACTGTTCTCAGTGCAGGTTTAGCGATCGCACCTTCCATTTTACCGGCTTCCGCTCAAAGCACCCCCGGAACTCAAACGAGCCCGGACACTGAAACCCAAGAGGTTTATGAGACCCAAGAAGGGACTCGCAGCGTGGAAGAGGAAAATGATAATGGAGATTGGGGCTTACTAGGGTTGTTAGGCTTACTGGGTCTGGCTGGTTTAGCCGGTCGTAATCGCCACGAATCCCCTACTTATTATGCCGATCCCGCTCGCGATCGGGAAGAAGTAGCCGGTCGCTCCTCTACAACTTATCGCTAAACCTAGAAAAAGCTGGGAATTTTTGCCTAAGTTTTAATCAAGTTATAAATGCGGTAGCATCTTATCTGATGTTACTGCATTTTGTCTGGGACTCGAATTGAATCAATCCGGAATCCGGTTGTAGTAAGTCGCTAAAAATCTGCACCCTCAAGGGTGGAGCTATACAAACGTTAGCGCCGCCCTAACGGCGCGAGCTAAGAGAGAAAACCGACTGTTGACAACCGGATTTAGGATCACATAGAGTCTTGAGCCAGAATCGGGCTGGTCAAGACATAATAAAAAGGCTCCCTAGGATTAGAGAGCCTTTTTATATAGGATTAGGGGGTTATTCCCAAGAATAATCCCCTACGCTTTTTGTATATTATACTTAAAGCGCCGCTGCTTTGGCCGCAATATTATCGGCTGTATATCCAAACCGTTCCAAAGCGACCTCACCGGGAGAGGAAGCACCGAAGCGATCGACGCTGATTGAGGAACCTTGATCCCCAAAGTAACGGTGCCAGCCATAGCTAGAACCGGCTTCTACTACCAGACGTTTCTTAACGGCTTTAGGAAGCACGGATTCGCGATAAGCTTCGTCTTGTTCGTCGAACAGTTCGCAACTGGGCATGGAAACGACCCGGACTTTCTTCCCTTGTGCACGGAGCTTTTCAGCGGCTTCTACGCACAGGTAGAGTTCGCCCCCGGTTCCGATCAAGATGATGTCGGGAGTGCCTTCGCTATCGGAGATCGTGTAACCGCCTTTAGCAACTCCTTCAATGGAGGTTCCTTCCAGGTTCGGCAGGTTTTGGCGAGACAGGGCCAAGAGGGAAGGATAGGGATGATCGGCACCAATGCCTTTGGCTTTTTCTACGGCGACTTTGTAGGCACCAGAGGTTTCGTTACCATCTGCCGGACGTAGCACGATCAGGTCAGGAATGGCGCGCAGGGAGGGGATATGCTCGATGGGTTGGTGAGTCGGGCCATCTTCACCCAAGGCAATGGAGTCATGGGTCATGACCCAGATTACCCCAGCTTGAGAGAGGGCGGACAGACGAATAGCACCGCGCATATAGTCGGTAAACACCAAGAAGGTGGCACCGTAGGAGATTAAACCGGAACCATGTAGGGCGATACCGTTGCAGATGGCACCCATGCCATGTTCGCGGACGCCGAAGCGAACGTTACGGTTTTCGTAGGCTCCTTTTTGGAAATCTTTGGAGGATTTCAGTAAGGTTTTGTTGGAGGGGGCTAAGTCAGCGGAACCACCGATCAGGTCGGGGAGGACGCCAGCGATCGCATTCAAGCAGTTACCGGATTGGTTCCGGGTCGCATCCGCTTTCTCACCGGGTTTGAAGGTGGGGAGGGATTTATCCCAGCCGTCGGGGAGTTTGCCACTCATCATCCGTTCTAAGACGGCAGCTTCTTCGGAATACTCGGCTTTGTAGCGAGTCCAGAGGCTGTTCCATTCTTCTTCATGTTTGGCACCGCGATCGACGGCTTTGCGGAAGTGGCCGAGGGCATCTTCCGGTACTTCAAACGGGCCATAGTTCCAGCCGAGGTGGTCGCGAGTGGCTTGGACTTCGGAAGCACCGAGGGCTGCACCGTGGACATCATGGCTGTTGGCTTTGTTGGGAGAACCGAAGCCGATGGTGGTGGTAACTTTGATTAAGGTTGGCTTGTCGGTGACGGTTTTGGCTTCAGCGATCGCCTTGGCAATGGCTTCTAGGTCAGTGTTGCCGTTTTCGACGTGGAGGACGTGCCAGCCGTAGGATTCAAAGCGCTTGCTGACATCTTCGGTAAAAGAGATGTCGGTGGAACCATCAATGGAGATGTGGTTGTCGTCGTAGAGGGCGATCAGTTTACCCAATCCCCAGTGACCGGCTAACGAGCAAGCTTCACCGGAAATCCCTTCCATGTTGCAGCCATCACCCAGAATGACATAGGTGTAATGGTCAACGATGGTGAGGTCGGGTTTGTTAAATTTCGCGGCAAGGTGGGCTTCAGCCAGGGCCAAACCGACGGCATTGGCAATTCCTTGGCCGAGGGGTCCGGTGGTGACTTCGACACCTTCGGTTTGGAAGTTTTCGGGGTGACCCGGAGTTTTGGATTCCCACTGACGGAATTGTTTGAGGTCCTCTAACTCTAAGCCTCTGTAGCCGGTGAGATACAGGAGGGCATACTGAAGCATACAGCCGTGGCCCGCAGAGAGGACGAAGCGATCGCGGTTAAACCACTTGGGGTTTTTGGGGTTGAACCGCATAAACTGATCCCACAGAACGAACGCCATTGGCGCTGCACCCATTGGTAAACCGGGGTGACCCGAGTTGGCTTTTTCGACAGCATCGATCGCCAGGAAGCGGATGCTGTTAATACAGAGTTCTTCGAGAGATTGTTTGGTTGGAGCAGATACGGCCATAGTTTCTTTTGTCTAAAAATGAGGGTCTGTTGTCTAAGCTTGGTCTGGTAATGCAGGACGATTGGGGGTGATGAGCGAAAGTCAGCCCCTCGCGATCGCCCCAAACAGGTAATCCCATGATCCCATTACCCGGATCGATGGGCAAGGGTCAAGTGACAAGGTGTGACTCTGGAGAATGAAACCCGCTATCTGTGGGCTTAACCGTTCCGGTGAAACTCAAAAACAAACTTCATCCAGCCACCTTGTCACATGGAGACCCTTTACTGATATTTGGCAAAGGCTAGGGTGACGTTATGTCCCCCAAACCCGAAGGAATTGGAAAGTGCGACATTCACCGAGCAATCCCGGCTGTGATGGGGCACATAATCCAGGTCACACTCGGGATCTGGATTCTCTAGGTTAATGGTCGGTGGCACTTTATCATGGGCGACTGCCATGACGGTTGCTACGGCTTCAATGCCGCCCGAACCCCCTAGCAAATGCCCAGTCATGGACTTTGTAGAGCTGACTGCTATCTTGTAAGCATGGTCTCCCAAAGCGTTTTTAATCGCGTTGGTTTCGGTCTTATCGTTGGCAGTGGTACTGGTGCCGTGAGCATTGATGTAGCTCACCTGTTGCGGTGAGAGTCCGGCATCTTTCAGGGCGAGTAACATCGCTCGTGTGGCCCCTTCACCACCGGGAACGGGGGAGGTCATATGATAGGCATCACAGGTCATGGCATAGCCTACCATTTCGGCATAAATTTTAGCCCCTCGTGCCAGAGCGTGCTCCAGTTCTTCGAGGAGTAAAATGCCCGCTCCTTCGCCCATCACAAATCCATCGCGATCGCGATCAAACGGACGGCAGGCATGAAGCGGATCATCATTCCGGGTGGAAACCGCCCGCGCTGCTGCAAACCCCGCAACGGATAGCGGTGTCACTGCCGCTTCGGTTCCGCCACAAAGCATCGCTTGAGCATATCCGCCTTGAATGAGGCGAAAGGCATCTCCCACGGCATTGGAACCGGCTGCACAAGCCGTCACTACACAAGAATTGGGTCCCTTAGCTCCGGTATGAATAGCCGTCAGCCCTGCCGCCATGTTGGCGATCATCATGGGCACCATAAATGGACTGCATCGGTCCGGTCCGCGATCGAGGTAGATCGTTTGCTGATCTTCCATGACTTTCATGCCACCGATGCCATTGCCGATGACGATACCCACCTGCTCGGCGCTGAGTTCATTAATCTCAAAACTCGCGTCGGCGATCGCTTGCTTACTCGCGGCGATCGCAAACTGAGCAAATCGATCCATGCGCTTGGCTTCTTTTTTTTCCAAGTAGTCATGGGGGTCAAATCCCTTCACCTCACCGGCAATCCGGCAGGAATGATTCGACGGATCGAACAGGGTAATGGGACCAATGCCATTACGTCCGCTCAACAACCCTTCCCAATAGTCCTGTAAGGTATTGCCGATCGGCGTAACCGCACCGAGACCCGTAACAACAACTCGTTTTCGTTCTAAGCTGGTCATGATTGCTGTATCTCTTGCTGCCACACCAAACACGCAGAATCCAGGTGAAAGCAGTCTGCTTTATGCTTTTGCTGCAACTTGGCTCTCGATGTAATTCACTGCCTCTTGGACGGTGGTGATTTTTTCTGCTGCTTCGTCCGGAATTTCAATATCAAAGTTTTCTTCTAATGCCATTACCAGTTCCACTGTATCCAGGGAATCAGCGCCGAGATCTTCGGCAAAGCTGGCTCCAGGGGTGACTTTATCCCCTTCTACTTCCAGTTGCTCCGTGACGATTTTCTTGACTTGGGAAAAAATATCTTCTTGACTCATGGGGATGTCCTCTTTGAATGCAGCAAATCATAACAAATTTGGGCTTGGGTGGGGCCGTTCTAACGTGCGATTGTCCCTGCCCGGTTTGGTCGGTCTGGCCCTTAGTCGTTTCTAAAACTCCTATGCCCGATGACTGGCTCAAGGCCGTTTTCCCATCTTATCTGAAAGATGCATCACCCACACGCGATTTCTGATTGTTTTCTTTGCTTGACAGAATGCTTATTTTTTTTCAATTGATAATTGAACCCTGACTCAGGACGAAGGACGAAGGACCTTACAAAAGTAGTTTTTTACGTTCAGGGGGATTTGCCTCACATTTAAAATCACCTCCGGTCCCCTCCCCTTGGCAAGGGGAGGGTTAGGGTGGGGTCCGGGTGATGTGGCTTTGCCATGTCACGAAGAAACTAGGTTGGACCAGCCTCCATATAGGTACTTAAACCTCCTTTGAGTGCCTGACGTGGCGGTAAGCGGAGCTATCCCGTAGGGAATTGCCACGCGAAGAGGACCCCACCCTAACCCTCCCCTTGCCAAGGGGAGGGGACCGGACGTGCAGTTAAGCGTAAAAACCCTACCGTTGTAAGGGACCAATGACCAATGACCAATGACCCTAGCCCCTTCTAAAATTAAGCTGCTATTAAGAAAGGACAGTGCAGCGCCCCACGCCACATCATCATAATAATAATAGAAGAAGCGATCGCCTTGAGCTCACTTACGGCGATCGCCTCCTACCGTCCTCTCAACTGTGCCACTGCCATGCCATCAGTTACCCTCAAATACGCTTACTTTCCCGGCTGTGTTGCTCAAGGCGCTTGCGGCGAACTCTATCAATCCACGGCAGCCTTAACCAAAGCCCTCGGTATTGAACTGCTGGAACTCAAAAAAGCCTCCTGCTGCGGTTCCGGCACCTTCAAAGAAGATTCCCGCCTCCTCGAAGATACGGTCAACGCCCGCAATATTGCCCTCGCCGAACAACTCAACCTCCCCTTACTCACCCATTGCAGCACTTGCCAAGGGGTCATCGGTCATGTGGATGAGCGTCTCAAGGATTTCCAAACCTCGGACCCCGCTTATGTCAACCAGATTAATGGGTTACTGGAAAAACAAAATTGTTCACCCTACCAAGGCACCACGGAAGTCAAACATCTATTATGGGCCTTAGTCACCGACTATGGTCTCGATGAACTCCAAAAACGAGTCACCCGCAAGCTGAGTGGACTCAAATGTGCAGCATTCTATGGTTGCTATCTGCTGCGCGCTCAAAAAACTATCCCTTATGATGACCCCTACCAACCGGAATCGATGGAAAATGTCTTTCGGACCGTAGGGGCCACACCAGTCTATTATCCGGGCCGCACCCAATGCTGTGGCTGGCCCCTCTCCAGCTATGCTACAGACCAAGCGTTCCAAATGGCAGGGAACCATCTGGATGAGGCGATCGCCGCTGGTGCAGATTGTTTAGTGACTCCTTGTCCCCTCTGTCACCTTAATTTAGACTCTCGTCAACCCGAGGTTGCTAAATTCATGGGTCATAAGTTAGATCTGCCGGTCCTCCATCTGCCGCAATTAGTGGCGTTAGCTTTAGGCATCCCCCCGAAAGCACTGGGATTAGATCGTCATGTAGTCTCTACGCGATCGGTTTTAGAAAAATTGGGACTCTAAAACCCATCCCATGTTCGTAGTAACGACTTCAGTCGTTCTCTTCGTTCGTAGTAACGCCTTCAGGCGTTATCCCCGTTTGTAGTAACGACTTCAGTCGTTCTCTTCGTTTGTAGTAACGACTTCAGTCGTTCTCTTCGTTTGTAGTAACGACTTCAGTCGTTCTCCCCGTTCGTAGTAACGACTTCAGTCGTTCTCCCCGTTTGTAGTAACGACTTCAGTCGTTCTCCCCGTTTTGAGGTTAAACAGGGTCCCCCTTTCTCCATGCGTTCTTAACCAAGAGAACGACTGAAGTCGTTACTACGAACTAAGAAAGAGAACGACTGAAGTCGTTACTACGAACTAAGAAAGAGAACGACTGAAGTCGTTACTACGAACGCCGGAGGGAACGACTGAAGTCGTTACTACGAACGCCGGAGGGAACGACTGAAGTCGTTACTACGAACACCGGAGGGAACGCCTGAAGGCGTTACTACGAACGGGGGAGTGGATTGAGCGCCCTTGAAGGGAGGTCCCTAGGAACTTGTGAAGATTTATTACAAAAAGATGAACCTAGGCGGGTTGGAAACGACTTAAGCCCGATCGCCAGTGCACCCCTCTAGTAAAAGCACCGGGCAATATATTACGATCTTTTAAGTTCTCGCTCCTTTTCTGAGAGGAGTAGGTAGGACTACGATAAACTAAGCCAAGATTTCGACAGCTTTAACCGTTACTCTAGCGGTTAAAGCGGCTATTACCAGATCCAAAAATTTGTTGAGAACACGTTGGGAGCTTATAATCCATGTCTCATGCCGTAAAAATCTATGACACCTGCATTGGTTGCACACAATGCGTTCGGGCTTGTCCCTTAGACGTTCTGGAGATGGTGCCCTGGGATGGCTGTAAAGCTGGTCAGATTGCCTCTTCTCCCCGGACCGAAGACTGTGTAGGTTGCAAGCGTTGCGAAACTGCCTGTCCGACCGACTTTTTGAGCATCCGAGTCTATCTCGGTGCTGAAACGACTCGCAGTATGGGTCTGGCTTACTAGAGATAGATGATTTGAAAGCACTTTGGGTTCAAGAGTGCTTTTAAAACATTTAGAGTTTAAATAGAAAGAGGGAGCTTTGCGCCCCTCTTTTTTCGCGTGAGGGTCTTCGGGCCAGGGGAACTCATTTCCGGAATCAGAGACTGGGCAGGGGAAGAGACTATCAACTTGCTGTAGGGGTTATTTGCATCCACGATCGCACTGTCGATTTCTGCTCATACCGGGCGATCGCCACTTGAGACGTTAGGAAACTATAAAGGGATGCAATTATAGCAGAAACAGCACGGAAAAACTAAAATTCTATCCATTGCACCGTATCGAGAGGAGTTAACGGATAAATGTGCGGAATTGTTGGCTATATTGGCACTCAAGCGGCGAAAGATATTTTACTCGCCGGATTGGAAAAACTAGAATATCGCGGTTACGATTCAGCAGGTGTGGCAACGATTTGGGACGGTAAACTTAATTGTGTCCGGGCAAAAGGTAAGTTGCACAATCTGCGAGAAAAAATCCAAGGCATTGACAATCCCGCTCAAATCGGTATCGGACATACTCGCTGGGCGACTCATGGTAAACCGGAGGAATACAACGCCCATCCCCATACAGACAATCATGCAAAAGTTGCGGTGGTTCAAAATGGGATTATTGAAAATTATCGGGAGTTGCGTGAGGAACTCAAGGGTAGAGGTCATGAATTTCGGTCCGATACGGATACAGAGGTCATCCCCCATTTAATTGCGGAGTTGATGACAGAACCGATGGTGGATGCACCGGGGTTTATGCCGTTAATCTCCCAGTTTTTCGAGGCGGTGCGCAAGGCGGTCAATAAGTTAGAAGGGGCATTTGCGATCGCGGTCATTTGTAGTGACTACCCCGATGAACTCATTGTCGCCCGACAGCAGGCCCCTTTAGTGGTGGGATTTGGACAGGGGGAATTTTTCTGTGCCTCGGATACTCCGGCAATCATGCCCTATACCCGGGCGATTTTGTCCTTGGAAAATGAGGAAATGGCCCGTTTGACGCCGTTAGGGGTGGAGGTTTATAATTTTGCAGGCGATCGCCTCAAAAAAACTCCCCGTCTCCTCAACTTGAACCCGGTCCTGGTGGAAAAACAAGGATTTCGCCACTTCATGCATAAGGAGATCTACGAACAACCGGCAGTAGTCCGCACCTGTTTGGAAGCCTATTTTAACCGGGAGTGGCAACCGGGGGATAATCAAGTTGCGCCCATTAATTTGGGGATTAATCCAGAACTATACCAGGATTTGCAACAGATTGAAATCCTGGCTTGTGGTACCAGTTGGCACGCCGGGTTAGTTGGAAAATACTTGCTAGAACAGTTGGCGGGAATTCCTACTTCGGTCAACTATGCCTCAGAATATCGCTATGCACCGGCCCCCTTGCGTCCCTACACCCTGGCGATCGGCATCAGTCAGTCGGGTGAAACGGCGGATACTCTGGCGGCCCTGGCAATGGAAAACCAGCGCCGAACGGGTCTTTCTGCTGCCTATCAAGCGCGACTGTTGGGGATTACCAATCGTCCCGAGTCATCCTTGGGTAACCTCGTCGGCGATATTATTAATACCCATGCCGGAATTGAAATCGGGGTAGCAGCAACGAAGACTTTTGTAGCGCAGTTGATGGCCTTTTATAGTTTAGCCTTAGACTTGGCCTATCAACGCAAAACCCTCCCAGAAGCGCGAATTGAGGAAATTATCCAAGGATTGCGCCAACTTCCGGTCCAAATTGAACAGGTGCTGAGTTCTCAAGAAGGTAGTATTGAGGAGTTGGCCCATGAATTTGCCGAGACTCAGGATTTCATCTTTTTGGGACGGGGGATTAATTTCCCGATCGCCTTAGAGGGGGCGTTAAAGCTGAAGGAAATCAGCTATATCCATGCGGAAGGATATCCGGCAGGGGAGATGAAACATGGACCGATCGCCCTTTTGGATGCGAAAGTCCCGGTAGTGGCGATCGCCATGCCGGGAACCGTCTACGAGAAAGTGATTTCCAACGCCCAAGAAGCAAAAGCGCGGGATGCCCGCCTGATTGGGGTCACGCCGCAAAATGGGTTTGACGCAGCAGAGATTTTTAACGATGTCTTACAAGTCCCCGTTGTAGACGAGTTGCTCTCACCTATTTTGGCCGTCATCCCGTTACAGTTACTCGCCTATCACATAGCAGCCCGACGCGGTTTAGATGTGGATCAACCCCGTAATTTGGCAAAGTCAGTCACGGTGGAGTAAATAGGAACAAGCCTCAAGTGAGAGAAAGCAGCCTTTTTTGAGGCTGCTTTTTTGTAAACAATTCGGAGATATAGCGGTTCCGGAACTACAGGCTGTCTTAGGAGTTATTTTCAAATCAGCTAACCGCAAGGCAATTCACCAGACTTTGACCCACAGAAATATGTCATACATTTTAAGAACCTCTGAGATTTTTATACAAAAACCCTTACAAGTAAGGATGAGAGAGAAGATGAGCCAAATCCAATCGAACGTACACCAACCAGATCCACAAAAAGGGGAGGTGGGCTTCTGATGCTTGGAGGCTAAAAGTAAGTTCCTCAAAGTCTAACCAATTCCCTCCCTTGCGCCATCCCACGCGATCGGCTAAAGCTTCCCAAATTTCCTGATTATAATCTCTCGTTCCCCCCAAACTTTGATAAATACACTTTTGCCGAGAAAACCCAAATCGTCCATTGCTATACTTTAACCACAGACGATCAATCGCTTGCAAATCCTCACCGGGGAAATTTTCAATATCTTCATCATCTAACCATCCCCCCTCTTCTTGTCCCGCCACCTGAAGCATAATTTTTGCCGTCTCTTCATCGGCTTCTCGCCATTTTCCAGCGGCTAATAACTGGGCTAACGGTCGATAAAAAGGAGAAATTGCTGCTATTTCCGGTTCCACATCCAACATTTTCAGCCACTCGGACACCGACTGCACGCGATCCTTGGGTTGTACCGCCATCCCCTGTTTAATTGCCTCTTGGACGGGGTAACTCACCCCCTGCGGAACCTTAAACCGATCCTTAACAGCCCGCATATATGAGGGCGGTGGACTCGAACCCTTCACCAAAGTTGCTAAAGTGGCGGCTAAGGCATAAACATCTGTATATTCCCCGCGCTGTGCCTGTTCATCATACTGTTCAATCGGTGCAAAAGCTGGAGTCAAGGCAAACGTATGAGTTTGAGTGACCCCAGGTATAAACTCCCGAGCAATGCCAAAATCGATTAATACTGCCTCATCTTGTTCTGCCCTCAGCATAATATTATGAGGCTTCAAATCCCGATGCAATAGCCCCTTTTCATGGACTACCATCAACGCCTCACCTACTTGGCGGATATAACGTAATGCCTCCAATTCGCTCAGGGGTCCATATCGCTTAATTCGCTGCCCTAAATCCATCCCCTGAATGTATTCCATAACAATACAGGGCAATCCCTCATGGTGAAAGACATTTTCAATCTGGACAATATGAGGATGGCGACAAATTGCCAAACGCAGGGCTTCATCTTTAAAATCTCGTAAATACTTATCTCGATATTCGGCATATTCAGGATTGGTCATCACCTCATCTTTGAGGGTTTTAATCACCCAAAGCTGACCCCGCTGATTTTGGGCTAAATAGGTGATGCCCAGTCCACCCTTGCCGATTTGTTTGTCGATTATAAAGCGATCGCCATAGAGACACTGACCTGATTGCCAAACCATAAGCCTTAAGACAAGATAGACACCCAATAGTATTCTACTCCCCCTGATCCGCCCTGTTGCTAAGATTGCAGCAACTTGACGCGGCGATCGCATCTCAGGATGATTCGCTCAATGGACTGAAGAGGTGACCCCTAGGCTACAATGATGATACAGCAAAGAATTTGCCCAGTTTATCTCACTAAAATTTTACCATTTGTTCTCAATCAGGTCAATAAATGACAACAATTTACGCAATTCCCAGACTTTTATCTCAATTCTATAAAAACTGTTCAATATCTCATGCGACTTGCCAACATCGGGTTAAGAAACCCGGTTTCTAACCCTTGAAATTCGACCGCGATCCGTAACCCCGGATGGTCCCTATGGGTTTACAAATATTCTTCATCTACGCAAATCTCTTCCGGGGGAATTTTGACAATTTTTCCATCCTGCCAGACTACAATCGGACGTCCCAATTGTGTGTGAAGCAAAAAGGCACGATTGGCGGCAACTTTTAAAGCGCGATCAATCAGAGTTCTTTCCTCAAAGATTTCAGAGATTGATTTTGACGGTTGTTCGTTCATGGGTTAAATTCTCCTGTAATCCTCTCCCAGGTTTCAGCATCATGAATGGTTTCCTGAATATCCCGGATGCCACTGGCAATAATTCTAGCACCGGCAGGATTAGAATTGTCATAAAAAGGTCAAATAATCTTCGGCAATTGCTTCATTTCCGCGTAGTCGCTCAAGTAATGCCATATCAAAATAAGTGGTGGCAATATGCAAAGTTGAGCTTAATTCTGTACTCCAATCCAAAGATTGCTGATACAGATGCTCCGCCTCATCCTAGTTGCTGCGTTTTTGCTGGATATCTCCCAACGCTCGCCAAACGGCTGCCGCCATCCCGGAGTGATCGCCCAATTCGGTATGAACTTCCAAAAATTGCCGATACAGACGCTCCGCTTCATCCAAGTTGCCGCGTTTTTGCTCGATAGAACCCAAGAGTCCCCAAATGCCTGCCATCCCGGAGAGATCGCCCAATTCAGTATGAACTTCCAAAGATTGCCGATACAGACGCTCTGCCTCATCCAAGTTGCCGCGTTTTTGCTCGATAGAACCCAAGAGTCCCCAAATACCTGCCATCCTGGAGTGATTGCCCAATTTGATAGTCAATTCCAAAGATTGCCGATACAAACGCTCCGCCTCATCCAAGTTGCCGCGTTTTTGCTCGATATAACCCAAGAGTCCCCAAATGCCTGCTATCCCGGAGAGATCGCCCAATTCGGTATGAACTTCCAAAGATTGCCGATACAGACGCTCTGCCTTATCCCAGTTGCCGCGTTTTTGCTCGATAGAACCCAACAGTTCAAGTGCAGCAGCAATGTTTTTTCTCTTATTTTTCCCTGGGGCAATTTTTAAAGATTTAAAAAGATATTGTTCTGCTTCATTCCAATTTCCCACATCGTAATGGACTTGCGCTAACCCTATTAATCCCTCTACTTTATCGTAATTTTGATTTAAATTTGCCTCTTCTAAAACAACATTTTCTAATAACTTTGCCTTGCCCAAGCGGATGCCGTAATTCACTAGAGTCATTCCCAATTCATCTACCTTACTTTCATCACCCAGGTGAAATGCAAACATTAAAGATTCATTTAATGGACTAAGCTCTTGTAAACTTTGGGGGATTTGAAAGCTGGTAGTAGAGTGAAACAATGGATTTACTCGTTGAAATAGCTGAGGGAGTCGTGCGGATTCGCGCCCCATAAAATCTGCAATTACTTGATGCAAGTCATAAAATAGCTCACACTTTTGCTCGTCATAACGCATCTGGACCAGACTGCTGTTGACTAAGCCCTCGACTATCAACTCGGTTTCGGTAATTTCTTTATCTGTAAACTGAATCGGTTGATTAGACGAGACAGCGATGGTTAAAAGCTTATGAGTTTCCCATTCATCTTGATACAATCGCAAAAATGTCAATCCTCGCAGATCCGTTGCCACGCGCAAGACGCACATTCGCCGCAATAAGTCTAAACCTGCCTCACTTTGTCGTTCTAGTTGGACTTGCAGTATGGGTTCTGCTTTTTTAGTAACGAGTTCCGGATGTTTCCGCAGATAACCCGGTTTACCTCTGGCAACTGCTGCTAATTGAGTCAGCAAAAAGACATGGCCCTCGACTCGCTGGGATACCCAACGCAAATCTTCCTGCTTATCTTTTAGCTGACGCTGCCTCAACAGTTCTACTCCGGCGTCAATCTCAATCCCTTTTAGCGAGTACACAAACACCAAATCGGGATCGGGTTCCGTACCTTCGCAGCGACTATCAGCCAAATCAACGGGGAATTCTCGACTGGTGAGAATCAGGGTTGAGCAATGATAGCTGTAAACAAAAGCATGAAGCAACTCCCCCCATTCTGGAGACAGCGCTTTACCGCAGTGGGGATGGTGAGCGGGGTGTAAAATATCTTCCAGGTTATCCAGCACGACTACGCTACGCTGTTTTGTCAACCCCTCCAGAATTTTGGTGATTTTTTCCCCTGCGGTTTTCAGGGGTTCTGGGGTTTCGATGTCTAATCCCCGCAGGAGAAACTCTGCCACGGCATCAAAACTGGTCCCTTGGTAGGTTTTTAAATACAATGCTTTCTGATAGGGACAGGTGGCGGTGAGGGTAGGCGGTTGCAACTGCACCCCCAAGGTTTCCAGGAGTTTCACCGCTAAACTGGTTTTGCCGATGCCCCCTTGTCCAGTCATCGTCAGCACTTTCGGGGGAGTTTCGGGGGCGAGTAATTTGGTTTTTAACTCCTGTAACAAAGCATCGCGCCCCACCCATACGGGGATTTCAGCGATGGTTTCCAGTCCCACGGTTTGGATCCCCTTGCTCTGGGGTGGTGGAGGCGGCGTTGTATCTCGATTCGTTTCCACTACAGGGGAAACCGATCCACTTTGACTGTCGCGAGATTGGGGCGATTGTTTCTCGTCCCACAGTTGCTCTAGTTGTTGCAGGTTCTCCTCTTTATCTTGACTCCACAATTTTAGGTTAAATATCCAATCCTCAGATCCTTTTATGGGGGCGCGGTTATCGTCCAAGATGCCAAGGAAATCTCTGAGGCAATAGGTGAGGAGTTCGCCGATAGTGTTCCTGAGTTGCTTCTCAGATGTCTTGGGACTCGGTTTAAATCCGTTTTTATCCCCTACCAAATACCGCAGCGCTTGCAGAGTAGTATTGACGATGAGCAGAGTTTTATCTTTTTTATCCCACTTGACGTTCAGGTTGGGAATCCGATCTCTGTTGTTGAGTTCATAGTCTAACAATGCCTCAATCAGAAGCCTAGCTCGTATTTTGAAAGTATTGCCGTAAGAGTCTCTTTTGGCCATCGCTGCAAGGGAATGAGAGTAAAAACCGAGTTTTCGGGTTCCGGAATCGGAAAAAAGTTTCGGGAAAGTTTCGGGATCCCGATACCGAACCCCCTCCCCGAACCTATCCGAATGTTTGTAGTATAGTGCTTTCGGCGCTTCCTTGCTTTCGGGGATACCCGAAATTTTACAACTGCATTATCGAATTTGAGGATAAGGTAATGCAGATTTCTAAGCGCACTCGGTCAATTATTGTGGAAGCAACGGCAACGATTGTGATCGGATTGATTCATGAGGGGGCCGGAGTTGCTCTCACCTATGGACTCGCATTCTGGCATATTCGCTATGACAAGGCGATGCCGGTGCAGCAGGACAGTAGGATCCAACGGGTCACCCGTCGGGTAGCGATCGCCCCCGGGGTGGAGGAGAAAAACCAGGTATCGGAACATGAGCAATAGGGGCGATCGCAGTCCAATCTTAATCCCAGAATCAAGCATTAGGGGATGATTCAGCCGAATCTTCTCCTAATACTTGCACAAACCCTTGATGTTCCGGAGAACTGATTCCTTGTTGCAAAATTGTCAAAACTTGCTGCATATTCCCTTGGATGAGATTAGGAATATCCAACCCCAATCCGGGGAAGACTTGCGAACGGATTATCCCTTGCTCATCGGGTAATACGGATACATAATCGCCGTCTTCTAACCGAAACCACTCAATTTTTTCATCAAAAACTTGCCAAATAATATATTCTTTCACCCCATTGCGGCGATAGGCTCGTTTTTTATCCCCCAGGTCAATAGCGGCGCTACTGGCGGCAATTTCAGCGACGAGTTCCGGTGCGCCTTGGATGTATCCCTGTTCGTCAAGGGTGGATTGTCCGCCGTTTTCGGGACTGATTAATAAGACGCCATCGGGTTGGGGTTCGTTGTCTAAATCTAGGCGCACTGTGGGTTCAATTCCCATCTGAACTTGGGGGGTGGCAATTTTATAAGTCCACAACCACCCGATTAAGTCACCATGAGGTTCGGCATGGGACCGAAAGCGTAAGGGGGATGCCATATAAACTACTCCTTCAATGAGTTCAGCTTTTTTGATATCAGGCATGGCGTGATAGCGGCGCTCAAATTCGGGACGAATTAAGCGATCGCCATTTTCTAAGGGGGGTAGGGAGTGAGTGAGTTTCACCTGAGAGGCGATCGCTTGAGGTTGGGTGGATGTCATAGCAATACTCTCCATTAGTGCAATACAAATTATACCTATGTGCTTTTAAGCAAAGGGCAGAAACTGCTTGGTTTCTATTGCTGGACCCTGCTTCTATGTCGATTCTTTAAAAACGATGCCTCTATGATAAACCGAATTGAGCGGGTCTAACAGCAGATGGTCCCCGTGAGTTGTGAATTGAGGGAGTACCGGCGCATCTTCCTGGGGAATTTAACCAGGCGATCGCCCAGGGAGTTTCTAGGGTAAAATCTGAGTTATCTATCCCATCCTATCACCAGCAGTTACTTATGAATTTAACCCAGTTGACAGTAGAAAACATTAAACAATTTGCCGATAATCCAGCTCAGTTTGAAGCGGGTTTATTGTGCTATGAAACGAGTTCTATAGATCAGTTTTATATGTCTGGTAAGCGAATTACAGCGAACGTGGGGACCCAAACGGGTCTTTACAGCGTAGAAATTCAAAGCGGTGGCGGCAAGGTTTCGGCGGATTGTACTTGTGGTGTTCAGGATGCGGTTTGTGAGCATCGGGTGGCGGTGTTGTTGTATGCGCTTTACGGTGACCCCAATGAATTGGTGGGGAATGATCCGGATAAAGTTGAGGCGATCGCCTCCGGTTCTTCTGTTGCCTCCTTTCCTGATGATTTGGAAGCGGCGTTGCGAGAGATGGGAGTTGATAAGTTAGTAGAAATAATACTGAAATTTGTAGATGAATTTCCCGAGGTACGTCATCTGTTGTTGTCTGAGGTAACCCTATCCTCGGATCTTATTCATCTCCCACAAAAACCCGGGGGAATGGTGAGCAGACTCAAACAAGAGATTTAGACCTTTTTTGAGGAGACATATCAGAAGTTGATTGAGAAAGAAAGGTATGAAGAAGAGGAGCGATATTATGATGATTACTATGAGGAAGAGGATTATGATGAAGAAGCGAATTATCCCGACTTGGATGATGTATTCTCTATCATCCAAACCCTAGAATTGGCGGAGCAAATTGATGTTTTGTGGAAGGTGGTGACGGAGGCCAATCAATATTTTATCAAGGAAAAATATTTAATCGGCACTTATGAAGTGACAACGGCTATCGAGCTATTTGCCAAGGCCGTGGTCACGGTAGAAGTGCAGATGCCAGAAAAGCAAAGTTATATTGATTCTGTGCTAAATTTGCTCCAGTGGCAGATGTTCGAGAATGAGGAACTGGATAAAGTAATCAAAGATACTCTGGATCTGATTTGTACGATGCCGGAAGATTATCTATATGTGATTCAAAGCTTACCCAAATATAGCAAGGGTGAAAATACTCTCGATTGGATGGCGGACTTTTATCGCCGGTTGGGAGATGAGGAAAATTATATGCGGTTGCGTGAGGCCAATTTAAACCAGCCCTTTCAGTATGTGGAATTAGCCTCTTATTGGCGGGAAAAAGGGGATGTAGAAAAATATCGGACCACGTTAGAACGATGGGTCTCTACTGGCAGAAAGAACCATCTTGATTTAGGGGATAAAAGAAGCAATAATTATTATAAAATCCGCTTGCAAGACCAAAACATTCTCTCGGAGTTAACCAAGTTCTATCAAGAGCAAGGGGACTTAGAAAATCTCTATCGGCTGTTGATGCTGAAGTTGCAGGAAAATGGTTATTCTTTCGCGCTGTATCATCAACTCAAGGAAGTAGCAACGGGGTTACATCGGTGGGAACTGACCCGCCAACAGATCCTGGAAAGGGTGGCAGGTATTCCGAATCAGTTAGCGGAAATTTATTTAGAGGAACAAGAGTGGGACAAGGCGATCGCCTTATCGGAAACTTCTAATTGTGCGCAGTTTACGGATTTGAAAATTGCGGAGGCGGTGAAGGAACATCGTCCTCAAGCAGCGATCGCCATTTATGAGAAGGTAATGCTTAAGTATATCCAGAACAAGACGCGAGCGAATTACCAGACTGCCGCGATGTATGCACAGACGATCAAATCGATTTATCTGGATATCCTCAAAGATTCATCCGTGTGGCAGGGTTATATTGATCAGCTACGGCAGACTTATCGCAGTTATCGGGCGTTGCAGGATGAGTTTAAAGGGTTGTAGGGCATTCTCTGGGGGAGATGGGTCAATATGAGGGGTAAAGTGAATTGCAGCCAGAATGACCCCTCCCTGAGAAACTGGTTTGCGGGTATTTTGGCAGTGGAAACTGAATGGGTGGGGTGGAAACTTAGGTTTCTGGGTGAGTTTCTGGAGGGAAGTGGCGATCGCCCTGGGAGTTTCTAAGGTACGATCCGATTGGTGAATAAGATAAAAATATCAATACCGGAGGCAGCCACTCATGAAGTTAAACGATTTGACTATAGAAGAAATTACAGAATTTGCCGATAGTCCGGCTATTTTTGACCAAGGTCAACAGTGTTATGATAACGGAGCAGTCGAGCAGTTTTTTATGTCTGGAAAGGGAATTAAGGCGAAGGTTGAAGGGAAAACCGGCCCATATTCCGTAGAAATTCGCACAGGTAAGGGTAATCTAACTACAGATTGTACTTGTGCTTATTCGGGGGAGGTTTGTGAGCATATTGTGGCGGTGTTGCTGTATTCTCTTTTGGGTGATCCCGAGGCGGAGGATGACGATGAGTATGAAGAACCAATGATACCTCATCGCGGGATTCCGCTTACGCCGAATACATTCCAACAGTTATTAAGAGGAGAACTGTATCTTGAAGATGTATTTGACTTAATGGCACAAGCGGAACGCTTGAACAATGTGATTCCCTTTCCTAACTCCAAAAAAATGACGGTGACGGAGTTGAAACAGGAAATTCAAGAGTTTTTTGAGGCCGTCCAAAGCGAGGAAGAGGAAGCTGGGAATCCTTTTAATCATGGCTTTTTTGCTCTAAACCAATCTAAATTGCCTAACTTAAATTCGGTGTTTGCCCAAGTGAAGCATCTCACCTTAGAAAAACAGATTGATGTGCTGTGGTATGTAGTGACTTCTGGGAACTTGATTTTTAGTCAGACGGGGACGGTTTTTGGGGAGGTGGAGATTGCTGAAGCGGTGGAGTTGTTTGCCCATTGTGTCATGGCCTTAGAACTTGAGATCCCGCAGAAGGAGGTTTATTTGAATTCGGTGATTGCTTGTTTCGATTGGCCGATGTTCCTGAATGAAGAACTGGATCTAGCACTAAAGGAGGCGATGGATACCCTTTGTTCCACGGAGGAAGAGTTACGCTATGCGATCGCCACCTTAGAAACCATTGGCCTGGAAACGAATAGCCGAAAATGGGTAATGGATGCTTATCGCCAATTAGGAGATGAGCAGAACTTCATCCGATTATATGAGGAAAATCTGGAAAGGGCTGAACAATATTTAATGCTGGCGAATTATGTGGGTGAGGTGCAGGGGGATATCCCTAGGTCCATTGCGATTTTAGAACGGTGGATTACGGAACATACGCCCAAAACTGAAGATAACCTAGAGGATTGGGCCGATTTATATACTGAGGATTGTCTCTATACGAAAGAACTGTTAACTGAACTGACGCAGTATTACTATGAGCAAGGCGATCGCCCGAATCTGTATCGAATTTTCCTGCTGTGGCTGCGGATTGATGGTCTTTGCCAGGAATTGTATGATAAGATTAAGCCGGTGGCAATAGATTTAAATTGTTGGGAAGACTGCCAACGCCAAATGCATCTGTTCGCCCGGGATGATGCGGAAGTTCTCTCGGAAATATACTTAAAGCAGAAAAATTGGGATGCGGCCATTTCCTTGGCCCAGGCACCAGGTAGTCCAATCGCTGTGAAACAGGCAGTCGCCTCCAAGGTGAAATCCTCTCATCCAAAGGCAGCGATCGCCTTGTATGACCAACTGGTCCATCACTCTATTCAAAAGAAAAACCGCACGAACTATCAAAGTGCGGCCAAGTATGCCAAGCAGATCCGAGAGATTTATCTATCTATTCTGAATTGTCGATTCGAGTGGGAAGATTATCTATCCGACCTCCAGCAGCAGTATCTACGCTACCGGGCTTTACAAGAAGAGTTGCAAAAGTTGTAAGACGCAGAGCACCCGACTGTCAAGACTTCTCCCCGGGTGTTACTCAGGGGGGAGTTAGTTGAGCAACGAGCCTTTAACCCGGACTGCGGCTCTCTATCTTTGGGATGAGACAGCAAACTTTTGACGGAGAGAGGGTTTCAGAGTTTTTCTGTGACCGCGAATGCACCGACAGGCCATTGACTCTCCCTTTGTTCGTATAATAAGGCCCGAAAACTCTATCTGACGAGGGTGGATTTTACTACTTTGGGAATGGGACAAACCTCGAATTCAGAGTTAATAATAAAACTATAAGAGAAAAAAACCTTCAGATATTCATGTCAAGGAAGAATCGTGATGTTTATTCTATCAAGCTTATTACCTGAATCTAAAACTACTTCTAAACTAGGGTTACATGATGTCCTCCTTCCCATCCGTAACTGGATCGATGGCATTGAAATTAAAAATCCTCAACAGGCGAAAGGCTTGTGCAAGCTAATTCCCGCCCAATGTCCATTTGAACGAGATATCCAGCTATTTGGACGAACTTTATTTCATATTCCACCCCTGTGTAAGCTCAATCCATTTTATGAGCAACTGGTATTTCTCCGGTTTCGGGCGCTCTGTTTCCTCGCCGATGAATGTGGCGAAGATGTCACGGCCTATTGTTAATCCTTTCTCCCTCACGGGTTGGTTTCTAAGGGTTCTCTCCCTTCAGCTTCAAGGGGGTTAGCTCCGGGAAACCCGTAAATTTACTCAGATTAAAATCCGGTTTCTCTAAGCCGAACCCCTAGGGACGGTTACTACGACTCAAGCTAGATTGACCGATTCGTTACATTTTGTTACAGTAGAAGAAATGAGAGGAAAAACACCGCCTCTCAATTGTTAATAAATGACGGAGCCAATATGAACGGCAACATTCGCATCGGCAACTTATTCGGAATCCCTTTTTATGTTAATCCCTCTTGGTTTTTAGTGCTGGCTTTAGTGACTTTTAGTTATGGCGGCGCACTGGCTGCTCAATTCCCCGCAATGGGGTTAATATTCCCCTGGATATTAGGATTGGTTGCGGCGTTGTTGCTGTTTGCTTCAGTCTTAGCCCATGAACTGGGACATAGTTTTGTAGCCATTCGTCAGGGAATTGAAGTGAAATCTATCACGTTGTTCCTGTTTGGGGGATTGGCAAGTTTAGAACGGGAGTCCAAAACCCCAAGTGAGGCATTTTGGGTAGCGATCGCCGGACCGGCAGTGAGCTTACTCTTGTTTGCACTCTTTAGTGCAGTGGCCTTAACAACGCCAGTTACAGGCCCAATCGCTGCGATTCTGGGACTGTTGGCCTCAATTAACTTAATGTTAGCCCTGTTTAACCTCATTCCAGGTTTACCCCTCGATGGGGGGAACATCCTCAAATCCCTCGTTTGGAAAATTACCGGCAACCCTTATAAAGGTGTAATCTTTGCGGGACGAGTCGGCCAAGCACTGGGCTGGATTGCGGTACTCCTCGGTGGGTTGGCGATCCTGGGAATCAGTAACATTGGTAGCTTCTGGACCTTGTTAATCGGGTTCTTCCTGATTCAAAATGCGGGAACCGCTGCCCAATCTGCCTCTATCCAAGATACGCTCTCTCACTATACCGCTGCCGATGCGGTCAATCCTAACAGTCCGATTGTCTCTGCGGAACTCTCTTTACGTGAGTTTGCTAACGAGTATATTATCGGTAGCAAAACCCAGTGGCGCAAGTTTTTAGTGACGGATGAGGCGGGATATTTAATCGGGTCGATCGCCGTGGATGATTTGAAGTTGATTTCTACCTCGGACTGGCCGAACACTCCGGTGAAAGAACTGATGAAAACCGTAGAATCTACGACTACCATCAAATCCAATGTCACCTTACTCGAAGCGATCGCCATTCTTGATGATCGCGAACTCTCCGAGTTACCTGTGATTAATGACAATGGTCTCTTAGTCGGACTCCTGGAAAAAGGTGAGATTGTCCGAAAGCTACAAAAACAAAAATCTAGCCAAACGAATCCGGCCTAATTCTTCGTCGGCTCTTAGCTTAACCTAACTCGGACCCGGTTTCTTTCCCGAAACCGGGTTTTTTTGTGTCCCTGATCTGTTCCCTTAACCCGCCCTTCTTTCAACAGAATTTTAAGGAGAATTTTAAAGCAACGAACCTTTTAACCCAGGGACTGTCTACCTATCAAGGATTTACGTCATTTGTCCCACTTGGAGGGAATTTTAAGCGATCGGTTTATAGGAAGTTAAGACAAAACTTGAGTAGGAATACTTAACTTGTCAAAAGGGACATAATCCAGTAGAGTAATAGAATCGCAATAATAGACTTGTTGTTTAATTCAAGCCCAGTAATAACAGCCCTCCAACAGATAAAAAAGGGGGCAGGGTTTTCCAGACTCAGGCAATCCGTCTCAGGGACATCAGGATACTAAATGGGATAAAGATTAACCGATAAGGAGGTCAAGGGGGATCGTGGGTTATTGCATTGCTCCAGTCAAAGAATCAATGGGAAAGCAGATTCAGTTGATCATTACTGGATTGGTTGCCACCGTGATTGGCGCGCATCAACACCCCTTGTTGGCCCAAGGCATTGATCCGGCATCGGATGGGACCGGGACCACGATTACCATTGATGGACCACAATTTAATATTCAGGGGGGACAACGGTCGGCAGATGGGGCCAATTTGTTCCATAGTTTTGACCGCTTCAATTTAGAGGGAGGACAAGTTGCGAATTTTCTCTCCAACCCGGCGATCGCAAATATTTTGGGGCGAGTTATAGGAGGCGATGCCTCTTATATCAATGGATTAATTCAAATCACTGGGGGCAATTCCAATCTCTATTTAATGAATCCCGCCGGAATTGTCTTTGGGTCAAACGCGCAACTTAACGTTCCGGGAGACTTTTTAGCAACAACGGCCACAGCAATTGGGTTGGGTGAGGGGTGGTTTAATGCGATCGGGGAAAATAACTGGGCGAGTTTAGTGGGAACCCCCTCGCAGTTTGCCTTTGGGTTAGAACAACCGGGAAGTATTGCCAATTTTGGGGAATTAATCCTGCAACCGGGGAATGATTTAACCTTGTTAGGTGGGAGTATTGTCAATACGGGAACCCTGGCATCGCAAGGCGGAACAATTACGATCGCAGCGGTTCCCGGTGAACGGGTGGTGAGAATTTCCCAAGAAAATCATCTGCTGAGTTTAGACGTGAGACCCCAGGAGATGCAACCCTTGGGGGCGACTGCCCCCTTATCTTTACCGGAGTTGCTTGTAGGGGGTACTCTCACCCATGCCACCGGCATTGCGGTGCAGGAAGATGGTACCATCGCCCTCACCGGGTCGGGAATCACCGTGGAGGCACAACCGGGAGATGTCATGACCTCCGGGACTCTGGATGTCTCGGCAGAGGAAACCGCAGGGGGACAAATCGCCCTCCTCGGCAACCGAGTCGGAGTCGTGGAAGGAACCCTGGATGCCTCGGGGAGTGGTGGCGGAACCATTAGAATTGGCGGAGACTTTCAGGGACTGGGAAACATTCCCAATGCCACGCAGACTGTAGTGAGTGAAGGGTCGGAAATTGCTGCGGATGCCATTCAGGCCGGGGATGGCGGGACCGTGATTTTATGGGCCGATGGTACCACCGAGTTTGCCGGGAGTATCACCGCCCGAGGCAGTCAGGAAACCCCATCCGATGGCGGGTTTGTGGAAGTATCCGGGAAAGACACCCTCCTGTTTCGCGGCCAAGTAGACTTGAGTGCAGTGCAAGGAACTGTGGGGAACTTGCTGCTGGACCCGGAAAATATCCAAATTGTGGCGAATGGGGGGACTCACAATAATAAACTGCTTTTTAATAGCACGATTTTAGAGGCGAATGATCCAGGCGTCACCTATACAATTAGCGCCGGAACTTTAGAAGGGATTATCGCGGATATCCGTCTGGAGGCGAGTAAGGATATCATCGTCGCCCCGGGGGTCTCTCTCAACTTTGCCAATCCCGGGGGAAGTCTGCTGGGGGATAATCCATTTCAACTGGCCTTAATTGCAGATGCCGATAATAACGGCAGTGGTAACTTTACAATGGACCCGACCCAATCGATTATCGCCAAGGGTCGCAGTCTGTCGATTTCTGGGGTGAATATTACCCTGGGGAATGTGGATGTGAGTGATATTAGTACCAACATCCTATTTTTGGGACTCGTGGCCCGAAATGCCGGGAGTGTGACCCTCACCGCCACCGGGGGAAATATTGTGACGGGGAATATTATCGCCCAAGCCAATGATAATATGCTGGGGGATTTGGTCCAGCAAGGGGGTGGGAATATTACCCTATCCGCCCCGGTGGGAGGAGTGGAAACGGGGATTCTGAGTACCGATGCCTATATGAATGGGTTGGTCAAAGGGGATGGAGGTGCGATTGCGATCGCGGCTGGAACGGATATCCAAACCGGCCCGATCAGCACCCGCAGTAGTGGGGCATCCGGTGGGGCCGTTACTTTAGAGAGTGCCAGCCGTTCGATTTTGACCGGGAATATCGATTCTCGGTCCGATAGTAACGGAGATGGGGGTAGCATTCGTCTCACAACCCCCCAGGGGAACATTGAGACCGCAAGCATCTGGTCTCGGTCTACGACCAATGGTACTCAGGGCGGAAGTATAGAGTTATCGGCCCCGATCGGAACTATTTCGGTGCAGTCGATTGAAGGATATATTAATCCAATTAACATTGAGGGGGATCTTCAGGTTAATCAGGACTTGACCATCGAACAGTATCTCGACCAAGGAGATATCAACCTGGCCGGGTCGGTGAATGGGGATGCTAGTTTGTTACTCCAGACGGAACAGGGAACCGTCACGATTGGTTCTGTGGTGGGGGAGGGGACGCCGTTAGTTGATTTAACGGTGAATGCTGCTCAAACTGCGATCGCCCAGAATATCACTACTACTAACACTCAAACCTATAATACACCGATTAATATCACTGGGGATGTAGAACTCACTGCCAATCGGATTCAGTTTACCGATGTCGTGGCGGGGACGACTCACCTCACTTTACAACCCTTCGACCCGGCCCAAGACATGGCGATCGCGGGACCGGGTACAGGAAATTCCAACCTTTTTCAACTAACAGCAACGGATTTGGGTTGGTTACAACCGGGGTTCGCTTCCCTCACCATTGGCCGGAGTAACAGTAGCGGAATTGTTACCGTTACCAATTCTCACACCTTTAACGACCCATTGCTGATTAGAACTCCCGAGGGTGCAGGGTCAATTTCTGCCCCCGATGGGATTGTCGGCAATGCTGCGATCGCCCTTGATGCGGGGACGGATATTCTCACCGGGGATATCATCGCCCCGGGGGGAATTGAACTTAATGCTGGGGAACAGATTACCACCGGACTCCTGAATGCTTCATCGCCGGGGAATGGCGGTGATATTACAGTTGCCGCAGGAGGCAATATTACCCCAGGAAATATAACGGCCCTGGGTAGTTCAGGAACCGGAGGTGCGATCGCGCTGATTGCCGGAGGAATCATTACCCCGGAAGATGAAATCATTACCAACAGCAATGCCATTGCGATCGAGGGAACCGTTCTCCTGGATCGCGATACCACCGTTGATGCCGGAGGCGGTACAATTGATATCATCGGCGAGATTGATGGGGAGTATAATTTAACCCTACAAACCGCCACGGGTACAATCAACCTAGAGGGGAATATTGGAGAAACCACCCCCTTAACTCTTTTAACCACCGATACACCCACCACCTTATCAGGAAATGCCACCGCGACTCTCCTCGACTTCGGGGACCGTTTATTATTAAATGGCGATCGGCGCTTACGGGGAGAAGAAATTGATTTCGGCGGTCCTGTCTCAGGGACAGGTGACCTCACTTTAGAACCCTTCACCGGGAACCAACCCATTGGCCTCGGGTATGCCGATAATAATACCCCTGGGTTAGACTTGACTTTAACTGAATTAAATCAATTCCAAAATGGATTTAATTCGATTACCATTGGCCGGACTGATGGGACAGCCCCGATTGATGTCAATCAAGTTGCCATCAGCGACCCCCTGACCGTGCGATCGCAAACAGGAATCATTAATTTGCATCATACAGTCTTAGGCACGGATAACGCATCCCTGACCTTCTCGACTACCGGAGATATTCAAATTCTCAATCCCACCACGGTAGAAACTGCCAATGGAGAAATTACCTTTGAAGGGACCGTTAATGGCAATCAAAACTTAACGGTAACGGCGGGAAACAGCAGCATTAATTTTAATGCCAGTATCGGGACAGTCACTCCTTTAAATGATATTACATTAACCGCTGATGATCTGAATTTTGGCGGCACAATCCGGGGTAATGGGAATTTAGTATTACAACCTTTTACTCCCAGTTTAGATATCCACCTGGGGGGAATTAATTTTGAAAATAATTCCGCCTTAACCCTCAGTGCAATGGAACTCGATTTGTTGCAAACGGGGTTTAACTCCATCACCATCGGACGGATAGACGGGACTGGAACCACAACCTTAGAAGCAGGTCGGGGCGTTATAGAATTTAGAGATTCGCTGATTTTGCGGGGAAATACTGTAGAACTGGCCGGTAGGATTAGCGGGGTGAATGATTCCTCAATTACCTTTGAAGGCAACACGATTATTCTGGAGGATAATACGGCAGTAGAAACGCCCCAGGGAGATATTACCTTTGCCGGGACCGTAAATGGCGATCGCGCCTTAACTTTGAATGCAGAGAACGGCACAATTCGCTTAGAGACTGCTAATTTAGGCGAACTCAATGCCACGGCATTTGGAACGATTCTGGATGGAGATATTGTCACAACCCAAAGTAATGGAATTACCATTCAAAGCGACAATATTCAACTGAATCGAAATCTGACCCTGGATACATCCGCTGCCAATGGACCGATTATCCTCGGGGGAACCGTGAATGGTTCGCAAGAATTAACCTTAAATAGTGGCACAGGTAACCTGCAAATTGTCAAGGCGATCGGGAATATAATTCCCCTAATTGGGTTGGAAATTCAGGCCGGAAATGTGGCCGTAGATGGACCGATCGCCGTAGAATTGGGGGGGATAACCCTCGATGCCACAGGAACCGTTCATCTGAACCGCCCGATCGCCACCGAGGGCAACACCCAAGTAACCGCAGTGGGGAATATCACAACAACGGATCTCACCGCAAGCGCCATTACCCTGGAAAGTACATCGGGGTCAGTCACCATCACCGGACCCTTAACAACCCAGGGAGACAATGGCGGGGCGATCGCTCTGAATGCCCATACCGGCATCACCGGGGGAAACCTCAATAGTAGCGCTACCTTGGGAACTGGGGGTAATCTCACGGTAGATACCACAACCGGGAATATTGTCCTGGGAAATATCACCACATCCGGCGTTACCGCAGGGGGTGAGGTGAGCATTGCCACAGGGAATAATATCACAATTGGGTCCGTGGATAGTCGCGCCACTGGGGGAAATGGGGGGAACATTGCCTTAACTGGAGGCAATGGCACTCTCGCCCCAGGAACCATTAACTCGGGAGACTTGAACTCATCCGGTGCATTGAATGCCGGAAGCATCCAAGTCCTCGCCGAAACTGCAATCTTTGCCGGGGCGATCGCCGCCACAGGAACGGCGGGGGCCGGGGGAAATGTGACCCTCGACCCAGAAGGTGATATCGAAGTGAGGTGGATTAATGCTCAAGGGGGGACGATCGGGGGAACGGTTGATATTACCACCGGGAGCAATTTCCGCGCTACAGGGACATTTACCGCAGCAAATGGACAACAGGCAAGTATTTCCACGATTGGCAGTACCGGGAGTGGGGCGATCGCAATTCGTCATGGGGGCGATGGGATTGTTCCTTTTATCGTCGGAAATGCCAGCATTAATGGGACTGCCGGTGTCTTGACCACGGGGACCAGTGAGATCAGTAATGGATCATTTTTATATACGTTTACCCAAGGCAATATAGGGATTTACTCGGTTCCCGAACCCCCACCCGAACCCATACAGGAACCGATACAGGAACCAACACCAGCGCCGGTAGAATCCTCTACCCCAACACCAGCGCCAACGCCTGCGCCAACCCCAGCGCCAGCACCAACGCCTGCGCCAACGCCTGCGCCTGCGCCAGCACCAACGCCTGCGCCAGCACCAACGCCTGCGCCAACACCAACTCCAGCGCCTGCGCCAACACCAACTCCAGCGCCGGTAGAATCCTCTACCCCAACACCAGCACCAGCGCCAACACCAGCGCCAACACCAGCGCCAACACCCATACCAGCGCCGGTAGAATCCTCTACCCCCACACCAGCGCCAACACCCATACCAGCGCCAACACCAGCGCCAACACCAACTCCAGCGCCGGTAGAATCTTCTACCCCGGTCCCGATCAATGTGCCGGTCCCGATGCAATCACCACCTCCGACATCCCGACCCCTGCCTACGCCAGAACCGGCAGGAAATATTCCCCGGGTCTCGATCGCCCCGATATTGCCGTCGCAATTACCGGCGAGTGAGCAATCTGTGGAGTCTGGACCGGATCCAGTCATCGGCGCTGAAACCGTGCGATCGCCAATTGGGGTCAACCCGGAACCCACGGAGTCTATCGGACTGCCTCCGTTATCTCCAAGTGAGGGGGTAGCGGAACCGATTGCGCCAACTTCTGGGGAAGTAATTAGCAATCCGGGGGGAGAAGGGCCAGCGATCGCACTAGGAACCGAGAACCTGCCACCGGGAGTCACGAAGACTTTGCCCGAACCCGTATCCCAACCCACCGGGGAGAATGTGCCAGAACCGGGAGAAGCAGCGATCGCACCTGGATCCGACCCAACTGCTTCGAGTACAACCGGCGATCGCGTTTCTATTCCTAACCTCAATCCTTCCTCTGGACAACCCTTAGAACTCCTTGAAGATCCGGGATGGATTTTGGATGAAATGTTGACCCTTGATAGTTCAATTTGGTATCAATGGGCGATTACGCAAAATCCCAACTTATCGGATACGGACATTGCCAAAGGAAAGGCCATGTTGGCCTCTCTCAAACAAATGAAAGCAACCGTGGGAAATATCGGTTTGGGTGATGACTTTATGAATCGGGCCTCGCTTCCTCACCAACAGGAACACCAGTATAGTGGATCAATGGCAATTCTGATTAACCCGAATCATCAAGCATTGATTGAGGGTGAAACAAACGAAGAAATTACCTTGTCTCTGGACCAGGCATTTGCGACTCAGAATACCGAAGAAATTCTCTGGGCGATCGAAGAGTCTCGAAATCAAGAATTCCACGACTATCTCGGTGTGACTGCCAATTTACCCTCCCAAAATTTAACCCTAGGTAGCTTTCAAGAGACGTTAAGAAATCTCAAGGCACAAACCGGAAAACAGGCCGCCATTCTTTATGCCATTTCCCGGGGCGATCGCTTGGAAATCATTTTAGTCCCTCCGGTCGGTAATCCCATTCGTAAGACCATTTTTGAAGCGACTCCGGAAGTTTTGTTTCCGGTGGTCAATACATTTCGATGGGAAATTACCGACCCGAGGCGACAAAATATGAAAAACTATTTTTCCTCGGCGAAACAATTATATGACTGGATTATTGGACCCGTCGCGGAAGAGTTAGACAACTTGGAAATTGATACTCTGCTGTTTTCCCTAGATCCGGGATTACGGAGTTTGCCCGTTGCTGCCTTGTTTGATGGCAAGAAATTTTTAATTGAACGGTATAGTCTGAGTTTAATTCCGAGTTTTAGTCTAACCGCTCAAAGCTATGTTTCGCTCCAAAATTCTCCAGTTTTGGCGATGGGAGCCTCCAAATTTACCCAGCAATCTCCTCTACCGGCAGTGCCTTTAGAGTTGACAACAATTGTGGAGCAAACGGGTTCCCGGCAATCATTTTTAAACGAAGAATTTACCTTAGAAAATTTGTCTCAACTCCATAAAAAAGATAACTTTAAAATCATTCATCTGGCAACTCACGCCGAATTTCAAGCGGGCGATCGCACGAATTCTTATATTCAACTTTGGGACGATCAAGTGACTTTAGATGAAATGACGACCTTAGAATTAAATATGCCTGAAGTGGAGTTGTTAGTGTTATCCGCTTGCCGAACCGCCCTCGGCGATCGCGAGGCGGAATTAGGGTTTGCGGGATTAGCGGTTAAAAGTGGCGTAAAAACGGCGATCGCCTCGCTGTGGTACGTCAACGATGAGGCCACATTAGGACTGATGACCGAATTATACCATCACCTGAACTTAGTTCCCCTAAAAGCGGATGCCTTGCGTCAGGCACAACTGGCGATGCTACGGGGAGACGTGAGAATTGAATCCAATCACCTGATTCACTCCCAAGGGGCGATCACCCTGCCCCCAGAATTGTCAGACGTCGGAGATTACTCCTTATCCCATCCCTATTATTGGTCGGGATTTACCGCGATCGGCAGTCCCTGGTAAACCGCATCGGGGACTCAACTTCCCGCTATCAGTTACCCCTAAAACGATGATTTCAAACCCTTGAAACCCAGTTCATTTTTGAGTAAATAAGTGGTCATTTGCCCTTTTCCCTTCACCTGAATCGGACCGCGTTTTTCTAAGATAAACTTACCTTCTAAACGCGAATAAGTCGATTCTGTAACCTGAATTGCACCGGGAATGCCATGAGATTCCATGCGTGAGGCAATATTCACCGTATCCCCCCATAAATCATAGATAAACTTTTTCAACCCAATCACCCCCGCAATTACCGGACCGCTATTAATGCCAATGCGAATTGTAAAAGGTTCTCGAATTTTGGTGCTAAATTCAATTACTTCTTGCTGCATATCCAGGGCCATTCGAGCAATCGCCTCTGCATGATCTTCCCGGGGTAATGGCAATCCCCCGACAACCATATAAGCATCGCCAATCGTCTTAATTTTTTCTAACCCATGTCGTTCCGCCAGCAAGTCAAAGGTTGAAAAAATATCATTGAGTAAATGAACTAACTCTGTCGGTGAAACCCGCGATGCTAACTTAGTAAACCCGACAATATCTGCAAATAACACCGTTGCCTCGGAAAATCCATCGGCAATCGTGCCTTGTTCCTGCTTCAGTCGAGTGGCGATCGCCTCGGGTAAAATATTTAATAACAACCGTTCTGACTTTTCTTGTTCATTCCGTAAAGCAATTTCCGCTTGTTTGCGTTCCGTAATATCGCGACAAAGGGCTAACAACAATTTACGGTTTCCTGCCTCCAATAACCCCACCCGCACATCCACGGGAAACGTAGTCCCATCCTGGCGACGATGTACCCCTTCTAAGGCAATGGGAACCCCCCGACTCATTTGCTGCCAGCGTTGTTTGAGGGTTTCAAAGGGTAACTTTTGTTCAATATCCGCTATTGAGCGATCGAGCAACTCCTGACGACTGTATCCTAAACTATCACAAACTGCATGATTGACCTCAATAATCTGCCCCTCTAAATCATGAATAATAAACCCATCTGCCGCCTGTTCCATCACGGACCGAAATCGTTCTTCACTGTCTCGTAATGCCGCTTGTGCTTGTTTGCGTTCCGTAATATCTCGAATTGCAGCTACTCGTAATTCCCGCCCTTCGTAGGGAAGTGCTCGCCCTTCTATTTCAATGGGAAATCGAGTGCCATCCTGTTTTAATCCGGTCACTTCATAGGGTTTTTCATACCCCGTTACGATATGTTTGAGGACTAAATCTCGATGTTCCGGGACAATCAAACTTAACCCATTGCGATCAATTAAATCCGAGAAAGGATAGCCAAACATCTTGACACAGGTTTGGTTGACATCGATAATTTTTCCATGCTCATGGACAACAATCGCTTCTAAGGTTGCCCCAGATAAACGGCGAAATCGTTCCTCACTTTCTTCTAAAGCTTGTTGCGCTTGTTTGCGGTGGGTAATATCTCGAAACGTTCCTGTATAAAAGGCAGTGTCTCGGAATTTTACTTCAGTAATCGAAACCTCTACGGGAAATTTAGAGCCATCAGCGCGAATTCCCACGAGTTCATGAGGATGTCCTGATGCAACAATTTCCGATAAAAACTGTTCAATTTTGAGGGTTTTGTCGGCTTGCCAATATAAAACATCGAGGCCAAATTCAATCAGTTGGGGTAGGGACATTCCCAATAAGACAGATTTTTGATAGCCAAAAATCACTTCCGCCCGAGGATTAACGCTCATGATTTGAAAATCCGAGGCGTTAAAGGTAGCGATCGCATCCGTAGCGGTTCTGACGATCGCATCGGTCCGCGTAACGGCCTCCTCTAGGGCATTCATCACCTGATTATAGCGATCAGCAATTTGACCCACCTCCGTAAACGGTTCTACCGGCACTCGTAAGGTCAAGTCCTGAGTTTTCGCCTGGGAATCCATCACTCGAAACAGATCCAAAATTTCCGTTTTCGCACGATGTTCCGATACATTTAACCCAATATACTCATCCGCTGCCGAGACCCGCAACGGGGAAAATCGATTCACCACCGACAGGAACAAGTAAGCAATCCCAAAGGCCAGCATAAAACAACTCACAATCCCTAAAACCTGGACTCCCAACTGTTCCAGGCGACTCAACCCCGTTCCCAACAGTTCGGGGTTTCCAAACAACGCCACCGCTAAAGTGCCCCAAATTCCGCCCCCGAGATGGACGGGGACCGCGCCTACGGCATCATCCAACTGGAGTCGGATTAACAGGGACTCAACGGCGATCGCCACCAACCCGGCGATCGCCCCAATCGTCACCGCCGAAATGGCCGATACCCCATGACAACAGGCCGTAATTGCCACCAACCCAGCCAGGGACCCATTAAGCAGCCGGTCCACCTCGGGAATCTCCCGGGACCACCAGCCGGTAATCAAAGCGGTCATCATTCCCGAGACCCCTGCCAGGACTGTATTCACAATAATTCGGGATACATCTTCATTCAAGGCGAGGGTACTGCCGCCATTAAACCCAAACCAACCCAACCACAAAATTAACGCCCCCAGCACCGAAATGGGCAGGTTAGAACCGTGGATTTTTTCCGCCTTCCCGAACTTGGGAAACCGACCCGCACGCGCCCCAACAATGGGTAAACTGGCTAAAGAAACCCAACCCCCCACACTGTGAACCACCGTCGAGCCCGCAAAATCCACAAACCCCAGTTTTCCCAACCATCCCATCAGCACGCCTTGATCGACGCCATTCCAAGCCCAATGTCCAAAAATGGGATAAATTACGCCAGAAATCAGGCAAGCGATTAACAGGTAAGACCCGAATTTCATCCGTTCAGCGACGGCACCGGAGACAATGGTAGTTGCAGTACCACAAAACATCGCTTGGAATAAAAAGAAGGCCAAATCAAAGGCCGGTAAATCGGTTTTTAAAAAGAACCCGCTGCCGCCAAACCAGCCTTGGAACGAGGTTCCAAACATCAAGGCAAATCCAAACGCCCAAAATAAAGCCACGGAACAGCCAAAGTCGGTAAAGTTTTTAACCGCAACGTTAATACTATTTTTAGAGCGAGTGAGTCCCGATTCTAAACACATAAATCCAGCTTGCATCAAGAACACCAAGCCGGAGCATAATAAAATCCAGAGAATGTCAATGGTCAGATAGGTCGGTTGCGCTGAGGATGCGTCTTCTCCCTCTTTAAAGCGAGGTTCCTCAGTGCGGGTAATGGCGGTGAGTGGATCAGGAGTTACAGCAGGAAAGGGATTAGGGACTCCTCGCCCTGTGGGAGGAAAGCGTAAGGGTTCCGAGGGCGCTGAGTTGGCGATCGCGCTGGATGAGACGATTTGGGAGATTAAGGGTGGGTTGGGGAGGCGATCGCCATCCCTAGACGGGGTTGCTGATAACTGGGGTTGGAGGGTAACCACCAGTCCCAGCGTCAAGAAAAATAAAAACATCCTAATCAAGGACTTTCGGTGCATAGATTCCAGGTACAAGGGATAGGGTGTCAGCGTAATTTCATAACAATTTTACCCGGATAGCACCGGACTATTCTAATAAACAGAGCAAAGGTTTATACGGTCCGGACTCTCTTGTATTCATTTTCCAAACCTCCATTCTTTCCGTCATTAAACTTCAGGAAATGCACCCCATTAACCCCTGATTGTTTTTATAGCCCTTCTCGATCCCTGAGCGATTGATCAAGGTCACTTTCACCTAATGATTGCGACTCCCCCTATTTAGGGCCTGCATCGCTACTATAGCCTACGGACCCAACTTGTCTAGGGGAAAAAATCTCCAAATTTCAGACCCCTCTTGCCTTTGCGTCGTTCTGGATTCAGCCGAGGGTAGAAGTTTTGGGATTTACCCCGGTCAAATTCACCCGGTAAGAGGGCGATCGCCCCCTAAGCCGATTTTGCCAAGTTCCCCCTATAATGCAAAGGTAATTTCAAGGGTTGAGCTTTCCCTAATCTCGCTCAGTCGTTGAAGTCGAAAGAATATCACCGCTTTCTTAACATAAAATTATGCTGAAAACATCCGTGGCTTGTCTTAGCACTTCCCTGGTTTTATGCTCCCTCACCCCGGCTTATGCTCAAGAATTTGATACCGTTTTACAAGGACTATTAACCCCAGAAGAACTCCAAATCCATCAACAGGTAGGGACTCAACAGGCGGAACAATTGGGAAAAGATGCGTGTAACGCGCTTGCCGCAGGGTCTTCCGTCGAGGACTTTGCCACAGGAATTGCCGAGTCCCTCGCCCAAGAAAACCTCCCCCAAGCGCAATTACAAGCGCGGGGACTCTATAGCGGTAAGGTGATTGCCGTTGGAGTCGCCCTTTTCTGTCCCGATCGCTTTTCCCAATTGCAAGGCTTATAAGCCAAAGCAGGCTTCCCCGAGTTCACCGACACTGACTCCCGGGGAAGCCTGCCTCTGCTTCCTAACTGGTTGACTGACAAAACTTAGTCAGGCTGATACCTGTAAGTATGTAGGCTGAGAGGGTGACAACGGAGGTCAAACCCAGACGGGGCAATTGTTTGAGATAATGGAGAAGTCGTAAAAAAGCGGG
>NZ_JAMXFC010000030.1 GCF_025370755.1 Laspinema sp. D2d | reverse complement strand
TTAGAATGACACTCATTGCAGTAAAAAAATATAAGCCGCTCTTATTATAGCATAGTCTGTAATTTTTGGAGATGCCTTGTGTTAGCTGTTGCTCCTTCCTCCAATATCGCCGAGCATTCTAGTTTCGCCCAGTCCCAGCAATTGCTAATCGCCCAAAGCGGATGCGCAAGGGCTACCACGATAGCACAATTCACAACTGACACCTATAATGTCTTCATTTGTGAGGATGGAGATGGGGATTATTTTTATCAGGGTATCAATCGTTCTAATGGGGATTTGATTAATGTCTATGGCGTCACCTTCACCGATAGCGGATATTATATGGTGACGAACTCCGATGATTCTGGAAATGAGTACACTTACATGGTAGGGGACTCTTTAGAAGTCTACCAAAATGGTGAACGAATTTGGTATGAAGCCACCTATTAAATCTGAATTTCAGATTTAATGATTGGGCTTACTCTTGCTTTAAGTCTGTTGTAAGGGGTAGAATAGGGTGCATTTTTACTAATGGTACAGCCCCTTGAAATGAGGCAGAGTTTGAAGAAAAGCTTTTCAGGAAATTGAATGAAATATTCAAATTTTATAGAGCCTGTCTCCAGGAATTGGACTTTTTCGGGAGAGTGGCAGCATCTTCCTCCTTTCGTGCAATAGGGAGCAAGATCTTCCCACTCCTGTTCCGAATTCTCCCCTTTATTGAGACAAGCTCTATCTATATGGGATAATGTCGAACTGGCTTTACCCTCCTTGCCAAATGCCAGAATAGATACTTTGAACTGCGATCGCAATTCGATGTAAATCCTCCTTTAACAGCGGCGGCCAGTCTACCCCAGCGTTCCAGCCACTTTCAAAAAGCTGCTGACTTTCCACGGTTAAAAGATACAATGCCCAGACTAAGTTTCGGTCTAAATTTTTGGCTTCTTTTAATCCATCAAACGCAACCTTAAGTGCTAATAAAATAGCCGTAACCTGACCGGGAATTGGCGGTTTTCCCTGTTGGAGACGGCGGAGTAAATCGTCAGGGTTACGCTGAGAAATTAGAGCAGTTCCCTGATCCATTAAAAAATTGTAGGCAGTTGGGTAATCCATCGGCTTTTTTTATCGAACAAAATTGGCAGGCTCGCACAGAGTTTCATCCTCACTGTAGCGCAAACCGATCGCCAGCGATCGCCTGAGTTCGGATGACCCGCTTTGAGGCAGTGTTAGGCTTAAAAAGCCACCTTAATCCATCTATACAAAATAAACTATCCTAAAAACATCAACACCGGCTGGAATTTGTTCCAGCCGGGGCGAAAAGGCTCAATGATTTTGGGCAGGAGAATGACGAGTATTAGCCTTTCCTTGCCGTCTATTTTATCCCTTGATCAAGATAAAATTTTCACCCTTGTTTCAGAAATCCAATGATAGAACCCAGCCAGATAAAGGAAGCCAGTCCTTCTCATCCTTATCATGTTCACCCAAGGAGATGCCATGCCCTATTTATCTCAATTAGAAGCACAGATTATTCGAGAAATGAATCAAGGGCGGGCCAATCCCGGGGACTATGCGAACAAACTGGAAACCCTGAAAAACTATTACAATGGCAGACTCTTTCAACTGCCGGGAGAAACCCCGATCTAAACCCAAGAGGGCATCAGTGCCCTTGAGGAAGCCATTCACATCCTTCGCGCAATGGATTCTCAACCCACCTTGCGCCCCTCCCGAGGGATATCTCAAGCAGCAGCGGATTTAGTCCAGGACCAAGGGCCACGAGGGGGGACAGGACATACCGGCAGCGATCGTAGTACCCCATTTGACCCCCTGAACCGTTATAGACCCTGGTGCAGGGGGGCCGCAGACCCTATCAGCTAGGGTCCCATTACCCCAACAATAAAGACCCCTTTTAGCAGAACTTTGATTTTTGCGGCATACTTAGATATTTGTTAAAGAGTCATCCCTCACCGCCGCAATTGCTGGTTTTTCCATGACGCTGACGCAAGTTTGGGGAACGTTACTGATTTTTATCCTCTGTCCCATCTTAGGGGCCTTACCCCTAATTGATTGGATTACTCGCGCCCTCACCGGCCAAAATTTGGGGCGGGTGGGAACCGGCAATATAGGGGTCTCTGCGGCCTTTTATCATGGAGGGCGAGTCGCTGGTATCCTGGCGGTGATATCGGAGGCGTCAAAAGGAATTTTAGCCGTACTGCTGGCAAGGCAGTTTTTTCCCCAAAATCCAGAGTGGGAATTAATTTCTTTGATTGCCTTGGTAATGGGGCGGTATTGGAGGGGACGAGGGGCCGGGACCACCAACGTGGTTTGGGGGTTTATCGTCCATGACCCGATCGCCTCGGGGTTGATTTTTTTGATTGGGGGGATTAGTTTTACTCTGGTGCGAGAACGTCAGCAGGGGCGGACCTTAGTATTGGTACTCCTGCCGCTGATTACGGCTGCCCGGGACTCCCAGCAAGTGGAACGAATCGCAGCGGCGATCGCCCTGGGGGTAATACTCTACTGGATTTACCAAAAAATGCCTGACGATTTAGATTTGCCTGCCACCAACAGTCATGAACAATCGGAGAAGATGTTTCGCTTTTTCCGAGGCGATCGCGCCCTGGTTTCTCTGGATAAACCCTTAGATGCCGCAAAAGTCGGTGCAAAAGCTGCCACATTAGCGACCCTCAAACAGTCCGGCTATCCCGTTCCTCTGGGATGGGTCCTCCCTCCTGGGGATGACCCGGCCCCCTTAATTGCTCATCTCCAGCCTTCAGAGGACTCTCCCCTGATTGTCCGGTCCTCTGCCATTGGTGAAGATAGCGAAACGGCTTCCGCTGCGGGTCAATATCTCTCCGTTGCCAACGTCACTTCTCGCCCCAGTTTAAGCGAAGCGATTACCCAATGCTTAACCTCCTACGATCGCCCCAATGCTGCTCAATATCGTCAGGATTCCAGCCCCCGAGGTCGATCGGGTAATTCTCGTCAAGGACGCCGAGATGCAATGGCCGTATTGATTCAACCCCAAATTCCCGGTGTGTTTTCCGGTGTTGCCTTTAGTCGGGATCCTATGACGGGACAAGGGGATTTTGTGGCGATCGAAGCCCTCCCCGGAGACTGTTCCCGAGTCGTCTCCGGACAAGTCACCCCGGAACGCTACCAAGTCTTTATCTCCGCTGCCGATGTCGATGTCTCCGCCACCTGGAAACTCCCCGAGGACCAACAACTTCCCCTCGAAGGCACCGGGGATGTCCCCCGACGATTGTTGCAACAAGTCGCCTATCTCGTCCGCCATCTGGAAAACCACTACCACGGCATTCCCCAAGACATCGAATGGACTTACGACGGGGAATCACTGTGGCTATTACAGGCGCGTCCCATCACCACCCTGCTACCCATTTGGACCCGTAAAATTGCTGCCGAAGTCATCCCCGGCACCATTCGTCCCCTCACCTGGTCCTTGAATCGTCCCCTCACCTGTGGCGTTTGGGGGAAACTGTTTAGCCTTGTGTTAGGCAAACGCGCCCGTCATTTGGACTTTTTGCAAACCGCCACCCTGCATTTTTCTCATGCCTACTTTAACGCCTCCTTACTGGGGGAAATCTTTCGGCGGATGGGGTTACCTCCCGAAAGTCTGGAATTTCTGACCCGAGGTGCCCCCTTCAGCAAACCTCCCTTAACCTCTACCCTAATTTCCCTGCCCGGATTACTGCGCTTGCTGCGGCGAGAAATCCGACTGGGATTTAATTTTGATGACCTAGAACAAGGGCGTTTAGTCCCCGCCTTAGCAGCATTTGAGTCTCAGGAGGCCCTGTCCATTTCTGATGATACGGGACCGGGATCGGGCGGTTCTTCCTTAAGTCCTCAATCCCTGCTGCAGCGGATTGATGAAATTTTGGAGTTGTTAGAGACCCTCACCTATTACAATATTTTGTCCCCCCTGAGTTTTGCTTTGAGAAAGGGAATGCTCAAAGTGGGCGATCGCGAACTGGATTATGGAAAAACTCCCGAAATCTCGGCAATCCAGGCCCTTCAAGAAATTGCCAATGCCGCCCTCTTGGTCCTGCCGGACTTGGATGAAATTAGTCTGCCTGGAGATAAAACTGGAGATTGTTCTCAACTCTTTGCCGTCCTCGCCGAAATGCCCGAAGGACAAACAATTTTTGACCAATTTGATGAGTTTCTCAACCGCTACGGCTATTTGAGCGATGTTGCCACGGATATCGCCGTTCCCACCTGGAAAGAAGACCCCCGACCCGTGCGCCAACTGTTTACTCAGCAGTTGTTTCAACCTGTTCCCCTGGCAAACAAACCCAAATCCCCAGGCATCAAAGCCCAAATTGTTCAAAGTCGTCTCGACTTAAAGGGGCGAGTTGCAGTGATTTATAACAAGTTATTGGCGCATTTACGATGGAGTTTTTTAGCCTTAGAGCAGCAGTTTATTGAAACTGAAATCATTGAGCAAAAGGGGGATATTTTCTTTTTAGAGTTTGGGGAAATTCGACAATTAATTGACGGTTCAAATTTAGAATTAAGACATCGCCTCCGCGAATTAATTGCTCACCGCCAGGATGCCTTTGCCCAGGATAAAAAACTGAAGTCTGTTCCAGCGGTGGTTTATGGAAATACACCGGCCCTGCCTTCTACCGTAACCCGCCCAGTGGTTGATATGTCTCAAGGATTGCGGGGGATTGGTGCGAGTGCAGGGGTTGTGGAAGGTCGAGTCAAAGTGCTTCGCAATTTACAAGAAGTCAGCCCGATTGATAAAGAAACCATTCTAGTTGTTTCCTATACGGATGCCGGTTGGTCTGCCGTATTAGCCCGCGCTGGCGGGTTAATTTCAGAGGTGGGAGGTCAACTTTCCCACGGGGCGATCGTGGCTCGTGAATATGGAATTCCTGCGGTTATGGATGTCACAGATGCCACCTCTCGTCTTCAAGATGGTCAATGGGTTCGGATTGATGGTGCACAAGGTACGGTAATGATTGTCGAAGATGGATCAACAAGGGGATAATTAGGGTGAAGTAAAAAGAACGACTTCAGTCATTATTACAAACCATCTCCCCCATCTCCCCCATCTCCCCCATCTCCCCCATCCACCCCATCTCCCCCATCTCCCCCATCTCCCCCATCCACCCCATCCACCCCATCTCCCCTCACTCCCCTCCTTTAAACATTTTCCCCATGAAATTAACCCACACCTCCCGGGGGAAAAAGCGGGGGAGATTAACAATAATGTGAGCTTTAAAGGTACCGGTGACAACAACGGGCTGATTTTTTGCAAGGCCGCGTAGGGAGTCTTGAACGACTTGTTCCGGGGGGATAATTGTGACGCGGCGATCGTTGTTTTGTAGGGGGTCAGGAAACCCCGCTTTTTGGAAAAAGTTGCTGTAGGTTGGGCCGGGACAAAGGGCTTGAATGCGGAGGTTAAATGGGAGATTTTCGGACCAGAGTGCTTCACTAAAACTGAGGACAAAAGCTTTAGAAGCGGCATAAACAGACATATAGGGAATCGGTTGAAATCCGGCAATGGAAGCCACATTAATGATGCTGCCCGATCGCCGCTGTTGCATTTCCGGTAAAACACAGTGGGTCAGTTCCACGAGGGCTGCGATATTGAGGTGAATCATCTCTAACTGACGACTGGGAGTGCGACTGGCAAAGGGTCCGTAATCGCCACATCCGGCATTATTAATCAGTAAATCAACGGTCAAACCTCGGTCTTTGACCGTTTGATAAACCTGGGTAGCCGCCTGGGGTTGTCCGAGGTCTTTGACAATGACTTCAGCTTGAATGGGATACTGGTTTCGCAGTTCCTGGGCGAGGGTATTGAGTTGATCGTGCGATCGCGCCACGAGAATCAAATTGTAATGACGACGAGCGAGTTCTCGGGCAAAGACAGCACCAATTCCAGAAGATGCGCCCGTAATTAAAGCAGTTTCCATGCTCATCCCTCGGATTAACTAAATGTTGAGTAAACGGCTGAATTAACGCCAGCAGAGCAACCGAATTATAAACCTTGGTTTGTCTCTGTGCCGATCGCCCAAATTCCTATGAGGCAGGCAGGGCGATCGCCCGAACCCCCGTCCACCGATCCCCAACGCCCCAGCTTAAGAGACAGCTTGCCGGTTAAAACTCACCCCAGCACGAGCCGATCCTGCTACCCTTAGATTATGCCTTTTGCGGATTCACAAGGGCTAAACTCCTGAATTGCGGTCCCCCAAATGCGAGAGTATCAGCCTCCTTCAAGGTAGCTGAAACCCCCACAATTGAGGATAATAGGGGAGAAGCCGATACTAACCTCTTGAGGCGCGATCGCACAGATTTATTCCCGGCGGGCGATTTCTAATCCCAACGATTCGCCCATTCACCCTAACTCGATTCAACGGAGGAATCATCCCTAATGTCACCACAGTCTGAACCCGTTTACTGCTGATGGGTTCAGCTTGGCTAAAGCAGTTTTCTCAACCTGCCACCGATCTCCACCCATTCAGTCTTTGAGCTGCAAGACTATGACCAGGCAGAATGCCAAAGCCACCAGTACCAACATAACCTGGACACAACACCCGATTACCGTCTTGCTCATTGACGATCAGCCGATCATTGGGGAAGCAGTCAGTCGGATGCTGGTTGATGAAAAAGATATTATTTTTCACTACTGCCAGGACCCTCTTGATGGCGTTCGACAAGCTACCGAAATTTCCCCGACCGTAATTTTGCAAGATTTAGTCATGCCGGATGTGGATGGACTATTATTGCTGCGGTTTTTTCGGGCCAATGCCGCCACTCGGGACATTCCCATGATTGTACTCTCGGTGAAAGAAGAAGCCAAGCTTAAAGCGGAAGCCTTTGCTGCCGGTGCTAATGACTATTTAGTGAAACTGCCCGACCCCATCGAACTGCTGGCCCGAATTCGTTACCATTCTCAAGCTTATATTAGTCGTTTACAACGGGATGAGGCGTATCAGGCACTGCAGGAAAGTGAACTGCGCCTGCGGGGAGTTTTGGAAAATATGCCGGTGATGTTGACCGCCTTTGATGCCGAGGGCAATATTATCGTCTGGAACCGCGAGTGCGAAAGAGTCACGGGCTATTCTGCTGAGGAAATTATTGGCAATCCCCAGGCTAAACACCTGTTTTTAAATCAGAACTCCGAGAGTGAACTATCTACCGAGTTGACTGTACCTTCGATCGCGCCGATGGACGAGCTTGTGCCGTCCGTGGATACTCTGCGCGATGCCATTATTGAAGAGGTGAATAAAGCGCGCAGTCATGGACGGGCCCGGGAATGGCAAATCACTTGCAAAGACGGCGTGATCAAGACAGTGGCTTGGTCTAATATCAGCTCACGCTTCCCGATCGCCAGTTGGGCCGGATGGGGAATCGGCATCGATATTACAGAGCGCAAACAAGCCGAACTCGCTCAACAAAAAGAATATCAGCAACTCCGGCAATTTATTGAAAATGCCCCGATCGCCTTGGCGATGTTTGATACGGAAATGCGGTTTCTTGCCTATAGTAACCAATGGCTCACGGATCATAATTTGGTCTCCCAAAGTCTTTTGGGTTGTAGTTACTATGAGATCTTTCCCGATATCAAAGAAGACTGGAAAGAACTGCACCAACAGGGATTACAAGGACAGTTTATTTCTCGCACAGAAGATAAGTGGGAGCGGGCCGATGGGTCAGTGTTATACTTTCGCTGGGCGGTTCAGCCTTGGTACGTCAATCCCCCCAGTGGCATAGAAGATGGGGAGGCGATCGGGGGGGTGATTATCGTGGCCGATCGCGTGGATGAATTGATCCAAACTCGTGAAGCTGCCCTAGAAGCAGCCCAAGCAAAATCCCAATTTCTTGCCAATATGAGCCATGAAATTCGCACGCCGATGCATGGCGTCCTCGGTATGGCGGCCTTGATGCTGCATACCGATCTCACGCCCAAACAGCAGGAATATGCAGAAACCATTCGGATTTCTGCCAAACATTTACTCGGAATTATTAATGATATCCTGGATTTCTCCAAACTTGAAGCCGGAGAAATGCACTTAGAAACGTTGGATTTTGATTTGTATGACTGTCTGCAAGAAGTGATGAATTTATTTAAACCCCAAGCAGAAGACCAGGGGATTATCTTAAAACTATATTATGAGGAACAAGTCCCCCGGTTCGTGCGGGGTGACCCCAGCCGGTTGAGGCAAATTTTACTCAATTTAGTCAGCAATGCTATTAAATTTACCCCCTCCGGTTCCATTTCCCTAGAAGCTAAATTAGAAGGGAAAACGAATCGGAAAACCCGGGTTTATTTTCAAGTCACGGATACGGGAATCGGAATTCCCCCGGAAGCCCAAGCTAACCTGTTTCAATCGTTCTCTCAAGTCGATCCTTCCACCAGCCGTCAGTATGGCGGAACTGGCTTAGGGCTGGCAATTTGTGAACAGTTAGTCTCGATTATGCAGGGGGAAATTGGCGTAATCAGTGAAGTCAATCAGGGTTCAACATTTTGGTTTACGTTGCCCTTTCAAACCGCCCATCGTCATCGAAAACCGGCCCGGGAATCTTTAGAAGGAATCGAGTGGGATTCCCTAGAAAAAATGGGCGATCGCTCCCTATACAATGGGAAAAAAGACCTGAAAATTTTAGTCGTAGAAGATCACTTAATCAATCAAACCGTTATACTTTCTCAGCTCGAAACCCTCGGCTACCAGGCAGACTGTGTGGCGAATGGGATCGAAGCCCTCAAATGTCTGGAAGCCCAAAATTACGATATTGTATTGATGGATTGCCAGATGCCGTTGATGGATGGTTATACAGCGACTCAGGAATTACGTCGGCGAGAGGGGAATCAAAGTCGCACCGTTGTCATTGCCTTGACTGCCCATGCCATGAAAGCCGATCGCGAGAAATGTTTAGCGTCCGGTATGGATGACTATTTGAGCAAACCTGTGGATGAAGAGGATTTGGCCCGAATTGTTCAGCGCTGGGCACAAAAAATTCCCCTGAGTCCGGTTAGTTATTCCCCTGGGGCGAGGGATTCACAATTGGGGGAATCAGGTTCTCTCGTCCCCGGGAATCCAATCTATTCCACCAGTGGAAATGGTCATCATTCGGGACTAAACACCCCGAATTTTAACCTCCCCATCGATCGCCAACGCCTTGAAAAAATCTCTCGGGGTAAAGTCGCCGTCAAACGGCAACTTTTGCAAATGTTTCTGGAAACCGCCTCCCAAGATTTACAGCCCTTAGAACGGGCGATCGCCGCCCAAGACTATTCTCAGGTCAAACATTTCGCCCACCGCCTCAAAGGTTCTGCCGCCAATATGGGAGTTCCCATACTCTCCGATCGCGCCAAGGAACTCGAAGAAATGGCCTGCCAACAAAGTCTGGACGGATCCACCGAACTTTTAGACTCGTTTCGTGAACTCCTCGACGCGGTGGATGTATTTATTGAAACGGAACTGAGTTAGGGATTTCCCTTTCCCCTCCAAACCCTATCCCCCTTTGGATTTAGGCGGTGGCCCAATGTTGCAATGCCCGAGTTGGCGGATCTCGGTTCTCCCGTTGTAAAGGAAGAGTCGCCGACTCTGATTCCCCTTTTTCCCCCTCTTTCCCCTCGCTAATGGGATCCAGACGCAACGGCAGCATAATTTTAAACTCGGTTCCCTTTCCTAAGATTGAGCTACAGGTAAACAACCCTTTATGCTTCTCGACAATAATTTGATAGCTAATTGACAATCCTAGTCCGGTCCCTTTGCCCGCTGGTTTGGTGGTGAAAAAGGGTTCAAATAGTCGGTTCTGGATCTCTGTGGAAATCCCTTGACCATTATCTGTAATCTGAATGACCAGGGAATCATTCTCGACCTCGGTGTGAATACAAATGGTAGGGACCCAGGGGCCCAAAGTCACCTCCAGCGATCGCTCACAGGGTTCGCAGTTGTCCGATTCAGCCGAATTTTCCACTTCCAACGCGTCGATCGCATTCCCAATGAGATTAATAAAAACTTGATTGAGTTGTCCAATACAACATTCTATTTCCGGGATGTTTCCATAATCCTTGACCACTTGAATTTGATTCGCTTTCAGTCGATGATTTAAAATGACTAAGCTACTATCAATCCCTTTATGAATATCTACTTTGATTCTTCTCCCCTTGTCCATCCGGGAGAAATTCCTCATATCATTAGAAATTTCTTGGATGCGATCAACCCCTACTCGGAGGGATGACATCAAATTCGGTAAATCCCCACAAATAAACTCCCAATCTATCTCATGCATAAATGCTTTAACCTCTGGACTCGGGTCCGGATTTGACGCTTCGTAGAGTTTGATTAGGGTTAATAAATCTTGAGTATATTGGCCCGCATGACTGATATTACCCCCAATAAATTGGAGTGGATTATTGATTTCATGGGCAATCCCAGCCACCAATTGACCGAGGGCCGACATTTTTTCTGCATGAATCAGTTGCGCTTGGGTATTCTGGAGGTTTTCTAGGGTTTGCCGAAGTTCTTTCGTCCGTTCCTCAACTCGCTGTTCTAAGCTTTCATGCATGAATTGCAGTTCCCGATAGGCTTCTTGATGCTTTAAAAAATTAATATAAGCCTTGGAGTGATAGCGAATCCGGGCAATCAACTCAATGGGATCTGGAAATTTAATTAAGTAGTCACTGGCACCTGCTGCAAAGGCTTCTCCTTTGAGACTGACTTGTTCCTCCGTAGAGAGCACCAAAACCGGAATTTCACGAGTTTTAGAATTAGCCCTCAAAAAACGGAGTAACATTAATCCATCAATTTCGGGCATGACTAAATCTAGTAAAATTACGGTAGGCGAACATTCCAGGGCCATAGGAATTGCCTGAACCGGATTGCTACAGTAAAATAACTCAATGTCTTTCTCAGACCCAATTTTTCGTTTTAAAACCTCCCCAACCAAGGGGCGATCGTCGATCAGTAAAATTGTAATCGGGTAGTTTTTTCGAGAAAAACATGGGTTGATTTCCTGTGAATCCAAAGGGTTGCCTAGTGGTTCGTTCATCATTGTTGTCCCGGATTTATTATCCAAATGAGTGATTCCCCTATTTTTTAAGAATCACCCGAATTTTCCCTAATCACTGAATTGATTGACGCCCTATCTCGGATTGAGCTTTCCTAAGTATTTCTCCACCCGATTAAAAATGCTAGAGTCAGTTTCAATGAATGAGAGAATAGCTTCACCCCTAAGACCTTCCTTTGTGCCAGCCTCTTGCTCGCATTCCCTGTGACAAACAGCTACAAGACCCCTAGAGTTAGGTTAATTGACCTATCTAGGTTTACAAAAGATTCTTTTAAACCCCTTGCTCCTCAAATATATCAAAAAAAATCCCCGGTATCTATAAATTTTGTTGGGCTGCCTAAGGAACTTATATCAAAATTAAGACAAACTTGAGACGCTGGGATCAGAATTGATTGAGTTTTTATATACCACAAAAAAAAATTCTTGTCAAGCCTTCGGTCTAACTATCCGAGTCGAGTTTTACCAGGCTGACACCTTGACTTTACGGGAAACCTCGGCCACCTATTTTAGAAACTCTGATGTTTTAAAATGAGTCCCATTCAGGCGACAAGGCTAGAGCCTGGGGATGAAGCGGATCAGGACTCTTAGCGAATTTCAATTGATTTTTCTGTGGAGTCAAGTCATTCTGAAGGGTCTGAAACCCGCTCTTAGATAGAGTGCGGTTATCACGATTTTAAGAGGGATGCATGAATCTAGCGAATGGAATCGATTCCGGTGAAACACCTCGGTTCAATGTCTTGTTTTGTTAAAAGTTTACTCACTATTATAGCCGATATAATTCAAGGGGTCCCTATTCAATTGTTGCCTCAAAACCCTACCGTTGTCCTATCAAGTCCGGTGGATTAACCTAAAAAATCTTTTGTTCCTCTTCTCTCCCTTCCAGCCATAAAAAAAGTTCCTGATTCTCCCTCTCCTCTGAGGAGAGGGCATTCACAGAGGTGGGAAGGGGGGGAGGTCCGTTTGGGTGATCAAGCCAACATGATATAAGAGACTGTACCCCTGGACTAGAAGGGAACAGAGTCGGGTGAGGGATTCCCCACCCTTTGATTGACGGATTCGGATTGACTTACATGGACTTACAAGGAAGTACCACATTCGCTACAACACTTGTGGCTAACGGGGTTAAGATGACCGCAGGCAGAACAGGTTAGTCCATTTTCTGGGGCGGACTCATCTAAGTGAGGGTGCAAACCCAGCATCCGATCATTACCAGTACCGGGAACTACCATCGGATAGCAGTCTTCGTTACGGGTGACCCGGATATCTAGGAGCATGGCTCCATCATGAGCGAGGAGTTGAGCGATCGCCCCAGGGAGTTCTTCGCGTGATCGCACGGCTAAACTCTTGATGCCATACACTTCGGCTAACTTGGCAAAATCCGGCGTTCCTTTCTCCAAATTCGTGGCTTCATAGCGATCGCCATAGAACAAATGTTGCCACTGGCGGACCATGCCTAACCAGCCATTATTCAAAATGGCAATTTTCACCTTGATGCCATACTGGGCGATCGTGCCGAGTTCCTGCATATTCATTTGAAAACTGCCGTCGCCGCTGATACAGATGACTTCTTCATCCGGCAGGGCTTTTTTGACCCCAACGGCTGCGGGTAATCCATAACCCATCGTCCCTAACCCGCCACTGGAGATCCACCGACGCGGCCCATTTTTCAAAAATTGGGCGGACCACATTTGATGCTGACCCACATCGGTCGTATAATACGCCGTCGGTGCATGACGTCCAATTTCAGCAATTACTTCTTGAGGAGATAAACCCTCGGTGGGACGCGGAATTTCTAAGGGATATTCGTGACGCCACTGTTCCAGGCGATCGCGCCAGGGTTTGGTTTGTCCTTCCTCGACTCCATTGCCTAATTCCCGATTTCGATGCAATAAATCAAGCAGCACCTGTCGCACATCCCCGACAATGGGCACATCGGGTTTGCGGTTTTTCCCCACCTCCGCTGGGTCGATATCAATGTGAATGACCTTCGCATCCCGGGCAAAATCCTCCAATTTGCCCGTCACGCGATCGTCAAACCGGGCCCCGACGGCAATCAATAAATCACAATTGCTCACGGCAAAATTCGCATAAGCGGTGCCATGCATCCCTAACATTCCGAGAGAGAGGGGATGATGCTCATCAAATGACCCTTTCCCCATCAGGGTGGTACTTACAGGTAGATGGAAATGTTCGGCGAGTTCCAAAATTTCCCCATGCGCACCGGAGGCGATCGCCCCACCGCCGACATAGAGTAAAGGACGTTCTGCCTCGCGAATCAAACTCAAGGCGCGATCGATTTGCCGGTTATTGCCTTTCACCGTAGGACGGTACCCGGGCAAACTGACATTCCCTGGTTGTACGGGAGTATAGTCAAACTCCTGAGAACCCACATCTTTCGGAACATCAATCAAAACAGGGCCAGGTCTTCCCGTACTCGCCAGATAAAACGCTTCAGCAATAATTTGTCCCATATCTTTGGGATCGCGCACCACATAAGAGTGTTTGACAATGGGTAACGCGATCCCGAAAATATCGATCTCTTGAAACGCATCACTGCCGATCGCCGCCCGAGGCACTTGCCCCGTAATTGCCACCATTGGCACCGAATCTAAATACGCTGTTGCGATCCCCGTCACCAGATTTGTTGCACCGGGTCCAGAGGTCGCTAAACAGACCCCCACCTTGCCTGTAGCCCGGGCATACCCATCCGCTGCATGAGCCGCACCTTGTTCATGGCGGACCAAAATATGCTGTATTTCTCCAGCCGCTTCCGCCTTATACAGTTCATCGTAAATCGGCAGGTTCGCGCCACCTGGATATCCAAAAATATGCTTAACACCGTGACGTTTCAAACTATCAATTAGGGCAAAAGCGCCGGATACGCGCTTGACTTCTACACTGCTTACTTGCACGGGATACCTCTGCTGTCTTTTGCTACTTCGGGATTGTTTTTCTCGGATTTTTTGTGCTAAATCCTACCTTTTTACTCCACGAATCCCGGTTTTTTTTACTTTGGAAAAACGATAAACGCTCTCAAGCGTGTAGTTCTGTTCGCTAGGACACGCTTCGCACCTGGAAGGGGCGATCGCAGTTTATTTCTCCTGCCTACCCCCAACTCAGGTAATCTTTATTCCTCAATTACAATGATGCCCTAAATTTTAAAAGAAAGGGTTAATCTTGATATTTATTTAACAACTAGAGGGGAGAGGGCGAAAAATTCTGACTGTAGTTTTCTTGACAAAGTGCCTTTAATCCGCCCCCGAGGGAATTCCCGTCCCCTCTGCTAGACTTCAACCCAAACGCCGGGAGTACACCCTAGAGAAGACAACCAGGTTTCTTGCGGATCAGGTTGCTGTGAGTAACCCATTGAGGTCAAAAACCCGGTTTCTAGCCCCTGCAACAGGTTAGAAACCGGGTTTCTTGCGGATTATGTTGCTGTGCACAACCCATTGAGGTCAGAAACCCGGTTTCTGGTGCTTAACCGGGCATTGTGAGGGAGTCAGAGTGAGATATGACCCTTCTGGGGAATCTGGGGAAAGAGACCGATGATTGTTGCTACTTATCTACAGGAGTTACAAATAACTGACAACTTCTTTCCGTGGGTTTATTAACCTCACTTAGCCGAGAAGTAACAAAGCGATCGAGCCAATTTTCGAGATAAGCGCGGTTTGCTTGCTGTTGTTCCGGTTCCTTCGTGTCTAAGGGGTGAGGTGCCAGACCCTTAATCGCGGCGGTTGTGACGCAGAACATGGATTTTTGGAAACTTTGGCAAATTTGTACCCGCAAATCATCTTCTCCCCGGCAACTATTGCGATATACCTCATGTAAATAGTCCGGTAGATAGTGCCTCATATCTTGCATCAACAAGGTGGGAGGAATTCCCGCTGCACCTGTGGGTAACGGGTCGGCATAAAGCGCCCCGTAACTAAACTGCTGTTGAAACTCCGGAATCTGATGCGCTTGAGCATTGTAAGAAATAGTACCCGGAAACGGAGTGCCTCGGAAAAATACCGCCTCGACATAAGGCACCGCTGTATCGGCTAGAAAAGTGAGGCCCGCTTCTTTCGGTAGAATATCGTAAACCTTATCCCCTATTTTTACGGAATAAGTAATGGGGGTGGCGGCATCAGCAACTAAGCCATTGAGGATATGATTAACCACTTGAGAAATTGACGTGATTTCTCCGGCATCATAGCCGTCACTCAGAGAGATAAACATATCGCTCATGATCCGCCAAAATTGTCCCAAGGCACTGTAATAAGCAAGCTGGCGCACTTGTTCTAATAAAAAATCGGGAAAGAGCTTGTTCAGGCCCAAAATCACCGGATTGAACTTTAATTTAGCCTGAATTGCTGCTTCAGCGAGTTTTTGAAATTCCGGACTATCCACATACTCATCTAATCCGCCGCCGCCATGCCAGAACATAGCTTTCATGCAATATTCTGCATATTCAAAATTAATGCGGTCATGGAACCAATGTCGAAATAACTTCTGGAAAGAAAATTCTCCATTAAAGTATTTGAAAAAGGGAAATAACACTAAAAATTGATGGTCTGCAATATAAATTAAATTGCGGGAATAGGCATCTAAAACAATGCCATAACTTTTGAGGATGCCGACCACTTCTACCATGTTTTCGGGGGAATCGGGAAGTAAATCTCCCCCAGCTTCTAGGCGTTCAATATATTCAATTAAAGGATGGGTAGACTCTTTTATTTTTGATAGGGTCATTTTCTTGAATCTCCTGAATCAATAGCAAAGGGAAATTATTTAATAGGGCAGAATTTTAATGGTGGTTTCTTCTATCATGACACGCCAACTGAGGGGAAACCCTAGGCGGAGTGACGTTAAAAGCGACGGCAGGGGTTTCAACCCCTACCAGTCGGTTTAAATTTCAGGGATTGACGGAGAAGAGGATAGGAATATCGGATTCAGCGGAAACCGCGATCGCCTCTTGATGAGATGCTGCACTTAGAGCAGGTCGTCCCTGACTCAAGGCTATGGCTGTGGTTTCACTATAAGCAACCAAGCCACTGGGAAGCAAGCCTAAAATCACGACAAACACTGCTAAGACGATCGCCGGAATGCGATCGGACCACTGTACCGGCGGCAAATTCACCACCTGTTCAGACAACCGCCCAAAAAAGGCTTTGTTAATCAGCAACAAGAAATAAACCGCCGTTAACCCCGTTCCAATCATACTCAACAGAGTTTGCACCGGAAACACGGGTAAACTGCCGCGAAAGATAATAAACTCGGCAATAAATCCCGCCATCCCGGGAATCCCCGCACTCGCCATCACCGCTAACACCATTAAAGAACCAATCATCGGTAACCCGCGTTCTGGATTCAACAATCCATGCAACACCCGCAAGTCCCGAGTCCCAGCTTTCTTGTAAACTACCCCAACCAATAGAAACAGTAACGCCGAAATCAATCCGTGACTGACCATTTGAAAGACTGCGCCGACGGTACTCACCGGCGTATTAGCCGCACAAGCCAGCAAAATATACCCCATGTGGGCCACGGAACTAAAGGCTACCATTTTTTTCATGTCGGTTTGGGAAATGGCGCTAAACGCTCCATACAGAACGCTCACCACCGCCACGGTAGCTAACCAAGGGGCCCAATACGCCCAAGCATCGGGAAATAAACCGACTCCAAACCTCAATAACCCGTAGGTTCCTAACTTCAACAACACCCCGGCTAACATCACCGAAATCGGCGTCGAGGCTTCAACGTGAGCATCGGGTAACCAGGTGTGGAAAGGGACAATCGGAGTTTTGATCGCAAATCCGATTAACAAAGGGGCTAATAGGAGCAGTTGTGATTTTAATGGCAGTGACCCCCCGGCAAAGGCTTGATAAGCAAAGCTATCAGCATGGGTCAGCCAAACTAAGCCTAAAAATGAGGCGAGAATTAAGATACCAGAAATAGCGGTATAGAGTAAAAACTTGGTGGCGGCATAACCCCGTCTTGCTCCTCCCCAAATCGCAATTAATAGATAGAGGGGAATGAGTTCGACTTCATAGAACAGGAAAAACAGGAGTAAGTCTTGAGCGAGGAATGCACCAGCAACACCACCATTCAGCAGCAAGATTAACGCGTAGTAAAATCGCGGACGGCTAATTGCCTCGTTGGTACTGTAGAGGGCGATGAGGGTCAGCAATCCATTTAAAAGGATTAAGGGTAAAGACAACCCATCTAATCCCAGTCGGTAGCTTAACCCGAGATATTCCAGCCAAGGCAGATTTTCCTCGAACTGTAATCCAACGGCAGCCGGGTCAAATTGATAAACGAGAATCAGAGACCAGATGAATGCGGCAGCCGTGATCGCCAAGGCAATCTGACGCGATCGCTTTCCGTTCATCTGATTCGGGAAAAATCCAATAATAGCGGCACCGATCGTCGGCACCCAGATTAAAGCACTCAGCATCGCTAACTTCTATAGGGTCTTTTTAACTGCAATCAAATCTGTCAAAACCCACACCCTCAAGGGTGCGGGTTTTTATAAACCTATGACAACGCCCGATCGCCTGGGGATGAACCCCAAAACTGGGTCAGTCCTGCATTGTAAATCCCCAGGTTTATAACAACGAACTCATCAACAGACCCAAAAGTGCAACGCCAATGAGAATGGTCAAAACATAGAGTTGAGACCCCCCAGGAACGGTATATTTTAAGCCTTGACCGCTGAAGACGGTAGCTAAACCCACCAAATTGACCAAGCCATCGACAAAGTAGCGGTCTATCCAAGCGGTGAATCGGGAAAACTGTTCCACAGCTAACACCACGGTGACTCGGTACAGCTTATCGATGTAAAAGTCATAGGCAAATAGGTCTTGTAACGGTTTCCAAGGGAGTTGGACAGGTTCGGTGCGGTTGGGGTTGAGATAAAGCACTCCCCCTACAATACAGCCGACAATACCCGAGATGACCACCAAGGGCAAGTCAAAGACCGCCGGATCCGGTCCGCTTCTGGCCCAAGGTCCGGCCCAACTGAGCAAGAGTTGCCAATGTTGCAGCATCAGGGGGGTGAGCAAGGTAACGATGCTTAAGCTCACCATCGGGAGGGCCATCGGCCAAGGGACTTCCGGTGCCCGGCGGGTTTTGGGTTGGGGTTGACCGAGGAAGACGAGACAGAAGACGCGGGTTAAGTTGAGCGCGGTTAAGCCATTAAAGACGATCAGCAGGAGCAACAACCACCAGGGAACGCTCCAAAATCCATTGACCCAGCGTTCCATTGCCCAAAAGTTCCCCAGAGGGATGAGGGCGATCGTCCCAGCACTACCGACGACAAAGGCAAGGGTCGTGGCGGGCATTTTGGACCACAAACCACCCATTTGGGTGATGTTTTGGTTGTTGGTGGTTAGGATGATGGAACCAATGCTGGTAAAGAGCAGGGCTTTGGCGATCGCATGGGTGAGGAGCAATAACAGGGCCACATCAACGTGCTGCATCCCCACGGCAATGAAGACTAATCCTAAGACAGCGCTAGTGGAGTGGGAGAGGGTGCGTTTAATATCGATTTGGGCGATCGCCACTAAAGAAGCGCCGATCGCCGTCATGGTCCCCACCACAATTAAGGTGGTTTCTGCAAGCGGCGAAAGAGACACCACCGGCGAAAGTTTAATCAGCACATAAGCGCCACAACTCACAACCAGAGAATTTCGGAGTAAGGAGGCTGGATTTGGACCTTCCATCGCCTCATCTAGCCACAAGTGCAACGGAAATTGAGCACATTTGCCAATGGGACCAGCGATTAAGGTCAATCCGAGGAAGTTCGCCACCATTGGCGAAAGTTCGGCAGTTTCAGCCCATACTTCAATATCCGCAAAGTTGAAGCTACCAGCTAGAGTACCGACACTAACCACCCCCATGAGTAACAAAATATCTCCTACCCGTTTGGTTAAGAAGGCATCTCGCGCAGCGGTGACGACTAAGGGTTGGGCGTACCAGAATCCGACAATCAGGTAGGTGGAAAGGGTCAGCATTTCCAGTAAGGCGTAACTCAAAAATAAGGAGTTACTAATGGCTAGACCACTCATGGCAGCTTCAAAAAATCCCATCAAGCCAAAAAACCGGGCTAAAGACCAGTCTTTTTCCATGTACCCTAGGGCATAGACTTGGGCAAGCAGACTCAATCCGGTGATTGATTCCATTGCCCCGGTACTCATTTGGGAGATTTCTAGGACAAAGGAAAGATCTAAATCTCCGGTATTGAGCCAATTGATGACAATGAATTCCGGGCCGTGACCCCAGGTGGTTCTAAATAAGAATCCCCCATGAATAAATGCCACGATGGTTGCGATTAGGTTGATGTAAGCCCCGGGTCGCGGTCCCGTGCGTCGGACGATTCCGGATGACCAGGGTAGGGTAATGATTGCGCCGAGTAAGCTATATAAAGGAACCCACCAACTCGTTTGAACGAGCAACTGATTCATGACAATATTCCTTGATATCCAGCGATTAAATTAACGAGTAACCGGCTTTTTCTTGGGAGTCTTTTTTATCAGAAAAAGAGGTTGTTAAGGCAGATCTATAAGGGTTTGATCTGTGAGTTTTTCGAGGTAGGTTGATCCGCTAAATGTCGGCCTAAAACGGCAGACGAGATCGCAGGATTCGGCTGTTTACAATCGTAAAATTTACGGACTGCTCGCCGATCGCATGGGTTCAAGGGGCGATCGCACTGTTCCGTTGCAACGGTTCCCCCTGCCAATCTTGGAAGATTTGGGGACAATTCCTGCGGAACCCTGGGCGATCGACCGTGAAGGCGAGTCGAGGGTGCTCTTCGTCGCAACGGAGCCATTTTGACCTCCTTGAGGGCCAGGACAACAGTGCCGGGATCGACCCTAGGTCACTCCGTGGATTGGGTTCAGTGCAGGGATCGGGATCGGCGGTTTGACCCCCACCAGTGGGACTGATCCCTGATGCGATCGCACCCACTTCAGCACCGATGGCCCCAGGCGGTCGAACTCCTTCCCCATTTGAACATTAATTTTATTAATAAAATATTAATTTTCTTTACAAGATTAGTTTTTCTAATTACTTTTATTTATGAATATGATTATTATTTATATTGTCAAGGGATACAAGATTCACCTATTCTTGATAAAGGGAGAGCATAGCTTTACGATAACTGAAAACGTTCGGGAATACCGATCGCTTAACGATCGCAGCTTAGATTGAATTAAACCGACTCATCCATTCAGGAGACAGAAGAAATGCCTATAGCAGTGGGAATGATTGAAACCCGGGGCTTCCCAGCCGTGGTAGAAGCGGCTGATGCGATGGTCAAAGCGGCCCGCGTAACCCTTGTGGGATATGAAAAAATCGGTAGCGCTCGCGTCACCGTGATCGTGCGCGGAGACGTATCGGAAGTGCAAGCCTCCGTCTCCGCTGGGGTTGAATCGGTCAAGCGTGTTAATGGAGGAGAAGTTGTCTCCACCCACATTATTGCGCGTCCTCATGAGAACCTAGAATATGTGCTGCCGATCCGGTACACCGAAGCCGTCGAGCAGTTCCGAACGTATTAATACCATTCAGGACCACCGTTCTGACTGGGACCGAGAGAAAGCGTCATTGACGCACAAAGCAAATATCAACATTAAAGGTTGGGAGTAAATTCATGTCAATTGCAGTTGGAATGGTAGAAACCCTAGGGTTTCCCGCAGTCGTAGAAGCCGCAGACGCAATGGTGAAAGCCGCCCGCGTCACCTTAGTTGGCTATGAAAAAATCGGAAGCGGTCGCGTCACCGTCATCGTGCGTGGAGATGTCTCGGAAGTGCAAGCCTCCGTCGGTGCCGCCGTGGAAAATGTCAGACGAGTCAACGGTGGACAAGTCTTGTCTACCCACATCATTGCCCGTCCCCATGAGAACCTAGAGTATGTCCTCCCCATTCGCTACACCGAAGCCGTGGAGCAATTCCGGGAAAGCACCACCGGCATTCGTTTAAGCCGATAAATTGAGTGTAAATCATGCAACTTGCCCAAGTTCGCGGTACCGTCGTCAGTACACAAAAGGATCCAAATCTGCAAGGGGTTAAATTACTCCTGTTGCAATTGATAGATGAGGAAGGACAACTCATCCCCAAATACGAAGTCGCTGCGGATAGTGTAGGGGCTGGTGTAGGGGAATGGGTGCTGGTCACCCTCGGGAGTGCAGCGCGGCAGGTGATCCGTCATGACGAGCGGCCCGTGGATGCAGCAGTCATCGCGATCGTAGACACCGTAAGTGTGGAAAATCGCATTCTTTACAGCAAGAAAGAAACCGATCGCTTTCGTTAGTTCGTTTCGTTAGTCAGACTAGACCAAACAGACCAACGCGATGCGATCGCATTCGGTGCGGAGTCAGGCGTCAGAAATCAGAATTCAGGGACGATTCACTTAACTTGTGCGATCGCACAGCGGACGAGAGATATAGACGTAACCGCAAGCCTCTATACCCTCCGTCCCTTGAATTCTGAATTCTGAATTCTGAATGTCTGACGCCGATTCTAGTCGCATTCTTTGAAGGAGTAATTCAGTTATGGTAGTCCGCAGTAAGGCGGCTCCGCCCACGCCTTGGTCAAAAAATATGGCCGAGCCGCAGATCCACAAAACCGCCTACGTTCATTCCTTCTCTAATATGATTGGGGATGTGCGGGTGGGTGCTCATGTCTTGGTTGCACCGGGAACATCAATCCGGGCCGATGAAGGCACTCCCTTTTCAATCGGGGAAAGCAGCAACATCCAAGATGGCGTCGTCATTCACGGACTCGATGAAGGACGAGTCGTCGGAGATGACAACAATCCCTATTCCGTGTGGATCGGGAAAAATTGTTCGATCGCCCACATGGCCTTAATTCACGGTCCCGCTTATGTCGGGGATGGCTGTTTTATCGGCTTTCGCTCCACCGTCTTTAATGCCAGAGTCGGCAAGGGTTGTATCGTCATGATGCACGCCCTCATTCAAGATGTAGAAATTCCCCCAGGCAAATACATTCCGTCTGGAGCGATCATTACCAACCAGCAACAGGCCGATCGCTTGCCGAATGTGACAGAGACGGATACCAAATTCGCCACCCATGTCCTCGGCATCAACGAAGCCCTACGCAGCGGGTATCACTGTGTGGAAGACAGTTCCTGCGTTCTGGAGATCCGCAATGAAACCCCAGGGGCCGTACGTTCTAATGGCAACGCTACTAAACAAGAGACTATGACAATCACTCAAGAAGCAATCTCCCAAGTCCGAGATCTCCTCGCCGGTGGATATCGGATCGGTACCGAGCACGTAGATGAGCGACGCTTCCGTATGGGATCCTGGCAAAGTTGTGCTCCGATTGAAAGCAAAAACCTATCGGAAGTCATCTCCTCCCTAGAACAATGTTTAGCGGAACATCGTGGCGAATATGTCCGCTTAATTGGCATTGATGCCAAAGCCAAGCGCCGGGTCCTGGAAACCATCGTCCAACGCCCGAACGGTCAAGTCTCCACCAACGGTAACAGTTCCTATCGCCCCACTAACAGTTCCAGCAGCTACAGTGCTCCCACTGGAAATGGCGGTGGACTGCCCACGGAACTAGCAGATCAAGTCAATCACATCCTGACTCAAGGATTGCGCCTCGGCACCGAGCACGTGGATGAACGCCGCTTCCGGACCGGATCCTGGAAAAGCTGCGCTCCCATCGAGAGCAAAAATCTGTCCCAAGTGCTGGCAGAATTAACCAATTGCTTGAAAGAACATCAGGGGGAATATGTGCGCTTGATCGGGATTGACCCGAAAGCCAAACGCCGGGTGGTCGAAACCATCATCCAACGCCCCAACGAAACCATTGCCACCAATGGCAAGGGCAGCGCATCCTCTGCGGGGAAAAACTACAGCAGCAGCTATAGCGCCCCCTCGGGTGGCTCCGGTAAACTGGATCAGGGCGTTGCTGATATGGTGCGTCAAATCCTCAGCCAAGGATTGCGCCTCGGTGCCGAACACGTGAATAAACGGCGTTTTAACAACGGGTCCTGGGAAAGCTGTGGTGCCGTTGATACCCAAAATCCCTCCCAAGCCCTGGCGGCGGTTGAAGGGTTTATGCGTCAATATCCCGGTGAATATGTCCGCCTCATTGGCGTTGACCCGAAAGCCAAACGGCGTGTGGTGGAAACGATCGTTCAACGACCCTAGTCTGAAGGGAAACGTCAGGGGGTGGCCCAAAAGCCCACTGGGTTGAGTGGATGCTAAGTAGTCGTTGCATTCTGTGGCAATCCGTCCTCGGAGTACGGGAGAAAGGCGATCGCATCGCCTCTGGACTCCCCCTCAACTTGGGCTGTCCACCTCTCGTTTCCCAACCCTTCCCCAGACCGGAGATGACCGGCGGGGAAAATCGAGATCGTCCGACCTTTAAAGGTTCCATTTCCCATGTATTTGCCGCCACTGCAACCCAATCGGAATCCCAATATTTATATGAGTGGCGATGTCACTATTGATGAAGGTGCCGCGATCGCCTCGGGAGTCATCCTTCAGGCATCTCCAGGTACTCGCATTGAAATCGCCGCTGGTGTCTGCATTGGCATGGGTTCCATTCTGCAAGCCTGTCAAGGCAATTTAATCGTTGAAGAAGGAGCGACCCTCGGTTCGGGGGTCTTGGCGATCGGAACCGGCAAAATCGGTACCAATGCTTGCATCGGTAACTCTACGACGTTACTGCATCCCACGGTTGCATCCAATGAAGTGATTCCCCCCGGTTCCTTACTCGGAGATGAAAGTCGTCACTGGATCGATGTGGAAAGCACTAGGGTTGCCCCGGATCCGGGTCCCGCATCCCCGGCAAGTCCCAACCCAGTGGCCCCAGATCCGGTTCCTCCCACTCCACCCGAACCGCCAGAACCGGCTACTACCTCTGCGCCCGAACCTCCGACTCCGAGTCCGACTCCGGAGATTTCGCAACCCATCAGCAATCAGGGTAATGGCGCAGAACCAGGGGCGACACCTCCTGATCAGCCCCCTGTTCCCCCCTCTCCTGCTTACGTCTATGGACAAGCGCATCTCAACCGCTTGATGCAAACCTTGTTTCCCTATAAACAAACCCCCATCCAACCTATCCCAGAGGATTAGATTTAGTCTCTATTCAATTTGAAATGTTACGTTTGAGATCAGGTGAAGAAATTGAGAACCGATACCCTCAGCTAATGTGGGACCTCGGTCATGTTTGAGGGAGAGGCAAGATGGAAAGACGCGATGTAGGACTGGTAAAGCGCGAGCAAAAAACGCGCAGTCACGACCTTCAGGATTTAGCTTTGGGTTTAGTATCGACCCAAAGTTTCCCGGCGATCGTGGGCTGTGCCGATATGATGCTCAAATCGGCAGGGGTGATTTTAGTCGGATTTGAAAAAATAGGGGGCGGTCATTGCACCGCTGTGATTCGGGGTAAAACGGCGGACGTGCGCTTGGCGGTAGAAGCCGGTGCCGAAACTGCCGAAAAGTTTGGTCAAGTGGTTTCTAAGCTGGTTATCCCGCGTCCCTTGGCAAATTTGGAAGCTATCCTCCCGATCGGTGCGCGGTTGATGGATTTGGCCCAAGGCAATCAAGGCCGTCCGAGCCATCAAGCGATCGGACTGGTGGAAACCCGAGGATTTCCCGCTTTGGTGGGTGCGGCAGATGCGATGCTCAAGTCTGCGGATGTGGACTTAACCGGCTATGAAAAGATTGGCGACGGGTTATGCACGGTGATTATCCGAGGCACCGTGGCGAATGTGGTGGTGGCTGTGGAAGCGGGAATGTTTGAAGCTGAACGGATTGGAGAACTGACCTCCGTAATGGTGATTCCCAGGCCCCTGGATGATTTGGAGCGGGCTCTACCCTTGGCGAGTTGTTTTATTGAGACGGCCCAACCCCTACAAATGCCGGTTGTCATTGAGGAGAAAGAGCCTGAATTGTTAGCCTTGCCGGAGTTGGAGAAACTGGGTAAACCCCAAGAAGTTGAGGTACAACCCTTGGAACTACCGGAGTTGCAGGAATTACAGGAATTACAAGAATTACAGGAATTACCCAAACTGGAACTGGAGAACCCGGATCGAGAATAACTTGAGGTCTGGCCCCTAGGGATTCAGGTTTCGAGGCGATCGCCCAGGGGTTCTCTAATCCGCAGGATTCCCGGTGATTTTGGCAAGCTAAGATTCCGGAATTTCCGATTGAGACTGGCGATCGAGAATTGCTTCGGCAATCCAACGGGCGAACGCTTCATCCCCCATTCGAGATAATGCCTCTAGTAGGATATCTTGCGATTCTTCTGGCGCATCCCTGGTTAATTCGACAGGTAGCGCTAACAAGGGCATATTCTGGATCAATTCCAAGAGGTCCTCGCGGATGCGTTTGCGCTTAGTTTCTAGGACCATCACGGTTCGACGAATCGATCGCTCCCGGGTGACTTCAAGTAATAAAACATCCTGTTCATAAAAGTTATTCATTAAAAAAACTCCTTTGTGGATACCCCTTGCCCGAATTGGGTTGGAAGTCCCTACTGAACACCAGGGCGATCGCCTGTTGTGAGCCATCTTAAACGAATTTCCCTTTCCGTAACCACAGTCCCTGGATAGGGGTTTAGGCACACCTGTTATTTCAGCATTTTCTCATCCCTAGAGACCTCTTTTCTGCTTCAGCCTGCGTAGGCGGGCTATAGCCCTAACGCCCCGGGCCTCACTCAATCGATATCGCCCCACTTTTTCCTGACGGAATGCTGATAGAACAGGATGCAGGTTTTTATTTTTCAAAATCGGATTTGGTATTAGAACTGAACCGTTTTGCTCCTGATAAGTCCACTCTCTGAATCTCCCCACTTGGCTCCAGATTGCAGGTTTCCTGGTCTCCTCACCCTTCGGCCCTGCTGGTCAATCAGTGCTGATTTTTTCCGTATTAAAACCTCAGTAATTTGGCCTATAACTTAAAGAATATGCCCATAGGATTAGAGTCAAAATCTACAAAAAGATAGGGGGCAATTTCAGAGAATTCGTTCTATTTATAAGGGGTAGTTTAAAAAGTTTACGGAAAATTGTATGCCGACGCAAGAAAAACAACGCCCCGCCCAACATCAAAACCAACAACCGGGCCTGGAATCGGAAATGAATCCCCCTCCTAAAGCCCGGGCTTCTGAGTATAAAGGGAGTGGAAAATTAGAAAATAAAGTTGCCCTAATTACGGGTGGAGATAGCGGAATTGGTCGTTCCGTGGCGATTCTGTTTGCCCGAGAAGGAGCAGATGTGGCGATCGTTTATTTGAATGAACATGAAGATGCCAAAAAAACTCAAGAGATGGTAGAAGCAGAAGGGCGGCGCTGTCTAGCGATCGCCGGAGATATTGGGGAAAAAAGCTTTTGTGAACAGGTGGTTAAGCAAACAGTCGATGCTTTCGGCCATCTGGATATTCTGATTAATAATGCAGCAGAACAGCATCCCCAAGAAAATATTGAGGATATCACTCAAGAACAGTTGGAAAAAACATTTCGCACCAATATTTTCTCCATGTTTTATCTGACTCAGGCGGCGATGCCTCATCTTAAAGAAGGCAGTGCCATTGTGAATACCACCTCAGTAACTGCCTATAAGGGAAATGAAACGTTGCTGGATTATTCTTCCACCAAGGGGGCGATCGTTGCCTTTACCCGAGCCTTATCTCAAAAAGTGGTCAGCAAAGGAATTCGTGTTAATGGGGTCGCACCCGGTCCCATTTGGACTCCCCTAATTCCCGCCACTTTCCCCCCGGAAAAAGTTGCCTCATTCGGTCAGCAAGTACCCATGAAACGGGCCGGAGAACCTGAAGAAGTCGCCCCTTCTTATGTGTTCCTCGCCTCGGATGATTCTTCCTATATGACAGGTCAAATTCTGCATCCCAATGGGGGCACCGTTGTTGGGGGTTAAGGCTTGAGCGTCTCACTCACAAAAACTCTGTAATACGAAATCCGCTTTTAAAACCGGATTTCGTATATTTTATACAAAATCCGGTTGCTAAAAGTCAATTTTCTCGTGAGCGGGCTTAGGCAGGCTATAGCCTTAACGGCCCGGGCTTCGCTCAATCGGTGGAACCCGAGCCTTGAGGGTGCGGGGTTTGACCGACCTATCACCACCGGATTCCGTATTAAGACTCGCTTTTTCATGGGTTAAGAATTAAAAAAAGGGGAAGGTATAATCCCTCCCCTTTTAGCTAATTTACAACGTTAGGTTAGCAACTCACTGAACGGAGTCTTCATCTTACTTAGGACGCCATTGATTGCTGAATGCGGCTTTTGGCTTCCTTAAACTGCTTGGACACTTGTTCCATTTGGGACTCATTCATCGTTTGCTGGAATTTATTGAACATATCGTTCTCTTCTTCCTTGACATGATGCTGCACCATGTCTTTCAACTGTTTGACCCGAGTCATAAAGCTGGCATCGCTACCGTTGGTAGATTTGATGGCTTCGAGGAGTTGTTTCATCTCGGCCTGCTCGTTATACAGATGTTGCACTTCTGGGAATTGAGCGCGGATAGCGGGATAGACAACTTCTTCTTCAGCTTCGGCGTGAGCGCTTAGATCCTTATAGAGTTGACCGAAGAATTCTTCGCGTTTCTTCGCGTCACGGGTGTTTTCAATTTCCATGAAGAGAGTATCCGCCTTGCGGTGATCTGCACGGAGGATTTCCAGAATGTTCATGTCATCTTTGGTACGGCTGACGGCGCTACCAAATACACCACTCAAGGCGGCCATTGCATCTTGAACCCGACTCCAGACGCCTTGATCCGGGTCTTGTCCGGTGAGTTCACGAGTGCCGAGGACTTCCAGAATACCCTTGAGTTGTTCTTGGTGAGAACGGTTTTCAAAGTTCACCGTATTCAGGGGAGTGATGGCGACTTCAATGTCAGCGCCGACGATTTGAGCGGCTTTATGGACGAGGAGTCCTTTCATTACCTGAGCGTGTTTGAGCAATTCATGCTGAGAGATTTTCTCATACAGGCTCATTTTGGAATCTTCCATCATTTTCTGAGCCTGTTTGAGGGTTTCCTCAGTGGTGCTATTTGGCTCAGAGGGATTGCCATATTGAATGATGGTGGTTTCAATGATGCCGAGGTTTTTGCGGTCGTCCTCTAGCATACTTTGCAAGCGATCGCGGATATCGGAATCGTTGGTGGCGCTGATAAATTTTTGTTCATTAGAAATGAGTAAATTTTGCACAGCTTTCATATCAGCCAATTTTTGGGCGATCGCCATGCGTTTAGTATCTTGTAATTGAACGGTCATTCGGATGTTCTCCTCGTAATTCAGGATTTAAAGTTGTTGTCAACTATCCTTTACTTTAAAAGAGAGAAGTTGTATCTTCATCCTTCTTTAGGCAGATCGTCACGTTTTTAAAGGAAGATTACCTTTTAGTTGGAACTGTTTATTCTGGCAAGAGTCTTTATTTATTATTCACGAAAACTCCCTCTCTAAAAGGCATCAATTGAGGATAAACCAGGATAATCAGGGAGAATATCCCAATTTACTAAAATGTGATTTTTGAAGTAAGTCCTCCTTTTGATAGGGGAATATTTATGTCTTTAGGGGGTACACAATTTGCCATGAGATTCCTAGGAGTCCAGTAGAAAGAATTCCTCCTCCCTGGGGAAAGAGAGGAGGAATAAAAACTTAATAATTTGACAGCACCCGTAATTGGATGAATTGGGGCAATTTTCCGAGAGAAATCACCGATTCAACTGCGGCGATAGCGCATTCCTGGTAATTGCTCGACCAAACCGATTAACTCTAATTGCAATAATGCGCTGGAGACTGAGGCGGCATCGAGTTGGGCTTGGGATACAATTAGGTCAAAGGCGATCGGCTCGATCTCCGTTGCCTCCCAGACTTGCTGCAAGGGAGGGTCTAATTTGGGAACGACTGCGATGGGGAGTACCACTGCAGTAGGAAGAGGAGGCGAAGGGGGCGGATTATATTTGGGCATGGCCCCTAGCATTTCTAGCAATTCCGTTTCATTGATGATGGTTTCGGCCCCATTTTTTAACAGGCGTAAACAGCCTTGAGAATTGGGGTCATCGATGCGTCCGGGTAAGGCAAAGACGTCGCGGCTGTATTCATTGGCAACTTTGGCCGTAATCAGCGCCCCCGATCGCTCTGGTGCTTCCATGACCAGAACTGCCTGACTTAACCCGGCAATAATTCGATTACGTTGGGCGAAGTGTTCTCGCCTTGTGAGAGTTCCCACGGGATGCTCACTCAAAAACAATCCTTTTTGAATAATCTTTTCGGAGAGATGACGATTGGTCTCGGGATAGATTTTGTTGAGGGGAGTTCCAAACACGGCGATCGTGCGGCCATCGGCATCTAAACAACCGAGATGAGCGTAAGTATCAATGCCTGCGGCCATCCCGGAAACAATGGTAAAGCCACATTCAGCGAGAACTTGGCTAATTCGGCGAGTCCATCGTTGCCCATATTCTGAGGGGTGACGAGTGCCGACAATACCGACAAGGGGGCGATTCCCGAGGGTTTCCTGGCGATCAATGTGACCCTGGTAATACAGCAGGGGGGGTGGGTTGGGAATTTCTGCGAGTAACCGGGGATAATCAGGGTCGGCAGGGGTCCAAAAATGGGGGTTTGCACGCAGATGTTCCATGTAGAGTTGTTCGGGATTCAGTTGCGATCGCCGTTCTACAATTTTTTCCACCAGTTGCCGACCTAAACCTTGGACCTGAGTGAGAGCCTCGGGTTCCGCTTGCCAAGCGGCGGCTAAACTGCCGAAATACCGAAACAAGCGACCTAGCAATACCGGACCCACGGCGGGAATTTGCGACCAAGCCACCCAAAATGCACGTTCTTCCAGATACATTAGCCCTAATGACTCCTGTCAAAAAATCCGGGGGAAATATAGCCGATCGCCTCTTATACTCTGATCATTCCTTCCTAGGACAGCCCTCACCAGTGAGGCTGATCCTCCTGGGAAGGGAGGGCGATCGCACCCCCTTGAATTTTAGGGGAAAATGCAATTTGAAACAACGGGAAATCTGTTAACCGAAGGATCTCGATCGGTCCAGTCCGATCAGAATCCAGGTCAATATCTGAGTCGGGCGGTACAGTCGCTAGAAGACAAACCGGGTTTTTTTACAAAATTGTTGCTGATTTTGCGTCCAATTTGGCTCAAAAACCCGGTTTCTTGTCCCTGGGGTCTGATGCTATAAGCATTAGGCGATCGCCGGGTCTAGGGACTGGCTAGATTGGACCAGGAGGGTACTGTATAAGTTACTCAGTTGACGTGCCACGCCATCCCAGCTAAACTGACTTTCGACCCGTTCCCGCGCCGCTTGGCCTAATTCGGTTTGCCAGTCGGGGTTAGATAAAATTCGGTCAATGGCGATCGCAAAGGCGGCATCATCCTGGGGTGGACAGAGTAGACCTGTTTCTTCTGAAACCACCGTGAACTGTAATCCGCCTACATCTGACGCTACAACCGGAGTCCGGCTTGCCATTGCTTCGATCGCAACTAATCCAAAAGGTTCATAATGGCTCGGAACGACGCAGACATTGGCTGCGGCATAATATAAGGGTAACTTGTCGTGGCCGAGCCGTCCGGGAAAGGTCGTCAAATCAGTTATCCCTAATTCTTCTACCAGACTGGCAATGCGATCGCGTTCTTTGCCATCGCTTTGACCCGGACGCCAACCCCCACCAATCATCAGGCGGAGATCGTGCTGATCCCGCAGGGGGGAACGACTCACCGCCCGCACTAAGGTTTCAATCCCTTTGCGCCGGTCAAATCGGCCCACATAAAAGACCACAGAACTATCCTGGGGAATTCCTAGTTTTTCCCGGGCTACTACCTGGGAAACACGGCCAAATTGTTGAATATCCGTCCCACAAGGAATCACATCGATCTGTCCCTTGGTGGAAACGAGGGTTCTCATGTGTTCTTTTTCCTGGGGAGAGGTCGCCACAATGCGATCGGCATTTTCCAAACAAGCCTTTTCAACGCCTAAGCGTGTACTGGCAATCATAGGAATGGTGGAAACGGCTTTATACTTAACTGCACCCAGAGAGTGATAAGTATGAACCTGTTGGATGGGTTGAAATTTTTTCAACTCCATTCCCACTGCTGCCGAAATCCAGTAATTTGTATGAACTAAGCGATAGTCTAAGTGCTGTTGTTCTTGAAATTTCAAAAATTCCTGAACAAACTCGGGGACGTATTCATAAATTTTTTGCCGGGGAACGAATTCTTCGGGTCCGGCCACTAAGCGAATCGTCCGACAATTGGGGGTATGTTGTACTACCGTCGGCTGTGTTGCACTGGACTTGCGGGTGAACAAATCCACTTGCCACCCCAAATTTCCTAACGCTTCTCCAAGCTGACGAACATAAACATTTTGGCCTCCGGCCTCTTCTTTCCCAATTTCTATGGCGGGGTCGCCATGAACCGAAATTAAAGCAATCGACTTGGACATTATCATAGCTATAAACTAGGGGTGAAGAAACTGAATTATAAAAACACGGCCAGTGTTGAGCGATGGGATGCCAGTTTGCTGGGTTTATCCCTAAATACTAGAGTTGACCTGGATTATGTGGGGACTTCTTAACCATTAGCTTATTGACTTCAGGACTGTTGCCGGAATTCAAAGCGTTAAACGAACCCTCATCCTTTTCCGCCACAAATCGGAGTCAATCCCTTTATTTATGCAGGAGTTAAAATGGATCATTTTTACCCTTACATAAAATGAACTAAAAAGAGAAAAATCTCTACTCCAATGTTGGGTTTAGATTTTTTGGCGGGAAAATTTTATAGGAAAATAATAAAAAATAACTGGCTGTTAGCGCATCTACCCCCAGAAATAATTCGAGGGGAATAGCTCAAAGAACCAGACCTCAATCCCCTTCATAAAATGTAGCGACGGAATGAGGGGATTGGCCTGATGGCAGGGGGGTTAATCCCTGGATCTGATTTTATTTTTCTACTGTCCAGAAGTTCAAGTCCCGCCCCGGTTGTTTCAGGTTTGTCAAAAATTATTGACAATTCGCTAAAACTCCGATTTTTTACTAGAATTGAGCGGGAGTCAAACCCTAGTCATTCCGCCTGTCGCTCTAGTGGAGACCCTAGAAGGCTGGGCTCGGAGTGAAGTAACCTAGGCTGCTGGGCATTTTTCTGAGGTACAACCCTGTCTTAAAATTGGACTAGGCAGATTAAGCGCGTTCTTTTTCTTGTTGCTTAAGGTAGGCAAAAACACTTTTGTCTCCAATATCTGCGGGAATGTCTTGACCCGCTTTTCGTAGGGCAAAGACTAGAAAGAGAATAGCCCAAACTGCTAAGAGATTTTTTTCCATTGCAGGAGTTAATAAACCAGAGAGGTGACCTAAAATTAGCAGGGGGACTAAGGGGGTGAGCAATTTAGTTTCTAGGCGATTGAAACAAAAGGCTTCTTTAAAAAAAATGCCTGTTAAGGCAACAAAGGTAAATCCGATACCGAAGAGGGCGATCGCCTGGTGATAAACTGTGACTACAAAAGGCTCAGGCTGTGTCAAAATCACCGTTAACGCAGAGACAGCACCGATCGCCCAACAGACTTGAAGGAAGCGATGGAGGACTTTGAGATAAATGTGAATCGTCAGTAAGCTGACCCCGAGGGCGACACAGAAACAGGCATAGAGTGCGCTGAGGCTGGTGATGATCGGGGGGGTAGTTCCTTGCCAGAAGAGAAGAACCGTGGCGATCGCGAAACTGAGGGCGGCTACCATCAAGCCACTGCGATAGATGATCACGGATTGGCGATCGCTTGGGGTAATGCTAAATTCCCCAAACTGCCCTTGATAGACAGGAGATTCCATAGAATTAGCTTGCGTCATGATGAATTTGACCGATCTACTCCAAGGTAATGGGTGTTCGAGATACACTTTGATTATGACCGATCTGATGACTGACCCGACCCAGAGAAGCTCTAAAGATGACTAAATCCAAAAAACCTCGGAAACAAAGCGCCTCATCCCCCTCGGTCCTGAAAATAATAGAAATAGATGAAGGGGTTTTTGGCCCCCGACTCATGGAACGTGGGGAATTTCCCATCAATCCAGAGCAAGTCCTCGATTTAGTCAAAAGGATGAGCAAGATAGAATCCATATTACTCGATGAAGAAGATGAGGATGAGGAGGATTTATCTTTAGAAGATATTTTTGATGAAGATGAGGTGGAATTGGAATTAGAGTTACAAGAAATTTTAGGGAGTTCTAATTTAGAAGTCAATGAGGAAAATTTAACTCGATATTTAGACTTTTTAAAAAACCAAATTAAGCCCCCTTATCAACTGACGGGAAATGGAGCATTCGACTGGGAAGAAAAGTATGTGAGTGGGGGAAAGAGCAAAAAAGAATATGAAAAGTTGAAAAAACAACAGCCTTCTTATACCGATACGTTTAACTTACTGCAGTTTTGTGATGTTGGGACCGAGGGGATTATGGTGAAGGTGGAACGGACGAGCGATCGCCGCGAGTTTATCTTGCCTTTAATTGATTTAGATGTCACCGAAGAAGACCCCGAGCATTTTGAATTAATTGATAATTATTTCTTGTGGTTTTTCAGTTATTAGCGTAATGGCGGGGATGTTGAGGGGTGACGATCGCCCGAGGAATGACCGTTCCTGCTTTTTTAGCTTACCTGTACTCTCACCGTTGCACCGAGAGTAAGTTGGAGTGTATAGGAAGCATTGCCGCCATTGATAGCAATTTCCAGCCAACCGTGAGAACCGACAAGGGCGATCGGTCCTCCTCTGGTTACTTCACTGTAAGTTTTTCCCCCCGGAATCAGGCGATCGCCCACCCTCACAGATCCTAAATTCCCCATCACCCGAGTACCCGGAATGTTGGTGATCAGGTTACCAAAGCGATCGATAGATTGGATACAACCGACAATTTCCTGGTTTTGCTCGTAACATTGTGGCAGATCCAGGGTAACTAACGTTTGGGGATCGATCGCGGGTCCTAGATCCTCTAACGGGACTCCCTTGCTTAGATGAGCGCCCACGGGAGCAAAAATATCACGTCCATGAAAAGTGGTACTCGGGTCAGGAGTGCGCCAGTAGTCAGAATTACTCAGTTCCACCGCCGCCAGAATCGGGTTTTCTGCACTGAGTACCCCAGAAAACAACCCGTTATCAGGTCCCACTAAGATAGAGTGCGGCAGTTGAAGGGCGATCGCCCTGCGAGCACTGCCTACACCGGGATCCACGACTGCCACATGAACGGTCCCCTCGGGGAAATAGGGATAAGCATTCATCAGACAAAAACGACCCGCAGCGACATCCTGGGGAGGAATTTCATGGGTGAGGTCCACAATCGTGGCCTGGGGATTAATACAGGCGATGACGCCCTTCATCACGCCGACATAGACATCATGGGAACCGAAATCGGTTAACAGGGTAAGCATGGGGATGGGGGAGATGGGGTGGATGGGGGAGATGGGGGAGATGGGGGAGATGGGGGAGATGGGGGAGATGGGGGAGATGGGGGAGATGGGGGAGATGGGGATAATTATTAAAATTTTGGTAAATTTTGATACTATTCCTGATTTTAAGTGTTATTTTGGAAGTAAGGGAAAATACACGAATTGAAAACGGAAAAAGTCCACCATGAACAAAATTAGTCATGAAACCTTGAAACAAGCGGCTGCCATGCATCGGGCAACTATCCGCCAGAAGCTACAGTATCGCCTGGAAATGGCTAGACAGAAAGGCGATGAAAACTTGATTCGGATGCTTGAAGCCGAAGCCAGCTATTTCAGCTAACGCCTGAGTATAAAGAACCCCCTTGATAAAACCCCGAATACAGATTTATGTAGAGACGCCTCATTTCGCGTCTCTATTATCGTTTAAGGGTCTAACACTCGATCGGGTATTCAATGGTTTATAAAAACCCACACTCTAAAGGGTGTGGGTTTGGAAAGACTGAGGGATTTCCATAAAAAAACTTCTGCATTAGAAGTAATGCCGAATTATTCAAGCCCCCCCTTAAGAACGCCAATCGGTTGGGGGGATCTCTAATAGAAGATTTTATTTTGTGGAGTTCCCTTATTACCAGGGGATTCCGGATCAGGGGCTTAATCCGCCGGGGAGATACTCCTCTTTTCTATGGGAGATATTTTATTTGCCTCCAGAATCTGAAAAGCCCTCCTACAGAAACTGGATACTGCTGATCCCAGAGGCAGAGACTCCCATCAGGGATGCCAAAATTTCGCCGGTAGTGGCGATCGCAATGTTGGTGATGTCACCATTTTGAGTAATCACGAGTTGATCTCCGGTTAATTCCCCGGTTAATTCCAGAAAATCCTGTTCCACTTCAAAATCCCAAATTAGGTCCTGGTTGTAACCCGCCTGGAGTACAAACCGATCGCTACCGTTGCCTCCAATTAGGGTATCGTCGCCGAAATCTCCACTCAGGCGATCGTTCCCCTCTCCTCCGGCGAGGAAATCGTTCTGTTTACCTCCAAATAAGGTATCGTCTCCCTCATCGCCATTGAGAGTGTCATCGCCGCGATCGCCATAAAGTAAGTCATTTCCGCCACCCCCAGAAAGACAATCTTGCTCATTATTGGGATCCATCGGTTCCTCAATGCCAGTACCCCCGAGAATGGTGTCATCCCCATCGCCACCGCAGAGGGTATCCTTGCCGCGATCGCCGAAAATTAAATCATTGCCCTGATCTCCAGCAACGATATCATCCTCCTTGCCACCGCGCAGGGTATCATTTCCCTCACCTCCAGATACGGAATCATCCCCCTGGTTGCCATTAAGAAAATCATTTCCAGCGCCCCCAAAGAGCAAATCTTGCCCATTGGGATCGAACACTGAGGCATCATTGGGATTGCCTAAAAGCGTATCATCCCCAAGTTCGCCTAACAGGGTATCATTGCCAATGTCGCCATAGATCAAGTCGTTATCTTTGCCGCCGTGAACAAAATCATCTTCTTTTCCCGCATGAATGGTATCGTTTCCTTCGCTACCTAAAAGATAATCATTTCCGCGATTCCCAAAGAGTAAATCTGCGTCTAAAAAGGGACCGACAGGAACATTACTCCCTTTGCCTCCATAGAGAGTATCATTGCCTAAATCGCCATAGAGGGTATCGCTATCTTCATCGCCAAAGATGCGATCGTCGTCTTTTCCCCCCCAAATGCGATCGCCTCCAAATCCTCCGGAAAGGGTATCGTTACCTTCATTCCCAAATAAATCATCTTTCCCCGCATTCCCTTCTATCCAGTCGCGATCGCCTTGGGAACCGATGGGAAAATCGCTACCCATTCCCCCAAGGATAGTATCGTCTCCGGCACTTCCTAAAAGATTATCATCGCCCGAGTTGCCAAAGAGTAAATCATTGCCACTGCCTCCATTAATTTCATCAGGGCGACTGCTGCCTTCTAAGGTGTCATTTTCGTCGGTACCGATGAGGATATTTTCAACGGCATTTGGTTGGGCGATCGCTGTTTCTAATGGCACCAATTCGGGTACGGTGAGATTAGGGCAATTGCAATCGGGTATCTCTATAGAAGTTAAGGGGAGTATCGGGATTTCCGTCACGCTGGAATCTGGATTAAGGGTTGATGGCAGGATAGGTTCTGCTGTCACTTCCGGGAGGGGTTTAGGTTCGGGTTCGGGTTGGGGTTCAGGTTCGGGTTCAGGTTCAGGTTCCGGGGTTGGAGGTTCATCATCGTCAGTGATTGTGGCGATCGCTTGGGGAGTGGCAATCGCGGCATTGACAGGATTAGAAAGATTAACAAAAAACTGTTCATCAGGTTCATCAATTGTATCTGGGGCGATCGCTACCGTAATCGTGTTTGTCGTTTCCCCGGGATTAAACTGTAATGTGCCACTCGTTGCCGTATAGTCTTCCGGCGAAATCGCTGTATCATCAACCGTGGCATAATTTACGGTAGCCAGTTGGTTGAGTGCGGCATTCAGAGTAACCGTAATAGTTGCATTCGTTTGTTGAGAATTTCCTTCAATCAGCGTAATATTTTCAAGGGTAAAACGCGGTGAAATCACCACTGCACCCTCAGAAAATTCCGAAGTATTATTATTCGGGTCAGTTGCGGTAGCGGTAATCAATTCATTGGCAGGAACGGCACGGTTCAAGGTTTCCGTAAAGCTAACATTACCGCTGCCATCGGTGGTGACAGTGACAAACCCAATTAATCTTTCTCCTTCGCCAAATCGGGAGGGATCTAAAGTACGATTCGCGAAAAACTCTATATGAAATTCAGTATTAGGGGTGCTGTTAAGCGTTCCCAAAATTGTAGTTGTTGTGCCATTAGAAATCGCTGAAGTAATAATCGGAAAATTTTGCAGATTATTAGCCCCGGTATCCGCATCTCCTTCGTCATTTGCTGTTGTCCCGGCAGAGTTAGTAGCAGGACCCGCTAAATCGATTCCTAAGCGACTGTTGGAAAATATAGCATTCGATAAAATTCCGTTATTACTGCCCGGACTAACTTGAATTCCTGCACTTCCATTAAAGCCGATCTGATTACTCTCTCCCGTAGCTGTTCCGCCAATGAGATTATTCCCCGTCAGGGAAGCAATATCAACCCCATTTCCCGCATTTCCTAGGGGACTAATTCCATCAGCTTGAGTGCCTATAAAGTTACCTAATACTCGGTTATTACTGGAAGCGAGGTAAATTCCATTACCGCTATTTCCTGAAATCAGATTACGCGCATTTGGGGTAGTCCCACCAATAGTCATATTCTGAGGGAAAGCATCCGTAACAATTCCATCTCCTCCATTGGCGATCGCCAGAGTGCCTGTAATATCAGTGCCGATAGAATTTCCAGCAATTAGGATATCCGAGGCAGCACCACCTAACTCAATTCCATCGGATCGATTTCCAGAAATCAGATTACCAGAACCCGCTTCTAACCCCCCAATTGTATTTTCTGGAGAAAAAATAGCTATACCTTGCCCATTCCCAATGGCAGATCGTCCGGTGAGGTTAGTCCCAATAAAATTACCTAAAATTAGATTTTGGGTTGAATTAGTTTGAATGTTAACACCCGTTGATTGATTACCGGAAATAATATTGCGATCGCCTTCAGTAATACCTCCAATCCGATTCCCGGTTGCACCTTGAGCAATCACAACCCCCGCTTCACCATTCGCAAGTGCTACATTCCCCGTGAAATCGATCCCGATTAGATTTCCCGTCACTCGATTATTATTAGCACTATTGCCGCCTATCAGAATGCCATCTGCTCTATTTCCAGAGATTAAGTTATTCCCCATACTATTATTCGCACCCTCAATCCGCAGTCCATCTCCACTATTTTGTACGGCTTCGTTTCCTGGCAAATTTGTTCCGATGTAATTCCCCAATATTGAATTAAATGCGCTAGTTTCACGAATATAAATTCCCGAAGTACCATTACCGGAAATAACATTGCGATCAGAATCGGAATCTCCCCCAATTAGGCTCCTAGAACCACCGGATATCAAAATTCCACTAAACGTATTTCTTAATGAAATTTCCCCCGTAATATCTGTACCAATAAAATTGCCTAAAATTTGATTATCATTCGCCTCATTCCCAGTAATTTGAATTCCATCAAAATCATTACCTGAAATAATATTTCGAGCATTGACAGTTGTCCCTCCAATCTGATTATTAGGCGCATTGCGAATAACAATCCCACTGCCAGAGTTCCCTAAATCCTGAGTCCCGGTGACATCAGTTCCGATGAAATTTCCTAAAATTTGGTTTCCACTGGCCCGGTTGCCTTCAATATCAATTCCAACAGAAGAGGTATTATTATTTCCCGAAATGAGGTTATTTTGAATTGTATTATTAGCTGAGTCTCGAATAAAAATACCTGAACCGCTACGTTCTAAGAAACCCGTTCCCGTGACATCGGTTCCCAGGTAATTATTCTCAATCAAATTATTGCCATTTTCCCGAATTACAATAGCAGCATTACTAAATCCCGCCCGATTAATCACTAATCCCCGAACGGTGCTATTTCCAGCGGTAATTTGTAAAACTCCCCTATCTAATCCCCCTATATTTATCCCATCAATTTCAATCAGGGGAGTTCCCGTATATCCAGGTTGAGTTGTGGCATCAATAATCACCGAATCATTAATGATGGGTAAAACTGATAAAGGCTGAATGGTTTGCACCCCATCACCAGCGATATTAAACGCAATAGTATCAACTTCTGGATTTGTATTCGCATCTAAAATGGCTTGTCGGAAAGAACCCCCTCCACTATCATTCGTGTTGGTAACCGTGAACGTTGCCAATACGGAATTATAATGTGTTATAGTATCTAAATTAAAAGGTAAAACATTCTCGATTTCCCCGGTTTTTACTTCAAAGTCCCAATTTCCCCCTAGGGTCCTACTGCCGGTTTTGCTATGAGAAGCGGCAACCGTTATCCTGGTTAATTGGCTGAGTTTTTGGATGAATTGTTGTCCCCGATCGCCTGCTGCCACTTCGCACCCATAAAGGAGTAGGGAGGGAGAGACATCCGGGGAAAAAGCTTCACTCCACTGCTGCAACAAGTTGGCATAACAACTGATGTTTTCTAAAGTGAGATACCCGTTGCCCAATTGCAGACTAGCAGTGCTACCATGAGAGACAATATGGAGGGTATGTAATCCCTTTCTTTCGGCTAAAATAGCGGAAATCTGCTCAATTCCGTCTTGTTTGGTTCCCAGGGCGATCGCCTCTGTTCCGGGGACAGTACCCACAACCAAAGTTTCCCATTCCGGTACTCCCGAATCAATTAAAACGACGGTATGAATCGAAGACTGTTTAAAACCAAATTTTGCTAAAGTTTCTATCATGAGAGTTCTCCCAATCATTAATTATGGGTTAGGCGATAATTAAGGGTACTTTATTCACTTTTGTGATAGTCACCGGGTTTTTAACTCAAGGGTAGTCATTTAAGAAATGAAAGCATAATTTTTGAAAAATGTGGGAGCAGCTTGCCTCAAATTTATAAAAATTTACACAAAATTGAGGGCGATCGCACCCCATAGCGACACCCTCAATTTTGTGTAAATTTACTTTGAATACTTTCCGACAGACTCTATCATGCAGCCGAGGTTAGAAACCGGGTTTCTTGCCCCAATTCGGGGAGATTGCCAAAAGTTGGTTAAGAAACCCGGTTTCGGTTGCTTGTATCGAGGATGGAGAATTATCGTCCACCAACCACAACATTTTGAATAGAAATGTGGGGTCCGCCAACACTAACGGGTAACGGGGATTGTCCACCTTTACCACATCCCCCATTCAGATAAACCGAATCAGAACCGATCGCCTGAATATCCTTCAAAGTTTGGAACACATTCCCCGAAAGCGTCACATCACTCACAGGTTCCGCAATTTTGCCATCGCGAATCATGTACCCTTCTGCTGCGGCAAAAGTAAACATTTCCCCATTGGTTTGACCCCCTAACATCCGGACTGCATAAACCCCTTCATCGATAGGAGCAATCATATCTTCAAAGGAGCAATCTCCCGCTTCAATTGCCGTATTAGTCATCCGCACAATCGGCGCATAAGTAGCACTCAGGGCGCGAGCATTTCCTGTTGGGGTTTCGTGCATTTTGCCAGCCGTTTCTCGGCTATGTAAACGCTGAGTCAAAACGCCATCTTTGATTAAATATTTACGTTGACCCTCAACCCCTTCATCATCATATTTCATCGAACCTGGTAGGTTGGGAATCGTCGCATCATCCACGACATTTAATTGGGAAATTCCCAAGGGTTTACCGAGTTGTAGCACTTCTTGCATTTGAGGATTTTCATAAACAAAATCCGCCTCAGACAAATGACCGAATGCTTCATGAATGAAGACCCCAGCGAGATAAGGGTCAAGGACCACGGTATATTGACCGCCTTTAACAGATTTGGCTTCTAATTGGCGAATTGCCCGTTCTGCGGCCCCCCGAACGCGATTTTCAATGCCGGTGAATGCATCATAATCCGATCGCGAATGGACTGATTCATACCCTTGGCGCACCAACCCGCCTTCCCCCCGGGCGATCGCCCCAAAACCGCCGGAAACATCCAGGCGTTCTTGAGCAATACAGGTCCCGGTAGAATTAACAAAATAAGTAATGCCAAAGCGATCGCGATAACTGGAACTGGTGGTTTGAATCCTCGGGTCAAAATCCAGCAAAAGCTGATTATAAGTTTCCACCATTTGCCGTTTTTCTTCCAACGAGACCCCCCGAGGGTCCCGAAGTAAGGACTCGGCGACATAATCCTGAATCGGTTTAATATCCGCTAGTTGCGTGGTTTCTGAACCGATTAATTTAGCTTGGGAAATCGCTTCTTCCAAGCGATCGCCCAACTCATCTAATCCATTAAACGTCACGAAACTCCAACCCCCCTTATGACAGGCGCGGACCCCACCGGCGAGGGAAAAATTCCGATTCACCGCATCCAGGCGATCGCCACGAAACGCGATCGCCGTAGATTCGCTTTGTTCCATGCGAATTTCTAAATAATCGACGCGATCGCGGTAAGGGGCGATCGCCGAGAGTAACCGATCCTGCATTGAATGATTCACGCGCTAACTTTCCCGATTTGACAACTTGCAATCTTTCTTACTTCCAGTCTAATGTGCCAAACTAGGACGCTGATACCCCAACGATTAGAAATCCGGGTTATGCCCAAAAATTTCTAGCCCCTCATCACAAAATAGGGGCCTAACCCGGGTTTCTGGTCCCTAGAGCCTTCGTCCAGTAGCAGGCAGGGTCCCAGTTTTTTCGGATGTCCAACCCCCTGAATCCCGTACCCAGCGCCTAGAATCTAAAACTCTACCGATGCTTTAAAATCTCTAGCGTCTGGAAAATGCAATGGTATAAGATAAAAGCTTGTCCCATTACCCACCTTGAAGATGGCAGAAACCCTTTTCTTCAACGCGCTCAAAGCCGCCATTGACGAAGAAATGGCCCGCGACCCTACGGTATTCGTCCTCGGTGAAGATGTCGGTCAATATGGCGGATCCTACAAAGTCACCAAGGACCTGTACGAAAAATATGGCGAACTGCGGGTACTCGACACCCCGATCGCGGAAAATAGCTTTACCGGGATGGCGGTTGGTGCTGCTATGACGGGATTGCGCCCGATTATTGAAGGCATGAACATGGGCTTTTTGCTCCTCGCCTTCAACCAAATCGCCAACAATGCCATGCTGCGCTATACCTCCGGTGGCAACTTTACAATGCCGATGGTGATTCGCGGTCCCGGTGGGGTTGGACGACAACTGGGTGCCGAACATTCCCAGCGCTTAGAAACCTATTTTCAAGCCGTTCCTGGCTTAAAAATGGTGGCTTGTTCCACCCCGTACAACGCCAAAGGATTGCTTAAAAGCGCCATCCGTGACAATAACCCCGTGCTATTTTTCGAGCACGTCCTTCTTTATAATTTGAAAGAAGACCTGCCCTCGGAAGAATATCTGGTCCCCCTAGATAAAGCAGAAGTGGTCCGACGGGGCAAAGATGTCACGATTTTGACCTATTCACGGATGCGTCATCACGTTCTGCAAGCGGTGCCGCAGATTGTCAAAGACGGGTTTGATCCCGAAGTCATTGACTTAATTTCCCTCAAACCCCTTGACTTAGAAACCATTGGCGAATCGATTCGCAAAACCCATCGGGTCATTGTGGTAGAGGAAGCAATGAAAACCGGGGGAATTGGGGCTGAAATTATTGCTTCAATTAATGATCGGTTCTTTGATGAGCTGGATGCACCTGTGCTGAGACTTTCGTCACAGGATATTCCCACGCCCTACAATGGAACCTTAGAGCGACTAACCATCGTGCAGCCGCCGCAAATTGTCGAAGCGGTGCAAAAAATGGTCGGTCTAAAAATATAAGACAGTGTTGAAATCTGAGTTTTGAGTTTTGAGTGAAATTGTCTAAATTTTCCACTTAAAACTCAATTCTCAACCCTCTAGAAACAGGTAAAGTCATGCAAAAAAACCGTTCATTATTGGCTTTAATTCTGGTTCTGGTTATTGCCGCGATCGTTGCGTTGGTGAATGTCCCCTTCCGGTTGGGATTGGATCTTCAGGGGGGTTCCCAACTCACCCTTCTGGTGCGACCCTCACCCGAGGTCCCGCAAATTACCTCCGCCGTGATGGAAGCTGTACAGAGCGTAGTCAGAAACCGGGTTGATGCCCTTGGGGTATCTGAACCGATTGTTCAGTCCGTCGGGACCGATCAGATTCTTGTCCAACTCCCGGGGGTCAGCGATCCCGCCCAAGCCGAGCGTGTGCTTGGGGGAACAGCAGTCTTGGAGTTTCGCGAGGAAACCTCGAATCCCGAAGTCCGGGCAGAACTGGACGTGCGGATGCAAGAAGCCACTCAAATTGCCGTAGAATTGGGCAGTTTACAAGAGTCAGGAGAACAGGGACAAATTGCTGAAAAGCAAGCTGAGTTCGATCGCAAGCGTGAAGAAATTCAGGCACTCAATCTCCGACTCTATGAAAAAACCCCCCTCACAGGCTCTAACCTGGAAGACGCCTATCCCGAACCGGCGCAAGGTGGGGTGGGGGCCTGGAACGTGGGTCTGGTGTTCGATAACGAAGGGGGAGAACTCTTCGCCCAACTCACCAAAAACCTGGCCGGAACTGGACGGACTCTCGGGATTTTTCTCGATGAAAAACTGATTAGTTCTCCCACGGTCCCGGCAGAATTTGCCACCACCGGGATTACTGGCGGACGTGCAGTCATTCAAGGCAGTTTTGAGGTGCAGCAGGCGAATGACCTCGCGGTTCAATTGCGCGGTGGCGCGTTACCGGTGCCCGTAGAAATTGTAGAAAATCGCACGGTTGGAGCAACCCTGGGGCGCGATAGTATTGTTAGAAGTATCTACGCCGGAATCGGGGGCCTGGTGTTGGTCCTGATTTTTATGGTGGCCTATTACCGCTTACCCGGTGTGATTGCCGATCTGTCCTTGATCATCTATGCCCTTCTGACCTTAGCCAGTTTCTCCCTGTTAGGGGTGACCTTGACCCTACCGGGGATTGCCGGATTTATTCTCAGTATTGGGATGGCGGTGGATGCTAATGTACTGATTTTTGAACGGACCCGGGAAGAATTACGGGCGGGTAAGAGTTTATATCGGTCTGTAGAGTCGGGGTTTTACCGCGCTTTTTCGAGCATTTTGGATAGCAATGTCACCACGCTGATTGCCTGTGCTGCGTTGTTTTGGCTGGGTGCAGGTTTGGTGAAAGGGTTCGCATTGACCCTGGGAATTGGGGTGGCGGTGAGTATGTTTAGCGCCATTACTTGCAGTCGCACGTTAATGTTTTTAGCGATTAGTGTTGATAACCTTCGCAAGCCCGAACTATTTTGTCCCAACCTTCAAAATGTTAGGAAAGTTTAGGGGGATGTGTTACCAGAGGCAGATTCGATGAAATTAAACGTTAACAAACAGCGCCAATTGTGGTGGACATTATCCGCAGCGGTTGTGGTGGCTGGGTTGATTTCGATGGTGATTTCCTGGCAACAGTTGGGAGCACCCTTGCGTCCGAGTCTGGATTTTGTGGGGGGGACTCGGTTGCAGTTGGAACTCGATTGTTCAGTTCCCAACAATTGCGATCGCCCGATTGAAGCGGGTCAGGTGCGATCGATTCTTTCCACCCAAGGATTGGGCAGCAGTAGCATTCAAGTCGTGGGTGAGAAACAGCAGGCGTTATCCATTCGCACCTCAACTCTGGATGTGGACCAACGCACTCAACTGGTCAATTCTTTAACGGAAGAAGTGGGCAGTTTTGATCCAGAAAAGAGTCAAATTGATACCGTGGGTCCAACTCTGGGGCGTCAATTGTTTACCCAAGGACTCTTGGCACTAATTGTCTCGTTTGCGGGAATTATTGTCTATCTCAGTTTCCGGTTCCAGTTCGATTATGCCCTGTTTGCGATCGTGGCTTTGTTCCATGATGTCTTAATCACTGTGGGGATTTTCTCGATTCTGGGACTGGTTTTAGGGTTAGAAGTGGATAGCTTATTTATTGTGGCGTTGCTCACCATTATCGGGTTCTCGGTGAATGATACCGTGGTGATTTACGATCGCATCCGCGAAACCCTCGCTCAGGATAAGTTCAATCGCCCCATTGATGAAATCGTCGATGATGCGGTGAATCAAACCCTCGGGCGATCAATTAATACCACAGCTACCACAATGTTACCCTTGGTCGGGATTTTCCTGTTTGGCGGGGAAACCCTAAAATCCTTTGCCCTCGCCTTAATTGTGGGATTTTTGGCCGGTGTGTATTCCAGTCTCTTTTTAGCGAGTAGTTTGTTAGCCTGGTGGCGAGAACGGAATGGAACAGGAATATCTCCGGTTCCCGAGGGTCCCACCCCTGGGGATGCCTCTCCAGACTCCAATGAGAGTTAGTCAGGGTTAATGCGGCGTCGTTCTTCTGGATTTAGGGAGGTTGAAGTGAGCTTCTATCGATTGAGATTGCTCTGATGGAGAACAATCACGAATTTAGCGATCGCCCCCTTGACCCCGTTCCTCTGCCACAGGACCCCAGGTTCGAGCAAGAAGTGCAACGGTTACACGAGTACACCGTTGCCGCTCGTTGGGTGTTAGTGTTCCTGCTGTGGCTAACGGTGGGCAGTTTTAGCCTCTGGGCATTGCGAGACGATATCCGACTCCTGTCTGACCATTTTACCTGGGCGAGTCTGCGCTACGCCTTGAGTCTGCGGTACAATCCCATCCCGGCGATCGGACTCACCTTCACCGTGAGCATGACTGTGGCAGTCCTAGTTTGGCAAAGTCGTAACATTTTATTTGGAATGCCACCCTCAGAGCGATCGCGCTTAGAACAACAACTCCTCCGGATTCGCCAGCAGGGTTCATCTCATCCCCTCTATTCCTGGATTGTCCAATCTCCCCGGCTGAAATAACCCTCCTCTAGTTCTTCTTTTTACCTCCCAAAAGACAAAGCAAAAGCTAGAAATCTTCCTGTGCGGCTCATCTATTAAAGACCCGCAGCTAGGTGAGCTTGAATAATCTTAAGAAATAGCTCGTGAAAACCGATAGCATTTTTTATCGCATCTTTCAACAATATCCCCGCAGCTTTTTTGAACTCATTCGCAGTTCCCCTGGGAATGCTGAAGACTATCAATTTACCTCCGTTGAAGTTAAACAATTAGCGTTTCGTTTGGACGGGTTATTTCTTCCAAAAACCGATAAACCTGACCAACCTTTCTACCTCGCCGAAGTCCAATTTCAAGCCGATGAAACCTTTTATTCACGGATTTTTGCCGAACTTTTTCTCTACCTGCGTCAATACCAACCCCGCTCTCCTTGGCGTGTCGTCATCATTTATCCCAGTCGCACCCAGGAACGAGAACAACGCCACCAATTTCAAGAACTCCTGGAATCCGGGCGAGTCACTCGCATTTATCTCAATGAGTTAGACAACTCCAACGACTCATTAGGGTTCGCAATTGTTAAACTGGTGGTAGAACCAGAACAAGAGGCGATCGCCACCGCCAAACGCCTGATTACCAAGGCCCAACAAGAACTGACCGTCGCACCTCTTCAACGGGATATCATTGAGTTAATCGAGACCATTATCGTTTATAAACTACCCCAAGCTAGTCGAGAGGAGATTGCCAAGATGTTAGGACTTACAGATTTAAAACAAACCCGCTTTTATCAAGAAGCGTTTGTTGAAGGTCGTGAAGAAGGTCGTGAAGAAGGTCGTGAAGAAGGTAGCCAGAAAGCAAAACGAGAGTTTGTACAACGTCTTGCTAACCGAGGAGAAAGTTTAGAAGAGATTGCTCAATTGTCTGACTTACCCATATCGGTAGTTCAAGAAATCTTGGACTCCTTGAAGCAATCCTAGGGATAACAAGTCCTTTATCGTTTATAAACTGCCCCAAGCCAGTCGAGAGGAGATTGCCAAGATGTTAGGACTTACAGATTTAAAACAAACCCGCTTTTATCAAGAAGCATTTGTCGAAGGTCGTGAAGAAGGTCGCGAAGAAGGTCGCGAAGAAGGTCGCGAAGAAGGTCGCGAAGAAGGTCGCCAGAAAGCAAAACGAGAGTTTGTACAACGTCTTGCTAACCGAGGGGAGAGTTTAGAAGAGATTGCTCAATTGTCTGACTTACCCCTGTGGGTGGTTCAAGAAATCTTGGACTCTTTGAAGCAATCTTAGGGGTAACAAGTCCTCTACTTGTTAAGGGCTTTTTGCCCCGGCGCTATCCTCGAAAAAACTGGCGGAAATCTTCATCTTGGGTACTCAATTTTACCCAGTTTGCTCCCGCTTTACTTAATTTTTCGACGAGCCGATCGCAGGCGGGGCGTTCTGTAGCATAATGACCGGCATCAATCAGAACTAAGCCGCGATCGCGCGCTTCCTGGAATTGATGAAATTTGCAATCTGAGGTGAGATAAGCCTCAGCACCAGCTTGTACAACCGCATCGATATAACTCGCTCCCGAACCGCCTAAAACCGCTAACCTGCGGATGTGCTGCTGAGGTTCAGTAGGGGATACAATCAGTTCTGGCGGTTGCAATTTCTCTTGAATTAGGGTCAACAAATCCCCGAGGGAAAGTGCCGGTTCCAGTTGTCCAATTCGTCCATAACCCAGGCCCGGTTGGGTGGGGACAATCGGCTTAACTTGTTTTAGATTTAACCATTGTGCTAAGACATCCGCAGTCCCATGATTTACTTGGTCAAAGTTAGTGTGAGCGGTGTAAATGCCGATACGATGGGTAAAGGCGAGTTTTGCCATTTCCCCAATCGCCTCACCCCTACAAAGGCGATTGACTCCCCCAAAAATCAGGGGATGGTGAGCGAATATTAAATTAACGGGTTCGCCGCTTTGTTGGAGGGTGATTGCTTCTTCCATCACGGCTAAGGTGGGGGTTAAACAGACTAACACCCCAGCCGGTTCGGTTAAGATTCCCGGTTCGATTTGCCAACCACAATTATCCCACTTTTCTTGCCATACTGGGTTAGCCCAGCCTTCAAACCATTGTATTAGCTCGGAAATCTTCATGGTACTACTCAGTCATCCCTTGGTACTGCCATTCGTAGGCGATCGCTTCTGCAAGGACATCAGGGTATTTAGAGCATCGGTTTCATCTTGACAACGCCAGCCGGGGTTGTTTACAAAATCTGTAAGAATTAGCAGCCAATCTGTGCCAGAAACCCGATGTCTTGTCCCCTTACTCGAATCCTCTATTGAAGTCCTAGGTTTCAGTTTAACAAAGCTGCTCCTACTTAGGTGCGATCGCTTGTCTAAGTTGCCAATTTCCGCCAGGGGTACTCTCCTCAACCCTGGATGAAGTCAGAGGCGATCAGATCGGATGTGGGCGATCGCACGCAAAAGGTTGGCTTTCCCGCTTAGTCAGGTAGCCTGATGGTAATTTAAGAAACAATTTTACTCCCGTTGATTCGATTAGTTCGGCTTCTGCTGCCTTGCCGACCCTCTTTAAAGATTGTGCCTAAAACTTACCCCTTGTAAATCTTCCTCTAGGGAGAGTTAATTTCTGGATTTTAATCTTATAAGTAAAAAGATATTTCCGGTTTATAAGATTACCAATGTTTCTCAAGTATTCTCTAGGTTAATCCTAAAAGATTAGAGTCAATATTTAAGAAAAGTAGTTATTCATTTTTGCTTTCAACTTTACGGTAAAGGCAAAAATTAAAAAATATGTTATAAACTCAGGAATACAAAAGCACCTCTTACAAATTCAATTACCAGGAGTTCGTTTATGGCAAACCTTTGGCCGTTCATTGAAACGAATGGGGGAGACATCACCACGTTGTTGATGGGGACTCCCTTGGCTCAAGTTTTAAGCGGCCCCATTAAAGACCCCGTTGCCATTTTTTTGATTATTATGGCAATGATGCTCATTGCGCCTTTGGTGTTTGAGCGGTTAAAACTCCCGGGAATTGTGGGTTTAATTCTAGCTGGAATCGTCATCGGACCCCACGGGTTGGGATTATTAGCCCGGGATGAGACCATTGTGCTATTAGGCACCGTGGGGTTACTATTTTTAATGTTTATGGCGGGGTTAGAAACCAGTTTAGATGACCTCAAACTCAATGCCGATAAAGCCATTATCTTTGGGTTGGCAACCTTTGCCATTCCGATGGTATTGGGAACTGGGGCGATGTTGTTGCTAGGAGATAGTTTGTTAGCCTCAATTCTAGTTGCCTCTTGTTTTGCCTCTCATACCCTGTTGGCATTGCCAGTTTTGACCCGCTTGGGGATCATGCGCGCACAATCGGTAACTGCCACTTTGGGCGGAACCTTAATCACGAATGTCCTGGCGTTGTTAGTATTAGCCGTTGTGGTCAAAGCGCATGGGGGGGCATTAACCCTACAATTTTGGCTCTTTCTCATCCCTGCCTTGGCAATTTATACCGTCGCTACCTTGTGGGGAGTTCCCAAACTTGGGCGATGGTTTTTCAGAAAATTTGGGCATGATGAAGGGGCAGAATTTACTTTTGTGGTTGCCACTTTGCTGGTGGTTTCTTATGTCGCTCAATTGATTGAAATCGAAGCAATTATTGGAGCGTTTTTAGCAGGAGTTGCCATTACTCAATTGATTCCGGCTTTGAGTCCTTTAATGAATCGGATTCAGTTTATTGGAAATACGCTCTTTGTCCCCTTCTTTCTGCTTTCCGTGGGGATGTTAATTGACCCGATGATTCTGATTAGTGAACCGCGATCGCTCGTGGTGGCGGGGGTGATGATTGGGGCTGAGTTTTTGGCTAAATATCTAGCCGCTTGGGGTTCCGGGAAGTTTTTTGGCTGGACCTTTCCCAATACGATGGTTATGTTTGGGTTGTCTGTTGCCCAAGCGGCTTCTACTTTAGCCGCAATTACCGTTGCTTATGAGATAAAACTGGTGGATGAGGTCACCGTTAATGGCATTATTGCGATGATTCTCGTCAGTTGTATTGCCTCTCCCTGGATTACTGCCAAGTGGGGAAAAGGGGTGAAACCCGAGGAGAAAACAACAACCCTGGAAAGTGCCGGGTTAACCGATCGCGTTTTGGTTCCTGTTGCTAACCCCAGCACAGAAGATAACCTGTTGACTTTAGCAATTTTGCTGGCAAAAAATTCTAAAGGAACCTTGCTCCCCTTGCACGTTCTTTCGGATAAAAATAGTAAGATTTCTCCAGAGCAAAGGATTCAACAAACCCAGTTATTAGCGGCAGCAGAAACCATTGCTCATGCTGCAACCGTAGCCGTGGAACCCATTGGTCGAATTGATGCGGAAATCTCCGGGGGAATTGTGCGCAGTGCCTCGGAACGGAATGCCACCTTAATTATTTGTGGGTGGAAAGGATATTCCACCTATCGAGAAAATTTCTTTGGGGACGTGATTGATCGGATTGTGCGCCGATCGCCAGTTCCGGTTCTGATTACCCGATTTCCCCAACCTATCGAAAATACCGCCCGCATCTTTGTCGCCGCCACGGACGTGGAAACCACCTCTTGGGAATTTAAACAAGCCCTAGAAATTGCTAATACTATCGCCACTGAACTCAAGGCTAACTTACAGTTATTATTGATTGTCACTGGGGGTTCTAAAGACGTTGAGTTTGACCTCGAAGCGTTTGGACTAAGTGAAACCACTCCAGTGCAACGCCTGCGGGGAAACTTTGTCAGAAAAGTATCGAGAATGCTCAAAACCGATGATTTATTAATCTTAACCTCCGGTTCCCATCAACATCAAGCCTTTGGGTCATCGGGGAGATTAGTAGAACCAGAAGCGATCGTTCGTTCACATCCTGATGTTGCAACGATTGTCGCTCATTTTCCCCCCCGGATTTAATCCTAATCAGCTTGATACTTCTTAGAAACTCTTCAAAAGCCCCCCTTCATAAGGGGGGTTGGGGGGATTGATCCCTGAATCAAAGCAAACAGTCTATGGTTAATCACTCCGGCTGATTTTATATAGATTCGGTGACCGTTTCCCCCTGGCGATCGCCAGCCTCAAGTTCATATTTAGAAGGTTTATTCTTCCATTTGTCCATAATATCTTTAAAATATAACTCTTGAATCCAAATCTGAGCCACCACCGTCAGCGGAAGCGCTAATAATAATCCCAACACTCCAAACACACTGGCAAAGAAAATTTGGGCCACTAAGGTGACTGCGGGTAACAGAGAAACTTGTTTTGCCATCACCGTAGGCGTTAACCAATAACTTTCAATCTGTTGAATGAGGATATACCAAATTAACACCGCTAAAGCTTTCCAAGGTGCATCTAATAAAGCAATCATTAAAGGAAATACCGCGCTCATGGTTGGGCCAATATTGGGGATAAAATTAAAGAGCCCTGCCATCAAGGCATGAACTAACACTAAGTCCACTTGTAAAATCCAGAGTCCGGCTCCACTTAAACTCCCAATAAAAATACAGTTAATCGCAATTCCGGCAAACCAGTTTCCTAACCCAATTTCACATTCATCTAAAATTTCATGGGCACGGCGGCGATAAAAAGAGGGAAAGAGCCGGACGAATGCCTGCCGATATTCCAACGGATTGGCTAACAGCATCAAGGTCAGCACAATCACAAATAAAAGTTGAAGGGCAATCCGAAACGAGTTGGAGAAAAAATCGACAAAATTCGTGACCGATCGCAGGACAAAGGGCTGTAACTGCACAATCAACTCGGCCAAACTCGGCGGTTGCGGTAACCAAATCGGCAACTGAGTTTCCACCGATCGCAGCCAAAGCCGCAAGGCTACAAACACTTGCGGTAATAGCTCAATCATCCTTTGCGACTGTTCAATAAACCGGGGAACCACCAGCCAAATAAACAGCACATAGAACAAAACTGTCAAACACAGCGTGATGAAAATAGCAACGGTGCGGTTGAGACGTAACCGCGTTTGGAACTGCTTGGCAATACTATTGAGCGCAGTAGCAAAAACAACTGCAACAAATAACAGTAACAACAATTGCCGAATTTCCCACAAAATATAAAGGGAAATCAGAATGGCAACAAACCCCAGCCATTGACCAAATTTCACAGGTGTTGTTCTTTAAAATAATAGACTTTCCTCTAGGAATATAGCTCATGACTTCGACAGATTGGCGAGAGGGGCGGTGATTTTGAACTGAGGCAACTGCCCCTCCGCACTAAAAAATCCCCGGACCCGCCCGCTTTTTTGATATTCTGAACCTTTGGACTAGCAATTATTCAAACCATGCCCGCGCCCAGCACCTCTACCCTCACAGCATTTCCTCTGACAGCAGTTGTCGGTCAGGAGGCGATTAAACTCGCCCTACTGTTAACCGCAGTAGACCCCGGATTGGGAGGACTGGCGATCGCCGGTCGTCGGGGAACCGCCAAATCCGTGATGGCGCGTGCCATTCACGCCCTGTTACCCCCAATTGAAGTCGTCAAAGACTCGATCGCCAACTGCAATCCCACCAATCCCGATGAATGGGACGACCTCACCCGAGAAGCTTACCCCCACTCGGGGACCAACGGCACCACTCCCGATGAGGTTCCCACTCAAATCATTCCCGCCCCCTTTGTACAAATCCCTCTCGGGGTCACAGAAGACCGCCTGTTAGGATCCGTGGATGTGGAACAGTCGGTCAAGCAAGGGGACACGGTATTTCAACCGGGTTTACTCGCCCAAGCGCATCGGGGGGTACTCTATATCGATGAAATCAACCTCCTCGATGACCAAATTGCCAACCTGCTGTTAAGCGTCCTCACCGATGGACGCAACCAAATCGAACGGGAAGGGATTAGCTTCCAACATCCCTGCAAACCCTTGTTTATTGCCACCTATAACCCCGAGGAAGGGTCCCTGCGTGAACATCTCCTCGATCGCATTGCCATTACCCTCTCAGCAGATGGGGTCCTCGGCCTCGATCAGCGCGTGGAAGCAGTAGAACAAGCCTTATCCTACTCCGCTTCTCCCCAGGCGTTCTTACACCAATACACCGAAGACATTGACAACCTGAAAACCCAAATTCTCCTCGCCCGAGAATGGTTAAAGGATGTGGAAATTAACTCGGACCAAATCGCCTATCTCGTCAATGAAGCCCTCCGAGGCGGGGTTCAGGGACATCGCGCCGAATTATTTGCCCTGCGTGTCGCCAAGGCATCGGCGGCCCTGGATGGGCGTACTACAGTGAATGCCGAGGACCTGCGTCGGGCGGTGGAATTAGTCATTGTTCCTCGTTGCACCATTGTCCAAACCCCACCGGAGGAACAACAACCGCCACCGCCACCACCACCGCCACCGCCGCAAGACAACTCGGATCAGCAACAAGACGAACCGGACGAGGAAGAACCGGAAGAAGAAGACGAACAGGAACAACCGGAACAGGAACAAAGTATTCCCGAAGAGTTTTTGTTCGATCCTGAAGGGGTGATCATGGACCCGAGTGTGCTGTATTTCGCACAAATGGCGAAGCGGCAAGGTAAATCAGGCAGTCGCAGCATTATTTTTTCTGACGATCGCGGACGGTATATTAAGCCGATGTTACCCAAGGGTAAAGTGCAACGGGTGGCGGTTGATGCCACGTTACGCGCTGCGGCCCCCTATCAAAAAGCCCGTCGGGAACGGCAACCGGACCGAAAGGTGATTGTAGAACAAGGAGATTTGCGCTCAAAGCGCTTGGCGAGAAAAGCCGGGTCTTTAATTATCTTTGTGGTGGATGCCTCGGGCTCGATGGCACTCAACCGGATGCAATCGGCAAAAGGGGCTGTCTTACAACTGCTGACGGAAGCCTATCAAAACCGCGACCAAATTGCCTTGATTCCGTTCCGGGGAGAACAGGCGGATGTGTTGCTACCTCCGACGCGATCGATTACTTCGGCCCGCAGACGGTTGGAACGCTTGCCCTGTGGTGGTGGATCACCCTTAGCCCACGGGTTAAGCACGGCAGTGCGGGTGGGGCTAAATGCTCAACAATCCGGGGATATCGGTCAGGTGGCGATCGTTGCCATTACTGATGGACGGGGGAATGTTCCCTTATCGCGGTCCCTGGGTGAACCGCAAATTGAAGGTGAGAAACCGGATATTAAGGCGGAATTGCTCGATATTGCGGGTAAAATTCGCGGGGTGGGAATGCAGTTGTTGATGATTGATACAGAGAATAAGTTTGTTTCCACCGGATTTGCGAAAGAGTTAGCCAAAGCGGCAGGGGGTCGATATTATAGTTTACCCAAGGCCACAGACCGGGCGATCGCCGATATGGCGAGAGGTGCCCTAGCCGAAATGAAATCTCGTTAGCATTGGACATGGCACAGGGGAGAATTAGGAGATTAATTCTTCCTTCTCCCTGTCCCCGTTTCGGTTTTATTCTTGCTACTGAATATAAGTCATGGCTGCATCAAAGTCTTTGCCTCCGGGCTGTATTCTCCGCCCTGCCATTCCTGAAGATTTAGGGACAATTCGCAAGTTAGTATTTCAGGCAAAATTAGACCCAACCCAGTTGCGCTGGGAGAATTTTTCCGTGATTGAGTTTCAGGATAAAGTCATCGCTTGTGGACAATTACGACAATTTGCAGACTGTCAAGAGTTGGGAAGTTTAGTGGTTGAGAAGTCTTGGCGCGATCGCGGCCTGGGGTCTTATTTGGTTCAGCATTTAGTCAAAGAAGCGACAGCCCCAGTTTATGTAGAATGTATGGGCTGGTTAGTCGAGTTTTATGAACACTTGGGATTTGTTGAAATTGCTTGGAAAGATTTACCCAAACCTTTAAAAATCAAGTTCTTCTTAGGACAACTTGGCTCAAAAGTCTTGCCGTTAGGGGTAACCATTTTACAGGCAACTCCTATCAAATTTACTAATTCCTAGATTCTATAAATCTGGTCTGGTCAAGGTGTTTGTATCAAGAGAGTTCCCAGAAAGAGTCACTATAAATATTTATACTCACTCCTTTAGAGGTAGTCCTTGCGGAGTATATTAAGTCCGGCCCCTAAAAACAAAAAAATTAAATTCCCTCCCCCCCTTGACATTTGCGAAAATTTTTCGTAAGAATAAAGGGCAAGAGTAAGTCAGCCTAATTTTGGAGCCGCAGCTTGTCTGCGATCGTCCTAAAGCGGGGGAACCATATATCGGGGCGAATCTTTCGTTGAAAATGAGAAAGAAGAGCATCTCTCAGCTCTAGCCCGTCAGCTAACCTCGTAGGCATTGAGAGGAGACTGAAGTACAGGATATTTATAACCTGACTGCTTTAGTGTCCTAGGCCAAGTATCGCTACGACTTACTCCCTTTGGTCCTAGACTCTGAGGGTTAAATTAAATGAGTAGACGTATCGCTACCCGTAAGGGCAGCAGTTTTTCATACGCACCGCGTCGCCTGCTCCAACTCGACTCGGTACTGTTACCGGCGATTGGTTTTGCCGTGATTATTGCCCTGTGGTGGGCGATCGCCACCTTTTTTACCACCCTGATGCCGACTCCTTGGGAGGCACTGGTGGCAAATCTGGACTACATTCTCAATCCCTTTTATCGCCGGGGACCGGGCGACTTAGGCATTGGCTGGCTACTCTTAGCCAGCTTGCGCCGGGTCCTTTTGGGTTTCGGCTTAGGTACCTTAGTTGCCATTCCCGTTGGGTTCTGGATTGGGCTCTCTCCTCGGGCAATGAAAGCAATTAACCCAATCGTCCAGATTTTTAAACCTGTCTCTCCCGTTGCCTGGTTACCGATCGCCTTAGCCATCTTCAACCTGGCCGATCCTTCGGCGATTTTCGTTATTTTCATCACCTCCCTATGGCCCACCTTGATTAACACCGCCTTGGGAGTTGCCAGCGTACCGAAGGACTATCTTCAGGTGGCTGAAGTGCTGGAGATGTCCCAGTGGCGGCGAATGACTAAAATTTTGTGGCCCGCGAGTCTCCCTTATATTTTCACCGGATTGCGAATCAGTTTAGGGATTGCTTGGCTGGTCATTGTGGCAGTTGAAATGCTCACAGGCGGCATTGGCATCGGCTTTTTCGTCTGGGATGAATGGAACCGTCTGAACCTGAGTTCTGTATTTCTAGCCGTCCTCGTCATTGGCTTGACCGGGCTAATTCTGGACTACCTACTCGCACGACTGCAACAATGGGCCACCCATCGGCCAGCGGTACAGGTTTAATCCGTCGATCATTCTCTTTGGGTCACCGAACTGACCTGTCATACATTCACTCTGGGGGCAACTCTCTCGCTGTGGAGGGTTTGCCTATACCCGGATTTGTTAAGGCAGCTTACTGAACTTTAGACCTTCCGGAAAACTATGAGTTATATAAGTCGGCGATCGCTACTCAAGGGAGTAGCTGGATTTTCTGCGGGATTAGCCCTTTCTGCCTGTAGTCAAGCCTTATCGGGCCCATCAAGAGGCAACTCTCGAAGCAATGCGGCATCTCAACCCTTTGAAATTGACCAGGTAATTGACCCCAGCACTTTAGAACAGCCTAATCTTCGGGTAGGCTATGTGCCGGTCAATGATTGCGCCCCTTTTGCCGTAGCCGCCCAAAAAGGCTTTTTTTATAAGTACGGACTCAATGTCACCCTCAACCGTGAAGCCAGTTGGGGGACATCCCGAGACGGGCTCATCTTTGGCCGTTTGGATGCCGCCCCCGTGGTATCCGGTTGTATTACCAATGCTCGCTTAGGGGCAGAAGGTGCGCGTCATGCACCCATGTGTGGTGCGATGACCATTCACCGCCACGGCAATGCAATGACCATGAATCGCCGGATGTGGGATAGCGGACTGCGACCCCTGCGAGAATACAACGGAGACCTCGATCGCTTTGCCCGGGACTTTCGCAATTACTTTGACAGCTTACCCTCAGAGAAGCGAATCTGGGCGGTGGTCCTGAGTTCAGCTATCTATGAATACTTCGTTCGCTATCTGGCAGCAGCAGCGGGAATCGACCCGATCGCCACCTTTCGGCTCATGATCATTCCCCCCCCGCAGATGGTTACCAATGTGCGAATTGGGGCAATGCAGGGGTATATGGTGGCTGAACCTTGGAATAGTCGGGCAATTACAGGGAATGAAGGGGTGGGTTTTACCTTTGCTCAGGGTAAGGAACTCTGGCGCGGCCATCCAGACCGGATTTTGGGCGTGATGGAGTCTTTTATTGATGAAAATCCCCGCACTTATCGTTCCTTGGTGAAGGCCATGATTGAGGCTTGTCAGTATTGCGGTGACCCCCGTAATCGGGAAGAAGTGGCCGAAATTATTTCCGACCGAGCCTTTACTGGCGCACCGGCCAAGTTCACTCGTCCCGGGATTGTTGGCGACTACAACTATGGAGGGTTTGATGGTCAAGAGCGCATAGTTTCTCATCTTGACACCACCATTTTTGATGCACTGCCCGATGATTTACCTCATCCCCCAGGGGATCATTCTACCTTTTTATGGCAATCTCAGGCCCTCTGGCTAATGACCCAGGCGGCCCGATGGGGACAGGTTGAAAAGTTTCCCACGGATGCGGAAGCATTGGCCCGTCGCACTTGGCGTACGGACCTCTATCGTGAGATTGCCACCGAGATGGGGATTCCCTGTCCAGGGGAGGATTACAAAGTAGAACCCGGGGAGGTGTTTATCGATCGCAAATCCTTCGACCCTAGCAACCCCGTAGGCTATCTGAACAGTTTTGAAATTAGGGCTAAGGCTCCGGTTAAGTTTTTTCTATCGTAGATATCCGTTTGGATATGAGATCGCTTTCCTGTGAGATTTGATATCTATCCAACGGCGATCGCACCCAACGTTTGGGCTGTTTCTGTTCCTCATAACGTTCTGTTTTATTCAAATCCATTTAGCGAGGTGAATCGTGGTTAAACCCAGTAACTATTCCTTTAATACTGAAACTCGTTCAACCGAGGATTTTTTAGTCATTCGTGATTTAATCAAAGCCTACCCCAATGCCAATGGCGGTCAGTCTGTTATTTTAGACGGTATCGATTTAACCGTCCAGTCCGATGAGTATATTTCGATTATTGGTCACTCCGGCTGTGGCAAATCGACTTTACTGAAGATTGTCGCAGGGCTAGAGCAAGCCAGTTCAGGCCAAGTTACCTTGGAGGGACAACCCATTTCTAAGCCAGGAGCAGAACGCATGATGGTTTTCCAGCAGTATTCCCTCCTACCTTGGCTGACCGTGCGAGAGAATGTGCGACTAGCAGTGGATGAAGTGATGCGCCGTTTGCCCGAAGTAGAGAAGCGAGAAATCGTCAATGAACATTTAGCAATGGTGAATCTCAATGCCGCAGCGGAGAAATACCCCGATGAAATTTCCGGGGGGATGAAGCAACGGGTCGGAATTGCTCGGGCGTTGGCGATTCGACCCAAGATGCTGTTAATGGATGAACCTTTTGGGGCTTTGGATGCCCTCACCCGAGGGAAATTACAACGACAGGTATTAGACATTTGGGAACACCATCCCCAGGCGGTGATGATGATTACTCACGATGTAGATGAGGCGCTGTTTATGTCAGACCGAATTGTGATGATGACCAATGGTCCCCAAGCCCAGATCGGGGAAATTCTGCACGTGCCTTTTCCTCATCCACGCGATCGCGCCGCCTTGCGGGATGATAAGCGGTATTACGAGTTGCGAAATCATGCCCTTAATTTTCTTGATCGCTATTTCACTCAAGATGATTGATAGCATCAGAAATTCCTCCTGAGTTAGGGCGCGGGAGAATCGTCAACGTAACCCTCACTTGTAACTAACAAGTGAGGGTTACGTTGTTTCTATTGCAGGGACTTGTAAGGTTCCCAAGTTTTACCATTAGGAAGCATTGACAAGATTAAAATTTGGGGGAAGTTTCCGGTTTGAAAATTTGTTATAATATATACTTAGGTGGAATATTTTGTGAAACTTCTCACAAGCATTGGTTTAAAAAATAGCACTTATGAACTTGCCAGAATTTGAGTATTTAATTCGCAAAACAGTCACTTATTTGGATTTTCATAGCGATGATGCCTCTCAGGAGTTAAAGGCACAGTGGCAACAGGTGCTGGTGGAGATTCAACAGCTCAAACGACAGAAACAGCAGGAAAAAGGCCGTCGTAGTCCCAGCAAACCCTCCAAACCGGAGTAATTGCCCGGAATTTCTGGAAAAATCCCCTGGTATTATTGCCCATTTCCTATTCTCTTGGCGGATTCAAACCCAGACGGGTAGCGATCGCAGCCCGATCCGACCTAAGATCGAGAAGAAAACCAGTAACAACGACAGAAATTGTGAGTGATTCGACGCTTGAGAAAATTCTCGACTTGGCAAAATCTCGGGTAGACTCTGCTGAAGTTTACTATGTCTCCAGTCAAGATACCCCGATTGAATTTGAAAACAACCGCCTGAAATCCCTGCAAACCAAAGCCCTACAAGGGGTTGCCCTCCGGGTGATTTCCAAGGGCAAAATCGGCTTTGCCAGTTCCACGGACCTCACCCGCCTCGATGATTTAGTCGATGCTGCTGTCCAAACCTCGGAAATTGGGGACAGTGCCGAATTTGAGTTCGCTAGTAACCTCCATTTGTCCTCCCCAACCTCAGACTATCAACCCCCAACCACCCAGGAGTTGTTGGAAGTCGGGCGAAATCAAATTGAGCAAGTTCATGCTTATAACCCCGATATCCTGGTGGATGTCAGCTTTCATGTACGCAGTGGGACGGTCAAAATTATGACCAGTCAAGATCTGTATGCCACGCGATCGAGCCAGATGGTTAGCGCCAGTCTAAGCGGTAACTTAGTCAAAGGGGAAGATTTCCTGCAAGCTTATAGCTATGATGTGGCGCGCGATCGCCTACCGGACTTCGATCGCCTCCTCAAAGACCTCCTCAGAAAATACCAACTCGCCGAACGTCCCGCCACCATTACCAGCGGTTCTTTCCCCGTCTTTTTCACCCCAAGAGCGGCAGCCAGTACCCTAGGTAGTCTATTCGATACCATCTTATCCGGGCAAGCCGTGGTCCAAAAGGCATCCCCCCTCATGGATAAAGTGGGGCAAAAAGTATTTGATGAACGCCTGACCCTGTTTGAAGACCCCACCCTCGGTCCCTCCGCTTGTGAATTTGACGATGAAGGCACTCCCACCAGTCCCAATACCCTCATTGAAAACGGCGTCGTCAATGGGTTTTACTGGGACCGTCGCTGGGCTGCCCGTGTCGGGTTACAATCGACCGGAAATGGATTTCGGGGTGGACTTTCGCGCCCAGGACCCGATTTGGTCAATCTCTGCGTGAATTCGGGGAGTACCTCCACCGCTGATTTAATTGCTGGAGTCAAGGAAGGATTAATTGTTGAGCAAGTGCTGGGGGCTGGTCAATCCAATCAACTGGCGGGAGAATTTTCGGTTAACTTAGATTTAGGTTATAAAATCGAAAATGGCGAGATTGTCGGGCGGGTTAAAAATACAATGGTTGCCGGAAGTATTTTTGAAGCCTTTGACAATTTAGTAGATTTTAGTCAAGAACGGGACTGGGTAGGTGGCGGTGCATTCTTGCCCAGTATGCTGTTTGGTAAACTTGGAGTTTCGGCCAGACAAGGTTAGATTTCTAGTTGTTAAAACATGAGTTAATCCATTGACTGGAGGGAGAAAAATTTGTGAAATTAGCAGTTTTTGGGAGGATGGTCGGGGAGTGGATTCAAGGGAGAGTGCAGCGATCGCGAATCTGGATTGTCCTGTTACTGGTCCCGATGTTGCTCACCGGCTGTGTGGAATATGATGTGGGGATTAACTTTGAGAGTCAAACTCATGGAGAAATTGTCCAACATATCCAATTGGGAGAACGACTCAAAGCCTTTAGTAGTTCTACCGCTGAAGCTTGGTTAGAAAGTATCGAACGGCGGACGCGCCAATTGCACGGCCAGGTTAAGCGCAGTTCTGACCGAGAAATTACGGTAAAAATTCCGTTTAATAATGGAGCGGAATTAGTAGACAAGTTCAACCAATTTTTTAATCCCGCTGATGAAAATAAAGGGGAGTTAACGAATTCCCCCGAGGCGCAAATTCCGGATATTTCTTCTCAGATGGCGATCAGACAACGAAACTTTTTACTGGCGATTTATAATCACCTCAATTATGAATTAGATTTGCGATCGCTCGGGGTAATTTCCTCCAATGGCACGGTCATCGTCAGTCCAGGAGTCCTATTCGATCTGGAATTTACATTAAATACGCCCTGGGGTGCAACCGCCGTCGTTTCCGACAATGGACTAATCCCAGAGATTCGCAATGAGGGACGGCAACTGGTCTGGACTTTGCAACCGGGACAACTGAATCATCTGGAGACCCGATTTTGGGTCCCGAGTCCCATTGGAATTGGGGCCTTAATCATTGCATTATTTGTGACCCTGAGTATCTTCTTCAAAGACAAACTATTACCCGCCTTGGGGATGGGTCAGCGCAAACCTCCAAAGGCCAAAAAACCCCAACCGGAAGCCGCTAATCTTGGGGGTTAGAGGTTGACTTCCGGGAGTCTTTAAGTCTCTGCGTCTGATGGGGTGAGGGATGAACCGGGTCCGGTAACTGTTTCAGGAGAGTTTTTCCAAGTCTGGGGGGGGAATCGGACCTAACCCCCGTTCCCCAGGGGTCACCGGCATGGTTTTTGGGGTGATTGCTTCAGAGAATTGTCAGATCTAGGGGAGGGCTTTCTCCATCGAATAACGGTCAAGTTTACAGGCTGAAAATTCTGGAACCCCCCTGCGCAGAGAGTGGACCGTTGACATCAACCGCAAGGGTTATATCCTTGGAGTCAACTGGAAAAAAAGAAAAGGGACGAATGACATAACTCGGTGTCAGAAAGGGTCAAAAATTTGAATCCCGCCTTGATGAAGAACCGACCCTCTGGAATTAATCCAGCAGTCAACTTGAGCCAACTTTATCAAAGGTTTAAGAATGATGAAGCTAAGGGGAAAATAGGGAGGTTTGATAGCGAGAATAGAGGGCGATCGCCTTTAGAGGGCGAAGGGCGGTTGTTCTCAGGGTTTAATCTAGGTAAAACCACTGTAGCCTCATTCACCAAAACCCTGAATTTTGTTTCTGAACCCTATTCGTTATATCCTGGAAAAAATAGGGTAAAGTTAAAGAGAGAGATATGCCCATCGTTCAGGGGATAGTGTATCGTCTGAATTGAGTCAACCCAGATTTGGCGGAAAAGCCAGTCAAGCTGTTGCGATTCTAACCTGTCCATCTGAAGTGTTTTTAAGGACTGGAGAGAAAAAATGTCTGAAAATAATAGTCCCGTAGCCACCATTCTAGCAGTCGATGATAGTATCGTCATGCAAGATTTAGTTAAGCGAGCATTGGCTCAGGATTATCGCGTTCTCGTTGCAGATAATGCCGTGGATGCTTTGTCAATGATTTATCATGAGCAGGTGGCTATTTTGTTGCTCGATGTTTCAATGCCCGGAATCGATGGCTTAGAGCTTTGTCGAACCGTCAGGAACATCCCTCAATTTCAAGAACTGCCCATTGTCATGCTCACCGCTCGCGATGGTCTGTTTGATAAGGTCCAAGGTCGGTTAGCGGGAGCAACGGAATATTTAACTAAGCCCTTTGATGCCGCCCAACTGCGTCAAGTGGTGGGAAATTTTATTAATAGTAATTATCCGTCAGAAGTCGCAGAATAATCTCCAAATTTAGGGAAGGGTTATTGATACAGAATACCCCCATTATTCGCCGAAAAATAGGTCTGGCTTGAAGGATGGTGCTCTGACGGGAAACCGCGTCTTTGGACCGGGGAAAGCGGAGGGAGAGAGGGAATTTTTTTCAGGAGAAGAATGTAAGCCTTTCCTCAAAAATAGCCGACCGGATTGAAACCAGATAATAGCATATAACCCAAGGCATGGAGAGGGTTAATCCATAAAAATTAATAAATATTCAAAAAGTGTAAAAGTTGGGCTAAAAATCTGTTGATCCCGAAGGGTAGTTCCTCGAAGAAAGTCCCGACAGGTTAGCCCTGAGAGGACTAAGGGAGGACTACAAAACTCCGGGGCGATCGCTGCAAAAACGATCAAACGACCACAGCGGCAGAGGGGTTCTGCTCAGGATGGTTGAAATACTTGGACAGCTTCAAGGCAAAATAAAACTAAATCGGTTCATCGCCTGCCCCTATATGAGCTACTGCCTAAATCCCTCTTGTCAAAATCCCCAAAATCTGCCGAAGACTTCAATTTGTCAAAGTTGCGGCTCAAAGTTACTGCTGAAAGAACGCTATCGAGCGATTAAACCGATCGCCCGAGGGGGATTTGGCAGAACCTTTTTTGCGATCGATGAAGACCGTCTGAATGCCCCCTGTGCCATTAAACAACTACTGCCGACCCTACAAGGCAGTAGTGAATCCAGACAAGGAGTATTTGAGAAGGCCGTGACCCTCTTTAACCAAGAAGCAGTCCGACTGTATGAACTGGGAGAACATCCCCAAATTCCGAGTCTGCTGGCCTCGTTTGAACAGGACAAACGGCTGTATTTGGTGCAGGAGTATATTGATGGTAAAACCCTCTGGCATGAACTCAAAGAGGGGGGTCCATTTCGGGAGGATAAAATTTGTGAACTTCTGGCTAAAGTCTTGCCAGTTCTACAATTTGTCCACTCCAAAAATGTGATTCACCGCGATATAACCCCGGTTAATTTGTTGCGACGTAAGCGCGATGGTCAACTCATTTTGATTGATTTTGGGGTCGCCAAACAACTAACCGATGCTTCCTTTGCGAAACCGGGGACAAAAGTTGGGACCACCTGTTATGCCCCGATCGAACAACTGCGCAGTGGCAAAGCTTATCCGGCCAGTGATTTGTATGGGTTAGGGGTGACTTGTATTCACTTGCTGACGGGTGCAAAACCTGATGGACTGTTTGACCCGATTAAGGGCTGTATTTGGCGGGAGTATTTGAAGAATCGAGGGCGGACGATCGCCCCGCGTCTGGGGGATATCCTGGATAAAATGATTAAAGATAATTTGAGCGATCGCTATCAATCCGCCCAGGCCGTCTTGATCGATTTGGCCGCTGTTTTACCCCAGGGCGATCGCCAGGAACTCCGCAACGCCGCTACCCGGATTCAAACGCCCCAGTTCATGAAACCCCCCTCCACCCATAATTTACTACCCCCGGGCGATCGAGGGAGTCCGGTGGCCCTTTTCTCGAAACCCCCGATTAGCAATCACACCTCAACCCATAGCGGCCCTCGGTGTGTCCGGACCCTCACGGGCCATACCTCTTGGGTAACTTGTTTGGCGATCGCCCCCAACAGTCACATTCTCGCCAGTGGCAGTCTCGATGATCGCATCCTGATTTGGAATTTTTTTACCGGGGAAACTATCCGAGGTCTCTCGGGTCATAGCAAATCCATCAATGGACTTGCTATCTCTCCTGATGGAACTCTGTTAGCGAGTTGCAGCGATGATGATACCATCAAGCTTTGGCATCTGAATACAGGTCAGGAAATTGCAACCCTAACCGACCATTTACGGGATGTTAATTCCCTCGCTTTTAACACCACGGGCACAATTTTAGCATCCGGTTCTGAGGATAGAACCGTGCGACTTTGGCAGATCGGAACGGGACCCAAAGGAAACGTTTCTGTCTCACCTTTGTGTACTTTGGCCGGTCGTTCAGGAATGATTAAATCCATTGCGATCGGACCGAAGAGTGAATATTTAGCCAGTGGCGGACTGGATAACGCCATCCAAATTTGGGATTTAAAACACCATAAAGTGCGCTATACCCTGGGGGGACATCTGCAATCGGTGAACTGTTTAGCAATCAGTCCCGATGGCACACTTTTAGTCAGTGGCAGTAAAGATAAAACCCTTAAACTTTGGAATTTTGCCACAGGAAAGCTAATCACTACCTTATCCGGCCATCGGGATATGGTGAATTCTGTCGCTTTTTCTCCCAATGGCAAACATATTGTCAGTGGCAGTACCGACCAAACCTTAAATCTGTGGCAGATTCGCCAGGAAAAAGGCCAGTTTTCCGCGAACCATGTCACTACCCTGAATGGACATACCGGGGCAGTGAATGCGGTGATTTTTGCGCCCGATGGTAAACTGGTGATTAGTGGCAGTTGGGACGAAACGATTAAAATTTGGCAAGTCTTGTCTTAAAAACTAGGCGGATCAGCTAAGTTGGGACTGCAATTGACTTGTTTCGGTGCGATCGCCACTCATCACCGAGGAACGATACCCATTCTGTCAATTTCGTTAAAATTATGACCTATTGTCTCAATTCAAACTGTTCTAACCCCTCCAATCCCCCCTCTACCAAATTTTGTCTAACTTGTGGGGCTAAATTACTGTTGCGCGATCGCTATCGGGCAGTACAACCCTTGGGCCAAGGGGGGATGGGTCGCACCTTTTTTGCTGTTGATGAAGACCGCCTCAATGCACCCTGTGTCATTAAACAGTTTTTTCCCCAAATTCAAGGGACTGCTGCCTTAGCAAAAGCTACGGAACTATTTCAACGGGAAGCAGTGCAACTCCTGCATCTGGGGGAACATCCTCAAATTCCCTCCCTTTATGCTTATTTTGAACAGGATAAACGCTGGTATTTAGTTCAGGAATTAATTGATGGATTAGACCTTTTAGATGAACTCAAACAACAGGGATCCTTTAGCGAAAGCCAAATTTATTCCCTATTACTGGATTTATTGCCGATTCTGCAATTTATTCATACGAATAATGTGATTCATCGTGATATAAAACCGGAAAATATTTTACGACGACGCAAGGATAATAAGCTCGTTTTAGTTGATTTTGGGGTGGCTAAAGAAGGGACGGGGACTGCCCTGGCCCAAATGGGAACTCGGGCCGGTACTCACGGATATGCTCCTCTGGAACAAATTCGTGGGGGTCAGGCATATCCGGCGAGTGATTTATATAGTTTGGGGGTGACTTGTATTCAGTTATTAACAGCAAAAATGCCCGATGATTTATATGATGGAATGAATGCCCGCTGGGTGTGGAAAGAACAACTGGCAAAGCAAGGGAAAAGTACCTCTCCAATCTTAGCACAAATTTTAGATAAATTGCTACAAGAATTAGTGCGCGATCGCTATCAATCCGCGACAGAAGTTTTAAAAGTGTTACAACCCGGGGCGATCGCCTCCCCACCCCCTAAACCCCCTGCTGCCCCCCAAACTCCCCCTGTTCAACCGGGCAAATTTGACCCGGTTTCCCTGGATTTAGAAGCGATTAAAACTCATTTTAGTCAAGGGCAACCGGGTAAAGCGGTATCCCCTGCATCTCCCCCACCCAAACCCAGCCCAACTCCCCCCAATCAAACCCCAGGTTTTGACCCGATCGCCGCTGAATTAGAAGCCTTACGCTCGGAATTTGGACAAGGACCTTAATCTTTCAAAATTTTGAAATGCCGAGGTTTTTACCTAATAAAGTTTAATTCTTTTCTTAAAGAAATTTTATTAAAATAATGAAGGGTTAAAAACTTCCTCTATTTTATTTTTTGAAAGTAATTTAATCCACCTAAATTACAACCCCCTCCCCGGAACCGAACGACTCTAAATAAAGACGGAGAATGCCTCAAAGTAGAGGGAATATATTACTCCCTACTGCTGCTGGAAATCCAGATATTCATTCCTCTATGTAAAAGGATTGAGACGCGCTATAGAGCCTGCTCTCAGTCACTGGATCAATTTTCTAGTAAACGGGTGATTTTGGAAAATTGCGATTAAAATAGAAAGTTAGAAGAGTTTCCGAAATCCTGAACCGTTTTACCTAGAACATGGCATGAGCTATTGTCTCAATCCCCACTGTCAAAATCCTGAGAATCCAGCCGGTATCAAGTTTTGTCAAAGTTGTGGCAACGAGTTGCAACTCAACCAGCGATATCGAGCACTTTCCCTGTTGGGGGAAGGGGGATTTGGGCGCACCTTTATCGCTGAAGATGGCGATCGCTTAAATGCCACCTGTGTGATTAAACAATTTTTGCCGTTACCCCAAGTTCAGCAAAATTCCAACTTGTTGGAAACGGCCACTAAAATGTTCGCCCAAGAAGCTCAACGACTATTACAATTGGGCGATCATCCTCAGATTCCCACTCTATTTGCGGATTTTGCTATCGATGGTCGTCTCTATCTGGTGCAACAGTTTATCAATGGGAAAACTTTGTTGCAGGAGTTGGATGAAAACGGGCCGTTTTCTAGCGATAAAATCAAAAATTTATTATTAGATTTATTGCCAGTTTTACAGTTTATTCATGAGCGAAATGTAATTCATCGAGATATTAAGCCCGAAAATATTTTAAGACAAAAATCCGATGGGAAATATGTGTTAATTGATTTTGGGGTAGCTAAACAACTCAGTAATAACGTTTTAGTTAAAACGGGAACCAAAATCGGGACGGAAGGCTATGCACCCATTGAACAACTGCGGGGAGGGAAAGCCTATCCGGCGAGTGATTTGTACAGCTTGGGGGTCACTTGTATTCATTTGATGACCGATACAAACCCCGATGAATTGTACGATCCGATGAAGGGTCGCTGGTTGTGGCGAGAAGAATTAATCAAAAAAGGAATGACGATTGATCGCCGCTTAGAAAAAGTGATTGATAAGATGGTGCAGGAGTGGGTAAACGATCGCTACGAAAGTGCAGGAGGGGCACTGGCCGACCTCTATTGGTCCCTTCCCCAACGGTTTATGTCCAACTCCCCAACAGTCACTCCGCTGATTAACCCCGCAATTCCCACCACCTGGAAATGTATTCATACCTTGACGGGTCATCAGAACTATGCGATCGCGGTAGCCATTAGTCCCGATGGAGAAACCTTAGCCAGTTGTAGCTATGATAAAACAATCAAAGTTTGGCATTTGGCTACCGGGAATGCGATCGGGACTTTAACCGCTCATACCGGGTGGGTGAGTTGCCTTGCGATTAGTCCCGATGGACAAATTCTGGTCAGTGGCAGCTTGGATAATACCCTCAAGTTGTGGGATTTGGGCAGTGGGAACTTATTGCAGACCTGGGATGGATTAAATGCCTATCCGTTGTCGATTGCGATCAGTCCTGATGGGGGAATCTTAGCCGCAGGTTGTTTTGACAGTACGGTGAAACTGTGGGACCTGACAACGGGGATGGCAGTCGGGACCCTGACGGGACATACGGGGTATGTGGAATCAGTGGCGATCGCCCCGGATGGTAAAACCTTAGCCAGTGGAGGGGGATACGATGACCATACCATTAAATTATGGGACTTGAGCACTGGCCTAGAGCAAGCCACCCTCCAGGGACATTTGGCCTCAGTCCGTGCAGTCGCCTTTACTCCCAATGGTCAACAGTTAGTCAGTGGCAGTGAAGACAAAACTGTGAAACTGTGGGATTTGCAGACCCACAGCCAGACTTACAGCTTGTCAACCCTGAAAGATTGGGTACAAGCGATCGCCGTGAGTCCCGATGGGGAAATCCTCGCCTGTGGCAGTCGCGATCGCCTGATTAAATTGTTCCATCTGAGGACCGGACAAGAACTGTGCACCTTAAAATGGCATTCTGGACCTATTACCTCTCTCGCCTTTAGTCCAGAGGGCAACAAATTAGTGAGTAGCAGTTGGGATAATACCATTAAAATTTGGCAAGCTGTCTTGTCACCTGAAAATAAAACATAAAATAAGCCATCCACAAAACGAGTCCCATCCAAAAAAGCCGATTCAATTCTCTACTATTGGTAGTCTGCAATACCAATAATTCTGAAACATCAGCCTAAATTGACCCGTTTTGTAACCCCGCCGACCCAAACTTCTGGTAAAGACTGATTATTATATAACCACTTCTGAGTGTTTGCTGGTATGACATATTGCGTGAATCCCGCTTGCCAAAATCCCCAAAACCCAACGAATATCCCAGCTTGTCTAAGTTGTGGAGCAAATTTCCTGCTGAAAGAGCGCTATCGTACCATCCAACTTCTCGGAGAAGGGGGTATGGAACGAACTTTTTTGGCGGTGGATCAACAGAATCAAGACAATTACTGCATTATCAAGCAACTACTGCCGGTCGAAACTGGCTTTGAAGCCTCCGCAAACAACAGTAGTACCCTGGAAAAAGCGATTGAAGTCTTCGAGCACGATGCTCAACGTCGGCAGGCAATGGCCGATCACCGGCAGATTGCCAAGTTACTGGATTATTTTGAGCAAGACAAACGCCTCTACATGGCGATCGAGTTTATCGACGGCCAAAGTTTGCTGGAAGAGATGGAACAACAGGGTCCATTCCGAGAACCCCAAATTTGGGAACTCCTGGATCACCTATTACCCGTGTTTAAAATTATTCACGATGGCAATATTATTCACCGAGATATCAAACCCGATAATATTCGCCGCCGCCATAACGGGGAATTAGTCCTGACGAATCTAGGCATTTCTAAACATTTAGCCAGTCTGGGACTTGCCCGAACCGGGAGCACCATTGGAACGGAAGGATATGCGCCTCCAGAACAGATCCGGGGAGGTCTCGCCTATCCCGCCAGCGATCTCTACAGTCTCGGGGTCACCTGCATTCAACTGTTAACCGGAGAATGGGTGGACGATTTGTACGACCCCTTGGAGGGAAGATGGATCTGGAGAGAACGCCTCTGGAAAATGGGGACTGATGTGAGTGACGGTTTAACGCAAATCTTAGACAAACTGTTACAGGACCGCGTGAATGAACGGTATCAGTCTGTCTCAGACGTTCTGGAAGACGTCCCTTCTCGACGACCAACCTTTTTGAATTCAGTAGAAGACCAAACTTTACCACCCACTCTCCCCACCGCCACCCCACCGGCAACCCCATCCCTGGTAAATCCCAATGCCTGGAGATGCATTCGGACCCTCAAAGGTCATCAAGGTTGGGTCTGGGCGATCGCCTTTAGTCCCGATGGTAGTACCTTAGCCAGTGGTAGCGCTGATCAATCGGTCATTCTCTGGAATCCCATCACTGGCGATCGCCTGCGCACCCTAGAGGGTCATTCCGATTTAGTCCTCTCGGTTACCTTTAGTCCCGTATCTCCCCTATTAGCCAGTAGCAGCCGAGATAAAAGCATTATTCTGTGGAATGCTGAAACCGGGGAACGCATTCGCAACCTGGGAGGATGGTTTTCCGGCCATTCTGAATTAGTGGATGCTTTAGCCTTCAGTCCCGATGGGACCATGTTGGCTTCCGGCAGTTGGGACCGGAAAATCATTCTCTGGAATCCCTACACCGGCAAAGCCTTTCGCAAACTCAGGGGCCACTCAAGCTGGGTCTATTCCCTCGCCTTTAGTCCCGATGGCATTACCCTCGCCTCCGGCAGTCGCGACACCACCCTGATGCTGTGGAATGTCCACACTGGCAAGCAATTTTTTACCCTGTACGGCGATTCTGGCCTCGTCAATGCCGTGGCTTTCAGTCCAGATGGCAAAACCATCGTCAGTGGCAATTTTGATGGCACTCTCGTCTTGTGGGATGTCGGTCGGGGTGAGCAAATTACTCGCTTGGCGGGACATTCAGAACGGGTGAATACTCTCGCCTTTAGTCCCGATGGCAAATTACTCGCCAGTGGTAGCCGAGATCAAACCGTTATCCTCTGGGATGTCCGCAAGCGCAAACCAATTTGTACTCTGACCGATCATAGCGATCGCGTCTTTGCCGTGGCATTCAGTCCCGATAGCAAAACCCTCGCCACTGCCGCAGGGGATGAGACGGTTAAGTTATGGCGGGCACCGTGAGGGAGATGGGGAGGATGGGGGAGATGGGGGAGATGGGGAGGATGGGGGAGATGGGGAGGATGGGGGAGATGGGGAGGATGGGGAGGATGGGGAGGACTTACAAGAGTAGGTTTTTTACGCTTAACGGCACCTCCGGTCCCCTCCCCTTAGCAAGGGGAGGGTTAGGGTGGGGTCCTGGTGACGTGGGGTAAGCCACGTCACGCACTCTTAAGGGTTTAAGGACCTGTATGGAGGCTGGAGAAACCTCTTTGTTCGTGACGCGCGATCGCGCCTGTACGAGAAGTTTCCACCTACTCATTCCTCAATTGACACGCGATCGCCCGTCAATGAGCACCCCACCCTAACCCTCCCCTTGGTAAGGGGAGGGGACCGGAAGTAAAAAATCGACTTTTGTAAGGATGGGGAGGATGGGGGAGAAATTGGGCAGTTTGTCGTAATGACTGAGGTTGTTATCCCCATAAGTTCTTATGCTTCTCCTTCTTCCAAGTTTTGCAAAATGGACCGAATTGAGTTGAGATAGGGAACAGTAAGGTGTTCAAAGGGAATTCGGTCCGGGAATGGGGGTAGATTCCCCATCCCATTTAAGGGAGGGAGAGAATAGACTACCGCCGGGAATCCAGCAGAATTGAGGGCGGTGACCACATTATGACAATCCTGAACCCAGAAATTGGGTCCGCAAATGGCAGCGGCGCGATGGCGATCGCCGGATTTAACGATGATGGCAACGGTTGGAACTGTTGCTTGAGTTTTGTCTGCGGAATGTTCTTCAAGAATCACTTTCAGGCGATCGAGCACTTCTGGCGTATTGATGCGATCGGTCGTCAGTTCTAGCAAAATCATCTCCGTTATCCTCGTCGGTGCGATCGCCTCCGGCAGTGGGTTTAACTCATCCAATTTCAAGACTTTGGCATCTTCGACAATCAACTGAGTGCGATCGTCCCGGCGATCGACTTTCCCCTCAATCAGTATGGGTGTATCGGGAATGAGCAACTCGTGGACTTGTTCATAAGTATCGGGAAATACCACCGCTTCTGCCTTCCCTTCAATATCTTCCATTTGCAAAAAGGCCATGCGGCGTTCGTCTTTTTTGGTGAGAATCTGTTTAACTTCCGTCAATACCACCAGCACACTAATTTTAGTACGTGATTTCTGTTCATCTAGTTTCCCCAAACTCACCACCGTAATTCCCAAATGTTCGGCAATTCTGCCCGCATTTTTTAAGGGATGTTCAGATACATAAAATCCCAGCAATTCTTTCTCAAATTGCAGCTTTTCTTCCACGGGAAAATCAGCAACATTGGGAGGGACTGGGGCCGATTCAAACGTCGATGTCTCGGTCATTACTGCCAGTTGGTCAAATAAATTAAGCTGGCCGGTTTCTTGTTCCTTGGCCCGGTCCTGCGCCCATTTAATCGCCAGCGGCATATATTCGATCGCTTGTTTGCGGTTGGGATTCAGACCATCCAACGCCCCACACTTAATCAGGGCTTCTAAGGCGCGACTGTTGACCGTATGTAGATTAATGCGATCGCACAAATCTGCCAAAGAGTGAAACGGCCCCTTCGCCTCACGTTCCGCCAAAATGCACTGAATCGCATTGTCGCCAATATTTTTAATCGCCGACAATCCAAACAGAATCGTTTTCTTTTCTTCAGTTGCTTCCACCGGGGTAAAATCCACCCCAGACCGATTAATATCTGGTCCTTGAACGGTGATATTTAACTCTTGACAGTTGGCGATATATTTCTGAACTTTATCCTGGTCCCCACTATTTGAAGTCAGCAAAGCCGCCATATATTCGACGGGATAATTCGCCTTCAAATAAGCCGTTTGATAGGTTACATAACCGTAAGCAGTGGAATGGGATTTATTAAAGCAATATTCGGCGAACAAAAGCATTTGATTAAACAAGTTTTCTGCAATGGATTTAGAGACTCCATTTTTAGTTGCCCCATCCAGAAAAAGTTCCCGATGTTTATTCATTTCTTCGGGTTTCTTTTTACCCATTGCACGGCGTAATAAATCCGCTTGACCCAAGGAATATCCTCCTAAATCTTGGGCTATTTTCATGATCTGCTCTTGATAGACCATGACTGCATAAGTTTCTTGAAGAATGCCTTCTAAAAGAGGATGTTCATAGGCAATTTCTTCGCGTCCATGTTTGCGATCGATAAATTTAGGAATTAGACCCGCATCTAAAGGACCGGGACGATAGAGGGCTAAAATGGAAGAAATATCTTCAATACAAGAGGGTTTTAAATCTTGGACAATTTGTTTCATCCCCGAGGATTCTAATTGAAATACTCCTTCAAGGTCCCCTCGTTCTAAAATCTTGTAGGTATTTTCAATATCTTTGGGAAATTTTTTAGTGCCTCTGCCTCTAACTTCTTGTGCTCGTCGTTCTTCAGCGGGAAACTGATAGGGGTCAAAATCAAGATTTTTTGTTTCTTTGATATAGTCAAGGGTTTTCTGAATCATGGTTAAATTCTTTAACCCTAAAAAGTCCATTTTTAATAACCCCAGGGATTCTAAATCCTCCATCGGATACTGGGTAATGGTGGCACCGTCGTTATTCTTTTGCAGGGGAACAATTTCATCTAAGGGGTCAGCAGAAATCACGACTCCGGCAGCATGAACCCCAGAACTTTTGTTGGTTCCTTCGATTCTAATTGCCATATCCAACCATTGTTGGAATTTGACGACTGTCCCATCTTCTCGGGTAATTTCTTCATTTTTAACGTAGGCTTCTCGAAATTCCGGGGCAGGAGATTTATCGGAAATCATCACATATAATTTTTCTGGTTTCCCCCGGGCGACGGGAATTAATTTTGCCATTTCATCGGATTTTTTGTAGGGAATTCCTAACACCCGGGCGACATCTTTTAACACGGCTTTAGAAGTCAGGCGGTTAAAGGTGATGATTTGGGCAACCCGTTCTTTCCCATATTTTTCGGTAACATATTGAATCACTTCATCTCGGCGAGAGATACAAAAATCTGTATCAATATCCGGCATAGACTTCCGTTCTGGGTTCAAGAAGCGCTCAAACAGGAGTCCATGATGTACCGGATCAATATTGGTAATTTGCATGGCATAGGCGACGAGAGAACCAGCGGCAGAACCTCTTCCGGGACCGACAGGAATGCCCCGATCGCGTGCATATTTGATGTAATCCCACACTACCAAAAAGTACGCTGCAAACCCCATTTCTTGCAGCATTTTTACTTCATAAACCAGGCGATCGCGATAGACTTGGGGAATTTCTTCGTAGCTTCTACACTTAAAGCGTTCCTTCAGTCCTTCTTTGGCAATCCATTCCACATAGGTGTTGGGAGTTTCTCCCGGAGGACATTGGAAATCAGGAATCCGAGGTTCACCTAGAATATGATACGTTTCGACTTTCTGGGCAACTTCTAGGGTATTGGCGATCGCCTCTTGAATGACTTCATCCGACAAATGATCTCTAAACAATAACGCCATCTCTTCGGCGGATTTCATATACTCCGTTCCGCTATAGCGCATCCGCTTATCTTCACTAATCAGCTTGCCGGTTTGAATGCACAACAGCGCATCATGAGCTTCTACATCATAACAGGAGATAAAATGGGAATCGTTAGTAGCAATTAGTTTAATATTCAGTTCTCGGGCAATTTTTACGATCTCCACATTCACGATCCGGTCTTCCTGAGACCCATGATCTTGCAGTTCTAAATAATAATCATCCCCAAAGAGTTTCTTATACCATTTTGCTACTTTTCGAGCGACATCCAGTTTATTTTGTAAAATGGCTTGGGGAATTTCTCCCCCTAAACAAGCACTGGTAACGATTAACCCTTCGTGATATTGTTCTAACAGTTCTTTATTAATACAAGGACGGGCAAAAATTCCTTTGCCGTGAATCCCCTCCAGACTAGAAATTGTGGTTAATTTGACTAAATTTTTATAGCCTTGGGTATTTTTAGCTAAAACAACTTGATGATAGCGACGGCAACGGGCTTTGGTGTCTAAGGGTTCATTAATGACATACATTTCATTGCCGATAATCGGTTTAATTCCTTTGCCTCGGCAGACTTTAATCAGTTCGATCGCCCCATACATGACCCCGTGATCCGTCAGGGCGATCGCAGGCATTCCCAACTCGATCGCCTTGTCAATCAGTTGCGGAATCTGACTAGCACCATCGAGCAGACTATAATCGGTGTGAATATGTAGACCAACAAATGACATAACGCTACGTTTAATTGCAGTTTAATGATGAAATGAGTAGAGTATTGATATTGAGATCTGTGAAATTTATTCCGGAGTTAGTCTTATTTTAACGTTTTTATGAAGGATTGAAAATTAAACTGAATCCGATGGTCAAACCCCTATTTTAAGGGAAGCCCGCACAGGCGGGCTTGATTTACGTCGCTGCACCCTTCAAGGGGTCCGATTTGACTCGATAGACTGCTCGGAAGGATTGAACCCCGTTATCGAAAAGATTGGATTTCATTGCGGGAAATCTCTGCACTGCGGGACCTTTCAGCCAGGGTAATAAAGTCTCTCACCACTTGAAAATAAGACTCACCGGCAATCGATGCCACATTATTATGTCCGGCATCGGGTACTAAAAAGATGCGTTTCGGTTCCGGTGCAATTTGATAAAGCTGTTCGCTCATTTCACTGGGAATTTGTGGATCAGCCATCCCATGAATGAACAAAACTGGAACCTGTAATTCGCTCATTTTAGCGCGAGAATTAAAGTGATGGGTTAACAATAAATCAATGGGAAACATCCAAAAATGGAAGCGATAATCCACCATTTCTCGCATAGTGGTAAACGAACTTTGCACGATGACTCCAGCGGCATCGGGTTGACGACTTGCCAAGTCCACCGCGATCGCCCCCCCGAGAGAATGTCCATACAAGAAAATCTGTTCCGGCGATATCCCCCGGTCCTGTATTAAATAGTTCCAAGCGGTTTGCGCATCTACAAATACAGTATTCTCCGTGGGAAATGACCCTTCCGAGAGTCCATACCCCCGGTAATCAATTAACAACACGGAGAATCCTAGCTGATGAAACCGGGCAGCATGATTGACATTTGCCCCAATATTTACCCCATTCCCATGCAGGTACAACAAGACGCGATCGCTTGAAGTTTCTGACGGAATCCACCAAGCATGAATCCGTTCTACCTTGCCACTTTTCTGACTCACCGGAATCCAAACTTCTTCATACTTGAGTTCGAGTTCCGCTGGCGTTGTTTCTATAACAGGTGCGGGAAAAAAGATAAACCGATTTTGCCGCAAATAGAGAAACAAACAAGCCCCAAAGTAGGCGATCGCTAAAATCCCTGCAATCAAAACAGGTCCTTTCAAAGAAGTCGGCAGTCCCATTCCACTCATGCCAATTGCAATGTTAGAGATTTGTTTTCGGCCAAAATTAGGACAGTCTCAGTTCCCTTGGACAATCCCCCCATCACTGTTCTAAATTTGCGGTTTCCGGTTATGCCATTCTGTTGCCTGTTCGTACGCATAGGCGACTTCAAACAGTAAATCTTCCCGCAATACATTGGCAATCATTTGCATTCCAATGGGCAATCCTTGGTCATCAAAACCACAGGGAATACTCAGAGCGGGTAACCCCCCTAAATTGACCGGAATAGTCATCAAATCGGACAAATACATACTCAATGGATCAGCCGTCTTTTCCCCAGCTTTAAAGGCTGTCGAAGGAGCCGTAGGACAAACTAAAATATCCACCTGGGCGAAGGCTCGTTCAAAATCTTCCTTAATTAAGGTCCGAACTTTTTGCGCCTTGAGATAATAGGCATCATAATAGCCCGCTGATAGCGCATAAGTCCCGATCGCAATCCGGCGTTTTACCTCCGCCCCAAATCCCTGAGCCCGCGTCTTACCATACATCTCAATCAAACTTTCACTATCCTCGGCACGGAACCCATATTTCACCCCATCGTAACGGGCAAGGTTCGCCGAAGCTTCCGAAGGCGCAATAATGTAGTAAGTCGGCAACCCATAACGGAACCGGGGGCAAGATACCACCTGAATTTCTGCCCCTAACTCTTGCAACACCTCGATCGCCTTGGTGACGGCTTTTTCCACTCCCGCATCTAACCCATCCCCAAAGGTTTCCTTAATGATCCCAATCCGTCGCTGACCCTTTGGCTTTAAATTGGGCTTCACGAATTTCATATAGTCTGGGATCGTGACATTCAGACTCGTAGAATCCTTGGGATCATAGCCTGCAATGTGCTTGAGCAAAATTGCCGCATCTTCTACCGTGCGTCCAAAGGGTCCAATTTGGTCCAAGGAAGAGGCATAAGCGACTAATCCATACCGGGACACTAATCCGTAAGTCGGTTTCATCCCCACCACACCACAAAACGATGCGGGTTGGCGAATGGAACCCCCAGTATCCGAACCGAGGGCTACAATACATTCTCCCGAGGAGACAGCAGCCGCTGACCCTCCGGAAGACCCCCCAGGAATCCGGCTCAGGTCCCAAGGGTTCGCGGTGAGCTGAAAGGCTGAGTTTTCCGTGGAACTGCCCATTGCAAACTCGTCCATGTTGGTTTTACCCACCATTACCGCCCCTGCCTTAATTAAACGCTCAGTCACCGTGGATTCGTAGGGCGGCACATAGTTTTCCAGCATTCGGGATCCGCAAGTGGTGCGGACTCCCTCGGTGCACATATTGTCTTTAATCGCGATAGGAATGCCTGCGAGCATACCGATTTCTTCACCGGCAGCGATTTTGGCATCCACCCGTTTCGCTTGTTCCAAGGCGCGATCGGGTGTCACGAGTAAGAAGCTATGTAGTTTGGGTTCTAACTTATCGATCCGCTCTAGGGCTTCTTGGGTAATTTCTACCGCCGAGCGTTCTTTTCGGATTAGTTGTTTGTGTAACTCGCGGATGGATGCCATGCTCGTACCTTATGATTTCAATCTTAATATTAAGGTGACCTCAACTCGCCAGAATACCATCAAGCTTGGGGCTTTCAAATCTTTGGCGCAGCCAGCGTCTCTAAACTCATGCTATATCAGAATGAACAGGCACTCCGAGGAGTTTAATACTTTGATCGGCTCTAATTGTGGGGACACTTCACGAAGGCTGGCTCACTCAATGCCTGGATGCAGTTGAGACTCAGGGCTTGTTTCGGGGATCTATCCCCTAGGGGTAATTTTCTGCACCGGATCCCCGAGAATTTCTCTTAGAGGGGCGATGTCTCTTTGTTCTTAATCTCTTGTTGTGCCTGTTTTGCCATCAGCGCGATCGCCGCTTGATCCGGCGCAGGGGTATCGCTTGCCATCTTTAACCACAGTAAATACTCAATATTTCCCGCTGGACCACTGATGGGGGACCAAGTTAACCCGCCATACCCCCAACCGAGGTCCAGTGCCGCTTGCAAGACTTGAAAAATCGCATCGGTATGGTCCGCTGGATCCCGCACTACACCTTTTTTCCCGACCCGCGATCGCCCGACTTCAAACTGAGGTTTGACCAACAAGACTAATTCTCTAGGAGGCACCAGCAATTCCCATAAGGCCGGTAATATCTTACTCAGAGAAATAAACGAGACATCCACCACCCCCAAATTTGGCAGATTCTCTTCAGACTCATACAAATCGGTTTTCGTCAAGTACCGCAAATTAGTCCGTTCGCGCAGAATTACCCGGGGGTCGTTACGCAGTCCCCAATCTACTTGACCATAGCCCACATCAATACCATAGACGAGTTTAGCTCCCGCTTGCAGCAAACAGTCCGTAAAGCCTCCAGTAGAAATACCGCCATCGAGACAGAGGCGATCGCTCACGGGAATGGGAAAGGTTTCTAGGGCTTTTGCGAGTTTTTCGCCACCTCGGGAAACAAAGCGCGATCGCTCTTTGACCTGAAGTTCCGCATTGATATCCACTTCAGTCCCCGGTTTATCCAGCAGTTGCCCATTTACCCGGACTTCCCCAGCGCGAATAAACCGTTGTGCCTGCTGCCTAGAGGAACAGAGGTTTCTTTCTACTAACAAGGTGTCGAGTCGTTGTTTAGCCACGGGATTTCAGGAGTGCCGACGGATTTGGAATACCTGATTTTACCGTTTTTTGGGCCAAAATTTAGGCGATCGCTCGGAAAAAATGGCTCCGATCCAGCCAACCCCGTCACCCTTGAATACTTCATAAATTCCTCAAGTTTCCCTCTTTTTAAAGATGAGATGAAGCGTTTTAAATTCTTTATCTTTACTCTTGAACCCGATGGGATATGCCAGCCTAATGTTCGCACCCGTCTCATCGTATCCCTATGGACAATGCTTGGGTCAGCCAGGAGAACCACCTTGACGCGATCGCGAAGCCGTTGCGATGCATCTTGCAGCAGCTTTTGATAGGCTTCTGATTAGACCGACGCACTCAGATGAGCCAAAACTCGCCAATTCAAGGGCAAGGCACGACCCCTCACCTTCTTTTATCAGTCAATCACAGACCCTCCTTAAGCTCCAATCATTTAGGGTCTGGCAATTGGAAGTTTTACCCGTGAGTCTTATTATTAATTATGATGGAGATAGAGGCAGATGAAGCCTCCGTCGAGTTAGCAAAAACGGGCCAAATTCGAGTAATAGTGCCAGCTCACCGATCGATTCATAAAAGTTTACAAGTTCAGAGCAAATACCTTCACGGGAACTCTCAGGATGGTAGGTGTTCTTACTCTCTAAATACCGCTCAGAACTGAAAGAAATTGAAGTAAAGTAGCAGCATTTGAAACGGGATGAATTGGCCGGACGGATGTTAGAAGCTGAACTAAACCTAGCTTATGAGGTTATGGCAGGTGTAGAAGCCAGAATTACACCGGGAAACTATACCTCTTGTAAAATTCTTTAAAGCCCCCCGATAAATAAACATTCATTCCTCTGGCTTCCCCCGTTAAATAAACATTTATTCCTCTGGCTTCCCCCTTCTTAAGGGGGACGGGAGGGGGTTCCAAGGGGGACGGGAGGGGGATCTCAGGGGGTTTGGGGGGATCAATCTTTTTTTTGCAAGAGGTCTACTATACAGCCAAACGGTTTAAGTTTAATTGTTGTTCGTCTTCTTAACCTATCTTTACTTCGTAGCGATTTTTTCACGTCTTTACTTATAAATCCAAAGCAGTGAACCCAAACAACATGAAAGTTCAAAAACAACAATGGAAGCTAGGGAAAATCCTCTCCCTTGGCTTAGGAACAATTGCTCTGCTCAATATTGTTGTCAGTGCTATTGCCTACACAACAAATAGGAGTTTAGTAGAAACCATGAATTGGGTGAATCATACGAATGAAGTTAAGTCAAATATTCGATTGCTCGAAAAAGTGGTAATCGATGCGGAAACAGGTCAACGGGGATTTATATTTACTGGAAATCAAGACTTTTTAGAACCCTACAATCAAAGTCTACGACAAGAAATGAGGGTATTCCAAGACTTAAAAAAATTGATCCAGGATAACCCAGAGCAAACTCAAAAGCTCACGGTAATTAATGGGTTAATAGCAGATAAGTTTGCAGAACTGGATGAAACGATTAATTTGAAGCAAAATGGACAAAATCAACAGCTTATAGCATTGGTTAATTCGGGTAAAGGCAAACAAATTATGGATGAAATTCGCTTTCAAATCAATGAAATGGAGGATACTGAAAATGCGTTGCTCATGGTGCGGAAACAAAGAGCAACTCAGGCAGAAAATTGGATGAATATTTCGATAGTATTGGGAGCAGTTATTTTATTAATTATTGTTCTTTTAATCTTCCGATTTACACAACAAAAAATTATTCATCCCATCGAAGCAGTTTCCCTAGAGTTAACCGCAATGTCGTCTCAACTCGCAAGCACGATTGAGGAGCAGGAAACTATTGCAACTCAACAGGCAGCATCCATGAGTCAAACCACCGCAACAGTGAGCGAACTGGCGGTATCGTCGCAATATATGGCGAGCCAAGCTGAATCAACTTCAATGCAGGGTAAACAGGTTATTGCTCTTACGGAATCCGGACAGGATGCTATGGAATCCTCAGTCCAGGAAATGAAAATATTACAAGACAATGCGGGAAAAATAACACAACAAATTCAAATTCTTGAAACCCAAACTGCCCGAATTGGAATGATTTCTAATTTGGTGAGTGAAATTGCGATGCAAACAGAGTTATTGGCATTAAATGCGGCCATTGAGGCTGTTCGCGAGGGAGAGCATGGCAAAGGGTTTGGGGTGGTTGCGGCTGAAATTCGGAAGCTTGCTGACCAAAGTAAAAACTCGGCTCGTCAAATCAATACATTAGTTCAAGAAATCAAAAATTCGATTCATTCAACAACGCAGGTGACGGTAGAAGGGTCTCGAAAAATCGACCAATTAATGCAGGTGATTCAATCAGCAGCGGAAACATTTGAAACGGTTTTCACCTCGATTAATACGGTGGTGTTGAGTTCTCAACAAATTGCCGCTAATATCAAGCAGCAGGATATCGCCATTCAACAAATTACGGAAGTGGTGACGAGTATTAATTTAGGGGCGAGTCAAACGGCGGTGGGGTTTAGGCAGACTCGGGTCAGTAGCCAACAGTTAAAGGATAATGCGAAAATTTTAGCGGATTTGGTGTAGGGCGATCGCTCCCTCCCTCCATATAGGGGCCACTTCAAAACTCTTCAGCCTTCTCCTCTGATTCTTTTGTCAGTCAATCAGGTTTCAGGCACTGGATCAAGAGAGATAAATTTTTATCAGTCATGAATCATTAATAATTTTGAATTGTCAAGGTTTTATGACAATTCAAGGTTTTACATCCTTCCCAAACTTTTCATTTAAAAAGAGGGACCTGGGAGGGTCCTCGTTGTGCAAAACCTCTATAGAGGCGGTCAAAGCTGAATGCTTCATATTTTTTTACGAAAAATCATGCACAAAATTATTGACGAAACTGTAACCAATGTTACCATTAAGGAGAAATCCAAGAAAAATCACCCATCTTCTTCATCCCACTCTTAATCCCTGAAGTCTGGAGAGACGCGGTTTAATTCAATCGGGTTAGGGAGTTGGATTAAGACGAGGAATTAGCTTGGATCCGCAGTTAAAATTACAGTGGAGAGGCACTCATGTTAGAAGCAAAACTCAACCCCTGCGCCAATTTATTGTATGGCTGGATTCAGCGCCGAGGAAGCGGAGAATCCTCCGTTAAGGTAGATTTACAAGATTTTAAAGCCTGGATATCGGAATATCGAGACCGTCCTTATAGCGATCGCGAAATTTTTGATGCCTTGCAACAATTAAAAGAACTTGCCGCCGTGGGGATTTCTAAAACTGAAGTCACCGTCTGGGTAAAACCGAGAGAAATGCAAGGTTCCACTGAGCATCCTTCTCTGGAATTATTACTAAATGAGTGCAATATAACCGCAGAAAATTCAAGAAATCAGCACCATTGGAATGATTTTCTCGGCGATCGCCCGAATCGATTCCTAACCGTTTCCTTGATTGTCTTAACCTCTTTTCTCTGTGGACTCATTCCCCTGATTGCGGTTCAAACCGTCCCGGAAACCCAACTAGCCCAGGTAGAAACCCTAACTCCCTGGAGTGTACTTGGGGAAAACGATACTTATTAATGTTTTAGATCGGTTCGTTAAAATCCCAATTCCCTAGTTGCCGCTTTCATAACATGACGAAATCCGTTTTTTAAATCAACCCAGATTATCGGGGCCTTATACCAGAAAGTCATGCCCTCAAAGGGGTGTGGCATTTTCTGGAGTCGGGGAATCCTCTTGAGTTCAGCAATCAAGGAACTTTTTACGTCTATATCAGATATTGTCCATTTTAGAAACGATCGAGATCCTATTTGTCACTGTTTTCGATCGCCTAAGTGACTAAGTAAGATCACTTAGGAAATATAGAAATGGCTTGATGATTGAGATAGGTAACAATTTCAGAACCAATATTGACGTTCTAGGCAAATTCAGGTATGGCCTTCTCACAAGCGACCGACCGTGATTCCTTAAAACCCTCAGAAAATCTCTTAGCGGTTCTGAGTGGAGATAGCATTTATATTGTTTATCCCAATGGCAAGGTAGAAGCGATCGCCAGTCAATTTTTAGAGCGATCGCGGATTAAAAATCTGCTTCAAGGGTGTCAGGTCTGGGGCGACCTGGCTGCTTTCTAAAAAAAGCCAGTCATCTCAAATCCGGTGGACATAACCTCAAATCAAAAAAAGATGTAGAAACGCTCCATTTCTCATCTTTACAGCAGTGTGAGGATATAAAATTCAGCTAGAGGGTTACTCACCCGGATTGGGGATTTCCCTGATTGACCTTTTTATCAAGCTCATCAGGGAAAAATTAAAGGATTGATTAAGATCCCTAACCCCCCAAAATATAAAGTCCGCCAATGCGGACTTCCCGAGATTCAAAATTCGGTTTTAAAGTCTTACGACTAAATGTCGCGTTCGCTTAACTCGCGACTAATATGATCAAAGGGTTGATCTACCCAATCACCGGGTTGAATCCCAGCTTCGGTGATCTTTTCTCTGACCAGTTCTTTGAGGATTTGAATCCCAACGACAGTCGGTCCAATCGGAACGCCTAAAGAATTGTAAGTTTCCCGCAATCCTTGCAGAACTCGTTCATCAAGAACGTCGGTATTTCCTGCAACTAAGGCATAGCTGGCATACCGCAGATAATAATCCATATCCCGTAGGCAGGCCGCATAGCGACGGGTCGTATAAGCATTTCCACCCGGACGAATCAACTCAGGTAAATCCGCAAATAAACGGAGCCCGGCTTGTTTCACCAGTTCGGCTGCATTGGCATTAATAATTCCAGCCGCTTGTACCCGGACAGTCCCCGTTTGAAAATAGGACTTCAGGTTATCAATGGCGTCGCGATCGAGATAGCGACCTGTGACGTCATAGTTTTTTATCAGGCTTGTGATTGCGTCCCGCATTAAATTTCTTCTCCCAACAGTGTCAACAGATGGTTTACTACTCTTGTGTCAATGAGAGTGTTGTGCGTTATCAAGATTCGGGCAACAACAGGACCGATCGCCGAGTATTGTTACTACTTTGATGAGCAAAAATACTTAGGAGGGAGTGAGGCGAATTGGCCTTTGCTTCCCCTCGGATGTTAGATGCTCGAACGTTTGTAGTCTACTACAAAGCGATACCCAGGAACAGACTATGGAGTGATTGTAAAGAAAGGCGATCGGGGTGGGGGAGATGGGGAGGATGGGGAGGATGGGGAGGATGGGGAGGATGGGGAAGATGGGGAGGATGGGGGAGAGAGAG